>JBJMGP010000143.1:0-16868 GCA_045807865.1 Pyrinomonadaceae bacterium
GGAGCGCGCCAAGCGCCAGATCAGGCGCGACAACGGCGGCGCACTGGACGAGCGCATCATCGCGCTCTTAGAACAGATGCGCGGGCAGACGCGCTACAGCGAGCGGCTGGTGGTCAAGACCGGCGGGCGCGTCTTCTTCCTCAACACCGACGAGATTGACTGGATCGAGGCCGAGGGCAACTACGTTTCCATCCACACGAACAAGAAGGCGTACCTGCTGCGCGAGACCATCTCCAGCCTTGAGGCGCAGCTCGACCCGAAAGACTTCGTGCGCATCCACCGCTCGGCCATCGCGAACATCAACCGCATCAAGGAGCTTCAACCCTGGTCGCACGGGGAGTACCACGTCATCCTCAATGACGGCACGCAGCTCACACTCAGCCGCAGCTACCGCGAGAAGCTTCAGGCCGCGCTCGGCAACAGTCTTTGACGTGCTCGGAAACGGACGCGGGGACGGCCGCCGGCCGCTTCATCACTTAACGCGTCCAGTTCATCACAAAAGCCTTCGCCGCGAGGTGAGCGGACTTTAGAATCCCCCTCGTCACGGCGGCCCACAGGGGCGGCCCTGCTCAAGAGGCGCCCGGCGCGCCTGCAAACGGGCGGAGTCTCCGACATTTGCCCGACCTTACAAGAAGGGAGTTCTACCGAAGTATGCTGGAACAGAGACACTACGCGTTCAACCGAACGGCCGACCAGCCCGAGCCCGCCGTCGCTCCCGCGCCGCCCGAGCAGGGCGCGGCCGTCCGACTCAAGACGCTGAGGGAGCTGGCGCTCGCGCTCCTCCAGGAGGTCGATTCGATCAAGGGCAGCGGCTCGCTCGAAGCCAAGCCGAGCGTCGACTTCTCGGAAGAGGTGCGCCGCTTCGAGACCGACCTCATCCGCTGGGCGCTGATGCGCACGGGCGGCCACCAGCGCCGCGCCGCGCGCATGCTCAACCTCAAGGTCACGACGCTCAACGCCAAGATCAAGCGCTACCGCATCCAGCCGCACGCCGCCCCGACCTCCACCGGCAACGTCGTCGGTCTCTACCGCGAAGAGTAAGGCAAAAGTAAAAAGGCAAAAGGCAAAAGTGAAGAGGGAGAGCACGCTTCTCTTCTTCACTTTTGCCTTTTGCCTTCCCGGAGGGATTCACGTATAGAAATTCGGATGAAGGTACGCGTTGTCTTCCTGCTGCTGTGCTGCATCTGGGGCTCGACCTGGATGTTCATCAAGCTCGGCCTGAATGACCTCCCCCCTCTGAGTTTCGCCGCCGCGCGCTTCCTCTTAGCCACGGCCATCCTTTCAGTAATCATCGCGGCGCGCCGGGTGCGCCTGCCGCGGAGTCGCGCCGAGTGGGTGCTGCTCGCGCAGACGGGCGTGCTCTCCTTCGGTCTCAACTACGGGCTACTCTTCTGGGGCGAGCAGCACATCTCCTCGGGGCTGGCGGCACTCTTGCAGGCGACCATCCCCGTCTTCGGCATGCTGCTGGCTCACCCGTACCTGCCGGGCGAGCGACTGAACGCGCGCAAGTTGGCGGGCGCGCTGCTCGGCGTCAGCGGCGTCGGCCTCATCTTCTCGCACCAGTTGGGCGCCGAAAGTCCGATGGCCCTGTGGGGCAGCGCGGCCGTGGTGGCGGGCGCAGGCTTCGTGGCGTGGGCGAACGTTCTGGTGAAGGCGAAGGGTGCGAAGCTGGACGGCGCGGTGCTGTCGGCGGGGCAGATGGCGTGCGGGTTCGTGGCGCTCGCTACGGCCGCGCTGCTGCTCGAAGGCAGCCCGACACGTCTGCATTGGACGCCGCTCGCCGTCGCCTGCATCCTGTATCTGACGCTGGTCGGCTCGGTGGCGGCGTTCCTACTCTTCTACTGGTTGGTGCGTCACGTGGACGTGACGAAGACGATGCTGATCGCGCTGGTGACACCGCTGGCGGCCGTGCTGCTCGGCGTCATCGTCCTCCACGAGGAGATGTCCTGGAGGACTGTGGCGGGCGGCGTCATCATCATGTCGGGTGTCGCGCTCGTCGTGCTGCGCCGCGCGCCGAAAGTCTCAAGGGTCGCCGCCACCGCAGCCGAGGGGTAAAGGGTAAAGGTGAAGGGGGAAAGGATGACGCGATGTCTTTCCCTTCCCTCTTCCCCTTACCCTTTACCCTCCAACCCTACGGCAGCACCTCGACGTTGACGAAGAACTTGAAGGTGCCCGTCTGCCTGATGCCCAGCAGGAACTGGACGTTGACCTGGCCGCCGGCCGGGAGCGGGTTCGCGAGCGTCACCGAGCCGACCGAGAGCGTCGAGTTGAAGGCGCCGCCGTTCGGCTGCAACGGCGGCGTCTCCAGCGTCGTCTGCTGCACCGCGCACTGCTGGGCCGGGCAGGCCGGGTTCGCCCCCGAGATGGTCACGACGGCGGGCACGGCCGGGGTCGTGCTCGACGTACGCGCGCGCAGGTCGGCGTAACCCGCCGGCACAGGGAAGGCCGTCTGGTCGATGACGCGGAAGCGCATCCGCGTGACGGTCGTCCCCGTGTTGTTCGTGATCGTCTTGCGGATGAGGAGCGTGCCGAAGGGCGAGTTGTTCGGCGCGTCCACGGTGAAGTCGCGGATGCGATTCGGCGGGCTGGAGCTGCCGGCCGCGGGGTCGAGGTTGCCGGCCCCGAGCTGGCTGTTGCGCTGGACGGGACTCGAAAGATTCTCCGGCCCCGGGGCGCCGAGTCGCTGGCCGGCGCCCGCGTTCGTCGCGCTCGTATCGACGAAGATGAAGTCCGCCGCGTTGTTGTTCGTCTCCTGCGGGAAGCCGCCGCTCGGGCACGCGCCGAGCGTTGTGGCCGAGCCGCCCTTGCCGCAGTTGTCGCGGTAGAAGGAGTGCTGGATGTTGGAGGCCGGGTTGATAGGCGGTAGACCCGCGCCCTCCCTGTAGAGCGCGTTGGCCTCGGACGTGAAGCCGACCGCGTCGAGCCGCGTCGCGGCCGAGAAGCTCGACGCGGTCGCGGTGTTGAAGAGGGCAACGCCGGTGTTGTCCACGATGTCGTTCGAGTAGGTCGCGTCGCCGGCCGCGTTCGTGCCCGCGCCCGCGGGGTGGCCGCCGAGCGAGTAGCCGGTCGAGTTAACGCAGAGGTAGTGGCCGCGCGCCGGGATGCTTGTCCCCGCGGGGATGGTGCAACGGACGACGCCGTCCGAGGCGGCCAGAGCATAGCCGGCCGAGCCGTCAACCGTGCTGACGATGAGGGCAGAGTCGTTGTTGTTGTAGACCTCGACGAACTCGTCGCCCGCGCCGCCCGGCCCGCGCAGGCGGAACTCAGAGATCAACAGCTCGCCCGCCGAAGCCGGCGCCGTCACCTTCGCCCACCACGTACCCCAGCGCGAGTCGGTCGGGCCGGTGCCCGACTCGCCGACGCGCGTCCCCGCGTACTCCTGAATCGTCCAGAGGTCTCGGTCGTTAACGGGGTCGATGAGCGTGTGGCTGTAGTCGCCCCAGCGGTTGCGCGCCGTGCCGAAGGTCTTCTCGTAGTAGTCCTCGCCCTCTTTGTAGATGAAGGGGTCGCGCATGGTGCCGGCCGCATCGGTGCCGAGGCGGAAGGCGTAGCCCGCGTCGGCGTAGTCGTCCGACTCGAACTCGGAGAAGCCCAACAGGATGTCGCCGTTCCTGTTGACCGAGAGCGAGGGATAGGCGTACCACTTGCCGCCGTTGGTGGCCGTGGCGGTCGGGTCTTCCACGCGCCCGCCGTCCACGAAGTTGCCGGTCGCCGCGTCCAGAATCGTCCACTGCGCGGCCGTGTGCGTCAGGCCGCCGGCCGGCAGTCCGACCGTCTGGGCGTAGTAGACGCGGCCGTCGCGGAAGACGGGATTCGAGCGCACCTGTGCGTCGCCCACGTCGAGCTTGCGGATGGTCGTCGGGCACGTTTGCGTCGGCGCACCGACACCCGCGACGCACTGCTGCGGCAGAATGTCGCCCCCCGGCTGCACCCAGCCCCCGCCCGTGCGTATCTTGTCCGTGCCCAGAGTTAAAGACGGCGCGGCAGGCGTGCCCGTGATTCTGTTAAGCCTGTAGGTCGCGTCATGGCTCGACAGATGCTGGGCGAGGTAGAGCGTCTCCTCTGTTGCGGAGTAGGTCGTGACCGGGTGGTTGCAGAAGCCGATGCCGATGCCGCTGAAGATGGTGGCGACGGCCGTGCCCGTGCGCGCCGAAGGATAGTCGAGTACCAGCACCTTGTTGTCGTTGTTCTTGGTCGCCGCGAGGTTGAACATATTCATCCCGACGGCGATCCAGTTCTTATTGAAGCCGAGCATCGGGTAGTCGGCCCACTCGCCCTCCGCGTCGCAGCCCACCGCGCCGCTGGCGCAGCCGACGACGAAGCGGAAGACGTTGTAGGCGCCTGCCGGGTCGGAGGTCTGCGAGACCGCGATGCTGATCGAGGAGCTGGCCGACTGCGCGCTGGACGTGACGGCGAGAATCCAGCGCTGGTTGTATGGGTCGAACTGTATCTGCGGGTCGAAGAAGCCGACGCCGCCCGACGGGCCCCAGAACGTGTCGATGGAGACGGTCGAGAGCGGGGCGCCCGTCGTCTTGTCGTGGATGCGGTAGTTCGTGTTCGTGTTCGTGAAGACGCGGTCGAGCCCGACCGCGCCGTTCGTGTCGGGCGGGATGAGGAAGCCGTTGGTCGTGCCGACCTTCGGCGCATCCTCCTGCGCCAGGAAGTTCTGCGCGGGCGAGGGCGACGCGGCGAGCGGCCCGCCCGTGTCCTCCTGCCCGGCCGGCGGCGCAGGGCTGCTTACCGACCGGGCCGACGGCGCGACGGGCACGCCCGCGGGGGTGTCGTTGACAGTGCCCGGGACCGGGGCCGCACGCTCCGCCGTTACCAACCTCTGAAGCGCGCGCGCGCGCTTCGCAAGCTCGGCGAGCTGCTTGAAGTTGACCTTCGTCACCGAGACGGGCTGGACGCGCATTGAAGTGATGGCGGCGGGCGCGTCCGTCAGGACGGGTGCTCGCGGCTTTCTCAGCACAGGCGCCTGCGGCGTCGCCTTCGTTAACGGAACTGGCTGTGTGTCCGTACGCGTCAGGACGGCGGGCGCGGCCGTCTGCACGGGCGCCTGTGGTTTCGACTTCGTGACACCTGAGCGCACCTGCGCGCGCGCGGCGGCGTAGAAGAACACAGGGGCCGCCAACGCCAGAAGGAGCGCGACGAGGCCGAGCCATCCAGTCGCCTTCGTCCGGGCGTCGCGCCGTGCGCGTGTGCGCGTGCTCTTGAAATTTTTACTACTCATGTGCGGCGGGGCTTTTATTGCAGGCCGAACAGTTTCTTGCGGGGGAGAGTCGCGGGGAATGATAGACGAAGGTGATGTAGCCCGCAACCTTCTTATCTCTGATGACTGAAGGGGCGCGCGGGCTCGGGCGGAAGCGGCCCGGCCTGCCCGTAGCCGACCGTGCACGTGCCCGTGACGAGGTCTACGGCGCCGAGCACGATGACCGGGCCTTCACCCCCCTCGTCTTCCGCCCCGACCTCGTCCAACGCTCGCGCCTCGTCCGACCGCGCACGCCCGCGCTGCGCGCGCTCTTCCCTCTCGCGCCCTTCGCGGCGGCGTGGGACGAACGTGTGCGCCGTGAGCAGGAGCGCCGCACGACCCTCGGGGCCGTGCGCGCGGTACTCGACCTGCGGCGCGAGGAAGCGTCCGATGCAGCGGCGCATGAGGAGTTCGGCGCGGCGGCGCGTGATGGTGCGCGTGATATCGCTGGTCTGGGAGAGCGTAGCGGCGACCGAGTGCGTGTCCACGCGGCGCGGCCCTTCCGTGTAGTAGCCGACCGAGTCGTTGACGGTCGCCTCGTAGCCGCCCACAGAGAGCCGCCATACGACGCGCCGGTCGCCCGGGCGGTCTAAGACGCGCGCGAGGCGGAAGTGCTCGTCGAAGAAGGCGGGTGTGATGCCGGTCTTGATGATCGCCTCGCGCGAGCCGGCGACGAGCGCTTGCTCGGAGTCGGTCAGCCCCTTCGGCGGCGCGGTCTGGGCGCCCGCCGCGAGGAGAGTCGCGGCGCAGATGAGGGGCAGTAGCGTTCTCATGGCTGAAATCTAATCGACCGGAACGGCGAGCGGGTCAGTCTTACGCAGAGGAACTTCACGGCGTAAGACTGACCCGCTCGATAGCGCTCGCGATTCCGTTTCTCTATCCGGCGCGGAGCGTGCGGACGATGGCGTCGCGCAGGCGCTGTGGGGCGACCTCGGCGTCGCCTTCGCCCTTCTGCGGGTTGCGCCAGTTGTCGAGGATGGCCACCTTGTGCGCGCAGGCGACGGTGCAGAGCGGCGCGCACCACTTCTCCGTGTTGTACTCGCGCACGACGTCGGCCTTCGTGTACTGCTCGACGGGGACGCCCGGCGTGCCGCGCTGCTGCGAGCAGTAATGCACGAGCCCGTCCTCGCAGACGTAGAGGTAGCGCGCGCCCGAGCGGCACCGCCACTTGTTCTCCTTGCCCGCGGCGAGATTGTCCTGGAACCAGCCGAGCCGCGCGTACTCGGACTTGGCAACGCGCTTCAACTCATCGTAGACCACGCGCTCGCGCTCGGCCAGCGGCTTCAGGAGCCCGTGCCCGTCGTGGATGATGCCGACCGTCGTCGAGAAGCCCAGCTCCTGCGCGCGGCGCGCGATGACGAGCGCGTCCTCGGGATTCTTGATGCCGCCGCCGATGACCGAGTTGATGTTGACATGGAAGTCGGCATGCTCGGCGAGGTTCTGGAGCTTGCGGTCGAGGTTCTTGAGACTCTTCTTCGAGACCTCGTCGGGCTCGACGTTGTCGATGGAGATTTGCAGGTGTTCGAGCCCGGCCGCGTTCAGGCGCCGGATGCGCTCGGGCGTCATGTAGTAGCCGTTCGAGATGAGCCCGGCGATCATGCCGCGCCGCCGGATGTGGCGGATGATCTCGTCGAGTTCGGGGTGCATCAGGGGCTCGCCGCCCGAGATGGTGATGACCGAAGTGCCGAGCCGCGCGAGCGCGTCGAGGCGACTCTTCATCGCGTCGAGGGGCACGGGGTCGGAGGTCTTGTCGAACTCGTTGCAGTAGGTGCAGGCGAGGTTGCAGCGGCGCATGGGGATGATGTGCGCCAGGACGGGATGGTCGGTGCGCATCAGCGCGCGGGTGATGAACCTCCCCTCGCGCAGCTTCAACTTCAGAAACGTGCTTCGCTTCATCAAGGCTGTTTCGACTTAAAACGCCCGCGCCGTGGGCGTCGCGGCTGGCGCGGGCTCTCCTTCGGGGAAATGACCGCTAGACAATACGAAATGCGCGCCGCCAAATCAAGCGGGCGCGGCCGACTAAAAAAGGCGAAGGGTTCTGACCACGCTCGGCGGGCAGAACCCTTCGCCTGTGCAGACTTTCAAACCCGCGCGCGGGCCTTAGCCCTTGATGATCTTCGTGCCCGCGGGCAGGGGGACTTCGAAGGTGGTCGCGGGGACGTTCGCGTTGCGCTGGATGCCGGTCAGGCGCACGGTCGTCGAGTCGTTGTTCTTCTCGATCACGCGCGTCTGGATGGGCATGCCGTCGTCAGTCACCCAGACCTCGGCGTACTGGTAGCCGGCGCTGCCGCGCGGCGTGAGCTTGAGCCACCAGACGTGCGGGCTGCCCTTGTAGAGTTCGCCCTCGCCGACCAGTTCGACGTTGAACTGGCTCTTGGCCTGGGCACTCGTCATGTTGAGCGCGAAGCCGAGGACGTTGTTCGCCTTGCCGCTCCCCTTGCTGCCGACGTTCTTCGTCGCGCCCTTGTAGGCCTGTCCGAGGCGCGGGCGGTAGAGCGTGTACTCGCCGTTCGAGACAGCGAGAATCTCCTGCGCGGGCCTCGCCCAGTCCACGCGGACGTTGGCGTCGCGCCCCTTGCCGGCCACGTACTGCACGTCGCCCGTGTACTTGTCGCTGTCACGGAGCTGCGCGTTGTACTTCTCCATGAAAATGTTGGCGCGCATCGAGCCGAGCGTGCGGCGGTTGCGATCCATCTTATTGAGAATGGAGCTGATGAGGCCCGGCCCCTGCGCGCGCGCGCGAGGCGGGGCCACGGAGATCGAGGCCAAAATCATCAACGCGGCGAGGGCCGGCGCGAACATCTTCTTCATGCGAACTCCTTCAAACATTCGGGGAGACTCCTCTGCCGGTCAAAGAAACCGGGTAAGTATAGGGAATTAACGCTCTATGTCAACCTCAAAAGCGACCGTTCGACCGTCCGTCGTCTTCTGTTCCCGCCAGCCTTTCACGCGCAAATCGGGTTCGCCCGTGATTTTGCGCGCGCAGCGCTCGATGTCGTGAGCGTCGGGCTCGGCGGTCGCGGCCGCCCCCGTCGTCCGGATAAGCAGCTTTTGTGCCGCTCCGAGTGCATTTTGATGCGCCGGCGCGCAGGCGAGTTCGCCCCACTCGAACCACCCTTTAGGCGTAAGAAATACGAAGGCGAGGATGGCGACGCAGAGCACGTCGTACTGCCACGCCGTCCGGGCGTATGACCAGAAGATGACTTTTTTAAAGACGTTCAGCAGCATAAAAAATAAGACAGGTGACAACTGCCGAGGACACTAGTGATAAGAAAAGATTGCGATCCTCTGATCACTCTACGACAGCCGTCCGCCTTCTGGATTATATCTGTACACGGGGCTCGGGGGCAACGATTTGTCCGTCGCGCATCTGTATGATGCGGCGGCACATGGCGGCGGCCTCCGGGTTGTGCGTGATCATGATGATGGTCTGGTTGAAGCGGTAGTTCATCTCCTGGAACATGTTGAGGACGATGGCGGAGTTCTCGGTGTCGAGGTTTCCGGTGGGTTCATCGGCGAGGATGATGGCGGGGCGATTGACGACGGCGCGGGCGAGCGCCACGCGCTGCTGCTCGCCGCCCGAGAGTTCGAGCGGCTTGTGGTGCATCTTGTCTTCGAGCTGGAGCAGGCGGAGGACTTCGCGGCGGCGCTCGGGGTCGCCCCCCTTCTTGCCGTCCTTGCCGCCGGCGATCGATTCGGCGAGCTTCAAATTCCCCTCGGCCGTGAGTGTCGGGAAGAGGTTGAAGCGCTGGAAGACGAAGCCGATCTTGCGGCGGCGGATGTCCGTGCGCTTGGCATCCGAGGCGGCCGTCAGGTCTTCGTCGTCGATCCGGATACGGCCCGTGGTCGGCGTCAAAAGGCCACCGAGCAGGTGCAGCATCGTGGACTTGCCGCACCCTGAAGGCCCCATGATGGCGAGGTACTCGCCCTCCTCCACGTCGAGCGACACGCCCCGCAGGGCGGGCACGTCCACGCTCCCCACCCGGTAGACCTTCGTCAGATTTTCCGCCTGTAGAATCGTTCGCATCAGAAGCCAGTAGTCAGTAGTCAGTAGTCAGTAGAAAACCTCTCTTCATCTTAACAGTCAGTATGAGTAGGTCAACCTCGGTACCGCGGAGCGCCTACTGACTACTCGTATGCCAACGCACTCACGGCGTCGAGGTTGGCGGCGCGGACGGCCGGGTAGAGCGCACCCAGGGCGCCGCCGAGCAGGCCGATGAGCGCGGCCGTCAGCCCCCACAGCCAACTGTACTCGAAGGGCAGGGCGTAGGCGTGCTGGATCAGGAAGCCGGCCAGGAACGAGACGGCGAAGCCGGCGACGACGCCGATGACGCTGATGAGCACGGCCTCCTTGACGATCTCGCCGACGATGAAGCCGCGCGAGGCGCCGAGCGCCTTCAGCACGCCGATCTCGCGCGTCCGCTCCGTGATGGTCGTGTACATCGCCAGCATCACCACCAGCCCGCTCACCAGCGCCGAGAGCCCGACCAAAGTGCGCAGGAAGACGCCGAGGTACGGGATGCTCTTCTCGACGTTGGTGATGATGTCGCGGGTCAGCTGAATCTTGTTGCCGGGCAGCGCCGCGTCGATCTTGTGCGCCATCTCGACCGCGCGCGCCGGCTCCTTCAGCTTGACGTAGAGGAACGTGCACTTGCCCGGGGCTTGGAGCGCGTCCTGCAACGCGGCCAGAGACATCTTGACGCGCGGGCCGGCCTCGGGCGTGTAGATGCCCGCGACCTTGTAAGGGTTCTTGCCGAAGAGCCTGATCTCGCTGCCGACCGCGAGGTTGTTGTTGCGCGCCTTCGCCTCGTCGATGACGACCTCGTCGAGCACGGGCTCGCCCCTCTCGTCCACGTCGCGCGGCGGGCTCCCGGCGACGAGGCTCATCCCGTTCATGCGTGCGAACTCGCCCCAGTTCACGCCCTCCACCTGCTCGAAGCCGAAGCCCTTGCCGCCCTCCGACAGGAAGCGGATGTCGGGCACGGCCATCTCGACGCCCTCGATCTTCTCCAGCTCCTCCTTGTACCTGACCGCCACGCTCGCGCTCGCGCTCATCGACACGTCCATGCCGCCCGAGCGCGAGAAGATCAGCTCGGCCTTCAGGTTCTGCGAACGCCGCTCAAGGTCGTTCGAGAGCCCGCGCGCGAGCCCCGTGAAGAGCATCACCAGGCAGACGCCCAGCGCCACGCCCGCCGCGCTCACCAGGGCGCGCACCGGACGCTGTCGCACGTTGGCTGTGACGAGACTGTCCATCGCTGCTCACTTCGTTCGCGTAAACCGTGCACCGTGAACCATGACAAGTAAGAACAGGTTTTATCTTGACACGGTTTACGGTTCACGGTTCACGGCTTCTTCACCGCGTCCAGATCAACCTCCTGAAGGTTCGAGCTGTTCTTCAGGACGAAGATTTCGGGGTCGTAGGGCTGATCTACTTTGACCGCGCTCGAATCCTGAAAGGCGATGCGAATCGAGTAGTGATCCTGCGGCCGCGTCAGCTCAATCTGCGCGGGCAGCCGCAGGCGTCCCTCCTCGCCGAACGGCTGCGGCTTGCTGTAGACCACGTCGGTGAAGAGCTGCCCGCGCTCGCCGTAAATCTGCACGCGCGCCAGCCGCAGGGTGCCGACGCGGTCGAACCAGAAGCGGCGCGTGACGCGCGCGCGGTTCTGCGCCACCAGCTCCAGCTCCGAGAGCACGTAGTAGCCGCGCACGACCCGCGCGCCCTTCTTCGCGCCCGGGCGGGGGTCGGCCTCCTCCTCGTAGGTCTCGGCCTGCGCGTAGACGTGTTTCGTGTCCTCGAAGGAGACCGGGGGGACGAGCACGGCATCGGTCAGGTGTTGCGGGCGCAAGGACGAGATGGCGCTCACGGTCGCGCGCTGCATGGCCTCCTCACGCCGCTTGCCTCCGGCCCGACAGTCGGGGGAGGTGCCGCTGCTGCCGTCGGCCTCAAGCTTCTCGTACTGAGCGGCGTTGCGCCCCGTGACGAAGCGACGGTACTTCGGGTCGCCCTGGTAGACGGCCGCCCAGAAGCGCTCGCCGGTCGAGCTCATCTCGGCGACCTTCGTGCCGACGATGGGCACTTGCACGGTCAGGTAGACCTGCCCGGGCCGCTGCACGACGAGGCGGCCGTCGGCCGTGCGGTACTTGTCGGCGAGCCCGCAGGGGGCGTAGCTCGTGTCGAGAAACTGGATGTCAACCCGGCCGTTCAAAGACTTCACCGCGCCGAGGCGGTTGATCTCCTCGAACATCTGGGGCATGTCGGCATCGACGAGCGGCGTCAAAGGCTGCGGCACGGAGACCTGATCCTTCGTCCGCACGAAGAAGCCGCCGATCTTCGTGACGGTGCCACAGCCCGAGAGCAGCACCGCCGCCCACAGCGCGGCCGCCGCCCCGGCGGCCCGGGCAAACCCACAGTTTTTCAGCCTGTGCATCGGAAGCAAACTCGAACGCGCGCCCCCCGCCTGCCCCGCTCAGATTCACGAATTCAGTCAAAGGAAGCTAACAAACGCCCTTCGGCCTTGTCAACGAAGGGCAGAAGTCGGGACGGGAGAATCATTGACGACCACCGTGCCGTGTCTACTCCCCGTCTCCTCAGTCGAGCAACAGCGGCGGCTTGCCGAAGCGTGCGCGGAGGGCGTTGACGGCGCCGTGGACGCGGGGGCGGCTGACGATGCGCGTTTCGAGCGAGCGCTTGCCGGGGAAGTCGAGGAGCATGACGCCGAGCAGCATCGACAACACCCCCGGCCCCGGCACGCCCGGCACCGCCATCAGAAGGCCAAGGACTACCAGCACGAAACCGAGCACGTTCTTGGCGACTATGCCTACGGCGCGCAGGACGGGGTGGCGGTGGACTAAGAACTCGCGTTCGTGTGAAGGGTGGAAGTAGTTGGCCGGGAGTTTGACCAGCACGAACGAGACGACCGCGCTGCTGACGGCGAAGGTGACTACGAACAGCGCCGCCCCCCAGAGCACCTGCCACCAGGAAAACTTCCACTCATGAATCGTCCGCGTCAGCCAGTCAATCATAAGCAAGCGAGTAGGCGCTACATCTCCCCCCTGGCACGAACGAGCGCCGCGACGATCTCGCGCACGACCTCGCGGGCCGCGCCTTCGAGCTGGAAGTCTCGTCCGGCGGCGCCTGCCCAGAACTCTTCGAGGCCGCGCGAGCCGGCGCGCTCGAAGGCGAGCGCCTGCGCGAGCAGGTCGATCACGTCGGCCGCCTTGACGAGCCGCGCCTCCAGGCTCGCGCGCGACTCGTAGTCCTCGTGCAACTCTGCGTACCGTTCGGCGTGGCCCGCGCCCGCGCCGCGCATGATGTCGTCGAAGGCCGCGCGCTCGGCGGCGCGCCGCGCCTCCTTGCCGTAGTAGTCGGCGACGGTGCGCGGCATGTCGCCCGTCCGCGTCTCCTGCAAGTCGTGCAGCAGCGCGATGCGCAGCAAACGCCCCACGTCCACACTCACCCCGCGCGCCGCGCACTCGTCCGCCAGAAGCATCGCCGTCAGGGCCACCCCGTAGCTGTGCGCCGCCACCGACTCCGCCCCCGGCGGCAGGCCGCGCAAGACCCACCCCGTCCGGTCGAGCCGCTTCAAACGCTGTAGTTCGAGGAGCACGCTGAGCATTCGATCACACGAAGACTTTGCCGGGGTTGAGAATGCCTTGGGGGTCGAGGGCGCGCTTGATGCGGCGCATGGCTTCGACGGTCTCGCCGCCGAGCGCCATCTTCAGGTAGGGGGCTTTGACGTAACCGATGCCGTGCTCGCCGCTGATGGTGCCGCCTAAGTTCACCGAGGCCGCGAAGGTCTCGCCGACGGCGGCGCGCGCGCGCTCGACCGCTTCGGGGTCGGAGCGCTCGCACATGAAGTTGACGTGGATGTTGCCGTCGCCGAGGTGGCCGAAGTTGACGACGAAGGTCTCGTACTTCTTCCCGATGGCCTCGACGCGCTCGATCAACTCGGGCACGCGCGAGCGCGGGACGACCACGTCCTCGTTGAACTTGAGCGTGCCGAACTTCTTGATGGCCGGCGAGAGAGCCCTCCGCACGTCCCACAACTTGTCTTCGTCCTCGCGCGACTCCGAACGCAGGATGTCGTAGCCGCCCAACCCCTTCACCACCTCTTCCACCAGACGAATCTCGCGCTCGACCTCTTCGCGCGGGCCGTCCACCGAGACGAGCAGCAGCGCGCCGGCCTCCGGGTCGATGCCGAAGGCGAACTCCGACTCGACGGCGCGGATGGCGTTGCGGTCTAAGACCTCGATGGCGACGGGCGTCACGCGCGCTTTCGTGAAGGCGGGCGGGCAGGCGCAGGCGGCGGTCATCGTCTTGAAGGTCGCGCGCACGGTGCGCGTCGTCTCGGGGAGCGGCAGAAGCCGTAGCGTCGCCTCGGTGATGATGCCGAGCATACCTTCGGAGCCGCAGATGAGGCCGGTCAGGTCGAAGCCGACGACGTTCTTGCTCGTCAAACCGCCCGTGCGGACGATCTCGCCCGTGGGCAGCACGACTTCGAGTCCGAGCACGTAGTGCTTCGTCACGCCGTACTTCGCGGAGCGGATGCCGCCCGCGTTCTCGGCGATGTTGCCGCCGATGTATGAGTTCTTATAAGAGGCAGGGTCGGGCGGGTAGAAGAGGCCGACCTCCTCGACCGCCTGTTGCAGCGCGTAGGTCGTCACGCCCGGCTCGGTGATGACGTAGAGGTTCTCAAGATTGACTTCGCGGATGCGGTTCATGCGGTCGGTGCCGATGACGATGCCGCCCTCGACGGGGACGGCCCCGCCCGTGTAGCCGACCCCGCCGCCGCGCGCCGTCACGGGGAACCGCCGCTCGTTGGCGAGCCGCAGGATGGCCGAGACCTCTCCGGCCGTCCGCGGCAAGACGACGGCCTCGGGCGGAAACTTCTCCTTCAGAGCGTCGCCCGCGTAAGGCTCGACCCGCTCCTCGTCAACGAGCACGTGCTCCGCCCCGACCAGTTCCCCCAGCCGCGCCAAGACCTCCGGCTCCGAAGCCGCCGTGCGCGCGCGCACACCCTTATCCGCGAAGTGAATCGTCCGGCTCATCCTGTCTGGCTTTGCTCCTTCCCGACAATACTAACTTGAGCGTCGCGGCTCATCAACACGCCGCGCGCCCGGCCGGCTCGTGTTGTCTCGCCCGCGGCCGTGTGATAGTGTGCGCCCCACACAAGGCAGGTTCGATTTAGGCGACCGCCCTCGCCCCATCTGTGCGGGTTCAACCGCACGCTTCCAAATCCACCAGACTCGGTTTAAGACCGAAAGGAGAATCGGCGAATGAGGAGCTCGATTCGTGTGTCGGCTCGTGCCGCGTTGCTCGCCCTGTCGGCGTTCTGCGCGGCTTCCGCGATGGCGCAAGACCCTGCGAAGGTCGCGTCGAACATCTACAAGGTGAGGCTCGATAACGCGCGGGTCAGGGTGCTTGAAGTCACCGGCAAGGCGGGTCAGAAGGCCGTCATGCACAAACACCCGGGCTACGTCGTCTACAGCCTCGCCGACGGGAGCGTCAAATTCACCGATGCGAAGGGAGCCACCGCGGATTCCGAAATGAAGAGTGGCGCGACGATGTGGCGCGACGCGGAGAGCCACGCCTCGGAGGTCGTCTCAGACATCCACGTGCTGCTCTTCGAGCTGAAGGGGGCGAAGAAGAGCGCGCCCGCCGGGGCCGCGAAGGCGGACGACCCGGTGAGCGTTGACCCCGGACACTTCAAGGTGCTGCTGGATAACGAGCGCGTCCGCGTGCTCGACTACCAGGCCGCTCCCGGCGAGAAGACGCCCATGCACTCGCACCCCGGTTACATCACCTACGATTTCACCGGGGGCAGGACGATGTTTACCTACCCCACGGCCAAGTCTGTCGAGAGGATGCCGAAGGCCGGAGACGTGACCTGGCACGCCGCCGAGACGCACGCCGGGCAGGTCACGGGGGACAGGGCCGTGCACGTCCTGCTCGTCGAGATAAAGTAGGGCACGGGGCGGCCGCACGAAACCTGTGCGGCCGCCCCCGTGTTTTTCCGTCCAATTTTTATCTATACAGACCGGCCGAAAGTGTTTAGAATGCTCGCCCATTAAGGGACGGCCGCGGGTGCTCCCAGCTCAAGCCCGCCGCCGTCAGCCCTCAACCCGGCGGGCCGGCGTGGCCTCGCGGCTTGAAAGCGGCCTCTCAACCGTTCGACACCCTCGGACACAAAGGGATGAATATGAAAAGGGGAATCTGCCTCCTCGTTCTCTTCGTCTTGGTAGCCCCGGCGCTCGCCCCCGCGGGCACGGCGGCGGAAGACCCGCTGGCCTCCGTCCTCAAGCAGGGCGGTTACACGGTCTCTCTGGACTTGAAGGTGAGAAAGAAGAAGCGCGACTCTCTGGAGCGGGTCGTGGGCGACCTACTCGGCGACAACGGCCCGAACGCCTACGCGACCGGCTTCGTCGTCGGCGACGGGCTGGTGATGACGGCCTACCACGTCGTCTCGGGCGGCCTGAGCGCCGACAAGCGGCGGCAGCTCGGCTTCTCCATCAACGACCAGCTCGAAGTCGAGGCGTCGGTCAAGGGGTGCGTCGCCAAGGTGCTCCAGACCGACGTGGACTCAGACCTCGCGCTGCTCGGCGTCTGCGGCTCGACGAAGACGCAGGGCGTGCTCTCCTTTCAGGAGGCGCTCAGCGACGACGAGCAACTGCTCGTCATCGCCCGGCCCAACGGCAACAAGGCCGTCAAGCGCGGCGGCTTCAAAGGCCCGTACCTCTACCGCGGACGGGAGTACTGGTCGGCCAAGATCGAAGGGCGCGACGGCTTCTCCGGCAGCCCCGTCTACAACGAGCGTGGCCAGCTGGTCGGCGTCTTCAGCGGCTACGACTACGCGCGCAAGGTCGCGCTCATCAGCCCCGGCGCGCACGCGCAGAAACTCCTTCAGGACTACGCCGCGCACCTCAAACACTGACCCGCCAGCACCGTTTGTTCGAAGGTTGTTCGTCGAGCGCCGCCGGGCGGCCGAGAGAAAACGGAGCGCGCCCCGGAACCGACACGTCCCCCACGCCTTCCGCGTGCAGTGGCCGTCCCGGTTCCGGGGCGCGCTTCCTCGTTGAGATGCTCGAAAGGGTAGACGAAGGTCGCCCGGCCTTGATTACGAATCCGTTACATTGCGCTTGCGTCTGGAGCAGTAGGCAGATGGCAGTAGGCAGTTGAAAGCAACCAATTCCTTCAACTGCCTACTGCCATCTGCCTACTGCCCACTGCTCTTCACCCGCAGTCCGGGTGGTGACAGCTACAGGATATTTCGAAGTGAATGTTCTTGGCCGCGTCCGCGCACTCCTCCGAGCAGTACTTGCTACCCTCCGCCGCGGGACAGCCGCAGGTCTCACGAGCGCACTTCGTCTTCTGCCTCTCGTCCGCCATCTCAACCTCCTCGTCTTCGACTGTTCGTGGTCGGGGGTTTTAACTTTGCCCTAAGTTTCGACCCGAGACGCCGGGTAAGTCAAGATGGGGAGACGGGGTGGCGGGGAGAGCGGCCCGCACTCCAGGCCGTTCGATCTCGCGTGGGCTCGCTCGCTCCGGGATCAGTGCCGGGAGGCTAGGGTGCCGTATTTCTTGAAGCAACTCGGCTCAAACCCCCGCTGGGATCGCGACGAA
>JBJMGP010000144.1:0-89759 GCA_045807865.1 Pyrinomonadaceae bacterium
ATGACGTTGTCCTGCGCGCGGTAGATGCCGCGGAAGCCGAGCGCGAGGTCTTTGACCACCTCGTACTCGATGCCGGCCGTGTACTCGTCAACGGTCTGCGGCGAAAGACCCGGGTCGATCGGGGTCGCGTCGCCGCCGAGGTTGCCGAAGTTGCTGACGACGGTCGCGCCGGTCGGGTTGCCGTTCAGCCGGCTGACGTTCAGGTTGTAGTCGGACTGGATGGCGTTACCCGAAGCGCGGACGTTGAGGTCGAGCGGAATCGGCGTCTCGACGAAGCGCGCGAAGTTCGCGTAGACCTTGCCGCGGCCCTGCCCGGTGAAGTCCCAGATGAAGCCCAAGCGGGGCTGGAGGTTCGCGGTAAAGTCGTTCAGCTTGATGTACGAGAAACCGCCGAGCGAGTGCGCCTGCTGGTAGTCCCAGCGCACGCCCAGGTTGAGCTGGACGTTGCGCGAGACTTTGAAGTCGTCCTGCAGGTAGAAGCTCTCAACGTCCGTGTTGACGAACTCGCCGCCCGTGTTGAGCTGGAAGTTGCGGGCACGAACCACGTCGAGGAGCAGGAACGGGTTGGTCGGGCTGACCGAGACCGTGCCGGTGTTCACGGCCGTGATCCCCGTGCCAGCGAGGGCGTTGGCGTCGATCAGCTGCTGAACGCGGCCGGCGCGGGTCGCGTCGGGGCACGTCACCGTGTTGCCCGAGCGCGCGCAGATCGCGAAGCGGTTCTCGATGCGGTACGGGCCGGCGGGCACGCCCGCGGCGTTAAAGGCCAGGTTGGGCCCGGTCGAACGGGTGTCGATGTTGTAGCGGTTCTGGTTGAACTCGAAGCCGTACTTGAAGGTGTGCTTGCCCCAGATGTTCTGGAGGCGCGCGGCCGCCTCGTAGCGGTCACGATCCTGCTCGGTCTGGAGGCCGAAGCCGCCGCGGACGAAGTTGCGCTGGACGGTGCCGCCCGAGCCCTCGACGAAGGCGAGGCGCAGGCCGTTGGAGGCCAGGACGGAGGTCTCGACCGGCGTCACGGCGGCGCCACCGCGCAGCACGGCGAAGCGGTCGGTGACGAGCGTCTGGTCAGCCAGCGTCGGCAGCGTGTTGGCGCGCTGGAAGTGGAGGCCGCCCGAGAACTCGCCGATGAAGCTCGGCGTGAAGGTCGAGTTGAGGCGCGCGGCGTAGTTCGAGCCGCCCGTCTCGATGGTGCCCTCGTAGCTGCGCAGGTCGGCGCCGAACCCGGCTCCGCCGAAGAGGAAGCCTTCCTGCGTCGTGAAGTCGCCGAAGGTCGAGACGGTCAAGGTGTTGTTCTGGTTGATGCCCCACGTGAGCTTGCCGGCGTAGAACGGGGTGGTGACCTTGTTCTCGACCTGCTGGTGGAAGGTCTGCGTCAGCGAGTAGTTCTTGCGGCGCTGCGGGTTGAAGGCGGCGAAGAACCAGAGCTTGTCCTTCTTGATCGGGCCGCCGATGTCGGCGCCGGCGTCCAGCTCGGAGAAGCCGTTCGGCGCCGAGCCCGTGAACGGGATGGCCGAGGACTTGACCTCGCGAACGAAGCTCTTCGCGGTGAAGTAGCCGAACACGTCGCCGCGGATGTCGTTCGAGCCGCTCTTGGTGATGACGTTGAAGACGCCGCCCGTGGACTTGCCGATGTCGGCGCCGTAGGCGCCCGTCAGCACCTGGACTTCCTGCACGAACTCGAACGGCAGGTTGGCGCCCGAGCCGCCGAAGGCCGGATCGGAGACGGTCACGCCGTCGAGGATGTAGTTGTTCTCGGGGCCCGAGGAGCCGGCCACCGACGGGTCGCGATCACGCCCGGAGGCGTCGCGCAGGCCCGAGCGGGTGACGGTCGGCGCAATCGTGTAGAGCGACTGCACGGTGCGCTGCGTCGGGAAGTTCGAGAACTGCTCGGTCGAGACGTTGGTGCCGGTCGTGTTGGTCGAAACGTCCACGGCCGCGCCCGAGCTGGCCGTGACCTCGACGGTCTCGGTCGCGCCGGCGGGGCGGAGCGTGACGGCGAGGGTCGAGACCTTCGTCAGGTTGACCTCAACGTCCGCCTGCTCGAACCGGGCGAAACCCTTGGCGGCCTCGACCGTGATCGTGTAACGGCCGGGCGGGATCTGAGGGATGTTAAAGTAGCCCTCGCCGTTGGTCGTCGCCGACTGCGCGCGGATCAGGTTCTGCCCTGCGACAGAGACCGTGATGCCGGGGATGGCGGCGCCGTTTACGTCAACGACATTTCCCTCAATCGAACCCGTCGTGGTCGTCTGTGCCGCCGCGCTCACAAAGAACGAGAGCGCGAGGGCCAGCACGGTCAAGATTCGGATGGGAGTTTTCATGCTAACCATTCCTTTCGTTGTGTTTAACTGTCTAGAAGTTTTCATTTCAAGTTGAAGGCACATTGCTTTTCAGGATTACCCGCGCGAATTCAAGCAACTCAAAGGCCGCCCCTGGCGCCCGCGCCCCGTTTCCAGCCCTAAATTATGTGAACAAGAGGCTTTGCTACCCATGCGGGCGGACTGACGACGACGCCGCTCGTACACGGTTCCGGATTTTGGAACCGAAAATTTGAAGCGGACTTCAAATTTTTGAATAAAGTCCGCGGAGCACGTAAGTCCGAGGAACTCTGGGAGGTGTGCTACAATCCGCGGCGCTACGCGGGCGCGGGCTCTCGTAAAACTCCCAAAACGGACTTCATCCTTGGCGATGCTCGCCGTCAAACACCTACAACTGGCGCCGCTCGGCGCGGGCGACCTCATCGACCGCACCGTCAGGCTCTACCGGCGCCACTTCGGGGCGCTCGTGCGCGCCAGCGCGCCTCCCGTCATCGTCTCGGCGGTGGGGACGGTGCTGCTGTCGGTGAGCATCCGCTCGCTCGGGGTGACGGAGAGCGAGGGGCGCGCGGCCGGCTACTTCTTGGGGGCGCTGGCGGGCCTGTCCGTCTACGTGCTGGGTCTGATGACGCAGTTGATTGTGATGGGCGGGGCGTCGCGCAACCTCGTGATGCACCTGCTGTGGGGCGAGCCGGTGACGGCGCGGCTCATCTACCGCAGCGTGCGCTCGCGTTTCAAGGGGCTGTTCTGGGCGACGGTGGTCGTCCTCTTCTGGCTCTTCATCTCGTGGGTGGCGTCCGTGGCGGCGGGGCTGCTGCTGCTGCTGGTGGGCTTCCTCGGCGTCACCGTCGTCGTCGCGCTGACGGCGTCGGCGGGGGCGCAGTGGGTCGGGCTGGTGGTGGGCCTCCTGCTGTGGCTGGTCTCGGCCGCGGTGGCGCTCTACGTCTTCTTCCTGGTGGCGGGGCGCGTGGCCTACGTCCCGCAGGTGTTGATGGTTGAGGGGCGCGGCGTGTTCGACTCCGTCGGGCGGAGCGCGCGACTCGCGCGCGGCAACGTGCGCCGGCTGGCGGGAATGTTTCTCTTCACGAGCTTCGCGTGGTACTCGGCGGCGATGCTGCTGCTCGTGCCGCTCGGGTGGTACGCGTACCTGATCGGGGTTGACCCGCTGGGGATGGATCCGACGCGGACTCCGGTCTGGTACACGATCAGCAAGAACGTGCTGGGTCAGGTGGCGACCGTCCTGATGTCGCCGGTCTGGATGATGGGGCTCTCGCTGCTCTACGTGGACGAGCGCGTGCGGCACGAGGGCTACGACATAGAGCTGATGGCGGCGCAGGTCTTCGGCGAGATGCCGGCGGTGCCGGCGGGTCTCAACGCGCCGCTGGCGCCCGCCATCGCCGCGCCGCAGCCGGCCGTTCCGGTTCCGTTGGAGACGGAGAGGACGCCCGGCTCGATCCTCGGGCTTTGAGGTGACGCCGCGTGTGCTCCGGATGCAGATGAGAGTCGCGCTTACAGACGTGCGTTGGAGGCGTGCGGCGGCGCACGTGCTGCTGCTCGCGTCGCTGCTCGCGCCGGCCGCGGCCCAGTCTCCTTCTTCAAACAACACCAGGCCGCCATCGCGCCAGGCGCGTCGCCCCGCGCCGCTTGCCGAATACCGCGAGCGTGTGCGCCGCGCGTTCGAGCTGGTCGAAAAACTGGCGCTCTTCTACGAGGACTACGAGGCCGAAGAACCGGAGGTCGGGCCGGAAGACGTGCGCGAGCTGCTGCCGGCCAGCGAGAGGGTCGAGTGGGGCGACGGGTTCGTCGAGGTCGATAACTCCTGGGTGCACGAGGCGCTCAAGCCTTTAGCCGCGGTGGAGGACGACCTGAAGACCGCGGAGGGACTGCGCGCGCTGGCGGGGCGGCTGCGCGCGCTCGAAGCGCGGCTCGGGGAGATGGACGCCGCGCCGACGGCCGCCTTAGACCGGGACGCCGAGCGCGGGCGCCTCAACTCCATCCTGCGCCGCCCGGAGTTCGACCGGCAGGCGCCGCGGCAGCAGGGGCAGGGCGCGCTCCAGCGCATGGTCGAAGACTTCATCGAATGGCTGATCAGCCTCTTCCCGAGGTTCAGGGGGGGGGTGCCGGGCGGAAGCCCGCGGGTCTCGAAATGGATACTGGCGCTGGTCGGGGGGCTCTGCCTCCTGGTGCTGGCCTACGTGGCGCGCAGTTGGTGGCTGCGCCGGGGCACGGGACGGAGGTCGCTCGGGCTCAAGCGGGACGCAAGGGTCGTGCTGGGCGAGCGGCTCGAAGCCGACCAGACGGCCTCCGACCTGCTGGACGAGGCCGAGCGGCTGGCGCGCGCGGGCGAGCTGCGCGGCGCGATTCGCAAGGCGTACGTCGCGCTGCTCTGCGAACTGGGCGACCGCGGCGTCGTCCGCCTCGCACAGCACAAGACGAACCGCGACTACCTCGACGCCGTCCGCCGCGCCGCGAGCCAGCGCCTCTACACCGAGATGCTCCCGCTCACCTACGACTTTGAGCTGCACTGGTACGGCCTGCGCGCCGCCTCCGACGCCGACTGGCAGAGTTTTAAGACGCGCTGCCGGGCGGCGTTGAAGGAAATAGGCAGTATTCAGTAGGTAGTGAGCCCCGCAGAGGCGCGCTACGGCCTCGCAGATTTCATCCGCAGCCTTGCAGATGAAATCTGCGGCCTCGCAGATACCAGTTGCAGCCTCGCAGGTGTCATCTGCGGCTCTGCAACTGGTATCTGCGGCCCCGCAAGTCACAGTTTCGGCCTTGCAGATGGGAGTTGCAGGGCTGCAACTGGCGGCTGCGAGACCGCGACTGGCGTTCGCAGGGCCGCAGATGAAATCTGCGAGGCTGCAACTGGCGTCTGCAAGGCTGCAAACGGTATTTGCAGCTTTGCAGTTGGCATCTGCGAGGCCGCGGCGGGGCGCGAATAGACTTTTACATGAAGAGCCGACTGCTCATCTTCCTGTCGATCATCCTGCTGGTCGCCGTGCTCGCGGCGCTCAACGCGGCGTCGTACGTGCGCGTCGAGCGGGAGAGGGAGACGGAGCTTCTGCCCGACCGCTCGACTTTGAACTCGGGCGGGACGGGGACGCGCGCGCTCTTCGAGTATCTGCGCGAGAGCGGCGCGGAGGTCGTGCGTTGGGGGCACCCGATGAGCGCGCTCTCGGGGCCGGAGAGGCCCGAGAGCCTCGTCATCGTCGGCCCGACGCGCCACGCCGTCGAGGCGCGCGAGGCCGTCGCCATCATCGGCTGGGTCTCGGCCGGCGGACGCCTCGTGCTCATCGACCGCGACCCGAACCCGCAGCTTCTCCCGCGGATCGGGCGCTGGCGCCTCTTCGCGCAGGCGGTCGAATTCCCCGACAGCGACACAGACCCGCACGACGCCGAGAACATGACGCGCGGCGTGCCCCTGCTCGCGCCCGCGCAGCCCACCGCGCTCACGCGCAACGTCAAGGAGGTGACGCGCTCGCGCTTCGCCTCGCGCCTGCAAATCTACAACCCCGCGACGGAGCCGCCGACGCGGGGCAGCGGCATCGGCCCCGGCCCGCGCGTCGAACGCACCCGCGCCGGAGACCGGGAGGTCGTTCCGAGTCCCGAGAGTGACGAGCCCCCGCCTCCGCCCGCGCCGACGCCGCGCGCGGGGCCGGACAAGGCGCCCGACACGCACGCGCCCGTCGTCCACGTGCGCGACGGGCGTGAGGGCGAGGGCGCGCTCGTCGCCGATTACGTCTACGGGCGCGGACGCATCGTCGTCCTCTCAGACCCTTACGTGGTCTCGAACGCGGGGCTCAACCGCGCCGACAACCTCTTCCTCGCCACGAACGTCGTGACGGGCGGACTTAGAGGGCGCGTCGCCTTCGACGAGTTCCACCACGGCTACGGCGAGACGCAGAACCAGCTCTTCGCCTACATGCGCGGCACGCCGATCCTCTGGATGTTCGGGCAGGTCGCGCTCGTCGCGCTGGCGCTGGTCTGGACGCGCGGCCGCCGCTTCGCGCGCCCCCTCCCGGCCCCGCGCCCCGACCGCCGCTCCAAGCTCGAATTCGTCTCCTCGATGGCCGAGCTGCAACTGCGCGCGCGCGCCTACGACCTCGCGGTCGAGAACGTCTACCAGCGGACGCGGCGCGCGCTCGCGCGCTACGCCGGTCTGCCCGCGACGGCCACCCCGGCGCAGATCGCCGAGCGCGTCGCCACACGCTCGGGGCGCGACCGCGCGCGGCTCGAAACCCTGCTCGGCGACTGCGAAGATGCCGCGGCCGGCACCCCGCTCACGGCGCGGCGCGCGCTCCGCCTCGTCCGCGACCTGCGCGAACTCGAACGCGACCTGCGCCTCCTCATGCGCTCGCGCGAAGTCCGCCAGTCGCGCTAGAAATTTCCGGTTTTAGATTTTCGATTCGCGGCCTTCTATGGTTTCATACAACCGCCCGTGCGCTCTTACAACTAAAGTCCGTCTAAACTCTCAGACCGAAGATGCTTGAATACGTCCCCTCAACCGTCGAGCACATCCGCAGCGAGCTGGCCAAGGTCATAGTCGGGCAGGACGCGGTGATCGAGCAGGTGCTGGTCGCGCTCCTCGCCGAGGGGCACGCGCTCGTCGAGGGCGTGCCGGGGACGGGCAAGACTCTGCTCGTCAAGACGCTCGCGCGCATCGTCGGCGCGGACTTCGGCCGCATCCAGTTCACGCCCGACCTCATGCCCTCGGACATCACCGGCACGAACGTCTTCAACACGGCGACCGCCAGCTTCAGCCTGCGCCGCGGCCCCGTCTTCACAGACATGCTGCTCGCCGACGAGATCAACCGCACGCCGCCGAAGACGCAGGCCGCGCTCCTCGAAGCGATGGAGGAGCGGCAGGTCACCATCGACGGCGAGCAGCACCGCCTCTCCCCGCTCTTCACCGTCTTCGCCACCGAGAACCCCATCGAGTACGAGGGCACCTACCCGCTCCCCGAGGCGCAGCTCGACCGCTTCCTCCTGAAGGTCATCATGGACTACCCGACGGTCGAAGAGGAGGCGCAGGTCGTCTCTAACTGGGACTCGGGCTTCAGCGCGCGGCGGCTCGAACAGGTGGACGTGCGCCCCCTGCCCGAGCCCGAGGCCGTCATGCGCTGCCGGGCGGAGGTGCGAGGCGCGCGCATGGAGCCCGGCGTGCAGAGGTATCTGGTCGAGCTGGTGCGCCGCACGCGCGAGCACCCGTCGGTCGCCTACGGCGCGAGCCCGCGCGCCAGCGTGGCGCTGCTGCTCTGCTCGAAGGCGCTGGCCGCGATGGGCGGGCGCGACTTCGCCACGCCCGACGACGTGAAGGCGGTCGCGCTGCCCACGCTCCGCCACCGCATCAGCCTGCGCGCCGAGGCGGAGCTTGACGGTGCCACCACCGACGCCGTCATCCTCGACATCCTGAACACGGTGGAGGTGCCGCGGTAGAAGCCGCGGCGTAGCCCTCGCGCCCCGTTCCCCCCTTCGAAAGGAGGAGTCATGACCGCAGAGAAGACGAAAGACCCGACCCCGCTCGAACTCGTCCCGCCCTATCCCCACCATCCCTTCTTCACCGACGGCGACGGGCAGCAACTCACCGTCGGCGGCGGCACCCACGCCTTCAAACACGACGCGCTCGGGTTCGAGCTGGTCAACGCCTGGTGGCTGGCCGAGGCCGCGACGCTCGTCTACGACAACGAGACTTTCGTCGCGGAGAGGTTCCGCCACGCCGGGCTGCCGGAGGTCTCGCTCTTCGACCGCGTGGGCACGCAGTGTTTCGTCGCCGCCAACGAACGCCTCGCCGTCGTCGCCTTCCGCGGCACCGAGAGCGGCGCGCGCAGCCTGAAGGAGCTGAGGCAGATCGTCCTCGACGTGCAGGACGACGAGCACTTCCTCCTGACCTCCTTCGCCCCGGGCGGGCGCATCCACAGAGGCTTCGCGGGGGCCGTCGCCGCCGTCTGGGAGGACGCGGCCGGATTTCGCGGGCTCAAGTCTCACCTGGCGGGACTCGCCGGGAGCCGCGCTCTCTGGTTCACGGGCCACAGCCTCGGCGCGGCCGCCGCGACTGTCGCCGCCACGCTGTGCGAGCAGAGCGGGATGCGCGTGAGCGGCCTCTACACCTACGGCAGCCCGCGCGTGGGCGACGCCGACTTCGCCGCACACTTCCGCGGCCTCTTCCCCGGCACCGCCGGCCGCGACTACCAACGCTTCGCCAACGAGCGCGACATCGTCACGCTCGTCCCGCCCGAGCCCTTCGGCTACAGGCACGTCGGCGCGGCGCACCACATCGAGGCCGACGGCACGATCACGGCGCAGGCCGCGCAGCCGGACGTGGCCCCTAATGAGTTGGTGCGCGTGATTAACGACATGCTGCTCAAGCTGCTCCCCGAGCCTCTCCGGAAACTCCTCGTGCCCGACCTGGGGAAGCTCGGGCTTAAGCTGCCGCAGAAGGCTGAGCAGGCGATTGACGGAATCATAGCGAGTCTGCCGCACGACCTCATTGACCACGTGCTCCTCAGCCAAGCGCCGGAGCCTTTGAAGCACCACGTTCCGACCATGTACGCCAACCGCATCTGGAACGCGTACGTCAGGACGTTGCAGTGAGGTGAGGGTGACAGACTTCGAGCCGAGGGACGCAGACTACGAGCGGCGCGTGCGCGAGAGCTTCGCGCGGCAGCGGGCGATGGAGACGTTCGGCGCGTGGCTCCTGCGCGTCGCGCCGGGCGAGGTCGAGATCGGGTTCGACTTCCGGGAGGCTTTCACGCAGCAGCACGGCTACCTGCATGCGGGAGTGGTGACGGCGTTGGTGGACACGGCCTGCGGCTACGCGGCGCTGAGCCTGACGGAGCCCGGGGCGGAGGTCTTGTCCGTCGAGTTCAAGCTCAACCTGCTCGCGCCCGCCGCCGGCGAACGCTTCGTCGCGCGCGCACGAGTCGTCCGCGCGGGGCGCAACCTCACGGTCTGCGCGGGCGACCTCTACGCCGTCAAGGGCGGCGGCGAGAAGGTCGTCGCCACGATGCTCGCCACGATGATGAAAGTAGCCGGGTAAGTAAGGTCGATGCGCTTCGTCTTCTCGAAACTCTTCTACGCGCTGCTGGCGGTGGGCTTCGTGCCGCTGTCTCTGTCCTGGGGGCGGCCGGGGTTGCGGTGGGCGGCGCTTGTCTATGACGTGGGTCTGCTCGCGCTCGCAGTCTACGACGCGCGGACGAGCCGGCTGCCCGCGGGCCTCGAAATCTTCCGCGAGTTCGGCGGGCGCTTCCACATCGGCGCGGAGACGGAGGTGAGCGTCCGCGTCGAGAACCACACGCCGCGCACGTTTCAGTTGAAGTTGAAGGACGAGTACCCGGCCGACCACGCGCTCCTCTCGCCGCGCGAGGTGGAGCTGGGCGTGGGGCCGCAGGAGTCGAAGGCGCTCGTCTACGTGCTGAAGCCGCGGCGGCGCGGGCGCTTCGAGTTCGGGCGCGTGGCCGTGCGCGCGCGGACGCGCCTGGGACTGGCGTGGCGCGAGGAGCTGAAGGGCGAGACGGCGGCGGTCAAGGTCTATCCGAACGTGAGGCGCGCGCGCGAGGCGGAGCTGAAGGCCCTCGGCGCGCGCTCGCTCATCGCCGCGCAGCGTCGCGCCGCCTGGCGGGGCGAGGGGCGCGACTTCGAGTCACTGCGCGAGTACGTGCCGGGTGACGAGCTGCGCCACGTCTCCTGGTCTGCGACGGCGCGGCGCGGGCGGCTCACGACGCGGCAGTACCAGATCGAGCGCGACCAGACGGTCTTGATTGCTTTAGACGCCGGGCGCCTGATGACGGCGCGCATCGAGAGCGAGACGAAGTTCGACACGGCCATCCACGCGGCGCTCGCCTTGATGAGCGCGGCGCGGCGCGCGGGCGACCACGCGGGCCTCCTCGTCTTCGGGCGCCGGGTCAACGCCTACGTCCCGCCGGGGCGTGGGCGCGAGCAGCTCGACCTCGTGCTGGAAGCACTCCACGCCGTCGAGCCGGAGTTGATCGAGCCGTCCTACACGCGCGCCTTCGAGTTCGTCGCGGCCAACTGCAAGCGCCGCGCGCTGGTCGTCCTCCTCACAGACCTCGTGGACGAGGAGGGCTCGCGCGAGCTGCTCAAGTCCCTGCGCCTCCTGCGCCCGCGCCACCTCCCGCTCGTCACGACCATCGCCGACCGAGACCTGCGCGCCTCCGTCCGCGACGCGCCGGCCGACCTGGAAGAACTCTTCGCGCAGTCGGTCGCCGAGGAGATCATGCTCCAACGCGAAGCGGCCCTCCGCCTCGTCGAAGCGCAGGGCGGCCTCGCCCTCGACGTGACGACGGGCACGCTCGTCCCCTCACTTTTAGAAACTTACATCCGCGTGAAAGAGCGCGGCCTGCTGTGAGTGGGAGCATGAATTAACAGGGATGGACAGCGTGGGAAGGATAAGAGAATTAACTCTTAATCCTGCACATCCTGTCCATCCCTGTTAATTGTTCACGGGGAATCCGCTCCCCTGCCGGCAAGTAGGAGATACGAGTAGAGGGCGACGCCGGTGACGGCGGCGACGGTGAACTTTATCTCCGCGGGGATGGGGGCGGGGGAGACGAAGCCCTCGATGATGGCGGCGACGGCGAGGAGGGGGACGCAGCCGGCGACGAGCTGTGCGGCCTCGCGCCCGCGCAGGCGGAGGTTGTCGAAGCGCGGGCGGTCGCCGGGGAAGAGGAGGGCCGTGCCGAAGAGCATCCCCGCCCCCCCGGCGATGAAGATGCAACTCAACTCGATGACGCCGTGGCCGGCCATAAAGGTCAGCAGCTCGCCCGCGTAGCCGGCGCGGTAGGTGAGCGCCACGGCCCCAGCGTGCTGGAGGCCGTTGACCGCCATGTAGTAGAGCGTGCCGATGCCGAAGGTCGCGCCCAGCGCGAAGGCGTTGAAGGTGACGCGGATGTTGTTCGTGCCGATGTAGGAGGCGGCGAGCTGGTTCGCGTCGTTGGCGCTCTCCCACCAGCGCCGTTTCTGTTCGAGAATCATCTCGCGGAACTGCGGCGGGATGCCGGCCAGCTCCGAGAACTCGGGGTCGCGGGCGGTGGCCGCGAACGAGAGCGCGGCGAAGAGCGCGTAGGTGGCGAAGGCGAGCGCCGTGTAGCGCCACGTGCGGCGGAAGGCGCGCGGGAAGTCGCGCGCGAAGAAGTTGCGCAGGCGGTGTCGGCCCTCGGAGGCGTCGGCGCGGTAGATGCGTCCGTGCGCGCGGATGACGAGGCTGTTGAGGTAGTTGACCAGACGCGGGTCGCGGCACTCGGCGCGCGCGATGGCGAGGTCGGAGGCCGTGCGCCGGTAGATGCGCCCCAACTCCCGCACCTCCTCGCGGTTCAGGCGCCGCAAGGAAGAGCGGTCGAGCATCCCCAGGAGGTCTTCCAGGCGCTGCCACGCGCCCTTGCGCTCGGTGATGAAACGGTCGGAAGTAGGCATGGTTGGGTGTTGGGTGCAGGGTGACGGCTAAAACCAAAACCTGACACCCAGCACCCTTCAGTCAATAATCATCCGGCGGTAGCGGGCCTCGACGAACATGTAGAGGCCGTAGGCGACGAGGCCGAGGGCGACGGCGCCGAGGACGTAGGGGCCGTAGGGCTGCTGTTCCAGCGTGCGCAGCGCGCCGCCGAGGCCGAGCGCCTCCGACGCCCGCGCCAGCCAGGCCGCGTGAATCAGGAAGAGGCCGATGATGCCGAAGACGACGCCGCGCGCCAACAGCCCAACCTGCCCGGTGCGAATCGCGAGCTTGCGGGCGTGCTCGCTCATCTCGTGCCGCTTCCACTTGCGGCGGAACCTGGCGGTGAAAGCCTTGAAGCACTGCCAGAGGCCGAAGCCGATGACGCACAGACCCGCGAGTGCGACGAGCCAGCGGCCGAGGGGGAACATGAGCGCGAAGGCCGTCCACCCGCGTGTCGCCTGGTCGCTGTCCTTGCCCGCGCCCTGCCCGAGGATGAGCCGCACGGCCGAGTAGCTCAGGCCCGCGTAGACCACGCCGATGCAGGCGTAGCCCGTGCGTATCGAGAGACCCTTCCAACTTCGGCCCTTCTCCTCGGTGTCTCTGAGCGCCTGCGTGACGCGCCAGAGTGCGTAGCCCGCGAGCCCGACGGCGATGACACAGAGGAGGACGCGGCCGTAAGGCTGTCGGACGATCTGCGTGAGCGCGCCGCGCGAGTCGGTCGGGCCTTCTTCACTTTGGAATGCTCCAAGTGCAGCGAGCACGCCGATGAGAATATAGACCACGCCCTTCGCCGCGTAGCCGTACCGCGCCAGCCGCTCGATCCAGGGTCGCGCGGCGCGCGTGACGCGCTGCGCGTGCTCCTCCGCACTGTCTACCAGAGCCTCCACTTCACCCACAACACCCAACCCCCTTGAAGATAAGCCGCGCGCCGAATGTTCTCACAGTTCCGCGCTGAAGAGAATAGACCTCACTTCAAGTCCGGTTTCGGGCCGCGCGTGCGCGCGCCTCGTGGCGCGGGTTAGTATTGCCCTTCATGGAACGCGTCGTCGAGTGTGTGCCCAACTTCAGCGAGGGTCGCGACCCGCGCGTCGTCGAAAGTCTGGTCGAAGCCGTCGAAGCGGTCGCGGGCGCGCTCGTCCTCGGCACGCACATCGACCCGGATCACAACCGCTCGGTCGTCACCTTCGTCGCGCCGCCCGAACGGGTCGTCGAGGCGGCGGTGCGCGTCGTCGCGCGCGCGGCCGAGTTGATCGACTTGAGTCAGCACGCCGGCCAGCACCCGCGCATGGGCGCGTGCGACGTGCTGCCGTTCGTCCCCGTCCGCGGCATGACGGTCGAGGAGTGCGTCGCGCTCGCGCACGAGGCGGGCCGACGCATCTGGGGCGAGCTACAGATTCCCGTCTACTTCTACGAGAGCGCGGCGCTGAAAGATGAGCGGCGCAACCTCGCGGACGTGCGGCGCGGCGGCTTCGAGCTGCTGCGCGAGCAGATCGCGGCGGTGCCGGAGCGCGCGCCCGACGTGGGGGAGCCGCGCGTCCACCCGACCGCGGGCGCGTGCATCGTCGGCGTGCGCCCTCTGCTTATCGCTTACAACGTGACGCTGAAGACGGGTGACTTGAGCGTCGCGAAGCGCATCGCCCGCGCCGTGCGCGAGCGCGACGGGGGCCTGCTGCACTTGAAGGCGCTCGGGTTCGAGCTTGAGAGCCGCGGCGTCGTACAGGTCTCGATGAATTTGACGAGCTACGAGCGGACGAACCTCCACCACGCCTTCGAGGCAGTGCGGCGCGAGGCCGAACGCCTCGGCGTCGAAGTGCTCGCCAGCGAGATCGTCGGCCTCGTCCCGCGGGACGCGCTCTACGCCGCGGCCGCGCACTTCCTCAAACTCGAAAACTACACGCCCGACGTGGTGCTTGAGAACCGCATCGCCGCCGCGCTCGAAAGGAAACGTTCGGAGCGGGGCAGCACTTAACTTTCAGGATGCATCAACTGAGACTCATCGCGGGCGCGTGGGCTTTGGAGGGCGGGCGTTGGGCGCGGGAGAACCTGTACGCGCTGCTGGTGCTCGGGCCTCTGGTGCTGGGGATGACCTACTTCGGCGTCGGGCGCATGGTGCGCGAGGCCGCCTGGAGCCCGACCGGGGCGCAGACCCTCGCGGCCGGGGTCGTGGCTGCGGCCTGCCTGGTCGCACTGAGTCTGTCGCGCGCGAGCGTGGAGGTCTACCACGTGCGGCGCCCCGAATGGGTTCTGGACGCGCTGCCGGTCTCGGCCAATGTGCAGCTGTCGGCGGCGCTCGCGCGGCGCACGGCGCATGCCTGCGCGGCGGGCGCGGTGGCCCTCGTGCTGCGTTGGCTCGCCGGGGGCGTGTTCGGCGCGCAGGTCTTCGCGTCGGCCGCGCTGCTCGTGTGCGTGCTCGCGTCGGGCGAGGTCTTGTCGGCGCTCGTGTGGGTACGCTGGTCGCACAGGCGCGGGGCCGCGCGGGCCGCCGCCGTGGCGGTCTCCGTGACCGCGTGCGCTCTGTCGGCGGGGGCGCTGCTGGCTTCGGTCGTGAGGCCGGGCGGGGTGACTTTGTCGAGTCGGACGGCGTTGCTCGCGTGCGGGGCTTTGGCGGCCGTCGCGCAGGCCGCGCTCGCGTTCGTCGTGCACGCGCGCTGGCGCGCGCCGGACGCGGAGTTCGCGCAGCGTCTGGGCGGGCGCGAAAGGTGGGGCGGGCTGGTCGAGCGTTTTGCAAGGCGCGTGTGCGGCAATCATGGGGCGCTGGCGGCGCAACTCGCGCGCGACCTGCGTCTGGTGTTGAGGGGTTTCTCTTCGGCGGTGTACGCGGCGGCGGGCGTGTCGGCGCTGTTGATAGTGCTGCTGGTCGCGCTGCTCTTAGGCGACGTGTTGGCCGAAGGTGAGGCCGAAGGGTTCGGCTCGATGACTTGGCTGCCGCGCGTGCTGGCGTTGAAGTTCGCGTGCGTGCTGGCGACAGCCGCGCTCGCGTCGCTCGTGCCCGTGCTGGTCGCGCACCAGGAGCCGCACCTCTGGCTCGAACGCTCGGTCGGTCTGAAGGGAGAGGACGCCTGGCGCGCGAAGCTTTATCTCACGCGTGTCATCACCGCTCCGGCGGCCTTGGCCGCGTGGGTCGCGGGTGTCGCGTGCGGGGTGGTGCCGGCCGCGTACGCCGTGCCGCTGCTCGCGGAGTGCGTCTGGCTGTGGTGGCTGGTGAGCACGACCGCGGGCGGGCTCGCCTTCGAGATGCCGGCGCAGCCCGGCCTCGCGCTCGTCCTCGTGCTCTGCGCGGGGCTCGCGGCCGGCGGCCTGACGGCCTTCCTCTGGCCCATCGGCCTCGCCATCTACGGCTTCGCCGTGCAGCCGCTCTGCATGCGCGGCGCGATGCGGGCCGAGATGCACCTGAGAGGCATAGACGTTTGAAAGAGAAGGGAAGAATTAACAGGGATGGACAGGAGGTTCAGGATTAGGATTTGAAATCTGTATTTGCTTTATCCCGTCTCTCCTGTCCATCCCTGTTAATTCTTTGATTTCGCGTGGAGGTTGTTTGAGCGGAGAGAGTCTTTTAGTCGTCGAGACAGTGACGAAGCGGTACGGCGAGACGTTGGCCGTGGACGGGGTCTCTCTGCGCGTGGGGGCGGGGGAGGTCTACGCGCTGCTGGGGGCGAACGGGGCGGGGAAGTCAACGCTGATCAGGATAATGACGGGGCTGGCGGAGCCTGACTCGGGGAGCGTCGTGGTCTGCGGAGAGGAGATGCGGCGGCAGCCTCTGGCGGCGAAGCGGCGCGTGGGCTACCTGCCGGAGGAGCTGTACTTCTACCAGCGCCTGACGGGGCGCGAGTACCTGCGCCTGGTCGCGGGGCTGAAGGGCGCGGACGACGCGCGCGTCTCGGAGGAGGTCGAGTTCTTCGAGTTGAGCGCGGTCGAAGGCAAGTGGGTCGGCGGGTACTCGCTCGGCATGAGGAAGAAGCTGGGACTCGCGGCCGCCTTCGTCGGGGAGCCGAGCGTGCTCGTGTTGGACGAACCGCTCAACGGCCTGGACGTGGAGATGATGCGCAAGCTCCGCCTGCGGGTCGAGCGCGAGCGCGACGCCGGTCGCGCCTTCGTCGTCTCCTCGCACGTCATGAGCTTCGTCGAGCGCGTGGCCGACCGCGCGGGCGTCATGCGCGCGGGGCGCTTCGTCGCCGAGGGCACGCCGGCCGAGCTGCGCCGCCTCGCGGACATGCCGGAGGAGCCGTTCGAGGATGTCTTCTTCCACTTTGCCAGTAGGTAATAGGCAGATGGCAGTAGGCAGTTGAAAGACTTCTTGCCTTTAACTGCCTACTGCCTACTGCCTACTTGTGCAGTGGGCGCGCACCGTTGATAATGCACGCGCCGTTGACAGAGCCGCGCGGGCTCTCCCCGTGTCACGCGCGCCGTATGTTTACCTTCACAGGATTCTGATGACCCCCTTTGACGAACAGGGAGAGGGCCGCGACCCCCTCGTCGCGGCACCCGGCGAAAGCTCACGCCTCGACGAGGAGCACCTGCGCCGCCTTCTCGACGCCATCCCCACGCCCGTCTCGTACGTGGATCGGAGCCTGCGCTTCCGCTACAACAACCGCGCCTACGATGCGTGGGTCGGCCGTCCGCACGAGGAACTCTACGGCACGCACGTCCGCGAGTCGCTCGGCGAGAAGGCTTACGCCGAAGTCCTCCCGCACATGCGCGAGGCGCTCGCGGGGCGCGACGCACACTTCGAACGCGAGCTCGAATACCCCGACGGCTCGCGCCGCTACGTCAGCGTCAGCTACGTCTCTGACTTCGGCGCCGGGGGAGTGGTGCGCGGCTTCGTCGCACACGTCCGCGACCTCACCGAGCGCAGGCACGCCGAGGAGTCGGTGCGCTTCCAGGCGCACCTGCTCGACACCGTCGAGCAGGCCGTCATCGCCACCGACCTCGGGGGGCGCATCACCTACTGGAACCACTTCGCCGAGCAGCTCTACGGCTGGCCGGCGGCCGAGGCCGTGGGCCGGAGCATCTTCGAGGTCACGCCCGGGGAGGGCGAGAGCGCGCACGCCGCCGAGATCATGTCGTGGCTCGCCGCGGGCAAGACGTGGTCGGGCGAGTTCAACGTGCGTCGCCGCGACGGCTCGTCCTTCCCCGCGCTGGTCACCGACACTCCCATCCACGACGAGGCGGGCCGGCTGGTCGGCGTGGTCGGCGTCTCGACCGACCTCACCGAGCGCAAGCGCGCCGAGGCGGCCGTGCACGTGGCCGAGCGGCGCGCTTTGAGAGAGTACGAGACGCTGCTCCACCGCCTGACTCACCTCGCCGAGTCGATGGGGACGGCGCGCGACCACCTGACCATCTTCCGCGACCTGCGCGACTTCGCGGTCGTGAGCGTCCCCTGCGTCGGCATCTTCATCTCGCTCTACGACGAGGCGCGCGACTTGCGCACGGCGCAGTACGCGTGGGGCGACGGCGTGGAGGTGGACGTGTCGCAACTCCCGCCGATGCCCTGCACGGCCTCGGGGCCGAACAGCCAGGCCGTGCGCACGCGGCAGGTCGTCATCACGAACGACTACTGGAAGATGAAGCAGGCGGGGCCGGGGCAGGTCGGCATCCTCGTCGGCCCCGACAACGGCCTCAGGCCGCAGTCGTCGCTCGTCGTCCCGATGGCGATGATGGGCCGCATCGTCGGCACCGTCGAGGTGCAGTCCTACGAGAACCACGCCTACCGCGAGGAGCACGTCACCGCGATGAAGATGGCCGCCAACCTCGCGGCCGTCGCCATCGAGAACATGCGCCTCCTCCAGTTCGAGACCCGCGCGCGCGAGGCGGCCGAAGAGGCTTCGCGCCTCAAGGACGAGTTCCTGGCAACCCTTTCGCACGAGCTGCGGACGCCGCTCACGGCCATCCTCGGCTGGGCGTCGATGCTGCGCGACAACCGGCTCGACGAGAAGACCTTCAAGACGGCCGTCGAGATCGTCGAGCGCAACGCGCGCACGCAGCAGCAGATCGTGGACGACATCCTCGACGTGTCGCGCATCATCACCGGCCACCTGCGCTTCGACGCGGAGCCCACAGACCTGCGCGGGGTCGTCGAGGCGGCCGTGGACACCGTGCGCCATGCCGCCTCGGCCAAGAGCATCACTTTTCACACGGAGTACGAGCCGGGCGTCGGCCCCGTCATGGGCGACCCGCGCCGCTTGCAGCAGGTGGTCTGGAACCTCCTCTTGAACGCGGTGAAGTTCACGCCCATCGGCGGCGAGGTGCGCGTCCTCCTCGGGCGCGAGGGCGCCCACGCCCGCGTGACCGTGACCGACAACGGCTCGGGCATCAGCCCCAACTTCCTGCCTTACGTCTTCGACCGCTTCCGGCAGGGCGACCAGTCCACGACGCGCGTCCACGGCGGGCTGGGGCTCGGGCTCTCAATCGTCCGCCACCTCGTCGAGCTGCACGGCGGCTCCGTGCGCGCCGCATCGGCGGGCGTGGGGAAGGGCTCGACCTTCACGGTCGAACTCCCCTTGTTGCGTAGTGTGGATTTCGGAATGCGGGTTGAAGAAGGGGCAAACGACCAACATCCAACACCTAACACCCAACACCTAATTCTGAAGGGCATGAGCGTGCTCGTCGTGGACGACGAGCCGGACGCGCTGGCCCTGCTCAAGACTCTGCTGGAGATGAAGGGTGCGCGCGTGACGGCCGTCGGCTCGGCCGCGTCCGCGTGGGGCGAGTTGGCGGGCGAGTGGCCCGACGTGCTGCTGTGCGACATCGGCATGCCGGACGAGGACGGCTACCAGTTCATCCGCCGCGTCCGCGCATTAGAGACCGCGCGCGGGCGGGCGCTCCCCTCAATCGCGCTCACGGCCTACGCCGGCGAGGCCGACCGCGCCCTCGCCCTCGAAGCAGGCTTCCAACTCCACGTCTCCAAGCCCGTCGAGCCCGCCGCCCTCGTCAACGTCATCGCCGGCCTGACGGGGAGAGGAAAGTAGGCAATCACCGCTTCGCGGCGACTACCTACTACTTTTCATCAGTGCCTCAATCTCATCGACCTGCTTGGGCGCCTTGTCGGTGAGCACGTCGAAGCCGTCGGGGGTGACGAGCACGTCGTCTTCGATCCTGACGCCGATGCCGCGGTACTGTTCGGGAATCTCTACGGCGTCCTCGGCGATGTAGAGGCCGGGCTCGACGGTCATGACGATGCCGGGCTCGACCGGGCGCGGCTGGCCGTCCACGTGGTAGGCGCCCGCGTCGTGTACGTCCATGCCGAGGTAGTGGCCGAGGCGGTGCATGTAGAACTTCTTGTACTGCTCCTCCTCGATGAGCTTTGCCACTTCCCCCCGCAAGAGCCCGAGCCTCACCATGCCCTCGGTCAGAATCTCGACCGAGCGCTGGTGCATCTCGTCGAGCGTCACGCCGGGCTTCACCATCCTGATGCACTCCTCCTGACAATCCAGGACGAGTTGATAGATGTCGCGCTGCGCGTCGCTGAAGCGGCCGTTGACGGGGAAGGTGCGCGTGATGTCGGAGGCAAAGCCCTCGTACTCCGCGCCGGCGTCGATGAGGAGCAGCTCGCCGTCCTTCAACTCCGCGTCGTTGTCCACGTAATGGAGGATGGTCGCGTTCACCCCCGAGCCGACGATGGAGTTGTAGGCCGGCGCGGCCGAGCCGCTGCGGCGGAAGACGTACTCGATGAGGGCGTCGATCTCGTACTCCTTCAGGCCGGGCCGGGCGGCGCGCATCGCCTCGCGGTGCGCCTCGGCGGCGATGTCGGCCGAGCGGCGCATGAGCTCGATCTCTTCGTCCGACTTGATGAGGCGCATCTCGTGGATGAGCGCGCCGGGATCGACGATGGCCTGCGGCGCACGCACGCCTTTGCGCCCCATCATGCGCATGCGCGTGAGCTGACGGATGAGCGTCTGGTCGAGTTCCGCGTGGCCGTTGCCGAGGCGGTAGTAGAGGCTGCGCGCGCCGTCGAGCAGCTCGGTGAGCTTCGAGTCGAACTCCTCGACGGAGTAGGCCTCGTCGGCGCCGTAAGCCTCCTTCGCGCCTTCGACGCCGGCGCGCCGGCCGTTCCAAATCTCCTTCTCGCGGTCGCGCGGCCGGACGAAGAGCGTGAAGGGTTTCTCGCGACCCGGCGCGACGACCGCCAAGGCGTCGGGCTCGCGGAAGCCGGTCAGGTAGTAGAAGTCGGAGTCCTGCCGGAAGCGGTACTCCGTGTCGTGCGAGCGCGTCACCTCGCGCGCCGCCGGGATGATGGCGACGGAGCCCGGCTCCATCCGCCTCATGAACTCCGCGAGCTGCGGTCTGGTCATCTTCAACCTCTCAAACTGAACCTGAGTGCACCCGATTCTAACCGACGTGCGCGGCGACGCGGAAACGTCGGGGCGGTCGTGTCAGTGAAAGACAATTGTTGAGCTTTTCTCCAAAGCGGTTTGGCTCCATAATCCAATGCGCAAGCGAGGCAAACAAGATGGCGACTCAAATCACACAGACCACGACCAACGTCCCGCCGGCGGAAGCGGCGCGCGAAGTCATCTCTTACGACCCCGCGACGGGCGAGGAGGTCGGGCGCGTCCCCCTGCGTTCGGCCGAAGAGGTCGGGGCCGCGGTCATGCGCGCGCGGGCGGCGCAGAAGAGTTGGGGCAAGCTTTCGTTCAAGGAGCGCGCGGCCGTCGTGATGCGCGCACGCGCGCTCGTGCTCGAAGAGATGGACGAGATTGCCGAACTCATCGCGCGCGAGTCGGGCAAGCCCGCGGCCGAGGCGCTGGCGATGGAACTCGTGCCGACGCTCGACCTGATGCAGTTCTTCGCGCGCAAGTCGGAAAAGATGCTCAGGCCCGAGAAGGTGGACATCGGGCTCTACCGTTTCATGGGCCGCTCCTCGACCATCGAGTACCGCCCGCTCGGGGCGGTCGGCATCATCTCGCCGTGGAACTTCCCCTGGGCGACGCCGCTCGGCGAGGTCGTGATGGCGCTCATGGCCGGCAACAGTGTCGTGCTCAAGCCGAGCGAGCTGACGCCGCTCGTCGGCCTCAAGGTCGGAGAGGTGTTCAGGCGCGCGGGCCTGCCCGAGGGCCTGCTTGAGGTCGTCACGGGCGACGGCTCGACCGGCGCGGCGCTCGTCGAGGCGGGCGTCGAGAAGGTCATGTTCACGGGGAGCGTCCCGACGGGTCGGCGCGTGGCCGAGGCGGCGGCGCGGAAGCTGCTGCCCGTAGTCCTCGAACTCGGCGGCAAAGACCCGATGGTCGTCTTTGAAGACGCAGACCTCTCGGCCGCGTCGGAGGCGGCCGTGTGGGGCGCGTTCGCCAACTCCGGCCAGGCGTGCGCCTCGGTCGAGCGCTGCTACGTCCAAGAGCGCGTGGCCGAAGAGTTCACACGCCGCGTCGTCGAGAAGACGAAGGCGCTCCGGCAAGAGCCCGGCGCCGCGTGCGACCTCGGCTCGATGTCGAGCGAGCGGCAGCTCCGCACGGTCGAAGAGCACGTCCGCGAAGCCGTCGAGCGCGGCGCGCGCGTGCTCGCGGGCGGCGGGCGCGCGCCGGGCTGTTCCGAGCGCGGCTGGTTCCACGAGCCGACCGTGCTCGCCGGCGTTGACCACTCGATGACGGTGATGCGCGAGGAGACCTTCGGCCCCGTCCTCCCCTTAATGACCTTCCGCGACGAGGACGAGGCCATAAGGCTCGCCAACGACAGCCCCTTCGGCCTGACGGCGAGCGTGTGGACGCGCGATCTAAAGAGGGGGCGCCGCGTCGCTTCCCGGATTGAGGCCGGCACCATCATGGTCAACGAGGTGCTCTACACCCACGGCATCGCGCAGACGCCCTGGGGCGGCGTCAAGCAGAGCGGCCTCGGGCGCACGCACGGCCGCCTCGGACTCCTTGAGATGGTCGCGCCGCACCACGTCCACGTGAACCGCCTCGCCTTTCTGCAAGATGTCTGGTGGTTCGCCTACACGCCCGGCGCAGCCTCGCTCTTCCGCTCGCTCGCGCGTCGCTTCGCCACCGGTTCACTGCTGCAAACGCTCCTCATCTCACCCCAGATGCTCGCGCGCTACCGCGAGCGTCGCCGGCGTTGAAAAGTCTCGCGCCGCGGTTGACTCGCGGCCGGAACAGATTTAAAAGCATTGCACCCTCGCGCTCTTTAAACCTTCAGTCAGTCGGAGGCCGTTCCCCATGTTGAGAGTCAGACTGTTTCCCCTCGTCATGCTTGCCGTGCTCGCGTGCGCCGGCGCCGTGTCGGCGCAGACGGCCGCGGAGAGGGAGGCGGCGCGCGTCGCGACGCGCGAGAAGCTGCGCCAACTCCTCGCCACCTCGGGGCCGAAGAAGGGGATCGAGATCGCCTTCAAGCAGAGCGACAAGAACCCTTTCAACTTCGTCGCCGTCAAGCGCGGCGGGCTGACGTACGCCGAGGGCTTCGAGATCGTCGTCGGCGTCTCCAACGACGACACCATCGGCTTTCGCGTCTACCCCTACTACAAAGGCTCCTACATCAACCTGGACAAGGCGCGCAACGGCCCGGGGCTGATGCGCAAGCTGCTCAACCTGAGCAACAGCAACTTCCTCTTCTGGGGCGCGGACGACACGGGCGACGTCTTCTCCGGCTACACCTTCACGCTCGAATCCGGCTTCCCCGACCGCGCCATCGAGGTCGTCCTCTACAGCATCGGCCCGCTCGACAAGTACATCGGCGAACTGCGCCCGTTCATCGACGGCAGCGCCGCCCCGTAGCCGCGGGCGCGCCCTCACTTGCGCGCCCCGGCGAATCTGTTTATATTCGCCTCCCCAAAGATAGTTTTTTAAACCCCCGGTTTTTTTGAGGCCCCTCACGGGCCGTGACTTGTCCCTGAACCTCGCTTGATTCGGCACTCGACCGCCGGAGTAACAACAGCCAGGCCCGAAGTCTGCCTCAAGTAGACTTCAGCGGCTCCTCGCGCCCACTCAAAAACCAAGCGCGTGCGCGGTATGTCCTTCCGCACCAACACCCATCTTCCGCGGCCGTGCCGCCGCTTCGCCAAGCCAACTCGGGGCGTGGGCGGGCAGCGCGCCGCCGCAGGCATAAACTCACCAACACACTCGGAGGTTTGAATGAAGAGAATTTCAGTTTTCACGGCGGCCGCGTTGCTGCTCTGCGTCGCCATCGCCCTCTCGGTCGCGCCCGGCACGTCGGGTCAGGGTCAGAAGAGTAAGGTCAAGAAGAAGGCGCGCCCCGTCGAGGGGCAGTACATCGTCACGCTTCAGGAGTGGGCCGCGCAGCCCTACGGCGACAACTCCTTCGCGCCGACGCTCGCCGCCGACCTCGTCGGCCTGCACCGCGGCCAGCTCAAGCACGTCTTCAAGCACGCGCTGCTCGGCTTCACCGCGCAGCTCACGCCGGAGGCGGCCGAGGCTCTGGCCGACGACCCGCGCGTCGAGTCGGTCGAAGAGGACGGCGTCGTCACCGCCACGACCACGCAGTCGAACCCGCCCTGGGGCCTCGACCGCATCGACCAGCGCAACCGCCCGCTCGACGCGCAGTACAACTACACGCCGACAGGCGCGGGCGTCCACGCCTACATCATCGACACCGGCATCCGCACGACGCACACGCAGTTCGGCGGGCGCGCCAACAAGGTCTTCGACTCCATCGGCGACGGCCAGAACGGCAACGACTGCAACGGCCACGGGACGCACGTCGCCGGCACCGTCGGCGGCTCGACCTACGGCGTCGCCAAGGGCGTCTCGCTCCACGCCGTGCGCGTCCTCGACTGCACGGGGAACGGCACCGACTCGACCGTCATCTCGGGCGTGGACTGGGTGACGGGCAACCACCTGAGCCCGGCGGTTGCCAACATGAGCCTCGGCGGCGGGGCCTCGACCGCGTTGGATACGGCCGTGCAGAACTCGATCAACTCGGGCGTGACCTACGCCATCGCCGCCGGCAACGACTACGGCGTTGACGCCTGCACCGAGTCGCCGGGGCGCGTCGCGGCGGGCATCACCGTCGGCTCGACGACCTCGACCGACGCCAAGTCTGACTTCTCCAACATCGGCACGTGCGTGGACGTCTTCGCGCCGGGCTCGTCCATCCTCTCTTCGTGGTCCACGTCCGACACGGCGACGAACACCATCAGCGGCACCTCGATGGCGACGCCGCACGTGGTGGGCGTGGCGGCGCTCTACCTACAGAACAACACCACGGCCAGCCCCGCGACCGTGCGCGATGCAATCGTCAACACGGCGACGACGGGCGTGCTCACGGGCGTCGGCACGGGCTCGCCGAACCGCCTGCTCTACTCGCTGCTGACGACGGGCGGCGGCGGGGGCGGCGTGCCGGCGGCCTGCGCGGGCGGGACGCTCTACACGGGCTCGCTTTCGGGCACGGGCGCCACCAGCTACCAGCCGAACGGCACCTACTACTTCAGCTCCGTCTCGGGCACGCACAAGGGCTGTCTGGTCGGCCCGGCGGGCACAGACTTCGACCTCTACTTGCAGAAGTGGAACGGCTCGGCGTGGGTGACGGTCGCGAGCAGCACGAGCGCGACCTCGAACGAGACCATCTCCTACACGGGCACGTCGGGCTATTACACCTGGCAGGTCTACTCCTACAGCGGCTCCGGCAGCTACAACTTCTGGACGCTCCACCCGTAGGCTTCAGTCTGAAGCGTTGCAGAGAGGCCGCCCCGGTTCGACCGGCGGCGGCCTCTCTCTTTCGTGCTTGGCGCGCGGCGCCCGGGGTTGATATCATCCGCGGCGAAACCCGGCGACTCCCCGCCGGACGCTCATGTCGCTCTACGCTTCCCGAAGGCAAGGCCCCAATGAAAAATCTCCTCGTGCGCAAGAGTCTCAAGCCCCTGCCAAGAAGGCTCCGCTTAACCGCCGCCGCGCTGCTCGCGCTCCTCCTCTGGACTACAACACCGACGACGCCGGCGAGCGCCGCCGCGGGCGACCTTGACCCTTCGTTCGGCTCGGGCGGCAGGGTGACGACCGACTTCGGCGGGTTCGAGGCGGCGTACGCGGTCGCCGTGCAGGCGGACGGAAAGCTGGTCGTCACGGGCGGCGGGGGGCAGGACATCGCCGGGCAGGTCTTCGGAGACTTCTACGTCGTGCGTTACCGTTCGGACGGCTCGCTCGACACGGGCTTCGGCAGCGGCGGGAAGGTCTTGACCGACTTCGGCAACACGTCCGACCTGGCCTCCGCCGTGGCCGTGCAGGCGGACGGAAAGATCGTCGTCGTCGGCTTCTCCTCCTCGCTCCGCCCCTTCCCCGACCCCTCCCACGCCGACTTCGCTCTGGCGCGCTACAACGCCGACGGCACGCCCGACTCCTCGTTCGGGACGGACGGCAAGGTGAAGACCGTCCTCTCGACCGAGAACAACTCGGCCGCCGGCGCGGTCGCGGTGCAGGCGGACGGACGGCTCGTCGTCGCCGGCATCGTCGAGACCCACTCGATTAACGGAGAGATTTTCAGCGACTTCGCCGTCGTGCGCTACAACGCGGACGGGACGCTCGACTCTACCTTCGGCACGGGCGGCGTCGTCACGCTCGACTTCGACCAGAGCGACGGCGCGGCAGGTCTAGTCTTGCAGCCGGACGGGCGCATCGTCCTCGCCGGGAGCGCGTGGAAGATTGCGGGGGGCCTGGGCCTGCCGGCGGCCTGCGCGGTCGCGCGCCTTAACACGAACGGTACGCCGGACGCCGCCTTCGACGGCGACGGCAAGGAGACCATCACCTTCCTCGGGGTGGACGAGTGCTCGGCGGTCGCGATTCAGCCGGACGGGCGCCTGATCGTCGCGGGCTCCGCCTCGACGGGGCGCAATCTCGACGAGCCGGACTTCGCGCTCGCACGCCTCAACTCGAACGGCACGCTCGACCAGACCTTCGGCGAGCGCGGCCGCGTGCTCGTCGACTTCGACTCAGGCTCAGACAATCCCGTCGGCGTCGCGGTCGCGCCGGGCGGGCGCATCCTCGCCGGCGGCTACACGTTCAGGCGGAACGGTTTTGACGGGCCGTTCCTCGCCGCCGCGCGTTTCAACCCGGACGGCTCGCCCGATAACACCTTCGGCGCGGGCGGGCGCGTGAAGACGGGCTTCCCCGGGGGCGCCCGCGTCCTCGCCCGAGGGTTCGCGGCGCAGCCCGACGGCAAGCCCGTCATCGTCGGCGAGGTGCAGATTTCCCAGAACTCGCAGGACAACACCATGAACATCGCCGTCGCGCGCTACGACGCGGCCGTCGGGGCCGAGCCGGCCTCGTTCGTCCGCTTCTCTTCGGCGGGCTACGGCGCGGCCGAAGGCTGCGCGGCCGCGGTCGTCACCGTCGCGCGCGAGGGGGACTTGAGCGCGCCCGCCTCGGTCGAGTACAAGACGCGCGACGGCTCGGCGCAGCAGCGTTCCGACTACACACACGTGACGGGCACGCTCTCCTTCGCCGCGGGCGAATCGAGCAAGACCTTCAACGTCCCCGTCAACGACGACGCCTTCGCCGAAGGGTCGGAGACGATTCGCGTCGAGCTGACCTCGGCCTCTCCGAACGTCAACTTCCGCACGCCGGCCGCCGCGACTCTGACCATCGCCGACGACGACACGGTTGAAGGCAAGACGAACCCGCTCGACGAGTCGCAACGTTTCGTCTGCCAGCACTACCACGACTTCCTCAGCCGGCAGCCGGACGCCGAGGGGCTCGCCTTCTGGACGCAGGGCATCGAGACGTGCGGCGCGGACGCGCAGTGCCGCGAGGTCAAGCGCGTAGACGTTTCGACCGCGTTCTTCCTCTCCATCGAGTTCCAGCAGACGGGCTACTTCGTCATCCGCGCGCACAAGGCCGCCTTCGGCCCGGCGAAGAGTAACCCGCGCTACGCAGACTTCCTCCGCGACACGCAGCGCGTCGCGCGGGGCGTGGTCGTCGGCGCGCCCGGCGCCGACGCGCTGCTCGAAGCGAACAAGCAGGCGTTCGCCGTCGCCCTCGTCACGCGCCCCGAGTTCCTCGCGCAGTTCCCGGAGAGCATGACGTTCGACGAGTACATCGGCAAGCTCGCCGTCAACTCGGGCGTGACCTTGACGCCCACCGAAATCAACATCCTCTTCGAGGGCTGGAGCAACACCGCCGATGGGCGGGCCCGGACGCTCAGGCGCGTCATCGAACTCGGGTCGGTCTACAACCGGCAGTTCAACGCGGGCTTCGTCCTCTCGCAGTACTTCGGCTACCTGCGCCGTGGCCCGGCTGACAACCCGGACTTCAGCTTCGAGGGCTACGACTTCTGGCTCGCGAAGCTCGACAGCTTCAGCCTCCCCGGCGAGGACGTGCGCGACGAGCGCGTGGCGCTGGCGCGCATCCGGCGCGCCGAGATGGTCAAAGCCTTCGTCACCTCCCTCGAATACCGCCAGCGCTTCGGCCAGCCCTGAGGAGCGGCCCGCTTGCCTTCGCGGGGGCCGACCTTTAGGATTCAAGGCTCGGGCGTTGGCGGAATTCATAAGGGGCCGGACTTAAGAGTTGCTGGGGAACATCATCAGGGCGCAGGAGCGGCGGCGCGCGACGCGCGACACGAACCGCGTCGTGCTGCCCTTCGAGTGGGGCGCGGAGTTCGTCTCCCCGGACGCCAACGGCCGAGACCCGCGCGCGGTCGTCCTGGCCGCCTCGCGGCGCGCGGTCGCGCACAGCGACGAGTTCTACGCGCTCGAACCCGTCAGGGACTACCAGCTCGACGGCGACCTCCTCACCTGGACGAGCGCCGTGCGCACCCCTTATCCCGAGAACAATACCGCACGCGCGCGCCTCTTCCCCGCGCAGCCGCCCCGTGGCCTGCGCGCGAAGGGCGAAGAGTCGCGCCGCGCGGTCGTCGTCCTCCCGCAGTGGAACGCGGACAGCGAGAGCCACGTTGCGCTCTGCCGCCTGCTCGCGCGGCTCGGCATCACGGCGCTGCGCCTGACGCTCCCCTACCACGAAGCGCGCCGCCCCGCGGGGTTCGAGCGCGCCGAATACATGGTCAGCCCGAACGTCGGGCGCACGCTCCAGGCCTTAAGACAGGGCGTCATCGACACGCGCGCGGCCGTCGCGTGGCTTGACTCGCAAGGCTATGAGCGCGTCGGGGCGATGGGGACGAGCATCGGCTCGTGCACGGCCTTCCTCGCCTTCGTCCACGACGAGCGGATAGACGCGGGCGTCTTCAACCACGTCTCCGGTTACGTCGCCGACGTGGTCTGGCGCGGCATCTCGACGCAGCACGTGCGCGCCGGGATCGAGGGCACGCTCGCGGTCGAAGAGTTGCGCGAGGCGTGGCTGCCCATCAGCCCGATGAGTTACGTCGGGCGGCTCGCATCCCTGCGCCGCCGCCCCATGCGCTTCATCGCCGCGCGCCACGACCTGACCTTCCCCGCCGACCTCTCGCACGAAGTGATCGCCGGCGTCCGCGCCGCGGGCGTGCCCGTCAACGTCTCCTGGCTCCCCTGCGGCCACTACACCAGCGGCGAACGCCCCTGGGTCTACCTCGACGCCTGGAAGATCGTCAGCTTCCTGAGAAAGAACTTGTAGCCGCCGGCGGCCGGCTTCTTTCCTTGACTAGGCGCGCGATTTGGCATAGAACCGGAGGCATCTTTTTGAAACACAGGACAACCTGAAGGAGAAGTAAAAGATGGCCGACGAGACCGTGAGAGAGTACGAGGCGAAACCCGCCAACAGTTGTAAGAACGCTCCCTGCACCTGCCCCGTCGAGAAGGGCGAGAAGTTCTGTAGCGTTCACTGTCAGAGCACCGAGCACAACATCCAGATCGACTGCGACTGCGGCCACGACACCTGCAAGGGAGACTTCTAGGAAGGCAAAAGTAAAAAGGCAAAAGGCAAAAGTGAAGGCGAGGAGCACGCTCCGTGTCTTCACTTTTGCCTTTTTACTTTTGCCTTCTCTCCTACTCCTCGAATCCTTCGCGCAGTTCGGCGAGTATCTCCCGGGCGACCACGCGGGCGCGCTCGACCTCTTCGGGCTTGAAGGAGACGGCGCCGACGACGGCGTGGCCGCCGCCGCCGTAGCGCTCGCAGATGGTGGCGATGTTGTGGCGCCGCGGGCGCGGGCTGAAGGGGTTCGAGCCGACCGAGATTTTGGTGCGGTAGCCGCCGCGCGTGATGGCCACCGAGTAGGTGGTCTCGGGGCAGACGTAGTAGGGGATGAACTTGTTGAAGCCTTCGATCCCTTCGTCCACGAGGTCGAAGGTGACGGCGCCGCGCTCGTAGGCGGCCTTCCCGCGGATGACCTCTAAAGTCTTCAGGTGGCGCGCGCGCAGGGGCTCGAAGCGCTCCTGCACCTCCGCGCCCGAGGCGACCTCTTCGAGCGTGCGCGTGACGAGTTGGCGGATGACCCACTCGATGAACTCGTCGTCCACGTTCTCGATGACCTGCATGAGCTGGAGCGCCGGCTCCTTCAACTCGACGGGCTGCGCGGCCGACTCGTAGAAGGCGCCGTCGATCACGTGCGCCCAGTGGACGAGCGTGCCGAGCGACTCGTCCCGGAAGCCGAACTGCTCGGAGGCTGTGCGCGCGATGAACTCGGTGCAGGACTTGCTGTCGGCGTCCCAGAACTTCCGGCCCGAGGTGTCGGCGCGGAAGTGCGCCTCGTCCGCGGGCGAGAGGAAGGCGGACTGGTGGTGGTCGAACCACCAGGTCAGCCGCTCCGAAGGGCTGTACTTGAAATCGACGATGGCGTTCTCGTCGCCGTCGAACATCCCCTCGTCGAAGAGCGCGCCGGCCGTGTGCAGCAGCGGCGTGTAAACGATCTCGGCGCGGGGCTCGACGTGCGAGCGGTAGAACCGCGAGAAGGTCGCGGCCGAGGCCACGCCGTCGAAGCAGTGGCCGTGATAGAGCAGGCGGAGTCGCATCCTTGACAAATAAAGCCGTTCAAAAATTTAGGGTCGAAAAGAGCGGGACATCATAGCACGGCCGGTGAGGAGTGGGCAGTGAGCGGAAGGCGGCCGGGGCCGAACGTCCCCGGCCGCCTTCAACCTTCGAGACGGATTTTAACCGCCCGCCGCTCACCACACACTTTCAAGGTGTGCCGAAGCGCTGGCGGTATTCGGTCGAGTTGATGAAAGCCTTGACCATCTCGGCCCGGCGATAGTCACCGCCGAACTCGTTGAGCTTGCCGAGCCAGAAGTTGTAACCGTCGAAGTTGAGTCGCTGCTCCGGGGCGTCGTCCGGGTTACGCTGGAGGTAGCCGAAGTACTGCATCAGCACGAACGCCTTGTTGAACTCGCGCTGGTGCAGCGTCGAGTCCTCGGCGAACTTGCGCAGCACGGCCGCGCGCGCCTCGTCCTGGTCGGGCACGTTCACGAAGATGTTATGGAGCTGCTCGTTCTCAAACTCGTCGAGCACGGCGCCGGCGTTGATGTTGAGTTTCGCGATGAAATCGGAGTTCATCGAGTCGGGGTAGACGGCCTTGAAGTCGGCGCGCTTGACGAAGGCGAGCACGTAGGCGTTCTTGTTCGCTTCGAGCTGCGCGCGCCAGTCGCCGACGTTGACGACGACGCCGTTCGAGATCGCCCGCACGTCCGCCATGAAGCTGTCGCGGCGGACGGGGACGGGCTTGTCCGGAAGGTTCCCGAAGGCCGCCTTGTAGGTCTTGTAGACGAAGTAGCCGGTCTCCTGAAACTCGATGGAGAGGAAGAAGGCCGCGCTCGTGTCGATGCGCTTGACCTCGCGGCAGCCCGCGTCGGTGCCGCACGACTCGATGCCCTGCGTCCAGAAGGCGAGCCCCGCGGCGTCCGGCTGCCGGCTGAGGAAGTCTCGGTAGTGCTGCGTGACGAAGAACCCGGAGCCGTCGATGGGGTTCGACGACGTGACCGAGAGGTTCCAACGCACGCGCTCGAAGAGGAGCTGCTCCGGGTCTGTGCGCACGAAGGCCGTCTGGTCGCGGACGGTCGCCTCGACGGTGTGCGCGCCCGCGGAGAGCGCGCCCGCGCCCACGCTCAAAGACGCAGACGTGCCGGCCGGCTGACCGTCCACCGTCCAGCTCACCGCGAGCGCGTGCGTGAGCGGCGAGGGCGTCGTGACGCCGAAGGTCTGCGACTGCGCCGTCGTCAACGAGAGCGTCGTGTTCGCCGGCGCGAACGAGTCCACGGGCGAGACGATGTTGTAGATGCGCCGGACGAGCTGCTCGCTGTTGACCTTCTCGTAGGGCACGCCGAGCGTCCTCATCTTCGAGTCGAAGGTCGGGCGGTAGAGCCCCTGCGTGCAGTAGCGCGCGCCCTGATAGAGACCAACCAGGCCGAGGGGATCCTGCGAGGTGGTCGGGAGCGGCGTCGCGGGGTCGATCCACGCGTTCCACTTGATGTTGGCGCGCGCGGCCTGGCGCGTGACGTTGGCCTCCGACGGCTCGAACGTGTTCGAGCAGGTCGGCGGGCTGTCCGTGTACTCGTCGGCAAGCAGGCCGAAGGTGTGACCCGACTCGTGCAGCACCAGCTCGACGGCCGCCGTGCTGGTCGAGGCGATGGCGATGGAGCCGCCCGAGCCGCCGTAGACGGGGTCGTTGACGATGAGGATGATGAGGTCGATCTGCGCCGGCGCGAGGCTGTTGGACGCGACCGCGGCGGCCTTCGACGTGTCGGCGCAGATGAGGCGCTGGATGCCCGCGCAGTTGTAGGCCGAGTCGAACGCCGTGTTGCGGAAGGTGTTGTTCTCCGGGTGGTCGGAGCCCGACTCGGCGCTCACCACGTCGATGCGGTGGACGTTGAAGAAGCGCTGGTACTCGTGCAGGGGCTCCTGCTGGAACATGAGCTGGACGAACTGCTGGATGTCCGCCTGGTACTTCGACATCTCTGAGGCCGTGTAGCCGTCGCCGAGGATGACGATGTCCACGCGGTTCGCCGGGTCGCCGTTGTTGACGATGGTCTGCACGGGCTCGGCCGCGGCCGCGCGCGCCGCGCCCAAGGCCGCGAGCAGGCACAGCAACACTCTCAAGACGCGCGCGCGTGCGTTGCTCGCGGAGTTCGAACTCTGAGACATGACTTTCAACCTCAACGCGTCGCGACCGCGCCGACCAGCTCCAGCGTAAACTTCCGCCCGTCCCAGTCGGGGTGGTAGAGGCGCACCTGCGTGACGGCGTCGTCGTCCGGGTACTGGACGATGAACTCGGCCGACTCTCTGTAGAGCACCTGCCCCGACAGCTCGCCGTCGGGGTTGGAGACCTCGGCGCGCAGCAGGCGCGGGTCTGCGACGAGCCCGCACCAGCGCATCCGCCCTTCGGCGTCGAGCGCGACGACGACCACCTGCGTCGTCGAGAGTTCGGCCGAGCGCTGCTTGGGGAGAGCCCCTTCGCGCTTGGCGGACGCCTGCGCGAGCGCGACCCGACCGGCCGCGTTCTTGGACTGCACGGCGGCGGGGCTCGGGAGCGCGGCCTTGTCCGCCTCCCAGGAGACCTTCAATTCGCGGTGTGACCGCGCAGACGTTAAGACTGAGTTCGGGGCCAAGCCGACCTCGACGCCCGACTCGGCGAGCAGCCCGCGCACGCGCTCCGACAGAGACGCGCGACCACCCGCGGCCGTCTCTGCCTGAGCGGGAGGCGTCCCCGCCTCCTGCGCGCTCGCCGTGGCGGAAAGGGTCGCGACGGCCAGGGCAAGGCCGATTGCCGACAGCATTGCTTTCATCATGCAAAACTCCTACTGCTTACTGCTCACCACTCGCTCTCAAGGCGTGCCGAAGCGCTTGCGGTACTCGGTCGAGTCGAGGAACGCCTTGACCATCTCGGCGGCGATGTAGTTGCCGTGGAACTCGTCCAGCTTGCCGAGCCAGAAGTTGTAGCCGGCGAAGTCCGCGTCCGGCGCGGCGTCGGGGTCGCGCCGCAGATAACCGAAGTACTGCATCAGCACGAAGGCGCGGTTAAACTCCTGCCGCTGCGTGTCCGCGTCCTCGGCCACGGCGCGCAGGACTTGCGCGCGCGTCAGCGTGCCGTTGGTCAGGCCGCCCGCGAGCGTGTTGCGTTCGTCGGTCGAAAGCACCTGACCGGCGTTCGCGTTCAGAGTCTCCACGAACTGCGCCGGCGTCAACGACGCGGGGAAGGCCGCGACGAAGCGCGGGTCGCCGACGAAGCCGTTGAAGTAGTTCTGCTTGTTCGACTCAAGCAGTTCGGCCCACCCGGGCGCGTTGACGACGACGCCCTGCCCGATGCGCTGCGAGTCGGCCGTGAACTCCGAGAGCTTCAGAGGCACGGGCTTACCCGGCAGGTTGCCGTAGGCCGCCTTGTAAGTTCTGTAGACGAGGTAGCCCGTCTCCTTGAACTCTATCGACAGGAAGAACGCGGCCGACGTGTCGATGCGCTTGACCTGCCGGCAGGCGGGGTCGGCGCCGCACGAGTCGATGCCCTGCGTCCAGAAGTTGAGGCCCGACTGGTCGGGCTCGCGCCCGAGGAAGTCCCGGTAGTGCTGCGCGACGAAGAAGCTTGAGCCGTCGATGGGGCTCGCCGACCCGCGCCACGACGCGCCGCCGAGGAAGTAGCCGCCGGTCAGCTTCGTCACGTTCGTCCCGTCGGGGTTCATCGAGTAGACCATCACCGACGCGTCGCGCCAGCTGGTGAAGATGATCTTCGAGCCGTCGGGCGACCAGTCGGGCGCGAGATCGTAGGCCGGGTTGTTCGTCAACTGCGTCACGCCCGAGCCGTCGGCGTTCATCACGTAGATGTCGGGCTGCCCGTCGGTCGAGCGCTGGAAGACGATCTTCGAACCGTCGGGCGAGTAGCGCGGGTGCGAGTCGAATGTGCCCTGCGTGAGCCGCCGGAGGTCGTAGACGCCGACGCGCGAGACCCAGAGCGAGAAGTTGACGGTGACGACGATGCGCTGGCCGTCGGGCGACCAGTCGGGCTCGGTCGCCCCCTGCAAGTCGTTGTTGAGCGGGCGGCGGTTCGCGCCGTCGGCGTCCATGATCTGGATGGCCGTGAACATCCCGCTCAGGTTCGTGACTGCGAGTTGGCGGCCGTCGGGCGACCAGGCCGGCTGCGTGTCGGTCATCTCGCCCGAGACGACCTTGAGCCCCGTCCCGTCGGGGTTGCTCACGCAGACCCTGTTGGCGTTGAGGTAGCCGCCCTCCGGGTTGCGCTGGCAGGTGTAGGCCAGCCGGCTCCCGTCGGGCGACCAGACCGGGTCGCGATCCTCGCCGTTCATGTTGGTGAGGTTGACGGCCGCGGTGCCGTCGAGGTTGACGAGGAAGATGTCGGCGGCGCCTCCGCCGGTGGGCGAGTCCACCTGCCGCACGACGGCGAGGGGCTGGCCGGCCGCGCCGGGGACGGGCGTCGGCGTCGGCGTCGCCAATTTAGTAAAGGTGGCGGTCTTGACGGCGCTCGCGGGCCAGCCCGGCTTGAAGGCGCGTGCCTTCAAAGTGGTCGTCTCGTTGATGGTGACCGTGTCGCTGAACGCGAGCGAGGGGTCGGCTTCGGTCGGGTCGGCGCCGTTCGTGGTGTAGCGGACGGTCGCGCCCTCGGTCGAGGTGCGGATGCTCGCGAAGGTGCGGAACTGGAACGTGCCGCCGTCGGGCGTGATGACCGGCGTGGCGACGGGGAACGGGCCGCCGACGGGGACGGGCACGGCGTGGTCGACGCGCGTGCGGTCGCCGAGCTGACCCGAGGAGTTTGCGCCCCAGGTCTTCACGCTGCCGTCGGCGAGCACCGCGCCGCTGTGCTGGAGCCCCGCGGCGACGGCGGTTGCCGCGCCCCCGAGCGCGACCTGAACGGGCACGGGGCGGTCGGTCGTCGAGTTGTTGCCGACCTGACCGTTGAAGTTGCGGCCCCAGGCCCAGACCGTCCCGTCCGACTTGAGCGCCAGGGTGTGTTGGAGCCCGGCCGCGACCGCCGCGACGTTCGAGAGCCCCGAGACCGCGCGCGGCGTCGGGTTCGACGGGCCGCCCCCGTCGCCGAGCTGTCCGTACTGGTTGTTGCCCCACGAGACGAGCGTGCCGTCCGCCTTGAGCGCGACGGCGTGATAGCCGCCCGCCGCGACCGTCGTGACGTTCGAGAGCCCCGCTATCTGCACGGGCGTGGCTGTGCTCGAAGCGTTCTGCAAGCCCAGCACGCCTCCGGCCGGCGGCCCGCCGAACACGGAGTTCGAGCCCCAGCCCCAGACCGTGCCGTCGGTCTTGACCGCGAGCGTGTAGTTCGCGCCGGCGGCGATGGCCTTGACGTTCGAGAGACCTGTGACCTGCACGGGCGTCGGGACGACGGGCTGCGTGAAGTTGCCGGTGCCGACCTGCCCCTCGCCGTTCGCGCCCCAGGCCCAGACCGTCCCGTCCGACTTCAACGCGACGCTGTGCGTGAAGCCCGCCGCGACGGCGACGAAGCCGCTCAGCCCGGGCAACTGCACGGGGCGCGTGCGGATGGCGTTGAACTGGTCAGGCACGCCGACCTGCCCGTACTGGTTGTTGCCCCACGCCCAGACCGTCCCGTCCGTCTTGACGGCGAGCGTGTGTATGCCGCCCGCCGCGACCGCCGCGACGTTCGCGATGTCTGAGGTGAGGACGGGCGTGGTCTCGACGCCGGTGACGCCTTCGCCGAGCTGCCCCTGAAGGCCGCCGCCCCACGCCCAGACCGTGCCGTCCGTCTTGAGCGCGACGGTGTGGCCGTCGCTGTTACCCGGCATGCCGCCCGCCGCGAGCGCGCGCACGCCGTTGAAGGGCGGCGACTCGACGACCTGCGTCGAGGTCGTCGCCGTGTTGTTCGAAGGGTCGGAGTCCTGCCAGTAGCTCTGGACGGTCGCCGTGTTCGTCACGGTCGAGCCCCCCGGCGTGTCCACGCGCACGGTGACGGTGGCGGTGCCGTTGAACGTGAGGGGGAAGAGCGTGCCGTAGTCGATGGTGATCGTCCCCGAGGTCGCGCCCGCGGGAGGCGCGTTGATGACGGCGCTCGTCGGCGAGGCCGTGACCGAGACGAACGAAGTGCCCGCAGGCACCTGCGTCGTCAGGCGCGTCTGCTCAGCCCAGATGTTGGAAGAGCTGCGGTTCGAGGCTTCGATCTGGTAGGTCAGGAGTTGGCCCGAGGTGGCCGGGTTCGGCGTCGCGAGCATGTTGACCGACAGGTCGGGCCTCGGGTCGGGCGTGGGCGTGCGCGGCGTGTAGACGACGGCCTGCGCGTTCGTCAAGTTGACGGGCGAGAACTCGGAGGTGTGCGACGCGGCGACGTACGTGTCGGGGTCGCCGCCCGAGATGCCGACGACGGGAAAGACGAAGTTATTGCCCGCGCCGTAGCGCTTGACGATGGTGCCGTCCCGCTTAAGCTCGACCTCGAAGTTGACCGGGTTCTCGTCCTGGCCGCCTACGCCGCCGTTCGGCGAGAAGTAGGTCGTCGCCTGCCAGCGGAAGATGACGCGCGTCGGGTCGGGCTTGACGACGTACACGTCGCCGCCCGTGCGCAGGTCTGTCCGCAGGTCGTCCCACAGCGCCGCGATCATGCGGTAGCCCGCGAGGCGTGGGACGGAAGAGAGGGCGTCGTCCGGCACGGGCGTGCCGAAGGCGTTGTTGGTGCGCGGCGGGTCGCCGAGGTAGAGCGCGCCGTTGGTCGAGACGTAGACGCCGCGCGAGGTCTGCCCGAAGAAGTTGAAGTCGAAAGGGAGCTGGTAAGGACTGGCCGAGTAGAGGTCGTCGCCGACGAGGTTCAGCTTCTCGCCGCCGGTCGAGAGCGGCTCGGCCGCGGTCGTGCTCAACGTGTAAGGGTCGGACGCGTCCTGCGCGACCGAGACGGCGACGGCCGCGACGGGGCCGGCGTTGCCGACGTTATCAATCGCGCGAATGCCGACGAAGCCCGAGGGGTGTCGAAAGGGGACGCGGACGCTCGCGGTCTGCTCTGTGCCGGGGGTCGCCGGGAGCGGCGCGAACAGAACGTAAGAGCGCTGGTACTGAGCGCCGTCCAGAGCGCGCGGGTCTGTGTCCGTGAAGCGAATCTCGTAGAGCGAAGCGCGGGTGGCGGGGTGCGCGCCGTCGTCACCGGGCGCCGTCCACGCGAGGTTGAGGGTGCGGCCCTGCTGCGAAGTGACGCGGAAGCTCGCAGCCTCGGCGGGCGGAGTCGAGTCGGCCTCGAACGCTGCGCCAATGGCGTTCACCGCGTTCAGCCGTCGCCCCGTCACGTAGCCCGACATGTTGAAGAAGTCCGCCTGAGGCGTCAGTCCTTGAAGTTGGTCGCCGCTGAAGAGGAGCGCCGCGCGCAGGCGTGACAAAGAGACTGAAGGGTCGGCCGCGCAGACGAGCGCCGCCGCGCCCGAGACATGCGGCGCGGCCATCGACGTGCCGTCGGCATAGGTGTAAGTCCCGCCCGGCGTCGTCGAAAGAATGTCCTCGCCCGGCGCGGCCATGTGGACTGTGCGCGGGCTGTAGTTCGAGAAGACCGCTGGGGTGTCGTAGCGCGTCGAGGCACCGACCGTGATGACGTTCGGCTCGTTGTAGCCGGCGGGGAAGACGGGCGTGCGGTCGTTGCTGCGCCCGTCGTTGCCGGAGGCCGCGACGAAGAGTATGCCCGAGTCGCCGAGCGCGCGGATGGCATCGCGCTCGGCCTGCGACTCGCCGTAGCCGCCGTAGGAGTTGTTCAGCACGCGCAGGTTCGCGCCCTTCGCGCCGCCCGTCGAGTTGTAGAGGTCGCGCAGCGTCTTCGCGTAGCCGTAGGCGCGCACCGTCAGGAGCACCGAAGAGGGCGCCGCCGACTCGCCCTCCTGCCCGAGAATCTTGATCGGCAGGAGCTTGACGTTCCAGTTGACGCCCGTGACGCCCTGCCCGTTGTTGCCCACCGCGCCGATGATGCCGGCGACGTGCGTGCCGTGCGCGTCGGTCTTGTCCGAGGGGAAGGCGCCGTGCGCGTCGAAGACCGTCGCGTCGTTGTGGACGAAGTCCCAGCCGTGCACGTCGTCGGCGAAGCCGTCGCCGTCGTCGTCAACTCCGTTGCCGGGGAGTTCGGCCGGGTTCGTCCAGACGTTGGCCTGGAGGTCCGGGTGGCTGATGTCGATGCCTTCGTCCACGACGCCGACGACGACCTGAGGGCTTCCCGTCGTCGTGTTCCAGGCGGGCTCGGCGTCGATGTCGGCGCCGGCGACGCCCTGCGACTGACCCGTGTTCTTGAGCGCCCACTGGTCTGTGTACGAGGGGTCGTTCGGCGCGGCGAACTTGCGGCGGACGTAGTTCGGCTCGGCGTAGAGTACCTCGGGGAGCGCGCGCAGAGACTCGACGGCGGCGAGCGTCTCTTCGGGATTCACGCGCGCGAGGCTGAGGCCGCGCACGACCTGCAACTCAGGCGGCGTCTCTAACGCGACGGGGAGGTCGCGCCCATCCGACGCGCGCAGGGCTGTCAAAGCCTCTCTGGCCGCGGCGGCCTTTGACCCGCCGCGGAAGCGGACGAGAATCTCGCCGGGGACGAAGGGGCGCGACCTCTTCTCGGAAGATGAGGCGGGCTGCGCGGCGCGTGCGGCCGAAGCATCGCGCAGCGCCAGCGCATAGGCAAAAGCGGCGAGGGCCGTGACGGACAGGAGGAGCGCAAGGGCGCGCGAAGACGTACGTTTACGCCGAGGGGGACGCATGGGCTATTAATCCTTCGAGTAGAGTGCTCCGGGCGCGCTGTGAGCGATTATACTTCTTCGACCGTTGAAAACGCGCACGGGGGCGCGAAAAACGGCCGCCCGCCGGTCACAAGGGGCTCGGGCAATTCTCAGGCCGCGCCGGCGCCTTACACTTAACGCTTTGAAGACACGGGTGGCTGGTCGGGGAGGGTGTTTGATGCGGAGAGAGCTTCTGCGGATTGCTGCGTGCAACTGTCGGGGGAACTTTGCGCACGCGCGGCCGGCGACTGCCGCCTGACCTCTGCTACTGCTTCTTCGCCTCTGCCTTGGGCTCGTCCTTGCACTGCTCGACCGCGCCCTGCTCGGCGATGCCGAGGCGCTCGCGGACGAAGCGCTCCACGTCCTTCTCGATCAGCTCGCCGCCGACGACCCAGGCCTTCTCCGTCAGCAGCTCGCCCGAAGCGTTGAGCTTCGCGGGCTCCAGGAAGACGTTGAAGGGCGAGCCCCAGTTGCGCGGGTCGCCGATGGACTTGCGGTAGGCGTAGTGCGTCGTTTTCTCTTTAGCGTCGCCCGCTTCGGACTCGACGACGACGGGGAAGGGCGTGCCGCCCTGCGACTCGAAGTACTTCTTCGAGTCATCGACCGAGCCGTACTCGCTGACGCCGACCACCTCGAAGCCCTGCGCCTTGTACTTGTCGTAGAGCCGCCAGACGGTCGGCGCCTCTGCCTTCCAGTTCCCGCACCAGGGCGCGAAGTAGACGACCAGCACGAGCTTCTTGCCCTTCGAGAGCTCGCGCAGGCTGACGGGCGTGCCGTCCTTCAGCGTCTTGAACGTCCAGTCCTTGTAGTCGAGCTTCTGCTCAAGGAGCGGCGCCCACTCGTGCCCCTCGCTGCGCACCAGTTGCGTCCCGCCTTGCGGCTGCGGCGGTGCTGGCTGCGCTTGCTGCGGCTGCTGCTGCACGCCGGCCGGCACTTTGAAGACCGGCGCCACAGCGCCCGGCGCGAGCGTGATCGGCTTTGTGCTCGGCGTCGCGCCCGGCGCGGTCGGGATGGGCGTCGCGCTCTGCGCCCGCACGAGCTGCGCAGAGGTGAAAGTGGCGGCGGCGGCGAAGAGGATGGCGGCGGCGGTGCGACGGTGATGCTTGAACATGTTTCTCTCTCGTTCTTGCAACCGGGAGTCTATTCACTCTTAAGCGCGGCGGTCGTCGGCGGCTCGTCGAGCAGCGGGGTGATGAGCGCCTCGAACTGGGCGCGGGTCTTCTCGCCGATGACCTTGTGGCGGATGCGGCCCTGGCGGTCGATGATGAAGGTCGTGGGGAGGACGCCGACCGAGTACTTGTTGGCGACCGCGTCGTCGCCGATGGCGACCGTGTAGTCCTGCTTCACGTCCTTCTGGTAGTCGCGGATGAGGTCGGCCGTGTCGCTCGTCGAGACGCCGAGGACTTTGAAGCCGCGCCCCCCGAGGTCGTGGTTCATGGCGTTGAGGCTCGGTATCTCCGAGCGGCAGGGGACGCACCACGTCGCCCAGAAGTTGAGGAGCACGACCTGCCCGCGCAGCTCGGAGAGCTTGAGGGGCTTGCCGTCGGTCGTCGTCAATGCAACGTCGGGCGCGGGCTCCGCGTCGGCCGTCGCGCCGGTCGCCTTCTCCACCGTCGGCTTCGGAACCGGGTCTGTGGGCGGTGGCTGATTGGCAAATCTACGCTCGAAGTCAGGCAGGTAGCGCGAGGCGACCGAAGCGACCCACGTCAGACTGTTCGAGGCGACCATCAGGCCGATGACGATGAGCAGGAGGCCGGAGGCGACCTCGACCTTATGCAGGTGGCGGCGGAACCTGGAGTAGAAGCCGAGGAAGGCGTTCATCACCAGCCCCACGACGAGGAACGGCAGCGCCAACCCCGCGGCGTAGAAGGCCGAGAGGATGAGACCGCTCTTCCAGCCGCCGCTCGTCGCCGCCAGCCCGATGATGCCGCCGAGGATGGGGCCGATGCACGGCGTCCACCCGGCCGCGAAGGCCACGCCGAGGAGCGCCGCGCCCAGAGGCCCGCTCGGCTTGTCTTCGGTGAACTTACGCGTGTCGCGGTAGAGCGCGCCGATCTTGAGCACGCCCATCATCTGCAACCCGAAGCCGATGATGACGAGGCCGCCGACGATCCTCACCCACGGCGTCGAGAAGAGCACGTTGCCGATCCAGCCCGCGGTCGCGCCCAGCAGCACGAAGATGAGCGAGACGCCCGCGTTGAAGGCGAGCGAGTTGATGATGACGGCGCGCCAGGTGCCCTCGCGCCGCCCCTCGCCCTCGCCCTTCAAATGCTCGACGCTCACGCCAGAGATAAGTGAGATGTAGCCGGGCACGAGCGGCAGCACGCACGGCGTCAAAAACGACAGAATGCCCGCGACGAAAGCGATGGCGATGGTGATGTTAGAGCCTTCCATAGCGGTGCAAGAGTACAACAGAAGAGGCGTCAACCGTGAACCGTGACAAGAAGGAGAGCGTGGCTTTCACTTGTCACGCTTTACGGTTCACGGATTTTCGTCCAGCAGCTTCAAGACCATCTTCTTTAACAACACGTCCTCCTCGTCTCCGGCGCTGACGGTGAGGAAGCGGACGCGGCCGCGGCGGTCGATGAGGACGGCCGTCGGGAGGGCGGCGACGCCGTAGGGGGAGGCGTTGCGCGCGTCGGCGGCGACGGCGAAGTCGTACGAGACGTTCAGACGGCGCTTGAACTGGCGGAAGAACTCAAGCTCCTGCGCGCGCGTCGCGGGCCGCCCCTGGATGTTCCCCTCGAACTCGTTGATGCCGATGACGACGAGGCCGCGATCCTTATACTTCTGCTGGAGCGCGTTCAGCCGCGGCATCGTCTTGACGCAGTAGGTGCACCACGTCGCCCAGAAGTCGAGGAGCACGACCTTGCCGCGCAGCTCCGAGAGCTTGACGGGGCCCTGGCCGATCAGTTCGGCCACCTTGATCTCCGGCGGGACGGGCGGCTCAAGCCCCGCGACCTCGGGCGGCGGGCCGAAGGGCTCGCCCTGATTGAGGACGAGCTGGGTCGCCTGCCCGTAGAGGCGCGCCGAGGGGAGGGCGAAGGCGCGCGCGCGCATCTCCTGCGCGACGCGGACGCCCTCTTCGCGGCGGCCCGCCTTGACGAGGACGCCTGAGTAGAAGGAGCCGGCGCCGTAGATGGTCGTGTCGCGCTGGACGGGGTCTGCGGCCGTCCGCGCGTAGTCGAGCGCGGCCTTGTAGGCTTCGCCCGCGGGCGAGGCGGCGCGCGCGTAGTCCTTCTTCTTCACGTAGGCCGAGGCCACCAACAGGTTCATGCGGTGGAGGTCGGAGGCACTGCGCGGCTCCGACTTCGTGTAGTCGGCCAGCGCGCTCTCGGCCTCCTCGGTCAGCCCGAGCTGCGCGGCCTGCTGCGCGGTGACGGAGCGCGCTCTCTGCTTGAGACCGGCGTGCGCGGGGTCTGTGTCGTCGGCCAGGAAGCGGCGCATCGAGTCGAGCGCCCCCTCGCCCTTGCCGGCGAGCGAGTAGAGCAGCCCCGCGTAGTACAGGTCGGTTCCGTGCAGCGGCGCGCGCGCGGCCAGTCGCGCCGCGTTCTGGAGCGCGAGGTCTTTCTGCTCCTGCAAGGTCTTCTGTTCGAGCAGCGGGTCGTAAGGAACCTGGTTCTTCCGGAACTCGTCGAACTTACGCTGCGCGTACTGCGACGCCTCTTCGTAGAGCGTCTGCGCCTCGGAAGCTTTGGCGACGGAGGCCGAGTCCTTGCCGCTCGGTTCTTTCTCCGCCCCTTGCGCTGGCCGAGGCCGTGCGCCCGCCTGCCCGCGCGCCGCGGCGGCCCCGCACAAAGCGAGCGGGAGGAGAAGTGCAAAAGTTAGAACTCTCTTCATCTGTCCGGGCCTGCTCCTTGAACTTTAAACCGCCGTCAGCGGGGCGCAGTCAAATGCCGCGGCGGGGGTGGAATCTGGTAGAAGCGCGCGGGGGAGAAGGTTTCGAGCACGCGCGTGGAGATGCTGGTTGCCTCGCCGGTCAGGAGGCCGGCGACTATCTCGCCCGCGGCGGGCGCGAGCAGGATGCCGTTGCGGTAGAACCCCGTCGCGTAGTAGAGACCTTTCACGTCGGCCGACTCACCCAGCACCGGCTTGCCGTCTCGCGCGCGCGGCCTCAGGCCCGCCCAGGAGTCTGCCACTTCGAGCGCGGCGACGGCCGGCGCCAACTCCGCGACGTGCGCGCCTATCGAGCGCGTGCCCTCCTCGGTCACGCGGCTGTCGTAGAGGCCGGGCTCGGTCGTCGAGCCGGCCAGCAGGCGCCCTTCGCGGCGCGGGACGACGTAGCCGCGCGTGCCGTAGATGACGTGACGGAAGAGCGGCGACTCTCCTTCAGGCTGCTGGTAACAGAGAATCTGCCCGCGCACGGGCTCAACCCGCGGGTCGTCGTGCAGATGTGGATTCCCGTCGCCCGAGAACTTATGCAGCGACGAGTTCCAGGCGCCCGCGGCGAAGACGACCGCGCCCGCCTCAAGCTCACCTTCCGAGGTCAAGACGCCCGCGGCGCGGCCGCCTTCGACGCGGACGCCGCGCGCCTCGACCGCGCTGATGATGCACACGCCTAAGCGTACGGCCGCGGCGCCGAGCGCGTCGATGAGACGGCGGCTCTCGACCTGCCAGTCGCGCGGGAACCTGAGCGCCATGCGCACGCCGGGGGCTATGTTCGGTTCGAGCGCGCGCGCCTCGGCGGCCGTCAGCCGCTCGACCACGAGTCCGGCCTGCGACTGCCAGGCGAAGCGCCGCTCGACCTCCTCCTCGTCCTCCTCGTCGAGCGCGAGGTAGAGCGTGCCCGTGCTTTCGATCTCGACGGGGATGCCCGACTCCTCGCCCAAGGCCGCGGCGAAGTCGGGGTACATGTCGCGGCTCGCGCAGAGCAGTTCAAACAACTCGTCCGGGTCGTCGGCCTCGGCCTGCGGCGCGAGCATCCCCGCGGCCGCGCGCGAGGCCGAGCCGGCCCGACCGTCCTCGACGACCGTGACGCTCAGGCCCCGCCGCGCAAGCTCTCTGGCCGCCGCCAGCCCCGCGACGCCGCCGCCCACCACGGCCACGTCCGCCCTCTCGCCCAAACTCTTTCGCATTTTGAAGGACTGCTGGTATGATTCGGGAAAATAAGAAGTCAGGAGTCAGAATTCAGAAGCGGGGGCGCCGTGCGCCCTGAATTTCGCTGCCTCTCACCTTCTTACTTCTGAATTCTGACTCCTGACTTCTGGCACCAGACATGGCACATACTATCACACTCATTCCGGGCGACGGCATCGGGCCGGAGGTCTCTTCGGCGGTCGTGCGCATCATCGAGGCGACGGGCGTTGACATCAAGTGGGAGACGCACTACGCGGGCGCGCAGGCGCTCGAAAAGTTCGGCTCGACGCTGCCCGACGAGCTGCTCGAATCCATCAAGCGCAACCGGGTCGCGCTCAAAGGCCCCATCACGACGCCCGTCGGCAAGGGCTTCACGTCGGTCAACGTCGGGCTGCGGAAGGCGCTCGACCTCTACGCCAACGTGCGACCCGTGCGGGCGCTGCCGAACGTGCCGGCGCGCTACCCCGAGCTCGACCTCGTCGTCGTGCGCGAGAACACCGAAGACCTCTACTCGGGCATCGAGCACGTCGTCGTCCCCGGCGTGGTCGAGTCGATCAAAGTCATCACCGAGAAGGCTTCGACGCGCATCGCCCGCTACGCCTTCGAGTTCGCGCGGCGCGAGGGGCGCCGGAAGGTGACGGCCGTCCATAAGGCCAACATCATGAAGCTCTCCGACGGCCTCTTCCTCGACTGCTTCCGCAAGGTCGCGGCCGACTACCCGGAGATTCAGGCCGAGGACAAGATCGTTGACAACGCCTGCATGCAGCTCGTCATGCGCCCCGAGCAGTTCGACATCATGCTGTTGGAGAACCTCTACGGCGACATCGTCTCCGACCTCTGCGCCGGCCTCATCGGCGGTCTGGGTCTCGTCCCCGGCGCGAACATCGGCGAGCTGGGCGCGGTCTTCGAGGCCGTCCACGGCTCCGCCCCCGACATCGCCGGCCAGGGCATCGCCAACCCGACCGCACTCTTACAGTCCGGCATCCTCATGCTCCGCCACCTCGGCGAGCGCGACGCGGCCGAGCGCGTCGAGCAGGCCATGCTCAAGGTCTACCGGGACGGCCAGGTGCGCACCCGCGACGTGGGCGGCACCTCCCACACCGACGAGTTCGCCCACGCCATCATCGAGGCGATGGGCTGAGCAGCAGGCAGTCAGGTGGGGAAGGTGAGTCCGTCGTAGATGTCGCGCAGCTTCAGCGCGCAGCCTACCGATTCAAGCTCTAGCGAGGCGTCGAGGTCGGTCACGTCGCGCCGCTTCCACGAGCCGCCTTCGAGCCGCGTGTAGTGCGTTACGTGCGGCTCTTCCTGCGAGACGAGCAGGTATTCGCGCAGGGCCGGGACGGCTTGGTAGGCGACGAACTTCGGCCCCTCGTCGCGTGCGGCCGTGCTCGGCGAGAGCACCTCGACGACGAGGACAGGATTGACAAGAGCGTCCAGGCCATTTTTGTTCCTGTACTCCAACTCCCCGCAGGCGACGCTCGCGTCCGGGTAGCGGTAGGGCGGCAGCGTCGGCGTCCAGATGGGCGCGTCCCCAGTGAAAGCCTGGCAGCGTCCGCCGCGCAGGTCGCGGGCAAGTGCAAAATGTATGTTGGCGGAGATTCGATAGTGAGTGCGGCTGCCGCCGCTCATGCAGACGAGCTCGCCGTCCCAGTATTCGAAACGGGCGTCGCTCGTCCGTTCAAGGGCGAAGTACTCTTCCAGTGAGTAGTAGTGTCGTGTCACGTCTTTCGGGTTCGTCGCCATCGCAAGTCTCCTTACAACTCTGAAGGTCATCTCCGAGACTTGGCGGCGTCGCGGGCGGCGAACATTTTAGCGCATCGCCCCGCGCGGTCGTCCAAAAAGATGCACCGCGCGGCGACGGCGCGCTCGGAAAAAATCTTGACAGCGGGGGCGCGCCGGTCATAGAGTTTCGGCGCGCACTTCCATTTACAGTTCTGTAGAGATGAACGAGGAGGGACGCGGAGTCCGCGAGGCCGTCCGGGGGCGGGCCGCACCTCTAAGGTTAAAAGAGTCTCCCCATGCCGGCGGCCCGGCACCTGCACGGCCGCCCTCTCGATCCCGCGCGGCGCGCGCGCGCCGCCCGCTGCGACCAGATTCGCACAGGCCGTTTCCACCTCTGCCACGAAGCCCGAAGGAGTACCGCTATGTTTCGTTCACCCGCGCGCAAGCGCCGCGTCAGAAGATCGTTGAGCTTAGCCCTGACCCTCCTCTTTATTGTCGCGTTTCTGCCGCCGCCGCCCGCCGCGCGCTACTTCGCGGGCGTGGCCCGCGCGCAGGAGCCTAACATCCCGGTCATCGCGCCGGGCTCGGCCTACCGGCAGACCAACCTCATCTCGGACACGCCGGGACTCGCGCCCGTCCTCGACCCGCTGCTCGTCAACCCGTGGGGCATCACCGCCACCTCGTCCAGCCCCTTCTGGGTCGCCAACAACGGGACGAGCACAACGCAGCTCATCCGCGGCGACGTGGGCGGCGCGCCCGTGGTACTCAACCCGAGCCCGCAGACCGTGACCATCCCGGGCGGCCTGCCGACGGGGACGGTCTCCAACCCGGTCGCGACCGAGTTCGTGCTCCCCGGGGCCTGCGCCAGCGCGCCGTGCGGGGCGAACTTCCTCTTCGCCTCGATCACGGGCAACATCACGGGCTGGGACCCGAACGCCCCGGCCGCCGGCTCGACCACGGCCGTCATCGCCGCCAGCCAGCCCGGCCACGTCTACACCGGCCTCGCCTACGCCAACAACGGCTCGGGCAACTTCATCTACGCGGCCGACTTCGCCAACGGCACGATTGACGTTTTCAACAGCTCGTTCGCCTTGCAGCCCACGGCCAGCTTCCCCTTCGCCGACCCGACCGTTCCGACGACTTCGGGGAACACCTACCACCCGTTCAACATCCAGGCCATCGGCGGCTCGCTCTACGTCGCCTACGCCAAGGTCGGCACGGGCGGGATGGATGAGGAGGGGGTCGGCAACGGCTTCGTCCGCCGCTTCAACGCCAACGGCGTTCGCGACCTGACGTTCGGCATCAACAACGGCCCACTCAACTCGCCGTGGGGCTTGGTCCTCGCGCCCGCCTCTTTCGGCATCTTCGGCGGCGCGCTGCTCGTCGGCAACTTCGGCGAGGGCAATCCCTCCATCCACGCCTTCAACCCGACGACCGGCGCCTTCCTCGGCACGCTCCAGGACGAGTCGGGCAACGGCATCGAGATTGACGAGTTGTGGGCGCTCACCTTCGGCAACGGCGGGACGGGCGGTGACGTGAACACGCTCTACTTCTCCGCCGGCCCCGGCGAGGAGGAGCACGGCCTCTTCGGCAAGCTCAACCCGACGACGGCCTCGGCCACCTCGCTCATCCAGTTCTCGACTGACGATTACGCCATCAGCGAGGGCTCCGGCCACATCGACATCACCGTGACGCGCTCGGGCGACGCCTCAGGCGCGGCCACCGTCAACTACAACACCTTCGACGAGTCGCAGCCCGGCCACGCCTCGCAGAAGTCTGACTACGAGATCGCGCTCGGCACGCTCCGCTTTGACCCGGGCGAAACCTCGAAGACCTTCCGCATCCTCATCGTTAACGACACCTTCGTCGAGGGCGACGAGACCATCGACCTCATGCTCTCGAACCCGACGGGCTCGGGCGTGGGGCTCGGGAGCCCGAACACGACCGAGGTGTCGATACTCGACAACGACGCGGTGCCCCCGACGACTAATCCCATCGACACCAGCTCCTTCTTTGTCCGCCAGCACTATCTCGACTTCCTCAACCGCGAGCCCGACGCCGCCGGCCAGGCGTTCTGGGAGAACGAGATCAACTCGTGCGCCGGCAACGCCGCCTGCATTGAGAACAAGCGGGTCAACGTCTCGGCGGCCTTCTTCCTCTCGATTGAGTTCCAGCGCACCGGCTACCTCGCCTACCTGACGCACCGCACGGCCTTCGGCGCGAGCGCGTCCGGGAGCCCGGCACCCATCCTGTACGGCAACTTCGAGCGCGACGTGCAGCAGCTCCAGCGCGGCTTCGCCTTCGGCGCGCCCGGCGCCGACGCCGTGCTCGAAGCGAACAAGACGGCCTACTTCAACGAGTTCGTCACGCGCCCCGAGTTCGTCTCGAAATACCCCTCGACGCTGACGAACGCGCAGTACGTGGACAACCTGCTCGCCTCGGCCGGGCTCTCGCCCTCGCAGGTGCGGTTCTTCACCGTGCAGTTGACGAACTCGCAGGAGGTGCCGCCGACGGTGCCGACGACCACAACGGGCGCGGCGCGCCCCGCCTCCTTCGGCACGGCGAGCTTCCAGTTCAACGACGCGCAGACGGCGATGACCTTCACCGCCACCATCAGCAACATCGACGTGGGCGGGCAGACCGCCGACACCAACGACGACCTCGTCGCGGCGCACATCCACGCCGGCGCGTCGGTGGCGCCGGGCGTCAACGGCCCCGTGGTCTGGGGCTTCTTCGGCGCGCCTTTCAACGACAACAACCCGAACGACCAGTCCTTCTCGCCGACCGCGGGCGGCGTCGGTGGGACGTTCCGCGGCAAGTGGGACGCGCCCGAGGGCAACGGGACGACGCTCGCCGCGCAGCTCGACAATCTGCGCTCGGGGCGTGCCTACATCAACTTCCACACGAAACAGTTTGCGGGCGGTGAGATTCGCGGCAACTTCCCCGCGGCCGACACCTTCCGCAACTCGCTCGTGGCGGCGCTCGACGCCGCGACCATGACGCGGGCGCAGGTGCTCCGCGCCATCGCCGAGTCGGCCGAGTTGAACTCGCGCGAGTTCAATGCGGCCTTCGTCACGATGGAGTACTTCGGCTACCTCCGTCGCGACCCGGACACCGCCGGCTTCAACTTCTGGCTCAACAAGCTGAACGCCTTCAACGGCAACTTCCAGAACGCCGAGATGGTCAAGGCGTTCATCACCTCGTCCGAGTACCGCCAGCGCTTCGGCCCGAGCTAGGCCGCTGCGTAAGGCACAAGGCAAAAGTTAAGAGGTAAAGACAGCGCGGCCCTCATCATCAACCGATGATGAGGGCCGCGCTCTTCTTACTCTCCTACTTTTGCCTTTTTACTTTTGCCTTAACTGACCGGCGCGGACTCGCCGCCCGCGGGGTCGAGGTCGCCGGCGATGACGACGGTGAGGCGCTCGGGGCGGAAGTATTTGCGGATCGCCGCGTTGGCCTCCTCGACCGTGACGGCCCGCACCAGCTCCGGGTAGCGCTCGACGTAGTCGAGGCCCAGCCGGTAGAACTCGGCGTTCCAGAGCGCCGCCGCCAGCCCCGCGTTCGTCGAGAGCGAGACCTTGAACGACCCGACGGCCGACGACTTCTCGTCCTCCAACTCCTCCGGGCGCATGCCGTGCTCGACGTATTCACGCAGCACGCCGAGCGCCGACTCGATGGCGCGCTCGACGTTGCCGGGGTTGACCGAGACGGCGATGTACCAGGGCCCCGCGGCGAGCGACGGCGCGCGGAAGCGCGAAGCGATGCCGTAGGTCAGCCCTTCGGCGTCGCGCACGCGCAGACCCAGACGCGACGAGAGCGTGGACTCGCCGAGCGCGCGGTTGGCGAGCATCGCCGCGTAGTAGTCCGCAGCGTCGCGCCGGAGCGGCGCCGCCGTCCCCAGCATCACGTCCACGTTCGCCTTGTCGCGCACGAGCACCACCTCGCGCCGCGCAGAGGCGGGCGGCTCCGGGTCTGTCACCTCAATCCCCGTGTGTTCGGGGCCGCCGAAGCCCTCGAACGCTTCGCGCAGCACGCTCGCCGCCTCATCCGCTTTAAAGCCGCCCGCCGCCGAAAGGATTAAAGTGCTCCCGCCGTAGAGCCTCTCGTAGAAGCCGCGCACGTCTTCGACCGTGACGGACGAGATGCTCTCGACGAGCCGCTCGCCCGCGTGCGTGTAGAAGGGATGCCGCTCGTCGAAGAGCGTCTGGGTCAGGCGCTCGTAGGCGCGCCAGCCCGTGTCCGTCTGCCTCTCGCGGACTGCGGCGATAGTCTGCTGCTTGAGCTTCTCCAATTCTTCGGCCGGGAACGAGGGCTCGCGCAGCATCTCGGCGAGCGTCGCGGCCATGGCGGGGAAGTCTGCGGCGAGAGAACGCGCGTGGAGCCGCACGGCGAACACGTCCGCGTCGAAGTCGATGTCCGCGCCCAAACGTTCGAGCGCGCCCGCGAGTTCGAGCTTGGCCCTCCGGCGCGTGCCGCGCTTGAGCATCTCGGCCGTGAGACGCGCGAGCCCCGGCTTCTCCTTCGGCTCGAAGTGCGAGCCCGCGCGCAGGCTCCCGCGCAGCGCGACCGTCGGCGTCGAAGGGTTCTCGACCAGCAGCACCGCCGCGCCCGTCTCATGCTCTTCGCGCAAGACCCGCGAAGAGAGACCCGTGCCGCCGCGCCTCGAAGAAGCGGCCGCGCCCCCGGACGCCCCTTCCGCGCGAGTCTCCTGTTGGGCCTGAGGGTCGTGGTTAAACTTGTACCCGTGCGGCGCGGGCGAGTGACTTGCCGGCGCCGCCTTCGAGACGTTTGGGCTTCCGTTGCCGTTCGGGCCGTCGCTTTTCTTCGGGATGAAGAGGCCGACCGTGCGCACCTCCTCCTTGAAGTAAGTGGCCGCAACACGGCGCACATCTTCGGCCGTGACGCGCGCGACGTGGCGCGGGTACTCTTCGTAGAAGCGCCAGTCGGCGACCGACTCGGCCTCCGACATCTGAATCGCCACGTTGTGCGTGCCGTCGCGCTCGTAGGCGACGCGCGCGGTGATCTGCCGCTTGGCCTTCTCGACCTCCTCTTCACACAGGTCTTCGGCCGCGCGTGCCAGCTCGCGGTGGATGGCCTCTTCCAACCTCTGCGCCTCGACGCCGGGCGCGGCCGTCGCGTAGACGTTGAAGAGGCCGGGGTCGCGGAACTGATCCACGCGCGCGTCCGCCGAGACGGCCAGCTCGGACTCGACGAGCGCCTGATAGAGGCGGCTCGTCACGCCGTTCGTCAACGCGCAGGCCAGCACGGCGAGCGGGTAGATGTCGTTCGCCTCGGGCGGCGCCGCGGCGCGCGCGGCCAGCTCCGCGTTCGACAGAACCATCTTCTGCCCGAGCGCCGCGGGCGTGCGAAAGGCCACCTGCACGAGCGGCAGTTCGCCCGCGCGCCGCACGACCAGACGCCGCTCGCCCTCCTGCCGCGGCTCGTCCGTGTAGACCTCGGGGATGGGCTCGCCCGAGGCGGGGAAGGCGCCGAAGTATTTCGCGACGAGCGCGAGCGCGTGCCCCTCCTCGAAATCCCCGACGACGATGGCCGTGGCGTTGTTCGGGTGGTAGAAGGTGTCGTAGAACTCTTTGAGCCGCGCGGTCGGGACGTTCTCAACGTCCGCGCGCCAGCCGATGGTCGGGTGGTGGTAAGGGTGCTCGCGGAAGGCCGCCGCGTAGACGGCTTCATCCAGGACGAGCATCGGCTCGTTCTGCCCGCGCTCCAGCTCGTTGCGGACGACGGTCATCTCCGCGCGCCGGTCTTCGTCGGCGATGAAGGAGTTGCGCATGCGGTCGGCTTCGAGGTGGACGGCCAGCTCCAGCGCGTCCGAGGGGACGGTCTCGAAGTAGTTGGTGCGGTCGTACCAGGTGGTCGCGTTGAAGTCGGCGCCGACCCTCTGGAGCGTGGCCGCGACCTGCGTCCCCTTCGCCTTGTTGAAGGTCGGCGTGCCCTTGAAGAGCATGTGCTCCAGGAGGTGCGTCGCGCCCGTGTGGCCGACGGCCTCGTTGCGCGAGCCGACGCGGTAGAGCGCCAGGAACGTCGCGACCGGCGCGACGCGGTTCTCCGCCAGCAGCAGCTTCAGACCGTTGGCGAGCCTGAACTCGCGCACCCCCTCGCCTTCCGCCACGAACTCGACCCCTTCGGGCAGGCCCCCGTTCCGCTCGCTCAAAGTTCTCTCTCCTTAAACGTCGCTTGGCTGTGCCTGTGCATGCTAACAAATCGGCGGGCGCGAAGGGAACGGCCGCGGCCGGCTCCGGTCGCTTTGCTCTGCAAAGCACTTGACAGTGGTGGCGGGGCGGGTGTATTTTCGGCGGCGGCATGGCAGTCGTCCACACATTCCCGGAGCGGCCGCAGGCGGAGGAGCCGCCCGCGCTCCACGACCGCGCGATGGACAACCTGCGCTTCATCCGCGAGACGATGGAGCGCGCCTCGGCGTTCACGGCCGTGCCCGGCTGGGGGCAGGTCGCCATCGGGCTGACCGCGCTGTTTGCGGCGCTCGTCGCCTCGCAGCAGAAGATGTTCGGCGCCTGGCTCGCCGTCTGGATGACCGAGGCCGCCGTCTCCGCCGGCATCGCCGGGTGGACGATGTACCGCAAGGCGCACGCCTCCGACACCTCTCTGCTCTCACGCCCCGGCCGGAAACTGATCATCAACCTTTCGCCGCCGGTGCTGGTGGGCGCGCTCCTCACGGTCGTCTTCTACCGCGCGGGCCTCCACCCGCAACTGCCCGGGCTGTGGCTCCTGCTCTACGGCACGGGCGTCGTCACGGGAGGCGCTTTCTCCGTGCGCCCGGTTCCCTTCATGGGGCTCTGCTTCATGTTCCTGGGGGCGGGCGCTCTTTTTCTGCCCGCCGCGTGGGGCGACGCGCTGATGGCCGCGGGCTTCGGGCTGCTTCACGTCATCTTCGGTTGGCACATTGCGAGGAACTACGGTGGCTAGACAGAACGCTTTGGCGAAGGATCGTTCGACGAAGAAGGCGGGCGCGCAAGCCTCGCCCGATGGTTTACGCGAGCAGCAACAGCCGCGGCGCAATAAGCCGACCGACGGGCCGGCCGCCGCCGCCGAGCTTGATCGACTGATACATGAACGAGTCCGCCTCGCCATCGTCAGCGCCCTCGCCGTCAACGAATCGCTCACCTTCAACGACCTCAAACAACTCCTGAACACCACGGACGGCAATCTGAGCGTGCACGCGCGCAAGCTCGAAGAGGCGCAGTACGTCGTCTGTAATAAGTACTTCGACGGGCGCATGCCGAAGACCGAATACAAGCTTACGGCCGCGGGCCGGCGCGCGTTAGAGAGGTACCTCGGTCACATGGAGAGCGTCATCCGCGCCGCGCGCGGCGGGTGAGACGGACAGGGGAGAAGAGGTCGGGCCGCCGCCGCCCGATATTTTTTTGCCCATTGGCTTTGCCATGTAAAGCGCTTTGCTTTAAACGTGCGGGAACGGAAGGCGGGGAAAGTCGTGAACACGAACGTGAATCTTTGAATTCGAGGCATCAGTTCTGGAAAACACTTGCGAGGAGGAGTGGTATGGACGAGTTGAGCATGACAGGCGCGCGCTGCGTCCGCCCGCGCAGGACTCAAGGGTTCTGGCAGAGGCAGTTCGACGACGCGCCGACGACGGCGCAGAGGAGGTTCGACGTGGTGTTCGGCTTCGTCATGCCCGTCCTCTGTTTCGTCTTCGACCCTATCGTCTTCCGGAGCGGGTTCGAGTACGACGGCGGCCTCTACCCGCAGGTTCAGTTCTACGCCTACACGATCAGCGCCCTTGAGATGGTGGCGCTCTGCGCGTGGCTCTGCGCGGCGGGCCGTGCGGGGCGGCGGCCGGCCGCGCTGGCCGGGATGCTATTCGGGGGGGCCGTGTTCTCTCTCTGCGTCGGCATGGCGATACTGCCGTACAGCGTCCTCGGGCTCATCGTGCTGCTCGGCGCGCTCGGCTTCGTCCCGTTCCTGACGGCGTTCGTCTACCTGCGCAACGGCTGGCGCGCGGCGGGGGCGGTGGGGCTTGCGCGCAAGGGCTCGCCGTGGCTCGCGGCCGCGGCGTTCGCGTTGGGGTTCGTCTTCGCGCTGGGCGCGCCGGCCGGCGCACAGGTGTGCGTGAAGGGCACGGCCCCCGTCCTGAGTCGGCAGCCTTTGATAAAGGATTAAGGAGCACTGACGTGGAGAGTTTCGACGTGGTGGTCGTGGGGGCGGGGCTGGCGGGGCTCCAGGTGACGAGGCAGCTCGCGCGCGGCGGCGCGCGGGTGCTGCTGGCCGACAGGAAGAACTCGCTCGAAGACGCCGTGCACACGACGGGCATCTTCGTCCGCCGCACGCTGGAAGACTTCGACCTGCCGCGCGACTGCCTGGGGCCGGCGGTGAGAAGGGTCAGGCTCTACTCGCCGGCACGGCGCACACAGGATTTGGAGAGCGAGCACGAGGAGTTCCGCGTCGGCCGCATGGGCCGGCTCTACGCGCGCATGCTCGAAGAGTGCATCGACGCGCGCGCCGTGTGGTCGCCCTCGACGCGCTACGCGGGGTCGGAGTTGAAGGGCGACGCCGCCGGCCAGACGGAGGTGCTGCTCGAACGCGCGGGCCTGACGAGGAGAGTTAAGGCGCGGTTCGTGGTCGGGGCCGACGGCGCGCGCTCGCGCGTGGCGCAAGACCTCGGGCTGGACGAGAACCGCGAGTGGATCGTCGGCGTCGAGGACGTGTTCCGCGGAGTGGCGACGGCGAGCGAGCCGTGCTTCCACTGCTTCCTCGACCCGCGGCTCGCGCCCGGCTACCTCGCCTGGGTCGTGTGCGACGGCGAGGAGACGCACGTCGGCGTGGGCGGCTACGCCGAACGCTTCGACCCCGCGCGCGCGCTCGAAGAGTTTCGGGCCGAGATGTCGCGCACCTTCGACTTCACGCGCGCACGCAAAGTCGAGCGCCGCGGTGGTCGCATCCCCGTCGGCGGCGTTTTGAAGCGCATCGCGTGCGCGCGCGGCCTGTTGGTCGGCGACGCGGCGGGCGCGGTCTCGCCGCTGACGGCCGGCGGGCTCGACCCGTGCATGCGGCTGTCGGGGCTTGCGGCCGAAGTCATCTCCGATTACCTCGCGACCGGAGACGAAGGGGCGCTCGCACGCTATTCGGGAACGAGCTTCCGCGCGCGCTTCGCCTCGCGCCTGTGGATGAGAAGGACGCTCTCTTCCTTTAACAACCCTCTGCTCGTCGAAGCCGCCTGCGCGCTGATGAGGCGCGCGCCTTTCAGCTCGCTGGCGCGCCACGTCTTCTTCGGCCGCGGGTCGTTCCCCGACGTGGCGCCGGCCGTCAGGCACGGGGCTCCGACGTGGGGAGCCACAGGCGCGCGTCGTGGCTCGGTCTAGTGTCGCGCGAGGGGAGATCAAGGTTTAATTCGCAGTCGGGCACGAACGTCTGACCGGAGGAAGGTTGAAAGGTATGTTGAAGCGCATCGTAGCCATCGCGTTCATCTTCGTGTGCGCGTCCGCGGCCTGGATGGTTCTGGGCGCGACCATCTTCTCGCGCACGTATGATTCGGATCAGGTGCTCGAAGGCCAGGTCACTTCGCTCTGGGGCGCGCCGCAGTCGCAGTCGCCGCCCGCGGCCACGTCCGAGCACACGGTGCCGAAGACGACCGAGACCGTGGTGGACGGCAAGAAGAAGGTCGTCACGGAGCAGGTCTCGGTCACGGAGACGCTGCCGCTTGAGTCGAGCCGCGTGGACGTGTCGCTCGGGCTTGAGCACAGGCAGAAGGGGCTGCTCTGGTACAGCACGTACAAGGTCGGCTTCGACGGCGCGTACGTCTTCCGCAACTCGACCCAGCAGGACCATGTGACCTTCACGCTGAAGTTCCCGGCCGAGCGCGCCATCTACGACGACCTCGTCTTCACGGTCAACGGCGCGGCCGTCGTGCTCACGAACGAGAACAACTCGGCGACGGGCACGGCCGCGGTCAAGCCGGGCGAGACGGCGACGCTGCACGTGGCCTACCGCTCGCAGGGCTTGAACGACTGGCGTTACAACTTCGGCGGCGGCGACGCGAAGACGGGCCCGAGCGTGGCGCAGGTGCGCGACTTCCGCATGAGGATGACCACCGACTTCAAGGAGATCGACTTCCCCGAGAACACCCTGTCGCCTTCGGAGAAGCGCGAGAAGGGCGGCGGGTGGGAGCTGGAGTGGAACTATAAGAACCTCGTCTCGGGCTTTCAGATCGGGATGGCGATGCCCGAGAAGTTGCAGCCCGGCCCGCTCGCCGGGCGCATCAGCTTCTTCGCGCCTGTCTCACTCTTCTTCTTCTTCTTCCTGATGTTCATCATCACGACGATGCGCGGCATCGAGCTGCATCCGATGAACTACTTCTTCCTCGCGACGGCCTTCTTCGCGTTCCACCTGCTGCTCGCCTACCTGGTCGACCACGTCTCGATTCACACGGCGTTCGCCGCGTCGTCGGTCGTCTCGATCTTCCTGGTCATCAGCTACCTGCGGCTGGTGGTGGGGACGCGCTTCGCGGCGCGCGAGGCGGGGCTCGCGCAGTTCATCTACCTCGTGATGTTCTCCTACGCCTTCTTCTTCAAGGGCTTCACCGGGCTCGCCGTCACGATAGGCTCGATCCTCACGCTCTTCGTCGTCATGCAGATCACGGGTCGCGTGCGCTGGGCGGAGAAGTTCTCTGTGAAGCCCGGCGGTTCGGACGAAAGTGATGGCACGCCCCCCGACTTCTCCGGCAAGGTCGCGCCGTCGGTGAGCGCTTGAGGAAAGAAGTAGACGGTAGGAAAACAGGCAGCGCGGCTCTCATCAACAACCGATGAGAGCCGCGCTGCCTGTTTTCCTACTGTCTATTGTCTCCTCTAAGTCGGTGGGTAAGGACGGTAGACCTTGACGCGGTTGGCGAACTTCTCGGCGATCTTGTTGGGAATCTTCTTGCCGAAGAGGACGGAGCGCGTCTTGCCGCTGGTGACGACCTCGGACGTGCGCGGGTCGAGGACGGAGAAGGTGAAGCGGCGCGTGAGGGGCCTGCGCGTGATCTCAATGATGAGGTCGGCCTGAGCCTCGTTGCGCGTGATGACCATGCCCCACGCCTTGAACTCCTTGCGCTTACGCAGCGAGTCCTCGACCTCGCGCCCGCTGACGAAGGCCGAGTCCGAGTGGACGAAGACGAAGCGCGCCTTGCGCAGGACGGTCGCCGGGTCAGCCGCGGCCGGCGGCGCGGGGGCCTCGTCGTCATCAACGTCGTCGGAGTCCTGACTGTTACGTGCGGCCTGCTGTTGCTCCGCGTCCTGCCTCTTCAAACCCGGCGGGCTCCCTTGCGCGCGCGCCGTCGAAGCGCACGCCGCGGCGAAGAGCAGCGCCAGCGCGCAGCACGCGAGCGCGGGGTTAACGTTCGAGAGTCTCCGTGAAAGTTGCTTGTACATAAAAGTCTCCTGCTTTGAAGTGCCCGCGGCTCGATACAAAGTCGGCCGCGAGCTTCGACAGGATAAGCCCGCACACGTCCGCGCGGCCCCGGCCCTGTGTCACTTGAATGATTGCCACATGATTGCGGTTCGATTGCCGAAAGGTTGAAGCCTCACGACGCCGAGTCCGACCCGCGTTCCAACCTACGTACTATTTCGATATTTAACGCGCCGGACGGTTATGTCTGACTACCAGACGTGCGGGCTCGGGTTTTTGAGGGCGCACGCCTTAAAAGCCTTTGAGTCCGGGCGCTGACGCGGTCGCGGCCCGGTGTTTGCACAGTACTTACCGGGGTGACGCGCAGGGGCGCGCAAGAGTTGAGAGCAGAGGGAGGCTTCAGAGGTTGATACGGGCGGGCAGAGTTAAGGGGTGGGTGTTGTTAGCCCTGCTGACGTTGCAGGCGGCGTGCGGTGGGGCGCTATCGGGCGGCGGGAACCGCTCGGCGTTGCCGCATGCGTCCGCGGGCTTCAACCTCTTCAGCCCCGAGCAGGACATACAACTCGGCGAGACCTCGGCCGAAGAGATCATGCGGCAGGTGGTCGTGCTCCATGACGAGCGCACAGAGGCTTACGTCCAGCGTCTCGGTGAGCGCGTCGCGGCGGCCGCGCCCGGCTACAAGTTCCCTTACAAGTTCATCGTCGTCGATTCGCCCGAGGTCAACGCCTTCGCGTTGCCGGGCGGTTACGTCTTCATCAACGAGGGTGCCATCGAAGCGGCGCGGACGGAGGGTGAGGTGGCCGGCGTGCTCGCTCACGAGATCGCGCACGTCTCTTTGCGCCACGGCACGACGCAGGCTTCGCGCGCGTACCTCGCAAGGACGGCGGTCAGCGTCGTCAACACCATCGCGGGCTTCGGCCACGGTGACTCCTGGCGCGTGGCGGCCGCGGCGTGTGGCGCCAGCGCGAATAGATTCTTTCTGAGGTCTAACCGCGCGGCCGAGCTACAGGCCGACGCCGAGGGCGCACGCCTTCTGGCCGAGTCCGGCTTCGACCCGCGCGACATGTCCAACTTCTTCGAGCGCCTCGACGAGCGCGGAGGCGGGCGCGAACAAGGGGATGCCGCGAGCGACCACCCAGACCCCGCGAGCCGCGTCGAGGCCATCAACAAAGTCGTCGTCGCGCTCGGCCAGACGCACACGCGCACGCGCGACTCCGAAGAGTTCCGCCGCATCAAGTCGCATCTGTCCGGACTACGTTAATAGGATCGATGATAAAAACGCAGGGGGCCTTCGAGTTGAAATTTCAACTCGAAGGCCCCCTGCCTCTGTGTCTCCGCGGCTAAACTTTCTTGCCGGCGAGGTGGACTTGTCGGCGCGGGCGGCGGATGAAGCTGCGGCGGCGCGGGATGACGGGGCGGCGCTCGCCGAGCAGTCCCTTGTGGCGGTTGTTGAGCAGCGCGACGAAGGTCTGGTGGTGCTTGAAACCAAGCAGCTTCGCCGCGCGCGAGACCACGCCGTCGGCGTCGCGCAGCGCGCGCGAGATCAGCTCGGCCTCGTAACGCAGCACCTCCGACTTCAGGCAGAAGCCCTCCCACCTCTCCTCGGGCGTGTCCCCTTTAGCTCTGCCGGCCGGGGCTTGCGAAGCCATAGACGACTCCAGCGCGCGGCGCGCGCAGGCCGTCAGGCGCATGAGCGTCTCCGGGTTGCGCGTGCCTGAGAGCGGCTCTTGCGCGCGCGCGAACGCATCGGACAACTCGGCGTGGTTGAGATGCGCTCCCAACTCCTCGGCGAGCGTGAGCGCGGCCAGCCCCGCGCCGACGCGGTCACCCGCGGCCTCGGCGACCTCGCCGGCGCGCGCGAAACTTTGGCGGGCCTCGTCGCAGCGGCTCGCACGCGCCTGCGCGACGCCGAGCGTCGTCAGCGCCTCGGCCAGGAGCGCCTGCCGGTCGCCGTCTTCGAAGACGCGCACGGCCGTGAGCGCGACCCGCTCCGCCTCATCGAAACTCCCCTCGGCGATGAGCACGCGCGCCAGCGTCTCGTCACACTGCGCGACGATGACCGCATCCTTCAGAGGGACGAGGAGAGCGCGCGCGCGGTCGAGGTGCTCGCGCGCCTCCTCGTGCCGGCCGATGCGGTTGAAGAGGACGGCGAGGTTGTTCTCGTTGTTTGCGAGGTAGCGCGTATGGCCGGCCTGCTCCAGGTGGTAGCTGGCGGCGGTGTGCTCGACGAGCGCGCGGTCGAGCATCTCCGCATCCCCCGCGTCCGCCAGCGCGACGAAGGCGTTGGCGCGCTCGGAGTGGAAGGTGCCTTTGATAACGTCGCTCCCGCAAGCCTCGACGTGCGGGGCGGCCTCGGTGAGTATCTCGACCGCCGCGCGGTTGCACCCGGCCGACAACTCGACAATGGCGAGGCGGATGAGCGCGAGCGCCCTCTGCTCGGCGTCCTCGCGCGCGAGCCCTTCGAGCGCCGCGCGCAGCACGACGCGCGCCTCCTCGAACGCGCCCTCGCGCCAGTAGCAGACGCCGAGGTCTGTGCGCGTCTCGGCGACCTTCCGCGCGTCGCCGAGTTGCTCGAAGATGCCGGCGCCCTCGCTCAGGAGGTTCTTGGCGGCCTCCTGTGCGCCCTCGATGCGGCGCGCGCCGCCGAGCGCGCTCGTCAGGCGTCCGGCCTGCACAAGCAGCTCGGCGGTCGGGCGCGCGCTGAGGTTGTCGGCCGCGGGTCGTTCGCACGCGCCGCGCCAGAATCCCTCAAGCGCCTCGACGGCGCCTTCGTAATCGCCGGCCTTTAAATATGAGTTGGAAACGGAGCAACGTCGGAGCGCGTCCTCGTCGCGGGAAGCGGGGGCATCGGTCGTGGCCCGTGCGTAGGTAGTCTGTGAGCTGTTCAAGAAGTCCATGTGAGGCTCTCCCTCCTCTCTGGTTGTTCCGGGGGCGCCGCGCCGCACGTTCACACGTGAGCAATTCGGGGCAAGGGCGGCCGGGCGACTCCGGTAGAAGGTTGAATTGACTGCCGCGCTGTCGCGCGACACCGGCGCGTCGCGTCGCCGCGCCTCGAAGGTCAAAGGTTGGAAACTTGTCTGAGAACGTAAACGACCCCGTCATAAGTGGAACGCCTGAGCTGGCGCCTGATCGACCGGGGCGGGCCGTGCTTACGGTGTGAAAGCCCCGTGCGCGCCGAAGTTGTGGCCGTGGCGCCGCACGGGTTCTCGCAGCTTAAACCCGACCCGGTGGGAAAGCAAGATGTAAAAAAGTATGCAGGAGGGGGTAAAAGGTGCGCGACGAGCACCATACGATAGACAGCAGGGAGTTTATGGCTCGTTGTCCGAAATCTGGCCGAATCTTCACGTGATGAGGTCGAAATCGCCGTCGAGGACGAGTTCCAGGCGACCTGTGCGCCAGCCGCGTGCGGAGTCGCGGACGAGTGGCGAGGGCTCTTCGCGGTAGCGGCGGACGACCTGCTGCTGGGGTGCGTTAGGGTCGGCCGAGAGCGCACGCTCGGCCTGTTCGCGCAGCGCCTCGCGGCCGCCGCGCCCCGGAGGCTCTTCGGGCTGTCCGACGACGCGGACGGCAGCCGCCACACGCCGGAAGGAGGACTTCTCGTCCTGCGGCGTTTCGAGGACGTGGAGGCCCGACTCGTGCCGGAGAATCGTGTAGGCCGCGTAGCCGGAGACGGCGAGCAGCGCGCGGTACTCTTCCGGGCCGGAGCCGTTGGCGCGCGCGCCGTCGTGCTCTTCGAGCAGCTCGATGCGCATCCGTCGGCGCTCGGCCCAGCGGCGGTACATGCGCACGAGCGTGCGCGCGAACTCTTCGCTGCGTGCGCGGTCGGCGCCGGGCTCGCGCACGGCGTTGACGAGCAGGAAGGCGTCGCGCGGCTGTCCCTCTGCCATGCCGCGGCAGGCCGAGTCCAGAAGGTAGAGCTGTTCGGCGAGCCGCGCGACGAGGTCGGGCGGGAGCCGCTTGCGGTCGCCGCGCAGCCGGGCGAGCAGAGAGCCCGCGGTGTCGAGCCCCGCCTCGATACGATCCATATACTCGACGGCGCCGAGCACGGAGAAGCGCTCGGGCGCAGACCAGAAGTCGGCCGACTGCATCTCGCACAGCGCACCTTCTTTACGCCCGCGCCAGGCTTCGTCCTCGACCCGCGCCGCGACCTCGTCGTACTGCTCTTGCAGAAGGCGAAGCTCCTCGGGCGTCCCCTTGGGGTCGAGCGCGACCGATTCGAGCCGCAACTCGCGCGACACCTCTTCGTCGAAGGAGAGTTCTTCAACCTCTTCGACCGTGACCTCTCCTTCGGCGGGCGCGTCGGGGTCTACGAACTGCACGTCGAGCGAGCTGCCGTCCGCAGAGGAGCGGACGAAGAGGAACTGATCGCCCTCGGGGAACTGGTGGTTGACGATGGTCAGCGCGAGCGGCGAGAGCAGGTAACGCTCGACGGCGCGCTTCAAGGGGCGCGCGCCGAGGTCGGCCGTGAAACCCTTCTCTAGCAGAAACTCGACGGCCGACTCGTCCCACTCGACCGCCCACTGCCGCGTGCGCAGTCCCCGACGGGTGAGCACGTCGTTCAACTCTTTGCGCAGCAGGTCGCGCATCACGCCGCGGCCCAGCGGGCGGAAGACGACAACGCGGTCGATGCGGTTGACGAACTCCCGCCGGAAGGCGCGGCCCACCGCGCGCTCGACCGAGCCGGCGGCGAACTGCGCCTGCTCCTGCGAGAAGCCGACCGACGCGCCGTGCGGGAGCGTGGCGCCGAGGTTCGAGGTCATGATGATGACCGAGTGGCGGAAGTCGGCCGTGTTGCCGCGGCGGTCGGTGAGGCGGCCGTCGTCGAAGACTTGCAGAAACAGGTCCCACACCGACGGGTGCGCCTTCTCAAACTCGTCGAGGAGCACGACGGAGAAGGGCTGTTTGCGGATCTGGTTGACGAGGGCCGCGCTGTCGCTCGTCTCGTCCGTCTCGCCGAGGATGCGCCCCTGCGACTCCCACGTCTGAAGCTCGCTCATGTCGAGGCGGATCATGCGCTCGGGCGAGCCGAAGAGGAACTCGGCCAGCGTCTTGGCGATCTCGGTCTTGCCCGTGCCCGTCGGGCCGACGAAGAGGAAGACGCCCTGCGGGCGCGTCGGGTCGGTGAGCCCCGCCTTGATCATCGCGACGCGCTCGACCAGACAATCGACGGCCTCGGGCTGGCCGAGCACGCGCTTCTCGAAGAAGGCGCGCAGCTCCGACAGATCGAGCCCCTCGCGCTCGTCGAGTATCTGCACGGGCAGCCCCGTCAACTGCGAGAGCGTGACGAGCAGGTCGTCGAGTTCGACCACGTCCGACCTGTTCTCGTCGGCGCGCAGGCGTCGGTCGGTTGCTTCGAGCAGGAGCAGGAGGTTGCCGGGCGCGGCCTTGTCGTCAAGATATTGTTTGGCGAGCTGTAAGGCTTCGCGCAGCGTACGCTCCGAGGCGCGGGGCAGGAAGTAGGAGGTGTCCACCGACTCGTGCATGCCCTGCCACGCGAGTTTGTGCGTGCCGCGGTGCTCGGCCCAGCGGCGACCCAACTCCAGCGTCTCCTCGTCGGAGAGCGGCGCGATGCGGCAGGTCTGCATCGCCGTGCGCAGCCGAGGCCGCAGGCGCACGAGCTGTTCGTAGGCGAGCGCGGGCACTTCGCCGATGATGCGGATGGCGCCGCTCTCGATGTGCGGGAGCAGCAGGTCGAGCAGTCCCGTCGGGCTGTAGCGGTGGCGACCGGCCCAGAGCGCCTCGTGGAAGTTCGGCATGACCCAGAGGACGCGCTTGCCCTGTAGCTGCCGGACGACCGTTTGCACGCGCTCCTCGATCTGGCCGATGTAAGTCTGCCCGGCCAGCACCTCTGCGGGCGCGGCCTCGAAGACGAGCCAGCCGTCGGCGCGCAGGCGCGCGGCGAGCGCGCGCACGAGCGCGGTCTTCCCTGTGCCCGATTCGCCAACCAGCAGCACCGAGCGCGCGGGCTCGCGGTCGATTGCCGCCTCCAGTTCCGAGACGCGCGCGGCCACCGAGTCGAGGACGAAGACCTCGCGCCCCTCGTCCTCCCACACGCGCCCGAACGTCTTGACGAACTCGGCCGTCTGGCGTGTGTCGCGCCAGCGCGCAAGCTCGCCGCGCGTCATGACGGGGAGATGCACGTCTATCGCGTCGAGCGTGGCGAAGACCTCGTTCCACTGCTCCGAGCCGAGCCCGAGCGCGTCGGACGCTTCGGTGAGTTCGCGCGGGGTGAGCGCGCCGCCCCCGTCGATCTTGCCGACGAACTCGCACAGCGCCTGCAAAGGGATCGGCTCGCGCCACGTCGAGTTGAGCCGGACGAGCAGCGGGGCGAGCACGCCGCGAGTGCCCGCGTGCGCGGCGAGAGCACGCAGCGCGAAGAAGCGCGGCCAGTAGAAGTATGCGTTGATGTCGCGCAGGATGCCTTCGACGACCTCTTCGTCGTCGCCCTTGCGCTGCCTCAGCGCTTCGAGCGAGATGCAGGCGACGAGCGCGTTGCCCTCGGCCGCGCGCGCGAGCAGGCTGCGCGTCGTCGTCTCGGGGCCTATTGAGAGTTCGACGGCGCGCCGGAAGCCTTCGTGCCCGAGCAGCTCGCGCGGGTGCGTCGTGTCGTTGAAGAACTCTTCCATCGCGCGGGCGGCCGCGTACACGTCCGAAGGCTCCTCCCCCGTCTCTGCCGCGGCCGCATCGTCGCGCGCGTCTGTCTCGGCCGGCGGCTGGGCTGTGACCGTGGTCTCGGGGATTGACTGCGCCGCACGCTCCTTGATGGCGGCCTCGATCTCGCGCCGCGCCTCCTCCTGCGCCGCCGCCAGCGCTTCGAGCCGCGCCCCGTTCTGCTCGCCCCTCTGCCGCTCCGTGTCCAGACGTTCGCGCAACGACGACAGCTCGCGCCCGAACCACTGACGCAGCTCGCCCAATTCACGTCCGGCCTCGCGACCGGACGCACGCGCGCGCACGAGCGCCAGCCACAGCGCGGCGCCGCTCAAAAGGATTGAGGTGATGATAAGGACGTTGGTCAACAACTCTCTTACCGAAGCCTGACCTAAACTTTGGCCTCACGGCGCGCGGCCTCATCGACGGCGCGTGCGGCGCGGTTGCCGGATTCGAGCGCGCCGTTCATCCAGGAGGCGTAGACGGAGGCGTGCTCGCCGGCGAAGTAGATACGCCCCTCGGGGGCGTTGACGGCGACGAGCTGCGGGCCGGAGGGGTGTGTCCATGCGCAGCCGGCCCACTGGTCTTCGCCCCAGCACTTCACCACGCCCCGCTCGTAGCCCGCGCGGACGCCCGGCACCGCCTGCTCTGTGAGCGTGAGCGCGGCGTCCAGCCGCTCCGCCTCGTTCTTCTTCGCCCAGTCGGTCGCCGTGTGGTGGCGCACGTAAGCCTGTAGCACGCCGCGGCGGCCGGGCTGCCCGAAGGTCGAGGGCCAGAACTCGGCCGGCAAGTCCATCGCCGCGAAACCGTTCAGACGCGCGCGCTCCCAGAAGCGCTCGCGCGTCTGCATGAAGGCGCGCGCGGCCAGCTCGTAGGTCATCTCGTCGCGCACGCGCATCTTCTGCTCGGAGAGGCGCGGCGCGAACTCGACGCGCCCGAGCACCGCGAAGGGAATCGCGCAGACGACGTAGTCCGCCGGCAACGTCTCTTCCACCCCCAGGTGCCTGAAGGTGACGCGCGCGCCCTTCGTCTCCTGCTCCACCTTCGAGACGACCGCGCCGTAGGAGACTTTGCCCGCGAGCCTCTCGGCGAAGGCGCGCGGCAGGAGGTCGTTGCCGCCCTCGACCTTGTGCCAGCGTGCGGTCTGTCCCAGCTCGATGCCGACGTAATCCTCGACCGCTTCGGCGAACTCGTCCCACCCGACCTCCTCGCGCCGCCCGCGCCTGACCTTCGCGAAGAGCCCCGCATCCGGGTAGAAGGGAAGCAGCCGCAGTTTGAACTCCTTGACGTAGCGCAGCGTCCACTCGTGATTGTCGGGGATGCGCGCCGCGCCCGCGTCGCCGTAGAGCCCTTCGTCGAACGCGCGCAGCGTCAGCACGCGCCCGCCCGGCCGCTCCTGCGCCTCCAGAACCTTCACGTCGTGCCCGGCCCTCGTCAACTCGTACCCGGCCGAAAGGCCGGCGAGCCCCCCGCCCAGGATAACCACCTTGCGCGGCGCGCTCGTCCGCCCGAGCCCCGTCTGTGAGCCCGTTAACACCTGCGCCGCGCCCACGCGCGCCGGCACGACAAACGCCGCCGCGGCCGCGAACGCGCCCTGTCTGAGAAAGTCTCTGCGGAGGAGGTTTTTCTTCATGGTTAAGGCGTGCGGAGGGTCGGAAGGTTTCCTTTGACTAGACCGAGAGCGTTAAAAGGGAACGCTCCGCGTCGCCGAACGCATAATAAACTTATCCGGCCGGCGCGAACAGGATTTTCGGGGTGTGTGACGAACGGGGCGTTGAAGGGGCGGTGAAGTGTCGCGCAAAAAGAAACCGGGCTGCCACCCGAAGGCAGCAGCCCGATCCCGGTATCCCTTTTGAACCGCCGAAGCGATTCTGGGGGACGGCAACCCTTGCTTGTACACGCGACAGGCTGCCTGATTTATATTCCGAAGCGTGTGCCTGCGGCGGCTCACCCCCGGTCGGCACGGGCTAACTTTCGCTAACCTCTCAGACCCGAAGGCCTGGTGCCTGTTGGTTTTTGTTCTGGTGGCTTTACCTCCACCTCCAGTCTACGTTCTGGACAACGAGGCTCAACCGAAGTTGAGCGGCGTTCGCTACCCCGTCGGTTAATTAATCCGTCGGAGCGCCAGCGCGTTTTTATCCGCGCGGCTCGGGAAGCGCCCGTCGGCATCCTCCCTGCGCAGACCTTTCGGCCTCGGCCGGGGCGTCAGTGGCAGCGACGTTTGCCGCTTGTCGCTGTCCTCAGATCGAAGCGTTTCCGCCCCAATCTGCCGATCCCCTCGCCGGTCACGACTGCCGTAACAATCGCGACGGGAGCCGGACTATACGCACGCCTCCGAAAGCTGTCAAGACTTTTTTTCAAAAAATTTTCGGGGCGAAATTAGCCCGTTTTTTCTGCTTTTCAAGACATCTGAAAAGTTCATCAACAGGCGATTTCCACAGGTGGAAATTTCATCGCCGTTTTGTGGAAAACTTTAAGAGCGTAAACCGTGACGAGTAAGAACGGGTCTTCTTCTTGTTACGGTTTACGGTTCACGGTTTACGCGCCTTTCAAGAACTGCGCGGCCACCTCGGCGACACGCTTGCCCTGGAAGCGCGCGGCGCTGAGGGCCGTCTCGTCGGGGCGCGACTGCCCGTTGTCGCTCTTGAAGGAGACGCCGTAGGGGTTGCCGGACTGGAACTGGATGGGGTCGGCGTAGCCGGGGCCGACGATGATCGAGCCCCAGTGGTAGAAGGTGTTGTTGAGCGCGAGGATGGTTGACTCCTGTCCGCCGTGCGTGGTCGCCGCACTCGTGAACGAGGAGCAGACCTTGTTGACGAGTTTGCCCGTCGCCCACAGGCCGCCCGTCGTGTCGATGAACTGCTTGAGCTGCGACGTGGGCAGCCCGTAGCGAGTCGGCGTGCCGAAGACGAGGGCGTCGGCCCAGGTCAGATCGTCGAGCGTTGCCTCCTGCACGTCCTGCGACTCCTGCACGTGCTGCGACCACCCCTCGTTTGAGGCGATGGCCTCCTCGGGCGCCAGCTCCTTGACCTTGCGCAGGCGCACCTCCGCGCCCGCCCCTTCGGCGCCCTCCGCGATGGCCTGCGCCAGCCTGTAGGTCGTCCCCGTCGAGCTGTAGTAGATGACTGCTAACTTGACCGCCATGGTTCCCCTCCTGGTGTCTGCGGTTGACGGGGGCGCCGTCGAAGGAGGGAAAGCCCTCCCACGTCCCGCGTCAAAGCCCTTAATGTTCGAGATTCGGTTCCGCGTTTATACCGCGCCGCGGCGCGCCGGCGCAACACGCGACCGGCCGGAGGTCGGCGGGCGGACGTAGACCGGGTGCGACTTTCCCGCGCCGTCGTTTATAATCGGCCTTTCGGAAACTCATCGGATAATTCGCATTGCATAAGGGGAGTCGAGATGACGCTTGAGAAGAGGACGAAGCGGCCGGAGCGTTTGAGGTTCGAGGGGCGCGTGCTCTATCTGACGGAGGACGTATCGCTCATCAGGCGACAGTTGGAGGAGGGAACCCAACTCGAATACGAGCCCGGGCGGGCGTTGATGAATAACATCTCGACGGACGAGATTACGCCGGGGTGGGTCTGCTTTTATTACGATGAGACGTTGGGCGAGTATGTGTATGTGGGGATGAGGGAGGGGGCGGTTAAGAAGGACGAAGTTAAAAACGGCGGGTTCGCGGTCGTCGTGTCGGGGTTGTCGAAAGGGTGCGGCAGTTCGAGGGAGACGGCGCCGTTCGCGGAGAAGGCCGCCGGGTTGCAACTCGTCATCGCGAAGACCATCGAGAAGATTTACGGGCAGAACTGTCAGAACATCGGGCTCTTGACCTCGACCGACTTCGGGTTGATTGAAAGGATCAAGGGCGGCGAGGAGATTCCCTTAGAAGAGTTCACGCGCGGGCTCGACCCCATCTCAAGGCAGATCGTGGAGTACGGCGGGCTCTTCAACTACAACAAGGCGCGGCTCGCGGGCGAGGTCGCGCCGCCCGCGGTCGAGACGAAGCGGCGGCCGATGAACATCGTCGAGAAGATCGTCGCGCGCCATGCCTTCGTGCGCGCGGGCGAGGTCGGCGTCGAGGCCGTGAAGCCGGGCGACGCGCTCTTCGCCGTGGCGGACGTGCGCTTCTCGCACGAGTACGTGACGCCGATGGCCGAGAGCCTCTTCAAGCAGGCACTCGGCGCGGGCGCGCGCGTGACACAGCCTGAGTCGGTCTATGCCTTCCGCGACCACCTGACCTTCATCGGGCGCGTGATGCCGGAGGAGAAGAAGCGGATGGGCCTGCTCGACCGCGCCAACGGCCTCGCGACGACGCAGGAGAGTTTCACCGAGCAGCAGGGCATCAGGCTCTACGGCGGGACGGAGGAGCGCGGGTCGGAGGCCATCTGTCACAACGCCGTCGTCGAGGACATCGCGTTGCCCGGGCAGTTAGTCATCGGGACGGACTCGCATACGTGCATGGCCGGCGTGCTCGGCTGCTTCGCCTTCGGCGTCGGCTCGACCGACATGGCGAATGCCTGGTACACGAAGGACATCCGCGTCAAAGTCCCCGAGGTCGTCCGCTTCGTTTTAAAAGGTGAGAAGCGCGCCGACGTGTCGGCGAAGGACGTGATGCTCGTCATCCTCGCCACCGACTACATGAAGGAGGGCAAAGGCATCGGGCAGGTGCTGGAGTTCGCCGGCGAGGGGCTGCGCGACTGGAACATCGACGAGCGCGCGACGCTCACCAACATGGCGGTCGAGGCCGGCGGCTTCACAGGTATCATCGAGCCCGACGAGGTCACGCTTCGCTACCTGAAGCAGATGCGCGGGCTTGCCGAAGAGGAGATTCGGAAGGGCTTCCTCCGGAGCGACCCGGACGCGGAGTACGCCGCGAGCTTCGAGATCGACCTGAGCGGGGTGCGCCCGATGGTGGCGACGCCGGGCGACCCGCGCAACGGCGTGGCCGTCGCCGACCTGAGCGAGCCCGTCAAGATCGACATCGCGTACGGCGGGTCTTGCACGGGCGGCAAGATGGCCGACATGGACATGTACGCGGCGGTCTTGCGGCGCGCCGTCGAACAGGGGAAGCGGGTCGCGCCCGGCGTCCACCTCTACCTGCAATTCGGCTCGCAGAAGATTAAAGAGTACGCGCGCAAGCAGGGCTACATCGAAATCTTCGAGCGCGCGGGCGCGGAGCTGATCGACCCTTCGTGCGGCGCGTGCATCAACGCCGGCCCCGGCGCGTCGAAGTCGCCGGAGCAGGTCACCGTCAGCGCGCAGAACAGAAACTTCCCCGGCCGCTCCGGCCCCGGCAAGGTCTACCTCGCCTCGCCCTTCGTCGTCGCGGCCTCCGCGGTCGCGGGCCACATCATCGAGCCGGAAGAGTTCCTCAAAGAGCAGGAGGCCGAACTCGTCGGGGCCTGAAGCTGCCTCACTTCATTCCCGACGGAAGGGCATAAGATGGGCGTCGTCTCACCCTCTGACATGAAGCTGGCCGCGCTCGGCGGAAGCCTCTACGCGCGCGTCGAGCGCGAGCGTCGTTACCTGCTGCAAGGGCTGCCGCCCGGCCTCAAGACCAACGACCCGCACACGCAGATCACGGACAACTACGTGACGGGCACGCGCCTGCGGCTGCGAAAAGTACGCGCGCCCGAGACCAACGAGTGGACGCTCAAGCTCACGCAGAAGCACGCGCCGGAGCCCCCGGACTTCTCGCGCACGCTCATCACCAACATGTATCTGAGCCCGTACGAGTATGAGGTGCTCTCGGTCTTCGAGGGCAACGAGCTGCGCAAGAATCGCTACCCATACGAGCACGAGGGACGCCGGTACAGCGTCGATCTCTTCCTCGGCCCTTTGCGCGGCCTCGTCCTCGCCGAGACGGACTTCGACGACGACGCCGAGATGGACGCCTTCCCCACGCCGGCGTTCGCGCACCTCGACGTGACGCGCGACGAACTGTTCACCGGCGCCCGCCTCGTCGAGCTGACCGCCGAAGAGTTGCGCGCCGAACTCGCCCGCCACGCCCGCTGAGTTTTAATTTCAAATCTCGGTAATTATCCACTTGACGTAGGTGGTTAGGCACCAACCTCAGATAAAAGTCAGAGAATAATGGTTAGTGTATAATTCGGCCCCATGAGTAGGGAGCCAAACGTCAAAACGGCGAGACAGCTGTATGCCGTTTCAGGGAACCTTTGCGCCTTCCCGCGCTGTCCTACGCCCATCGTAGACCCTGGAAGCGGCGTTATTATCGCCGAGATGTGCCACATCCGGGCGTTTAGTCCGGGAGGTCCCCGTTATGACGCTTCCTTGCCGGAGGACGAGCGCAACGCCTTCGAGAATCTCATCCTGCTTTGCAGCGTACATCACAAGATTATCGACTCCGACGTGTCCTCGTATCCGGTCGAGCGGCTCCAAAAGATGAAGGCGGTACACGAGGAGAAGTACAAGAACGGCGCTATGCCGAGCGATGAGATAGCCCGGAGGCTTCTTCTCACTCTCGCGGTCTCGGGATCCGTCATTGCGACCAACAATCAAAGCGGCGGCCAGGTGGCCCACCAGATCACGAACTACTACCAGCCGCCAGAAAAGTCCAGTGTCATCCTGACGCCCATCGTTACCCACCTGCTGACGCAGGTAGACCACCAGATGGAGCTAGGCTACTACGACTTCCGGGTAAGCCTACGGAACGACGGTCCCAAGACGGTACGGGAGTTTCGCATCGAGGTGGAAATCCCTCGGCAGTACATGCAGGAGCACGGCGGTATATCTGCCGAGGTCACTTCTCGTACGCCTACCACGACGAGGTTATTCAGGCACACGGAGCGGGAGCTTTCGCCCGCGGCTCCATACACCCTCTACAGCGGTGAGATGAAGCCCGTCATACCCTTGCACTTCATCGTGAGCAAGACCCAGTTCATCACCGGCATCTCAGAATCTATCAGAGTATTTGTCTACTCCGATGATGAATTGGTAAGCAGCGAAGACCACCCCATTGCGAATATGCTCAACCCCGAACACGTCGAGCAGATGATGCGCTAACGGGATGTCCTAGGTGGTCTATCTCATCATGACCATCGAGCTGGTTGGAGGATTGTTAAGTTAGTGCCTAACCACCTGCGTCAAGTGGATAATCACCGACTTTACAAATAGGCTATGACTGACGCGACGAACCCGACGACTGTCATCTACACCATCGGCCACGGCCGGCACGCCTGGGCCGACTTCCTCGCGCTGCTGCGGCGGTACGAGGTAGAAGTCCTGTGCGACGTGAGGAGCGCGGCGCGCTCCCGCTGGCCGCAGTTCAACGGGCAGGTGCTGGCGGCGAGTCTGAAGCAGGCGGGCATCGGCTACGAGTGGCTGCCCGAGTGCGGCGGGAAGGTCGTCGCGCCGACCGAGGAGTTGAACCGCGGACTCGAACGCATCATGGAGCTGGCCGCCGACTCGCGCGTCGCGCTGATGTGCTCGGAGTCGCGGCCGCTCACCTCGCACAGGGAGCCGCGCGCCAACTGCCACCGCGTCGGCCTGCTCGGGCCGCCGCTGCGCGCCCGCGGCGCGCGTCTCATACACATCCTCCCCGACGGCGACGCGCTCGAAGTGGACGAGTCCTCCATCCCTTCCATCTGGTGACCTGCGAAAAAATTTAAGACTACGAGTCGCGCCCCCGCGTCTTTATGCCGGACCCTCTCCCGTGACACGAGATTCTTGTGGGCGGTGCCGAGGATGTGATAGCTTCTCGCGCGTTTTCGAGCGGACACCCTCGCGCACTTCCCTTCAACCCGGATAAGGAGACTCTTGCATGAAGAGCACGAAGAGCATCCTGTGCACGGCGGCGTTACTGTTTGCCGCCGCCGCCGCCCAAGCCTTTGCCCCCGACCAGCCGCGGATGCAGGCCGCGCGCGCCGACTTGCAGGCCGCGCGCGCGCAGTTGCACAACGCGACCGCCGACAAGGGCGGCCATCGCAAACGCGCGGTCGAACAGATCGACGCGGCCCTCGCCGAGGTCGCCGCCGGCATCCGCTTCGACCGCAACCACGACGAAGAGGGCACGCCGCTGCCCGAGCAGCCGCACATGCAGGCCGCGCTCGACAAGTTGCAGAGCGCGCGCTCCAACCTCGAAGCGGCCACCGACGACAAGGGCGGCCACCGCGTCAAAGCCCTCGACCACGTCAACCAGGCCATCGACGAGGTGAAGGCCGGCATCGAGTATGACCGCACGCACTAGCGCGCGCGTAGTTCGGAAGAGTTAGCCACACGGGGCGGGGGCACGACTTGATTCGACGAGTCGTGCCCCCGCCCCTGTGTGGTTTAATACCTTCCAAAAAATTCTCGGAGGGTGAGGGATGGCAACCAGGGAGAAGGCCGAGGCCGAGCGGCTGAAAGAGCAGGACGAGGACGTGAAGCGCGCCCTCGAACAGACGGGCGGGAAGGCGCTCAAGCCCGAAGAGGTCGCGCGCGAGAAGGCGGAGCGCCCGCCCCGTACGAAGCGGCGGCACAAGCTCTGGATAGGCACGTACTTCCTCGCGCTGGTCGCGCTCGGGGCGCTGCACTACGCGGTGCGCCTGGAGTTCTTCGACTTCGCGGACGCCTACCGGCCGCCCATGCTGCGCGCCATCGCCGGCGCGATGGCCGTCGCCCTCGTGCTGGCCGCGGCGAAGTTCGTGGACGCCTTCCTCATCGACCCGCTGACGGACGCCGCCTCACGCTACAACCTCCACCGCGTGCTGCGCCTCGCCGCCGGCGCGGCCATCACGCTCATTGTCATCTCGGTGCTCTTCGCCAACTGGTACACGGCGGCCGTCTCGTTCGGCGTGCTCTCGCTCGTCGTCGGGCTCGCCGTGCAGACACCGTTCACGAGCCTGCTCGGCTGGGTCTACATCCTCGTGCGCGCGCCCTACCGCGTCGGCGACCGCATCCGCATCGGCGAAGCCACGGGCGATGTGATCGACGTGGGCTACCTCGACACGACGCTGTGGGAGTTCGGCGGGCAGTACCTTTCGACCGACCACCCGTCGGGGCGGGTCATCCGCTTCCCGAACTCGCACGTGCTGTCGAACGCCGTCTACAACTACTCGTGGCCGCTCTTCCCGTACATCTGGAACGAGGTCACCTTCCAGGTCGCCTACAACAGCGACCTCGACTTCGTCACGCAGGTGATGCGCGAGGTGGCTGAGGCCGAGATCGGCGAGGCGATGCGCGAGCGCATCCGCACCTACCGCGAGCTGCTCGCGCAGACGCCCGTGGACGAGTTGCAGGTGCGCGAGCACCCGTCGGTCGCCTTCCGCGTCAACCAGAACACGTGGCTCGACGCCACCGTTCGCTACCTCGTCGAGCCCCGCGAAGCCGGCCGCGTCAAGACGCGGCTCATCCAGAAGATGCTCCAACGCCTCAACGCCGAGCCCGACCGCGTCGGCTTCCCGAAGGACAACCTGCGCTGACTCAGAGCTTCAACCTCATCAGCGCCGCATAAGTCTCGATGCCGTCCCAGAGATTCTGGAGGCGTATGTTCTCGTTCTCGGCGTGCTGGTTGTTGTCGTAGTTGGCGACGGGGACGGTGACGGTCGGCGCGCCGAGCGCCTCGCGGATGAGTGAGAGCGGGAGGCTGCCGCCGAGCGTGGGCATGAGGACTATTCTCTGCTCGGACGTAGACTGCACGGCCGCGACGACGGCGCGCGCGATGGGCAAGTCCATCGGCGTGCGCTCGGCGTTGTAGCCGCCCGGCGCGACCCGGACGCGGGCGACGAGCGGGTGCGTTAGACGCTCTTCGTCGGTCGGGTCGCGGTCGGTGACGTAGAACCCTTGGGCGCGTATGTGTTCGCGGAGCCGCTCGACCTGCCGGCGGTGGTCGTTGCCGAGGACGAGGCGCAGGTCAAGCGCGGCGACGGCCGTTGTCGGGATGACGTTGCGCGCGAGCGCGCCGGTCTCGGCGCTCGCGAGGCCGTTGACGTTGAGCGAGGGCTCGTTGATGAGTTCAACGAGGGCACGGCCCGCGCCCTCGGGCCGGTTAATGTCGAGTTCTTTCTTCAACTCTTCGTCGTAGGCCGGGGCCTCGGCGAGCGCGCGGCGCTCCGCCTCACCCAGAGGCTTTACGTCGTCGTACCAGCCCTTGATCGTCACGCGGCCGCGCTCGTCCTTCATCGAGGCCAGCAGCCGCGCGAGGAGCATCGCCGGGTTCGGCGCCCAGTTGCCGTAGTGCCCGCTGTGGAGCGGGCGGCGGGGGCCGTAGACGGTGACCTCGACGTTCGTGTCGCCGCGCACGCCGAAGACGACCTGCTTGCGGCCCGACTGGTGGACGGGGCCGTCGCAGATGACCCAGGCGTCGGAGGCGATCAGCTCTTGATGGCGCGAGAGTATCTCGGGGAGGTGCGGCGAGCCCGCCTCCTCCTCGCCCTCGAAGAAGAACTTGAGGTTGACGGTCGGCTTGATCTTATTCGCGCGCAGCGCGTCGAAGGCGGTGAGGATCGACATGACGCCGGCCTTGTCGTCCGAAGACGAGCGCGCGTAGAGGCGCCACTCGGGGTTTATCTGTGCGCCTGCGGCGGGCATCGAAAGTATCGTCCCGCCCTGCTCGAACGGGGCCGTGCGGAGGCGTGGCTCCCAAGGCTGCGTGCCCGTCCACTTGCGCGGGTCGGTCGGTTGCCCGTCGTAGTGCGCGTAGAAGATGAGGGTCTTCGTCGCGCCCGGCGCCGGCCACTCGCCGTAGACGGCGGGCGGCGTGTCCGGCGTCGCGGCTTCGAGCAGGCGGGGCTTGAGCCCGCGCGCCGTCATCATCTCGACGAGCCGCGCGGCGTTGCGCCTGATCCCTTCCGAATCCGAAGCGACGTTCGGGATGGAGAGCAGCTCGACGAACTCGCGCAGGATGCGGTGCTCGTTGGCGCGGCGGTATTCGCGTACAGGGTTGTTCGACTGCGCGAACACAGACTGGCAGAGCAGTGAGGCGATGATGGCGCCGACGAGTCTTCTCTTCATGAGCCCTCGGCGGTGACGGCGTTGCCGCGGCGGTACTCTGCGGCGTGGGCGCGCGCGAAGTAGACGGCCAGCAGGAAGGCGACGAACATGACGCCGGCCGCGGCCCAGAAGGTGTGCGCGACCGAAGCGTCGCTCATGTTGTGCGGCTTGCCGTCCTGCCCCAAGGTGGCGACGGCGCTGTAGATGAGCGCGGACGAGACGAGCGGCCCCGCGACGCGCGCGAGGCTCGCCACCGACTGCGTCACGCCGAGCACGCCGCCCTGCTCGCCCGCCCCCGCGCTCTTCGACGCGAGCGACGTGAGCGAAGGCGTCGCCAGCCCGTTCCCCAGCGCGAAGAGGGCGCCCAGCGCGAGCAGCGCCGCCGTCCCCGTGTGCGGCCCCGTGAGGGGGATGAGCACGAGGCTCGCCGTGAAGAGCAGGGCCCCGACGATGACCAGCAGGGGCTCGCCGAACATTTTGACCAGCCGCCCGATCAGGCCGCCCTGAATCGCCGCCCCCACGACGCCGACGAACGCGAAGATCCAGCCCGTGTCGTGCGCGTCGAACCCGAAGCGGTAGAGCGTGAAGAGCCCGAACGACGCCGTCATCACCGAGAAGGCCGTCACGAAGAGGAAGTAGACGGCGAGGACGAAGGCGAGGCGCGACTGCCGGAGCGCGCGCACGAGCTGCGACCACCTTCCGGTCGCCGCCGAGACGCGCGCCGGGTGGTCGGGCGTCACCGTCTCGGGCAGCACGAAGTAGAGCAGCGTCGCGTTCGCCAGAGAGAGCCCGCCCGCGAAGAGGAAGGGCACGTGCGCGCCCCAGCGCGACAGAATCCCGCCGATGGCCGGCCCGAAGATGAACCCGAGCCCGAAGGCCGCGCCGATGAGCCCCATCCCCTTCGCGCGGTTCTCCTCGGTCGTCACGTCGGCGATGTAGGCCTGCGCCGTCGAGATGTTCCCGCCCGTGATGCCGTCGATGATGCGCCCCGCGAAGAGCATCCACAGCGTCGTCGCGAACCCGAGCACGAAGAACCCGAGGCTCGTCCCCAGCAGGCTGAAGAAGAGGATCGGCCGCCGCCCGTACTTGTCCGAGAGCCTCCCCAGGATCGGCGTGAAGAGGAGCTGCATGACCGAGTACGAAGCGAACAACAGACCGACCATGCGCGGGCTCGCGTCGAACCGCGTCCCCTCGACGTAGAACGGCAGCACGGGGATGACGATGCCGAAGCCCACCAGGTCGATGAAGACCGTGACGAAAATGACCAGCAGCGGAGAGCGCTTCATGGGACGATAAATTTTAAGATGATGGCGACGCCCAATGTTTTAGCACAGGCTTCGCGCGCCGCGCCAACTTGCGCTACACTCGAAGCAGCCGAAAACCAACAGGAGAGACGGTTCGAGATGGTAGCTCCAACGGAAGAGAAGGAGAGTCGCGTCCTCGTCATCAAGCGTGTGCACGAGGAGGCGCGGGGCATCCGCGCCTTCGACGTGCTCCCGGAGGGCGCGACGGACTGTCACGAGATGCCTTTTACGCCGGGGCAGGTCGCGGTGCTGGAGGTGGACGGGGCGGGGCGCGCCTACTTCGCCATCGCGAGCGCGCCCGAGGATGACGAGCTTGAGTTCTTAGTTAAAAACTCGAACGACCCCGCCAGCCGCGCGCTCTACGAGACGGGGCCGGGCGGGCACGTCCGCCTGGTCGAGATCGCGGGGCACGGGTTCGACCTGAAGGCGCAGGAGGGGCGCGACCTCGTCTTCGTGGCGATGGGGACGGGCGTGGCGCCGCTGCGCTCGGCCTTGAGGTCGGTGCTGCCGCACGCGGAGAAGTACGGGCAGGTCGTCGTGCTCTACGGCGTGCGCACGCCGGAGGATTTCTGTTACCGCGACGAGACGGAGGCGTGGCGCGCGGCCGGCGTCGAACTGCGCCAGGTCATCTCAAGGCCGGACGGCTACGAGTGGTCGGGTCAGACCGGCTACGTCCAGTCGCTCTTAGACCACGTGCTGCCCACGCTCTCCGACCCGGTGGCCCTGGTCTGCGGCTCGCGCGAGATGATCGAGCAGACGCGCGACCGCCTCCACGAGATGGGCTTCGCGCCGGAGAGGATTCTGACCAACTACTGAAGCCGGGCCTGACCTTAAAGATGAAAGCCCCGCTCACGAAAATGAGCGGGGCTTTCATCTTTGGTCTGATTGAACCGCCTGCCGTTTAGGGCGCGGGCGGGTAGACCATCGTGAGCGGGTCGGGAAGCGGGATGCGGCGGATCTGGCCCGTGGCCGCGAGCTTCGTCAGCGAGTACTCGGGGTGGTCGGGGTTGCCCTTCGTGATGTCGTCGATGTTGCCGACGACGAGGATGACGAGCTTCGAGGGGTCGAGGTACTTCTGCGCCACGCGCTGCACGTCGTCGGTCGTGACGGCCGCGATGCGCTGGCGGTACGTGTCCCAGTAGTCCACCGGCCGCTTCGTGTACTCGTCCTGCGCGAACGTGCCGGCGATCTGCGCGGCGGTCGAGAAGGTGCGCGGGAAGGTCTCGATGGCCGAGTTCTTCGCCGTCTCCAGCTCCGCGGCCGAGACCTTCTGCGTGCGGATGTGGTTGATCTCGTCGAGCACGATCCGGATGGCCTGCGACGTGGACGCGCTCTTCGACTGGAAGGAGGCGCGGAACGTGCCCGGGTAGTAGACCCCCATCCCGTACGCGGAGCCGGCCGAGTAGGCGAGCCCCTCGTCCGAGCGCACGCGCGACATGATGCGCGAGGTGAAGCCGCCGCCGCCGAGGATGTCGTTCATGATCTCCAGGGCGTACGAGTCGGGGTTGTCGCGCGTCGAGCCGATGTGGCCGATGCTGACGCGCCCCTGATTCACGTCCGGCTTGTTGACGGTGTAGATGCCCGCGACGGGCGTCTGCGACGGCTTCGGCACGTCGGGCACGGCCATCTTGTTCGACGGCCAGCCCTTGAAGGCGGCTTCGAGCTTCGCCAAAAGCTCCGGCGTCTTGAAGTCGCCCGAGGCGGCGATGATGAAGCCGGCCGGCTGGAAGTACTTCTGGTGGAAGTCGATCAAGTCCTGCCGCGTGATCGACTCGATGGAAGCCTTCGTCGCGTCCCTCGTCGAGAAGTGCTCCGCGCCGTAGAGCAGACGGCCCCACTCGCGCGACTCGATGAGGGTCGTGTTGTCGTTGCGCCGCTCCAACTGCTGGAGGATCTGGCTCTTGGCGAGCTTGAGCCTGTCCTCCTGGAAGGCGGGCGTGCGCAGCATGTCGAAGTAGAGGCCGAGCCCCTTGTCGATGTCCTTGGCGAGGAGGTTGAGGTTGGCGTTGCCCTGCGTCGCGCCGACGCCGCTCGAAAGCTGCGCGGCGAGGAAGTCGGCCGCCTCGTCAAACTGCTCGGCCGTCATCTTCGCCGTGCCGCCGGCGCGCATCTGGCTCCCGACGAGCGAGGCGAGGCCCACCTTGTCCGCCGGTTCGAGGTACGAGCCGGTGTGGACGAGCGTCGAGATGTTGACGAGCGGCAGGTCGTGGTCTTCGACCGCGTAGACGACCACGCCGTTCGAGAGCACGTGGCGGTAGCGGTCGCGCTTCGGCGGGGCGTAGCTGAGCGGCGTGTACTTCAACTCCTCCGGGCGCGCGGGGATGCCGCCCTGCTGCCCGGTCTGCGCGACGAGCGCGGCCGGGCCGGCGGCGAGCATGATGAGCGCGAGGAGCAGCGCCGAAAAGGTTCTGCTGATCTTCATGGCTACTTCGTACCTCCTTCGAGCTGCTTGAGGCGATCCTCCAGCATCTTCTTCACAACCTGGATGCCCTTCTGCCTGTCCGCGGGGGCGCTGGCGCCCATCTGCTCGACCTGTTGCAGGATGGCGCGCACCTGCTCGGCCTTCATCTGCGGGAGCGCGGCGCGGAGCTGCTGGATGCGCGCCCTCTCCTGGTCGGAGAGACCGGCGAGCGCGGGGTCTTCCGCCGCGCCGGCCGCCTTCGTGCGGTAGATGGCGACCGTGCGGTTCTCGGGCGTGAAATACTTGTTGGCGACGCGCTGGATGTCAGCGGCGGTGACGGCCTGCACGCGCGCCTCGTCGGTGTTGATGGACGCCCAGCTGCGGTTGGCGTCGCGCAGGAGCAACTGCACCATCAGGCCGAAGTTCGACTGAAGCCCGCGGAACTGGTTGGCGGCCGACTGGTTCTTGACCTTCTGCAACTCGTCGGCGGGCACGGGCTCCTTCTGAATCTTCTCGATCTCCTTGTAGAGCGCCTGCTCGACCTCCTCGGGCGACTTGCCCGGCTTGGCCGTGCCGCGCAGCTCGAAGTAGCCCTCGTACTTGTTGCCGTTCTGACCGGCCGAGGCGTTGTTGGCGACCTCCTGCTGGAGCACGAGCGACTTGTAGAGCCGGCCCGTGCGTCCGCTCAGGATGTCGCCGAGCACGCCGAGGACGAAGTCGTCGGCGTGGCCGTCGGCGACCGTGTGGTAGCGGACGCGCGCCTGCGGGCTGGTCTCGGCGTAGGCGACCATGCGCTGCTCGGCGAGCTGCTTCATCTCCTGCGTGCGGACGGGCTCGGGCTCGCGCGGGCCGCGCGGCAGGCGGCCGAAGTACCTCTTCGCGAGCGCGGTCGCGTTGGCCGGCTCGAAGTCGCCGACGAGGCAGGCCGTCAGGTTGTTGGGCGCGTAGTTGACGGCGAAGTAGTCGAGCGCCTCTTCGCGCGTGATGCCTTCGAGGTCGGAGGGCCAGCCGACGACGGGCCAGCCGTAAGGCGAAGACATCCAGAACATCGCCTCGAACTGCTCGTCGAACTTGCCCGTCGGCGTCGAGTCGGTGCGCAAGCGCCGCTCCTCGTAGACCACGTCGCGCTCGGAGTAGAACTCGCGGAAGACGGGGTTGGCGAGGCGGTCCGATTCCATCCAGAACCAGAGCTCAAGCTTGTTGGCCGGGACGTTGATGAAGTAGACGGTGAAGTCGTTGGAGGTGCCCGCGTTCATGCCCGAGGCGCCGGCCGTCGTGTAGACGCGGTCGAACTCGTCCTTGACCATCAGCTCCTTCTCGCGCTTGGTCAGCTCGTCGAAGCGGGCGAGGAGCTGCTGGTGTTTCGCGGAGCGGGCCTTCGGGTCTTTGATGTCGGCGACCTCGCCGAGCCGCTGGCGGCGGATGAGGTCTTTCTCCTCGGCGCGAATCTGCGCGCGCACGTCGTCCATCTCTTTGAGGACCTTCAGATTCTCGTCGATGTTCTTGGTGCCGATGGTGCGCGTGCCCTTGAACATCATGTGCTCGAAGAGGTGCGAGAGGCCGGTGATGCCGGGGCGCTCGTTGACCGAGCCGGTGCGCGTGACCCAGCCGGCGGCGATGTTGGGGTCGCCCTTGCGGGGCACCATCAGCACGCGCAGGCCGTTGTCGAGCACGACCTCCTGCACGGGCACGTTCTGCGCCCGCGCGCCCGCGGCGCACAGGAAGAGCGCGAGGAGGGCGTAGGTAAATCTTCTCATGCTGCTTACCTCGAATCCTTCTAGGGGATTGGAATGTGGGTTGTCTTGTCAGGGTCTGCCGTGGAGACGGCCGAAGCGACGTAACTACGTATGCCGGCGCCCGAAAGTTTTACACGGCGGCGGGGGCGCGCGCAACCGCGCATCCGGGGGTTAGAAAGGCGAAGGCCCCTTCCACGAAAATGGAAGGGGCCTTCGCCTGTTGTGGGAGCTGTTGAGTCTTACTTCTGCTGCGACTCGGCCTGCTTCTGGACGAGCTGTTCGAGCAGGGTGAGGCGCTGCTCCAGGGTGTTCACCTTGTTGCGGAGCTGCTCGACCTCTGCGGACTTCTGCTGAAGCTCAAGGGTGCGTGCGTCGAGCGCCTTGACGGCCGCGAGCGAGACGCCGACCGCGTCCTGGATGCCGATGCTCTTGTCGCTCGTGCCGAGCTGGAAGGCGCCGTAGAAGTCCTCGGCCATCGGCCCGAGGTGGCGCGACTGCGTGCCCTCGGCGATGTAGTTCCAGGTCGAGACCGGCACCTTGCGGAGCTTAGCGAGCACGTCGTCGCCGTTCACGTTGAAGAAGTTCTCCTTCGTCGTGCGGCTCGAAGTGCAGTTGAAGACGCCACTCCCTGCGGGCAGGTTGCAGCCCGTCGTGCCCGCCAGGTTCGTGCGGAAGCGGAAGCCGCCGGTGGCGCGCGCCGCGAACTCGTTGTTCGCCGTGTTGCGGAACGTGTCGGCGCTCGCCGTCGCCGAGCCGTCCGACCAGACGAACGTGCCCGAGAAGCCGTTGTTCGAGGCGAACTTGCCCATCGCCGTCGTGTGATCCTGGTCGGCCGTCACGTTGTAGCCGATGGCGACGGCCGCGAGGCCGCGGAGGTTGAACGAGTCGGGGTCGCACTTGCCGTTGATGAGCGGCCCGCCCGACTGCGCCTTGTTGCCGAAGGCGACGCCGTAGGTGTCGCACACGCGGTTGCCCGCGCCGGCCGAGAACCCGGCCGCGCCCTTCACCTGGTTGCCGCTGCCGAAGACGATGCTTGATGTGCTCTCGGCCGAGTTCGTGTCGCCGAAGGCCAGCGCGTAGAGGCCGATGGCGGTCGAGTTCGAGCCGCCCGCCCACGAGAAGAAGCCGACGTTGGCGTCGTCCCACTCCGCGTCGGCGTAGCCCGAGCGGAAGGCACCCTTATACGAGTCCCACGAAGTGCGGTAGCCCTTGCCCTGCATGGGCGAGACGCCGATGCCGAGGTTGCCCGTCGCCACGAAGCTGCCGTTCTGGAAGACCTTGAACCAGGCGGGCGTGTGGCCGCCCGGGCCGGAGCAGCAGGTCGAGCCGCCGCGCAGGTTGATCATCGGCGCCGTGCCGTTGGCGTCGCCGACCGAGAGCTGCTCGGCCCCGGGGACGAACTTGACGAAGTTGGCGTCGGTGTAAGCCTTGTTGGTCGCGTCGGTCGCGCTGACGGGGTTGCCGACGTTCGTGATGGCGACGCCGTTGGCCGAGAGGCCGTTGACGAAAGTGTTCTGGCCCGTCCAGGCGTTCTGCGCGTTGAGCTTCGCGACATTCGGCGAGAGGCGCGCCTCGCTGATGACGCCCGCGGTCGCCGCGTCGTTGACGGCCGAGACGATGGACGTGCCGGTCATCGAGCCGCCCGCGCCGGCCGCGGTCGTCTGCTTCGTCCCGTCGGGGAAGAAGATGCCGTTGCCCGCACCGTTGACCCTCAGGTTGCCGGCCACCGCCAGCTTGTCCGTCGCGGTCGGCGCCGAGCCCATCGAGACGTTGCCCGTGGCGTTATCCCACGTCAGGACGTTCTCAATCCGGTAGGTGCCGTTGTCGTTGAACGAGGAGATCTTACCGCGCCCGTCCTGCGAGCGCAGGCCCGTCCACTTGGCGTTGGCCGGGGCGTTGGTGTGGTACATCAGAAAGTCGGCGGCCGTCCCGCCCGAGACGTAGAGCTGCCCGTAGGTCGGGTTGGCGATGTGCAAGGGGTACTGTGGCGAGTTGGTGCCGATGCCGATCTTGTCCGATGACTCGAAGAGGGTGGAGTCGCCGGCCGTGCCCGCCGCGTCCATCCACTTGAGCAGGCTGCCCGGGGTGCCGACCCCGGAGACGCCCGAGGCGCTGAGCGTGGCGGCGGTCACCTTGTCGCCCTTCGGCGAAACGGACGCCGCGGCGGAGTTGAGCACCGTGCCGTCGTCGAAGCGGATGCCGCCGCGCGCGCGGATGGTGCCGGCCACGTCGAGCGTGTCCTCGGGAGTGCTGGTGCCGATGCCGACGCGGCCCTCGGGCGTGACGCGCATCTGCTCCCGCTCCTGACCGGAGAAGAGATCGCCCGTGCGGAACGTGAGCGCGCCCGAGGTCGAAGTCACCTGCCCGTCCGTCCCGTCGTGGGCCGTTACGGTCGAGGCGCCCGACTTCTTCGCCCGCGCCGCCGCCTCGGCCTCCTCCGGCTTGATGCCGGCCGCCGCCAGCGCCCGCGCGAAAGAGGACTTCAATTGCTCCTCGCCCTCTTTACCCAGCGCGGCACGGCCCCCCTCGACCGTGACCGAGCTGAGCTTGCGGCTCTGGCCGCCCTGTATATCTTCGGCCGTTAGCACGCAGAGGTACGAGCCGTCCGCGAGACCCTGCCCGTCCCATTCGTAGATGCCGCCCGCGCGGAAGCCCGAGTCGAAGAGGCGCGAGCCGTCGGCCCCGTAGACTTCGAGGCGGACGCGACGCGACGCGCCGGGCGCGACGAAGCGGACGCCCGCGGCGGTCGAAGCGGCGGCGACGGCCGGCCCTTCTGCGCCGCGCTGCCCCGCGGCGTTCTGCGCCATCACCGGCCCGGCCAGCAGCAGGGCAGACGTAGAGATAGAGAGAATACGACGTATGACGGACATGATATGTATGAACCTCCGAATCAGACCCCTTCAATCTGGGCCGGGGAAAATCCCGGCCACTCTCATACGCGTAAATTGCGCCTTGAAGGGATCAGGAGGTTCGGGTCAAGTCCGCCCCGCGCGCCCTACCGCCGCCGTGAACGGGTCTTCGGCTTGGGCGCTTCCTGGTTCGCCGCGTCGTCGTCGTACTCGTTCTCGAAGGAGAAGGTCGCGCCGGGGAAGCGCGCGCGCAAGGAGCGCTGGGCGGCGAGCGTGAGGCGGTTGTTCCCCATGTAGACCTTCAACCCTTTCCGCTTCGCCAGCGACGGCGGCAGCGTCACCCCGCCGTTCGCGTTCAACGACAACTCCTCCAGGTTCGGCAGCTCGCCGACGAAGGGGGGGATTGCGCGCAGGCCGTTGTAGTCGAGCGCGAGCTTCTTCAAACCGCGGAGCGAGGCGACCTGCGGCGGCACCGCGCTCAGCCCGTTCCGGCCCAGGTCAAGCTCCTCCAGGTTTTGAAGACTCGCGAGCGTGTCCGGCAGGGCCTTGCTTCTACCCGGCCGCTTCTCTTCCACGTCGCGCGGGTCGAGCGCCCCGTAGAGCCTCAGCACGCGCAGGCTCGCCAGCCGCCCGACCGAGCGCGGGAGCGAGACGTTCATCGAGCACCCGTTCCCGTTGTCGATGACCAGCTCCTCCAGCTTCTGCAACTGGCCGAGCTCTTCGGGGAGGTCTACGAGCTTCTCCAGGCACGAAATCTCCAGCGCCTCCAGGTTGACCAGCCTTCCGAGCCCGGGCGGCAGGTGTTTCATCTCCGGGCCTTCACCGCCCGAGATGGCGAGTCGCTTCACCCTCTCGGGCTCGCGCAGCGCCTTCGCCAAACTGTCGAACGCCCCCTCGTCCTGGCCCACGCAGACCAGTGCCAAGAGCAGGCAGACCAGACCGACCATACAACGAGACATTAAACTCCCTCTCAAAATGTTCCCTCCGTGACGTTTGAAAGAATGAAAGACATCCGGGCCGGCTAACCATACAGCCCGCCCGACTCGGCCGGCAACCGCCGGGTCTCACTGTCGGTTCTGGCATAAAGTGAGAATCCCCTCCATCGGCCATCAACAACTTACAGAATTGATTCGCCCATAAAGCGAGAAATCGTTCGTGCATAAAGTGTGAAAAAGCACTATCCTTCGCGCAAATAATGAGAATTTCCAAGAGGCAGGTGATGGAAGTTCTCTGACCCGCGTGAGGATGATGGCTGCATGGCTGAAGAGAAGTTGCCGCGTCTGACCGAGGCACACATCCGCGAGCTGGCGAGTGAGAAGAGCTTCGACCGCGGCGAAGCTTACTACCACGACGGCTCCGTCCTGGAGCCCGTCCGTCAGGAGAGGGAGCTCCGAGCCCAGTGCCAGGGCTCGGACTACGAACCCTATCAAGTCAGCGCAGCGCTCGGCAAAAGCGGCATCGCAGAGACCTCCTGCACATGCCCATACGACTACGGCGGCATCTGCAAGCACATCGTCGCCTTGCTCCTGACCTACATCCACGAGCCGCAGTCGTTCCGCTCCATCCCGCCACTCACCACGCTGCTCGCCGGGCGCGGTCAGGAGGAACTGATCGCCCTCATCGGCGAGATGATCAAGCGAGAGCCCGGGTTGTTATCGCTGGTCGAACTCTCCGTCGAAACCGAGCAGGCGGCGCGGGGCAATCCGCCGGACGTGTCGGTGTACCGTCGCCAGACGCGGCGCGCGCTCCGACATGAGAGCGAACACGTCGTAGAGAAAGAGTTGCGTGCGCTGCGGGAAGCTGCCGCCCGTTCGGCCAAAGCCGGCGACTGGCTGAATGCCGGCGCGATCTATCACGCGGTTCTGGACGAGGCGGTTCGCGGGTACGACGACATACTGCGTGAGATAGACGAGGACGGCGGCATCGCCGTCGCCATAGACGAGTTCGCTTTGGGGCTGAGCCGGTCTCTCAAGAAAAGTAATGCCGACGCCGAGACCCGCCGGGCGTGGTTAGAGACGCTCTTAGAGGCTGAACTGACCGACATCGAAATGGGTGGGATTGACTTGGCACCGAGTGCCCGCGAGGCAGTCTTGGAGCACGCTAATAACGAGGAGTGGTCGTGGATTGAAGAGCGCCTTAACTCTGCCGTGTCTAAGAGCAGCGGCTGGGGGCGGGAGGCTTTGGCAAAGTTTTTAGCCGCGGGGCAGAAGCGGCACGGACAGGCAGGCAAAGCAGCGACGAAGCAGAAGAAGCCCGGAGCGGGAAAGCATTAGAATCGACGGCATAAGCCTGAACCCTTCACGGCCATATTCTCAAGACTGGGTGAGCGACTGTGACGAAATCAACGGCGAAGAAACAGGCAGCGCGAACGGCGGAAAGCGACCGGAAGCTCTACACGCTCGACGTGTACATCATGGACGGGCCGATGACAGAGAGTTTCCTCAAGAAGCACAAAGTAGTCTCCAGAACCATCCAGATTCGCGGCGACCAGACGCTCGCGGAGCTTCACCGCGCCATCTTCGACGCCTTCGACCGTGAAGACGAGCACATGTACGAGTTCCAGATCGGCGGCGAGGGGCCGATGGACCCGAAGGCGAGACGGTACGTGCTCCCGGCGGGTATACACGGTGGGGATAAGCCGGCAGGAGGCGTGAAGAGTACGACGATTGAGTCGCTCGGACTGAAAGTTAATGACCTCTTCGGCTACTGGTTCGACTTCGGCGACGACTGGTGGCATCAGGTCAATGTCGTGGCCGTCGAAGAGAGGGCCGTGCGGGGAAAGTTCCCGAAGGTCGTCAAGCGTGTCGGTAAAAGCCCCCCGCAGTATGCCGATTGGGATGAAGATGAAGAGTAAGACTGCTATTTCATCGCCGAACCTCTATCAAAATGGAACAGGCAGAACGACAGAAGACGCTGAAGGCCGTCCTGCATCATTTCTACCAGGACAACACGCGCTCTGGCTCGCACTGCCGCTACAGCTTGCAATACCATCTCGTCTGGATTCCGAAATACCGCCGTAGCTTCTTGGTCGGAGAGATAGCCGAGAGGCTGAAACAAATCCTCAAAGAAATCGCTCGCGATTACCGCATCCGTATCATCGCAATGGAGGTGATGCCCGATCACATCCATATGCTGGTGGAAGCGCCGCCCAAGTACGCACCCGCCAAGATCGTCCAGCTTTTCAAGGGCATCTCGTCGAGAAGGCTGAGGCAGGAATTCCTCGACGTGATAAAGAAGTACATCTGGAAGGAAGGAACCCTGTGGGCAATTGGCTATTACATCGGCAGCGTGAGCGATCAGGTCACGACTGAACTTGTAAAGGAATACATCAGAAACCAGAAATCGAAAGATGAGAGGTACAAACAAAAGCCCGAGTATGTTCAGGCGAGCCTCTTCAATTTATGAAAAAGAAAAAGCAGAGTCGAGAATCCGAATCAGAATCATATTCTTTTGAAGGCTCTTACCCGAATATCGCGGCATGGGTCTCAAACGGCGGCTGGGTCGAGATCGGCTACGTGGAATATACCGGTTCATTCGTCCGAGCCTTGGACGAGGGTGGCATGATATGGGAAGGCGTAAGCAGGTACGAAAGCCTGGATTATGCATTGAAAGCTCTCGACCAAGGTGTAGCAGAGTGGGTGGAAGAGCATGGATAAGACAAGCCCGCCTTGAGCTCTGCCTTTATAGCATCTATGAGGTCTACAAAGATCAACCTCTTTTTGCCTTTACTCTGCACTAAGGTTTTAATCTCTCCTTCCCGGATGTGATGATCGATCCAAGGGTATTCAACACCAAGTAACCGGCGCGCATCTGACTTCAACACGTACGGGCGGTCAAGGGTGCCCTTGCCTCTCTTCCAGGGATGGCGGCTTAAATTGCAGCCTTCCGCCTGCTGTTGGGTTATGTAGTCAATAAAAGCGATTCTCATAAAGTCGAACTGGCTTCCCGAAAGTATGCTGTGAAGACCCTTTACGGGAATTGATGGAACCGACACTAACCATCACCGAGAAATGGTCGCGGAGAGAGGCCGGCGCCCTTGCCTGAATGAATGCTCATTCAGTATGATGAGGCCGACCCGTCAGGGAATTTTCGGAAAGTCTCGGAGTCGAAACCCCTTTATGCTTCGGATCGAAAAGGCCGCCGTTCTGGGCGCGGGCACGATGGGCGCGCAGATCGCCGCCCACCTCGCCAACGCGGGCATCCCCACGCTTCTGCTCGACATCGTCCCCAGGGAGCCGACGCCCGAGGAGCACGCCCGCGGGTTGACGCTCGCGTCGAAGGAGGTGCGCGACCGCTTCGCGCGCGCGGGGCTCGAAGCGGCGCAGAGGGCGAAGCCCGCCCCCTTCTTCACCGCGGGCGCGGCCGCGCTCGTCACGCCGGGCAACTTCGAAGACGACCTGCCGCGCCTCAAGGACTGCGACCTCGTCATCGAGGCCGTCGTCGAGAACCTCGACATCAAGCGCCGCCTGTTCGAAAGGGTCGAGCAGTTCCGCAAGCCGGGCTCGGTCGTCGCCTCGAACACGAGCGGCATCCCCATCCGGCAGATCGCCGAGGGGTTCTCGGAAGAGTTCCGCGCGCACTTCCTCGGCACGCACTTCTTCAACCCGCCGCGCTACCTGCACCTCGTCGAACTAATCAGAACCGAGTGGACGAAGCCCGAGGTCTCCTGCTCCGTCTACGGCTTCTTAGACCAGCGTCTGGGGAAGGGCGTCGTGGTGGCGAAGGATCGGCCGAACTTCATCGCCAACCGCATCGGCACCTACGGCGCGCTCGTCACCCTGGGCGTGCTGGCCGAGGGCGGCTACACCATCGAGGAGGTCGATAAGATCACGGGGCCCGCGCTGGGGCGGCCGAAGTCGGCCACCTTCCGCACGTTCGACCTCGTCGGCCTCGACGTGCTCGCGCACGTCGCGCGCAACCTCTACGAGGCCGTGCCCGACGACGAGGAGCGCGCGGTCTACCGACTGCCCGAGTTCGTCGAGCGGATGGTCAAGCAGGGCATCCTCGGCGACAAGACGAAGGGCGGCTTCTACCAGAAGCGGGCGGGCGCGGGCGAGAAGAAGGAGATCTGGACGCTCGACGTGGCGTCGCTCGAATACCGCCCGCCGCAGAAGGCGAAATTCCCCTCGCTCGAAGCGGCGAAGAACATCGAGGAGACGCGGGCGCGCGTCAAGACACTCTTCTGGGGTAAGGACCGCGTGGGCGAGTTCCTCTGGAAGACCTCCTCGCGCGTCTTCGCCTACGCCGCGAACCGCATCCCCGAAATCGCCGACACGGTGGTCGAAGTAGACCGCGCGATGAAGTGGGGCTTCGGGTGGGAGCTCGGCGTCTTCGAGGCGTGGGACGCCGTGGGCGTCGAGCAGGTCGTCGGCCGCTGGAAGGAAGAGGGCAGGGAAGTTCCCGCCAACGTGCAGAGGATGCTCGACGCGGGCGCGACCTCCTTCTACAAGAGTGAGGCGGGCCGCGACTCCTACTTCGACTTCGAGTCGGGCGAGTACAGGCCCGTGACGGAGCAGCCGGGCGTCATCGTCTTGAAGTCTTTGAAAGAGCGCGCGGGCGTCATTAAGAAGAACGCGGGCGCGTCCCTCATCGACCTCGGCGACGGCGTGGCGTGCCTTGAGTTCCACTCGAAGATGAACTCCATCGGCGGCGACACGCTGTCGATGTTGAAGACGGCTTTGACGGAGGTCGAGAAGAACTTCGTCGGCCTCGTCGTCGCCAACCAGGGGCAGAACTTTTCGGTCGGCGCGAACCTGATGCTCGTCCTGCTCGGCGCGCAGGAGGAGGACTGGGACGAGCTGGATTTAGCCATCCGTGCGTTCCAGCAGGCGACGATGTCTCTCCGCTACTCGCCGAAGCCGGTGGTCGTCGCGCCGTTCCAGATGACCTTCGGCGGCGGGTGCGAGATGACCCTGCACGCCGACCGCGCGCGCGCCGCGGCCGAGACCTACGTCGGGCTGGTCGAGGTCGGCGTCGGCCTCATCCCCGCGGGCGGCGGGACGAAGGAGATGCTCGTGCGCGCGCTCGACTCCATCCCGCCGGGCGTGACGGAGGCCGATGCGTTCCCCTTCGTCAAGCGGGCGTTTGAGACCATCGCGTTGGCGAAGGTGGCGACCTCCGCGGCCGAGGCGAAGACGCTCGGATTCCTGCGCGAAGAGGACTCCTACTCGATGAACGCCGACCGCCTCGTCGCCGACGCGAAGCAGGAGGTGCTGGCCCTCGCCTCGGTCGGGTACGCGCGGCCGCAGCCGCGGGCGGACGTGCTCGCGCTGGGCAACGCCGCGCTCTCGACCCTCAAGCTCGGCATCCACCAGATGAAGCGCGGCGGCTTCATCTCCGACCACGACGCGGTCATCGGCGAGAAGCTCGCGAGGGTTCTGACCGGCGGCGACCTCAACCACGAGACGCGCGTCTCCGAGCAGTACCTCTTAGACCTTGAGCGCGAGGCGTTCCTCTCCCTGTGCGGCATGCGCCGGACGCAGGAGCGCATCGCGCACATGCTCAAGACCGGCAAGCCCCTTCGCAATTAAAGGAGCATGCGATGAGCGGGAACGGAAAGAACGGCGAACTGGACGGCCTCGTCGCAGAGCTACTGGCGGTCGCCTCGGACGCTTCGAAAGTCTTTGGCGGCCTGTCGGCGGCGCAGCTCAACTGGAAGCCCTCGGCCGAGCAGTGGAGCGTCGGCCAGTGCTTCGACCATTTGATCGTGACGAACAGCACCTTCTTCCCCGCCATCGAGAAGGTCGCCGCCGGGACTTTTAAGAGCAGCCTGTGGGGGCGCGTCTCGCCGCTCTCGGGCTTCTTCGGGCGCTACATCCTGGACGCGCTCGACCCCGCGAAGGGGCGGAAGATTAGAGCGCCGCGCGCCTTCCTCCCGGCGGAGAGCGACGTGGACGCGGAGGTGATCGGGAGGTTCGTGGCGAACCTGTCGGAGGTGGCCGCCCGCATGCGCGCGACCCGGGGCGTAGACCTCCGCCGAACCGTCATCACTTCGCCGGCCATGGCGCTCGTCACCTACAGCCTGTTCGACGTTTACCGCATCTTCGTCGCCCACGGGCGCGGCCACTTCGAGCAGGCGCGGCGCGTGACGCAGTCGGCAGGCTTCCCGAACGGTTAACTCGGTTTCGAATGTCTGATTTGAAATTTCGAATCTAAATTATGAACCACCCCATCACGCCGGCCGTGAGGCTGCTGCGGGAACACAAGGTCAGGTTCGAGCCGCACCTCTACGACTACGTGGAGCGCGGCGGGACGAGCCATTCGGCGGAGGCCCTCGGCGTGGACGAGCACGCGGTCGTCAAGACGCTCGTGATGGAGGCGGAGGGGAAGCGCCCCTTCCTCGTCCTGATGCACGGCGACCGCGAGGTCTCGACCAAACAGCTCGCGCGCCACATGGACGTGAAGGCCGTCCACCCGTGTGACTTCGCGGAGGCGCAGAAGCATACGGGCTACCTCGTCGGCGGCACCAGCCCCTTCGGCACGCGC
>JBJMGP010000145.1:0-2377 GCA_045807865.1 Pyrinomonadaceae bacterium
GAACCGTGACTAGAGGAGGCCGGCTTGGCCTTCTCTAGTCACGGTTCACGGTTTACGGTTTACGCTTATTTCGTCGTGCTGGCGGTGAGGATGACGACGACGTTCTTGTCGGCGATGCTGGTGGTGCCGGCGACGACGCGCTCGCCCTCGCGGAACGAGACGGGGTTGCGGAAGCCGACCGACTCGTAGACCAGCTTGTCGCCACCGAGCCAGAGCGGCACCTTCAAATCCATCACGAAGTCATCGACCTGCACGCGCGCCTGCCCCGGCGCGCCGTCGAGTGAGACGCCCACCATCGTGTAGCTGTAGTAGACCGGGCTCTTGTTGGCCGGCGTGTCGTTGGGCATCTTGAGGTCGGCGACGCCCTTGTTGGTATTCGCGCCGTGCCCCTCCTTGCTGCGCACGATCTGCGAGCCCATCAGGCTGAAGTTCTTGTAGCCGAGTGTGGACTGGAGCTGTTTGACCGTGTCGGACAGTTCGTTCGGGTAGTGGCCGGCCACCGCCTCGTCGTTCGAGCCGACGAGGAAGTAGACGCGGAACTCGACCGCGGGCCTCGCGGGCTCGGGCATGTCGAGGCGGCGGATGGCCTCCTCGATGACGGCGATGTTCTCGGGGAAGTCGCGCACCGAGATGGTTCGGAACTCGGGGTTGGCCGAGACCACCGCGCCGCGGAAGCCGCTCGTCAGGGGCGCGAGCACGCGGACGAGGCTCTGCGGGTCGCGGTTCTTCACGTCGAAGATGCGGTTCTGAAACATCTTCTGCGTGACGTAGTTCTCCTCCTGCTTCGGCGCCTCCGACTGCGCGAGGGCCGCGGGCGCGGCGAGGAGCAGGAGGGCGAGGGCGAGGAGCGCTGCGTGTCTGGGTTGGTGCATAGTCTCTCCTTCTTCTGGGGCCTGGTCAGTCCGACCGACGCTCGCCTGCCTTACACGCGGGCGCCCCCGAAAGGTTGCAGAACTATTTCCAGGTCGGGAGAGGGTGGACGCGGTGAGGTGTCACACGTACAATGCCCGCACTGGCCGCCCCTTTCGCGCGGCGCAGCCGAACACCCATCCATTCTTGAAAGGAATTTGAAGTCACGATGTCGAAAGAGCGTTTGAGACGTGGAGTCGTGTGCGCGGGGCTACTGCTCGCCGCGTCGTTCGGGCTGTGGGGGCGTGCCGCGCGCACGTCGGCGCAGGGGCCGCCGCAAGGGGACAAGCCGGTCGAGCAGACGCGCAAGAACATACAGGTCTTGAAGGGATTGCCCGAGTCGCAGCTCTTCCCCGAGATGAACTTCATCTCGGCCTCGCTCGGCGTCCAGTGCGGCTTCTGCCACGTCAGCCAGGGCAAGAACGCGCAGGGGCAGACCAACTGGGTCTGGGAGAGCGACGAGAAGGAGGAGAAGAAGACCGCGCGCGAGATGATGCGGATGGTGCTCGCCGTCAACGGCGGCAACTACGGCGTGAGCCGCGGCCAGGTGACCTGCTACACCTGCCACCGCGGGCAGGAGCACCCGCAGAGCCTGCCGACGCTCCCGCTCGCCGCCTCGGGTCACGAGCCGCCGCCGGCCGGCACGACGCCCGCTCCCGCCGCCGATGAGCACGGCGCCGCCGCAACGCGCCCTGCGCAGCCGACCGTGCAGCAGGTCTTCGACAAGTACGTCGCGGCCGTCGGCAAGCCCGAGGCGGTCAAACAGTTTCAGACGCTCGTCATCAAGGGCACGGCCACCGCCTCGCAGAACCGCACGCAGAACTTCGAGGTCACGCTGAAGGGAACCGACAAGGGCCTGCTCTCCGTCGAAGTGCCGCAGGGCGGCGCGATGCGGAGGGCCGTCAGCGGCACCACGGGCTGGATGTCCGGCCCGCGCGGCACGCGCGCCTTCGGCCCGAACGAGATCGCCGAAGCGCGGCGCAACCTCGACTACTTCAACATCGTCAAGTTCGCGCCCGCGGCGACGATGCGCGTGGCCGGCCGCCGCAAGGTCGGCGACCGCGACGCCATCGTCGTCGTTGACCGCCCGTCGGAGAACGTCCAGCGCCGCTACTTCTTCGACGCCGAGTCGGGGCTGCTGCTGCGCGTCGTGACGCTGACCGACGCCATCCTCAACCAGCTTCCGGAGCAGGTAGACTTCGAGGACTACCGCGACGTGGACGGCGTCAAGCTGCCCTTCGTCGTCCGCGTCTCGGCCATCGACACCTTCAACAGCCGCACACAGACCATCACCGAGGTCAAACACGGCGTTCCCGTCGAAGACACGCTCTTCAACATGCCGCCGGCCACGCCCGCGCCGGCCGCGACGCCGAAGCCGTAGGTAGTCGCCGCGTCAGCGGCGGAATGAGTTTAGCCCGGCCTTTCAAGGCCGGGGAAGATGATGGGCGGCGTGCCGCGTCGCGTCAGC
>JBJMGP010000146.1:0-12307 GCA_045807865.1 Pyrinomonadaceae bacterium
ATTCCCTGCGTGGGTTGGCGCGCAGAAGTTTAAGGGTAACAGGGCAGGCGGCCGCCGAACAAACGCCTGTTGACGAAGTCGCGCGGGTAGAAGGCGCCTCGCCGGGTCGGAAGGGGAGGAAGGCCGTGAACGGTGAACCGTAAACCGTGACAAGATAGGAACTGCTCTTACTTGTCACGGTTTACGGTTCGCCGTTCACAGCTCTTCACGGTTTACGCTTACTGGAAGCTGTTGAGCGCCTCGGGCTCAGTCTGGTAGGTGTCGAAGACCGTGAGGAGCTTGGTGATGACGAGCAGCTCCTTGATCTTCTCGCCGAGGCCGAGCATCTTGAGCTGGCCCTTCTCGCGGCTGATGGTGGTGTGGCTGGAGACCAGCTCGCCGATGCCGCTCGAATCCATGTAGCTGACGCCCGACAGGTTGAGCAGCACCTTCTTCTTCCCTTCGCTGACGAGGCGGCGGATGGCGCTGCGCAGGGCGACGTTGCCCTCGCCGATGGTGATCTTTCCTTCGAGGTCGAGGATCGTCACGTCCCCTGCCTGGCGCTCGCGGATGTTCAGTTCAGCCATTGCGGGAAATCTCCTTGGAATCAGGTAGTCAGTAGATAGCAGTAGGTAGACAGTAGAAGAGCGCCTTCTGCCGGCAGTCAGGGTTACAACGTCAATGGCCACGGCGCGAAGCGCCTACTGACTACTGACTACTGACTACTGTCTACTATTTCTTCTTAATCATTCGCACCAGGGTGCCGCCCCCGGCGGGGCGCTCCCAGGCGACTTCGTCCATGAAGGTGCGCATGAAGAGGATACCACGCCCGGAAGCTTTGAGAATGTTCTCCTCGGCCGTCGGGTCGGGCAGGTGCGACGGGTCGAAGCCCTCGCCGCGGTCGCGCACGGTCACGGTGAGCCCTTCGTCGGTGCCGGCCATCCCTATCTCGACGGGGAGGTTCTCGTCCTGCCGGTTGCCGTGCAGGACGGCGTTGGTGACGGCCTCGCGCACGGCCAGGTCGATGCCGAACAGCGTGTCCTCGGCGAAGCCCAAGCGCCGCGCGGCGTCCGCGACGGACGCCGCCGCCTCGCCGATGGCCTCGATGCGGCTCGGCAGCTTGAGTTCGACGGTCTCTTCGGTCACAGGCTCAACAATCGGCCGCCCCGGAAGCACCAAGCCAACGGCCGTGCGGGCGCGGCTCTAAAGTTACTCGCTTGAAAGCTCGACAGGAAGCCTGCACGGTTTAACATGCCCGCCTCGCGCCTGTCAAGAAAAGCAGTAGACAGTAGCCGGTAGTCAGTAGTCAGTAAAAAATCCTTCATCAGTCGAACCCGGCGCTGGTCATTCTCAACGTCCGCCTGGCGAAGCCTACTGTCTACTGTCTACTGTCTACTGCTTTTGCTACCATTGTCCGCATGAGAATCCGACCGGCCGGGCGCCTGCGCGGGCGCGCGCGCGTCCCCGGCGACAAGTCCGTCTCGCACCGCGCGGCGATGCTGGCGGCGCTCGCGCGCGGGAGCACCACGATCACCAACTTCGCTTCGAGCGTAGACTGCTCCTCGACGCTCGAATGTCTGCGCCGCCTCGGCGTAGTCGTCGAGCGCGACGGCGCGACCGTCCGCGTCGAGGGCGTGGGGGATGTGGACGGGCGTCAGCGCTTTCAAGCCCCCGCGTCCGAACTCGACTGCGGCAACTCGGGCACGACGATGCGCCTGCTGGCGGGCGTGCTCGCGGCGCAGCCGTTCGCGTCCGTGCTCACGGGCGACGAGTCCCTGAGCGGGCGGCCGATGCGGCGCGTGATGGAGCCGCTCGCAAAGATGGGCGCGCGGCTGTCGGCCGTGGACGGGCACGCGCCGCTGACAATCGAGGGGCAGAGGCCCCTGCGCGCGGTGCGCTACGAGATGCCGGTCGCCAGCGCGCAGGTCAAGTCGTGCGTCCTGCTCGCCGGGCTCGGCGCGGAGGGTCGCACGGAGGTCGTCGAGCCGCTCACGCAGACGCGCGACCACACCGAGCGCATGCTCCGCTGGTTCGGCGTGGAGGTCTGGACGGAAGAGTCTACGGATGAAGCAGATGAAGCCGGCCACGTCGTCGTCTCGGTCGAAGGCGGCTCGCGCCTGACGGCGCGCAACCTGACGGTGCCGGGCGACATCTCCTCGGCGGCCTTCCCCGTCGCCGCCGCCGCGCTGCTGCCGGGCTCACGGCTCGAACTCGAAGGGGTCGGACTGAACCCGACGCGCGCGGCCGTGCTCGACGCGCTGCGCCGGCTTGGGGTTGCACTGTCGGTCGAGGACGAGCGCGAGAGCTCCAACGAGCCGACCGGCCTCATCAGCGTGCGGGGCGATGGCGGACTCAAGCCTCTGACACCCGGCGCAAACGTCATCCGCGGCGCGGCCGTGGCGCAACTTATCGACGAGCTGCCCGTGCTGGCGGTCGTCGGCACGTGCGTCGAGGGCGGGTTGGAGATACGCGACGCGCGCGAGCTGCGCGTGAAGGAGTCCGACCGCATCGCGACGACGGTCGCCAACCTGCGCGCGATGGGCGCGCGGGTCGAGGAGTTCGAGGACGGGCTGCGCGTCGAAGGGCCTGTGCGGCTGCGCGGCGCGCGCTTGCAGTCCTACGGCGACCACCGCATCGCGATGGCCTTCGCCGTCGCGGGGCTCGCCGCCGAGGGCGAGACGTTGATCGAGGGCGCGGAGGAGTGCGTCGCCGTCTCCTTCCCCGAGTTCTTCCCCCTGCTCGAATCTCTGACCGAGCGATGAGCCGGGGGCGCGTCGTCATCACGGGCTTCATGGGTGCGGGCAAGACGACCGTCGGCCGCGCGCTCGCGCGCATCCTGGGCGAGACGTTCATCGACCTCGACGACGCGGTCAGGGAGTTCGAGGGTCGCGGCCCGCGTGAGCTGATCGATGCAGAGGGCGAAGAGTCCTTCCGCGAGTCGGAGACGCGCGCTCTGCGTCGCGTGCTCGAAGAGGGTTCGGCGCGCGTCGTCGCCACCGGCGGAGGGGCCTGGACGCTCGCGCGCAACCGCTCGCTGGTCGCAGAGCACGGCTGCCTCTCGGTCTGGCTCGACGCGCCGTTCGAGCTGTGTCTCCGGCGCATCGAGGATCAGGGCGGCCGCGACTCGCGCCCCTTCGCGCGCGACATCGAGCGCGCCCGGCGGCTCTACGCCGAAAGACTCGCGGCCTACCGCCAAGCAGACTTCCGCGTCTCCGTAGCGGAGGAGTCCGGCGCGGACGACCTCGCGGCCGAGATAGCCGCCGCCCTCTCCGCTTAAGGCCCAAAAAAGGAACCGTTCCATGACTCGTGGTGATATTGCAGTTCATAAAGTCCATAAATTCGTGGGCAAGTGCATATATTGCGGCTCGACAGAAAACCTACACGATGAACACTGTATTCCTGAGTCCTTAAATGGGGTGCGGTTATTAGATAAGGGTAGCTGTGGGGATTGCGGAAGGATAACCAGCCAATTTGAGGGAGGCTATGCTAGAGATTCAATGCTTCCTGTACGAACTGCCTGGAATATGAAATCAAAACGAAGCAAGAAAAAGCGCCCGACAGAATTCCCCATGAAGTTCATAAAAAACGGGGAAGAAACAATAACCAATGTCCCGGTAGAGGCTCATTACTCGGCGGTCCCGATGGTTGAGATTGGCCCGCCGGGAGAATACGCTACCTTACGACACGCTCAAGGTTTGAAGCATGGGGAATGTCAAATCAAGCCATTCTTCATTCGACCCTTGGAGCATATTGAATACTTAAAACAGAAGTACAACGCCGATGATATAGGCGTAGATTTCCACATAGATATTTTTGGGTTCCTCCGCATAATTGCAAAGATTGCCTATTGCACTACTATTTGGACATATGGCTTAAGTGCTATTGCTGAGGCGTATGTAGTCCCTGCTATCTTGGGAACAAAAAATGACATTCTGCAATGGGTTGGCAGCGACGGAAAACAAGAGACTTATTATGACTCCAAGCACATGAACACGGATCATATGGTAGAGACTTGGCACGATGAGGACGGCAGGCTGTTTGCGCGAGTTAAGTTATTCAAAAAGTCATTCACTCCTGAGTATATTGTTGTCGTTGGACAAATGAAGGAAGGGGCGCTTGGCCTCTACCGAAGTTTAGGGCGGAAATAAAAAGCCTCCGGTTCTGATAGTATTGTCCGAGTAGTTGTTGACGTACTTCCGGTGTCTTATGAACTGCTCAAACAGTTTCTCGAAGTCTAATGACATATCCTCAAATGTCCTCCTCAAGTCGGAAGGGAATGCTGCTTTGTCTCCTTCCGAGAGCTGGCAATTGCGACTTACAAGCGGTCGCAAAGTGAGCCCGAAGGGACGAGGTAGGAGTTACATGAGCAAGCAGAGCAACGACTCTAAAGCGTTGAAACCGGTCGAGAGATTAGTCAATGCTTCCAACTGGAAGCACCTCGCGCGTTGGAGCGGCGAGGGGTTTTATGAACTGAAGACCGAGGACACGGGCGACGTGCGCGTGCGCCTCTTCTTCACGCCGCAGCTTTTGGAGGCGGCCGAGGAGATTCTCTACCGCCAGATCGTCAACGCCACGCGCTTCCACGGCGTGCGCATGGTCGTCATCACGCCCGACGCACACTACGGCTACGGCGTCCCCGTCGGCTGCGTCCTCATCACCGACGCCGCCGAAGGCGCCGTCGCCATGGGGCCGGTCGGCTACGACATCGGCTGCGGGATGATGTCGGCGCGGTCGAGTGTTGAAGCCGAGGCGGCGACGCCGGAGCGGAGGTTGGAGTTCAACCGGGCGGTGATGGCGCGGGTCAACATGGGGTTCGGCGGGAAGAGCTTGAAGCTCGGGCGGCTCTCCGAGGATGAGTTCCAGAACCTCGTGCGCGGGGGCGCGGAGTATTACGTCGAGAAGTACGGCGCGACGTTCGACCGCAGCCATGCCGAGCGCCACCGCATCCCGGTCGATGACGACTGGCAGATTCCTTACGGCGGCAAGGGGCGGCCTGAGCGTGGGCGCGACCAGTTGGGGAGCCTCGGCGGAGGTAATCACTTCATCGAACTACAGCGCAGCAGCCAGACGGGGACGCTCTTCGTGCAGGTGCACACGGGGAGCCGCGGGTTCGGGCACGGGCTGGCGACGAACTACTTCGAGCTGGCGCGCGAGGAGCACCCGGAGCTTCTGAAAGACATCGACCTCGGCTACTTCACGCCGGAGTCGAAGCACTACCGCGACTACCTGAACGCGGTGGCGGCGGGCGGCAACTACGCGATCCTGAACCGGCTCGTCATCTTCGAGCAGGTCTCCGAAGCCTTCCGCGAGGTCTTCGGCGAGGAGCTGGAGCTGGTCTACGAGATCAGCCACAACCTCGTGCAGAAGGAGTGGCACCCTGAGTTCGGCGACGTGTGGGTGCACCGGAAGGGCGCGACGCGGGCCTTCCCCGCCGGCCACCCGTTCCTGAAGGGCACCGCCTGGGAAGAGAAGGGACACCCCGTGCTCATCCCGGGCAGCAACAAGGACTGGAGCTACATCCTCCGCCCGCTCGCGGGGGCGGAGCGGAGCGGCTTCTCGGTCAACCACGGCGCGGGCCGTCGCATCTCGCGCGGCGAGGCCAACCGCACGCTCTCGCAGAGGCAGATGGACGACGAGTACCGCGAGGCCGGCATCCTCGTCAACACGGACGGCCGCGTGCCGCTGGACGAGGCGGCGCCGTGCTACAAGCCTTCGGAGGAGGTCGTCGCCGCGGTCGTCGGCGCGGGGCTCGCCGAGATCGAGCACAGCCTGTGGCCGCTCGCCTCGCTCAAGGGCGTGGACGAGTTGAAGCGCGGGCGCCGGGGCAAGGGCAAGCCCGAGCGCAAGGGCGACCGCGCCGAAGGAAAGAAGACGAGCGAGCACTATTAAGTCACTCGCAGTCGGGCGTGATGAGCATGCACTTAAACACGGAGACACGGAGACACAGCTTTGAAGTTATGACTCAACCAGCTGTGTCTCCGTGTCTCCGTGTCGAACTCTCTCCCGAGATAGCTCATGCGCTATGAGCCGTTGCCGTTCCTGCGCGCCCGCAGGAGCCTGAGCAGCGCCAGCTCTTCGACGCTGTAGTCGGGCTGCTCGCGGCGTATCAGGCGGCGCGCGCGGCGCGGCCGGAACTCTTCAATCGACTGCCCGCGCTCGTAGGCTTCGAGCACCTTGGGGTGGACGTAGCAGGAGCGGCAGACGGTCGGCGTGTTGCCCAGGCGCTCGGCCACACGCTTGACGGCCGCGACCACGTTCTTCTTCGCCTGACGCTCGTCCTCGCAGCAGCCCAGCTCGGCCAGTTCGACGGCCGCCAGCAGCGTCCCGCCCCACGTGCGGAAGTCCTTGGCGGAGAATTCCGCGCCGGCCGCGGCCTTGATGTAGTCGTTCACGTCGCGCGGGGTGACGGCGCGTATCCTGCCGTCCTCGCCGACGTACTCGAAGAGCTTTGCGCCGCCGATGGCCTTGATGTCGCGGACGAGCGCGGCCAGTTCTTCGTCTACGAGGATGCGGCGGTGCTTGATGTGATGCTTGCCCGTGAACTTGAAGATGAGGCGGCCGCCCGGCTCTATCTCAAGGTGGCGGTTGCGGAGCGTCGTCACGCCGTAGGTGCGATACCGCCTCACACTCTCCTCCGAGCCGACGCGGAAGTAGAGGTCGTTAATGAGGCGGACGACGACCGCGAGCACGCGCTCCTTCCCCAGCCCCTCGCGCAAGATGTCCTCGTTCGCACGGCGGCGGAGCAGGGGCAGCGCCTCGCCGAAGCGCTCGATCTTCTGGTACTTGCGCCGCGCGCGCCGCGCGACGAAAGAGGGGTGGTAGATGCGCTGGACGCGCCCGGCCTTGTCCACGCCGATGGCCTGCAAGCTGCCGCGCGGCGAGGGCGAGATTCTCACCTCGCGCCAGGCCGGCGGGATGACGAGCGAGCGGATACGCTCCAGAGCAGCCTCGTCCTCTATGCGCCGGCCGTCGGCCGTCTCGTAGCGGAAGCCGCGCGACTTCGACCCCGTCCGGCGCCACCATCTCGCCCGCCGGTCGCGTGTAACGCTTCCGGCCAAAAGCCCGGCCGCGATGTTCTGTTGGACTGCATACTCGGCGCTCGCCATTCCCCTCGAAGCCCCCTTTTACCGTCTGTCCCGCACTCAGGCGCGGATGACCTTACAAACGGCGGGCCGCTCGCTCAAAACTATTAACCGCAAAAACACGGAGACACGGCCTGAAGATTATGGTCTCCGAAGCCGTGTCTCCGTGTCTCCGCGATTAAATCTGCGTCAGGTGGCCGAGACGGTCGTGCCGTGCTGCGTCTGCTGCGCGGCGGTCTGGTAGTAGAGGATGCGGTTGCAGTTGTCGCAGGTGATGATGTCGTCGCCGCGGCGGATCTCGGCCATCAACTGCGGCCGGAGGGTCATGCGGCAGGCGGAGCACGCGCCGCCGCGCACCTCGGCCAGGGCCACGCCGTCGCGGATGCGCGCGACGATGCGCTGATACGTGGCCTTAATGCCCGGCGGGAGCGCGGAGAACATCCGCTCGCGCTCCCTTCGCCGCTCTTCGATCTCTTCAGTCCAGGAGCGCGTCTGCTCCTCGAAAGCGCGGAGACGCTCCTCGTGCTCTTCGCGCAGGCGTGCGAACTCGGGCTCGCGCTCGACGAGCTGCTTCTCGGCCGACTCGGCGGCCTCCATCTGTTCGAGGACTTTCGTCTCCAACTCGGAGATGTGCTTCTTCGCGGCGTCGCGCTCGCGGATGGCCGCCTCGTAGACCTTCGCGTTGTTCGAGGCCATCAGGTCGCGCTCGGCCTTCTCCATGCGCGTGCGCTGCTCGGCCAGCTCGCGGTCGAGGGCGGCGCGTGTCTCGCGCGCGGTCTCGCCCGACTGTTGTAGCGCCTTAAATTCAAAGGCGCGCTGATCGAACTCGCTTTCGATCTCGGCGCGCCTTCTGGGTATAGACTCCAGTTCGGACTGTAGCCTGCGTATGCCCGTGTCGACATTTTGCAGGGCGACTAACTGATCCAATTCCGCTTTCAATGCTCTTATCTCCTCTTTAAAGACCGGCGATGGGGCGGCGTCCATGTGGCGCCTCGTTTATGAAAGCCCCATTTTCTCAGATGGCCCGGCAGGAGACAAGCGAGGAGGCGTAAACCGTGAACCGTGAGCCGTGACAAGATAACAACAGCTTTTCACTGGTGACGGTTTACGGTTCACGGTTTACGCGTATTACCACCTTGCCGAACGTCTCGTTCGATTCGAGGCGGTCGTAAGCGGCGTCCACGTCTCGAAGGTTGAAGATCTGGTCGAGGACGGGGCGCACGAGTCCGCGTGTGAAGAGCGGGACGACCTCGGCGGCGAAGCGGCGGACGGCCGCGGCCTTCTCCTCCGTGGAGCGCGCGCGCAGCACCGTGCCGATGATGCGCAGGCGCTTCCCCATCACGTGCCGGAAGTTGAGCGACGCGCTCGCGCCGGCGAGCGTCCCGATGAGCAGGAGGCGCCCGCGCCGCGCCAGCGCCTCAAGGTTCGCGTCGAGGTAAGAGGCTCCGACGAGGTCGAGCACGACGTTCACGCCCTCGCTTTTCGTCCAGCTTTGAACGGCTATGGCGAACGAGCGTGGGTCGTCACTGACCAACATGCCCTGATCCATCCCGAACTCCCGCGCGCGCTCTATCTTCTCCGCCGTCCGCGCGGTGCCGTAGACCGCGCCCGCCCCGGCCGCGCGTGCCAGCTGCGCCGCCGCGGTGCCCACGCCCGAGCCGACCGCGTGAATCAGAACACTCTCGCCCGTGCGCAGGCGACCCTGCGTGAAGAGCGCGTCGTGCGCCGTGATGAAGACCTCGGGGACGGCCGCCGCCTCTTCGAACGAGAGGCCGTGCGGTATCTCGGCGAGATGGCTTTCCGGCACGACGATGTATTCGGCCTGCGCCCCGCCGGCCGTGATGCCGAAGACGCGCTGGCCGAAGCGCCACATACTCCCCTCCCCGCCCACCTGATCGACTTCGCCCGCGAACTCCAGGCCGGGGATGTCGGCGGGCGCACCCGGCGGCGCGGGGTAACGGCCGCGCTTCTGCAACAAGTCCGCGCGGTTCAAACCCGCCGCGCGCACGCGCACCCTCACACGGTCGGCGCGCGCCACCGGGCGCTCCACCTCGCGCACTTCCAACCGTCCCGCGCCCTCGTGCGAGATGATCTTCACCGCGAGCATCTTCACCTCGTCCATGCCGAGAGCTTAACACTAAACGCCCCGCCCGGCGTGCGTGTTAAAGTTGACGCACGAATGAGTGGAGCCGGACTATTCGTCGTCGTCAACCACACGGCCGCGCGAGCGCGCATGGCCTGGCCGAAGGTGCGCGAAGCCCTCAAGCGGGCGGGCGTCGAGTTCGAGGCTCACGAGTCTACACGCCAGGGCGAGACGGAGGAGCGCACGCGCGCTGCACTTGAAAGCGGTTTCGAGACCGTCGCGGCGGTCGGCGGCGACGGCACACTGAGCGCGGCGGCCAACGGCTTCTTCGAGTCGTGTCTCGAACTATCTGAAGGCTCGCTCCCGCGCGCCGTCAACCCCTCGGCCGCGCTCGCCGTGCTGCCCGCGGGGACGGGCGACGACTTCGCGCGCGGCCTGTCGGGCGGACGCCGCGCGCCGCTCGAAGTATGGGTCTCGAAACTCATCCGACACTGCCGCGGCGAAGCACCTCAAGAAGAGACGTTGAAGCGGTTGGACTTGATGCTGGGGAGCGTGGATGGCGGGGCGCGTCGTTCGATCTGCCTGAACGCGGCGACGCTCGGCATCGGCGCGGAGGTGGCGGCGCGCGTGGCGGCGCAGGGCCGCGCGGTGCGAAGCCTGCCGGGTGAGGCGCGCTTCGCGCTCGCGGCACTGCCGCGTCTCGCGGCCTGGCGCGACCGTCGCGTGCGCGTCACCGCGGACGGCCGCGTGTGGGAGGAGTGTGGTACCAACCTGCTCGCCGTCGTCAACGGCACCTATGCCGGTGGCGGCATGAACCTCTCGCCCCGTGCGAGCCTGACCGACGGCCTCCTCGACGTGCTCGCCGTCGCAGACATCTCCCGCCCCGCCCTGCTGCGCGAACTCTCCCGCGTCCACACCGGCGGCCACATTAAAAGCCCCCACGTCAAACTCACACGCGCCGCACACGTCCGGGTCGAGACGTTGGACTCTGCCGACCCGCTCGGCGTCGAAGCCGACGGCGACGTGCGCGGCCAGACGCCCGCCGAGTTCCAAGTCATGCCTGCGGCTCTGAACGTCGTCTTCTAAAAAAGTAAGGGCGGGGACAAGCCCCGCCCTTACGGCTTCGCAAAGAAGTCACGTTAACTGCCGAGCAACGCGCGGGCGTGGGACAGAACGTTATCGACGTTGAAGCCGAGTTCTTTCAGCGCCGTGGGGCCGGGGGCGGAGGCGCCGAAGCGGTCGAGGCAGACCAGGTCGCCGGAGTCGCCGACCCAGCGGTGCCAGCCGAGGCTCGCGCCGGCCTCGACGCCGAGCCGCGCCTTGACCCTGGGCGGGATGACGCTGTCGCGGTAGGCCGCGCTCTGCTCCTCGAAAAGCTCCCAGCAGGGCATCGAGACGACGCGCGTCGGCACCCCCTCCTTCTGCAAGGTCTCGCGCGCTTCGAGGCAGAGCGAGACCTCGGAGCCGGTCGAGAGCAGGATCAGTTGCGGCGTCACCTCGTTGCCTTCGGCGTCGTTTGCTTCGGCGAGGACGTATGCGCCGTGGCGCGTCCCTTCGGCCGAAGCGTAGGCGCCGGCGCGGTCGATGAGCGGGAGCTTCTGGCGCGTGAGGATGAGCGCGGTCGGCGCGTGGCGACGAAGTATCGCCAGCCGCCACGCCTCGCGCGTCTCGTGCACGTCGGCCGGGCGTATGCAGTAGAGGTTGGGGATGGCGCGCAGGCCCGCGAGTTGTTCGACGGGTTGGTGCGTCGGGCCGTCTTCGCCGAGTCCTATCGAGTCGTGCGTGAAGACGTAGACGACCTGCACGTGCGAGAGCGCGGCCAGCCGGATGGCCGGCTTCATGTAGTCGGAGAAGCACATGAAGGTCGCGCCGTAAGGAATCAGCCCGCCGTTCAGACTCATCCCCGTGAGCGCCGCGCCCATGCCGTGCTCGCGGATGCCGAAGTGGACGATGCGCCCTTCGTAGGAGCCGAACTGGAAGCTGCCGCCGTCCTTGATGTCCGTGTTGGTCGAGGGGCCGAGGTCGGCCGAGCCGCCGACGAGCGTCGGCAGGTGCGGCGCGAGCGCGTTGATGACCTCGCCGCTCGCCTGCCGGGTCGCAATCGACTTCGCGCCTTCGAACGTGGGCAGGTGCGACTCCCAGTCTTCGGGCAGGTCGCCGCTCATCGTCACGCGCCACGCCTCGCCCTGCTCGGGGAACTCGCTCGCGTAGCGCTCGACCAGCGCGTTCCATTCCCGCTCCTGTTGCTCGCCGCGCTCGACGGTCTTGCGGAACTCCGCGAGCGCCTCTTCGGGGATGTAGAACTCTTTATCCTCGGGCCAGCCCAGAGCGCGCTTGGTCTCCTTGACGGCCTCGGCGCCGGGGGCGTCGGAGTGAGCCTTGCGCGTGCCGGCGGTCGGCATGCCGAAGCCGATGACGGTCTTGACGGAGATGAGCGAGGGCTTGTCCGTGACCGCCTGCGCGTCGCGGATCGCCTTCTCGATGGCGGCGAGGTCGTTGCCGTCCGCCACGGTCGAGGTGTGCCAGCCGTAGGCGTCGAAGCGCTTGGGCACGTCGTCGGAGTAGGCGAGCGAGGTGTAGCCCTCGATGGTGACGCGGTTGTCGTCGTAGAGGTAGATGAGCTTGCCGAGTTTTAAATGTCCCGCGAGCGAGGCGGCCTCGGCGGCCACGCCCTCCATCAGGTCGCCGTCGGAGACGATGGCGTAGACGTAGTTATCGACGAGCGGGAAGCCTTCGCGGTTGAACTTCGCGCCGAGGTGCGCGGCGCCCATCGCCATGCCGACGCCGTTGGCGAAGCCCTGGCCCAGCGGGCCGGTCGTGATCTCGACGCCCGGCGTCAGGATGTTCTCGGGGTGGCCCGGCGTCTGCGAGCCCCACTGGCGGAAGTGCTTCAGCTCTTCGAGCGGGAGGTCGTAGCCCGTCAAGTGCAGCAGAGAGTAGAGCAGCATCGAGCCGTGGCCGGCCGAGAGCAGGAAGCGGTCGCGCCCCTGCCACTTCGGGTTGCGCGGGTTGTGGCGCATGAAGCGCGTCCAGAGAAGGTAGGCCATCGGCGCGGCGCCCAGGGGCAGGCCGGGGTGGCCGGACTCGGCGCGCTGCACGGCGTCGAGGGAGAGTGCGCGGATGGTGTTGATGCAAAGTTGGTCGAGGTCGGCGCTTGTGTCTC
>JBJMGP010000147.1:0-9131 GCA_045807865.1 Pyrinomonadaceae bacterium
CGGCGCGGCCGCGGGGCTCGCGGTCGTCGCCGGGCTCGCCGCGGGAGTCGCGGAAGCGGCGGGGGTCGCCGTCGCCGCTGGCGACGCACCCGGCGCGACCGGCTGGTTACCGCCGAGCATGTTCGGGTCCTTCAGCATGTCGTCGGCCAGGTGGTTGACTACCTTCGCCTCGCTCATCGCGCTGCGGATGAGCGCGCTCTGGAGCAGCGACTGCCGCGTCTCGGTCAGGCCCTGCTGAATCTGCCCCTTCACGTCTTCGAGCGTGAGCGGCTTGGTCTCCAACTGCCGGTTCGTCAGCTTGAAGATGACCCAGCGGCCGTCCGGGAAGTGGATGGGCTCGGTGATGTCGCCGACCTTCATCGTGTTGAAGAGGCGGCCGACCAGCTCCGGCGAGAAGCCGTTCTGCCTGAGCGCATCCTCGTTGGCGAACCCGATGTCGCCGCCGCGGACGAGGCTCTGGTCTTCGCTGTTGGCGCGCGCGACCGTCGCGAAGTCGGCGCCCGTCTTGAGCTGCGCGTAGAGGCTGTCGATCTTGGACTTGGCCTCGGCCTCGCTCTTCGCGTCGTTCGGGAAAGCACCGCCGCTGTCACCCGGGTCGGTCACGATGTCCGCCAGTCCGACGCCACGCGGGTTGACGAAGCGGGTCTGGTTCTTGTTGAAGAAGTCGGCGATCTCCTGATCGCGGATGGTGATCTGGCCGTAGAGCTTGTCCTGAAGCTTCTTGACGGCGAGGTCTTTGCGCGCCTCCTCGCGGAGCTGCTCTTCGGTGAGCTTGCTCTGCTCCAGGAACTTCTGCCACTCCTCGGCCGTCCCGTTCTTCTTCTGTTCGTTGATGGCCGCCGTGATCTCGTCGTCGTTCGGGACGGCCTTCTCCTTCTCCGCCTTCTGGACGACCGCCTCGCGCTGGATCAGGTTGTCGAGCGCCTGGAGGCGCGCGGCGGCCATGTCGGGCGTCGAGAGCTGCTGGCCCTGCAACTGCTGGTTGACGACGCGGTCTACGTCGGCAAGCTTGATCTCCTTGCCGTTGACCGTGGCGGCCACCTGGCCGCCGTCGCCATTCCCGCCTTTGGGGCCGCACGCGGCGAGGGCAAGCGCGAAGGCCGCGAAGAGGGCAAGGGTTGCGATCTGTCTCAAGACTCTGTGCACTGTGTCTGAAGCTCCTTAAACTTACTCTCGGTAAGATGCTGTCCGGACGCGCGGCCCGCCCCCTGTCAACTTGACGCTCGGCGAGGCCGTTTGCTATAAATTTTCGTTTCCGACGTGCGCCGCCGATTCGACCGTGGGGCCGCAGGGCGACGAGCGCGGTTTTTTAATGTCCGGAGGTTTTCAAAGTAATGGCTAAACGATGCGAAGTCTGCGGCAAGGGGCCGCAATTCGGAAACAACGTCTCGCACGCGAACAACCGCACGCGCCGCCGCTTCGACCCCAACCTACAGTCCATCCGCGTCCAGCGCCCGCAGGGCGGCAACGTGCGGATGAAGGTCTGCACGTCGTGCATCAAGGCGGGCAAGGTCGCGAAGGCGGCCTGACTTCAAACCCGAACTTTTTCAAGAGCGGCGGGCGCCTCCCCCCATGGGCGGCGCCCCCGCTTTTCGTTTGCCCGCGCGGGACAAAGGCTGCTTTAAGTCACTACTCGCCCGCGAGCGCAATCACGTCGATCTCGACGCGCGCGTCGCGCGGTAGCCGCGCGGCCTGCACGGTCGAACGCGCCGGCGGCTCCTCCGCGAAGAAGGTCGCGTACACCTCGTTCATCGCCGCGAAGTCGTTCATGTCGGCCAGAAAGACGGTCGTCTTCACGACGCGCGCAAGGCCAGACCCGGCCGCCTCCAACACTTTAGAGAGGTTGCGCAAGACCTGCGCGGTCTGCTCGCCGACGCCGCCCTCGACGAACTGTCCCGTGGCGGGGTCAATCGGAATCTGGCCCGACGCATAGACGAACCCGCCCGCCACGACCGCCTGCGAATAAGGGCCGATGGCCCCCGGCGCCCCTTCAGTTTTGACGATGCGTCTCTCTGTCACGAAAGTCTCTTACCGCAAGGCTGCGAACAAATTGCAGATTCTAACAGACCCCTTCCCCGGACGGCAAACGTAGAAGCTGTCGGGACGTAGCCCTGCGGCCGGAAAAAGCCTGAGAATGTGGCTGGGGGCTGAGAGCTTCTTTCACACCGCGCCGTGGACGCGCTCGACGTCAAGGACGCCGGGCACCTTGCGGATGGAGGACATGACCTTGTCGAGATGCTTGAGGTCGAAGACCTCGACCGTGACCTCGATGCGGCCGCGGTCGTCGGGCGCGACGGCCGCGTTCGAGGCGGTGATGTTGGTCTTGATGTCCTTGATGGCGTTCGTCACATCGGCGATCATGCCCGTCCGGTTCTCTGTGATGGCGAGGAGCCTGACGGCATAGGCGGCCTCGCCCGCGCCGGCGTCGGCCCACTCGACCTCGACAACCCGCTCCGGATTGACCATCAACTGCCGGACGTTCGTGCAGCGGCGCGCGTGGACGGCCACGCCCTTGCCGCGCGTGATGTAGCCGACGATCTCCTCGCCGCGGACGGGGTTGCAGCAGCGGGCGCGCGTGACCAGCAGATCGTCCACGCCGCGCACGACGATGGAGTCCTCGCCGAGGCGGATGAACTTCTTGACGGCCTGCACGCCCGCGGTCAGGCGACCGCGCAGCGGCGACTCCTTCCGCTGCTCAAGCTCCGCGAACTTCTCTGGCCCGAGGTATTTGGCGATGACGTTGCGCGGCATGGTCTTCCCGTAGCCGACGGCCGCCAGCAGGTCGTCCACGCGCCCGTAGCCGTACTCGTTCGCGATGCGCTTCAGGCTCCCGTCCGAGTCGGCCAGAACCTTCTTCGCCGAGAGGTTGAAGCGCGCGGCCTCCTTCTCGAAGAGCTTCCGGCCCAACTCGATGCTCTCGGCGCGCTGCTGTTCGGCGACGGCGTGGCGGACGCGGTTGCGCGCGCGCGAGGTCTTGACGAAGTTGAGCCAGTCGCGTGAGGGCTTGGCGTTGGGCGAGGTGAGAATCTCGACCACGTCGCCGTTCTGGATGGCGGTGCGCAGCGGCACCATGCGCCCGTTGATGCGCGCCCCCGAGCAGGTGTTGCCGACATCGGTGTGGATCATGAAGGCGAAGTCGATGGGCGTGGAGCCGCGCGGGAGTTGGATGACCTTGCCCATCGGCGTGAAGGCGTACACGTCCTTCGGGTAGAGGTCGAGCTTGAGGGATTCGAGGAAGTCGCGCGAGTCCTTGACCTCCTGCGACCACTCGACGAGCGAGCGCAGCCACTGGAAAGCCTCGTCGTCGTCGTGCGCGCCCCGGCGCCCCTCCTTGTATTTCCAGTGCGCGGCGACGCCCTCCTCCGCGATGCGGTGCATCTCCTCGGTGCGAATCTGTATCTCGAAGGGCTGCCCCTTGGCGCCCATCACGGAGGTGTGGAGCGACCGGTAGAGGTTGTCGCGCGGCGTGGCGATCCAGTCCTTAAAGCGGCCGGGGATGGGCTGCCAGAGCGTGTGGACGACGCCGAGGGCGCCGTAGCAGTGGCGCGTCTCGTCGTCGGGCGTGATGACGCGCGCGGCGATGAGGTCGAAGACCTGGTCGAGCTCGATCTTCTGCCGCTTGAGCTTCTTCCAGATGGAGTAGAGGCGCTTGACGCGCCCCTCGACCGAGATGAAGGGCACGCCGGCCTCGCGCATCTTCTCCTCGATGCGCTCGGTGACGGACTTGAGGAACGCCTCGTGCTCGGGCCGGCGGCGCTCAAGCTGCTCGGCCAGCTCCTTGTACTCCTCGGGGTGGAGGTGCTTGAAGGCGAGGTCTTCGAGTTCGCTGCGCAGACGCCCCATGCCGAGGCGGTGGGCGATGGGCGCGAAGATGTCCAGGGTCTCCTGCGCGATGCGGCGGCGCTTCTCCGGCTTGAGGTGCTGAAGCGTGCGCATGTTGTGGAGGCGGTCGGCCAGCTTGACGAGGACGACGCGCACGTCGTCCACCATCGCCAGCAGCATCTTGCGGACGTTCTCGGCCTGCTGCTCCTCGCGCGACTGGTTGCTGATGTGCGCGAGCTTGGTGAGGCCGTCCACGAGGTGCGCGATCTCCTCGCCGAACGAGCCGCGGATGACCTCGGGCTCGACGAGCGTGTCCTCGACCACGTCGTGCAGAAGACCCGTGGCGACCGAGACCTCGTCGAGACGCATGTCGGCGAGGATGTTGGCCACCTCCAAAGGGTGCACGAGGTAAGGCTCGCCCGAGGCGCGCGTCTGCCCCTTGTGGTACAGCGCGGAGAAGAAGTAGGCCCGCCGCAGCATTTCCAGGTCGGCCTGCGGGTGGTTCTGCCCTACCTTCTCGATGATGTCCTCGATGCGAATCATAGAAGCCGTCGGCTAGGAGCGGTTAGCTTTTAGCCTTCGTTTGATGAACGAAACAGACTTTTCTTTGCCGGGCCGACCGCGGTGGCGGTTTGGCTAACAGCCAAAAGCCAAAAGCTAACAGCCATTATAGAAACAGGTGATGCCCGACGTGAAGTCAGGCATCACCCGGAGGAAGAAAGGTCATGTCCGCGCCGCCCGGCGGGCGCCGGGTCGGCCCCTCGGAGTTTAGCTGGCGGGGGGCGTCGGCGACTTGGCGGCCTCCTCGGCCTCCTTGCGCTTGGCGTCCGCGGCGCCCAGCCGCTTCTGCGTCTCCAGCGCCGCGTCGTACTGCTTGTCGAAGTCGGCCTTGGCCGTGGCGTCGCCGGCCATCTCGGCCAGCTTCGACTTCTCGCGCAGGAGGTTGGTCTTGTACGACCAGGCGTTCGGGTTTTCGGGATCAACCGAGGTGGCCTGCTCGGCGAGCTTCAGTCCCTCGGTCGTGCACTGCTGCGCCTTGTCGAAGTCGGCCTGGTTGGCGGGCTTCCTATAGTGGACGAGAATCTTGTCCGGCCTGTTCTCGGTGACCTTGTTCTCTTTCTGCTCGGTGATGTCGTAGGCGCACTGCCACTGCTTGCTCGCCAGGATCGTCAGGGCCTCGGCCTTCGCCTTCGGGGTCGGGCCGTTCTGGGCGCGCGTGGCGAGCATCTCGTTGACCTTCTCGTCCCGCTTCATCTGGCCGTAGAGGAAGACGATGGCCTTGTAGGCGTCCTCGTTGCCGGGCTCCCGGTCCAGGATCTTCTGGTACTCGGCGACCGCCCTCTCGCCGATGGCGAGGTTTTCGGGCGTCTGGACGCCAGGCTTGTACTGCTGCTGGATGGCGCGGGCGATGAAGACCGGCGCGTTCTTCTGCGTCGGGTCGAGTTCGTAGGCGGTACGGAACTTCTCTTCCGCGTCGGGGAAGCGCCCGTCTTTGTAGGCGCGCGCGCCCTCGTTCAGCGCATTCTTGGCGCGCACGCGGTTGACCAGCGTGCACCCGCCCGAGACGGCCACGAGCGCAAAGAGCAGGGCGGCGATGCTTGTTCGAGAGAGTTTCATTGGATGATTGCTCCGGGCCATGGTCTGAAGCTCAACTGGGTGAAGGGGGCCTTCCTCGCCGGGGCGGCCACGCGCGAAGACGCCCCCGCCGCGCTCTCCCCGCCGGAGGGCGGGTGGCGGCGGCAGCGTCTGTGCGTGCCTCCCGCTACTGCTCCAAAGCCTCCGTCTGGAGGCCGACCGGGTTCGCCCCCGAGCCCTTGACGGTGTCGATGACCTTCACGACATCGCCGTACTTGAAGGTCTCGGGCGCCTTGATGAAGACCGTCTTCTCGATGCGCTCGTCGGGCGGCAGGTCGGTGCGCCCCTGGAAGCCCTCCTTCCAGACTCCGCCCTCTTTGCGCTTTTTAAACTCGGCCGACAGCGCCGTCCCGATGTTGCCCGGGTCGTTGACCGAACCGTCCGTCACCTTGTTGCCGCCCATGACCAACTCGACCCCGAGGTCCTTCTTGATATTGACGATGAGCGTCAAGGGGCTCTGCTTGGCCTGCGCGTTCAACTCCTCGCTGCGCTGGGGCACGAGGGTCTTAAAGCGCGCCGGCTTCAAAGGCGTGATGACCATGAAGATGATCAGCAGCACCAGCAGGATGTCGATGAGCGGCGTGACGTTGATGCTCGGCTGTGCCCCGCCACCGCCGCCTGCACTCATACCCATAAGTTCGACTCCTCCGTGGGCCGCGCGCTCAACCCCCGAGGCGGCGGGCGCGGCCAGCGTTGTGACTCGCGTGCCTACGAAGCCGGCGCAGGGGCCGCCGGGGCAGCGCCTGGGCCTTTTCTCTTGTCGGCGACCAGGCCGATCTGGTCGATGCCGGCGTCGCGGATCAGGTTGATGGTGTCGACGACCGAGCCGTAGTTCGCCTCGACGTCGCTGCGCAGGTAGACGATGCGCTCGGTATCGACCTTGCCCGCCATCTTCGTGTCGATCTCGGTCTTGAGCGTGTCCTTGTCCACCTTCTTCTTGCCGATGTAGATGTCGCCGTCCTTGGTGATGGCGACGACGACCGAACTCTCTTTGATGATGGCCGGGTCCTCGTCCGGGTTGTTCATGTCGCGCGGGAGCGCGACCGAGACGCCCTGCTGGAGGAAAGGCGTGATGACCATGAAGATGATCAGCAGCACCAGCATGATGTCCACCATCGGCGTGACGTTAATGTCGGAGGTGAAGCCGCCGCCCCCTCCCGATGACATGCCCATAGCTATACTCCCGTGGCCCGCCGTGCGCGGGGCTCGAACGGGCGCCGCGTGCGGCGCGCGCCCCGGCCCGCCGAAGGGGCCGGGGCGCTCACGCCGGGACGCGCCCGTGACTAAACGATGTTCGGACTACGACCTGAGCTGCCGCGTGCGGTTCTTCAGGAAGTAGTCGATCAGCTCGGAGGCCGAGTTGTCCATCTCGATGATGAACCCGTCCACCTTGCCGGTGAAGTAGTTGAAGAGCCACACGGCGGGCACCGCCACGGCGAGCCCGAGCGCGGTCGTCAGCAGCGCCTCGGCGATGCCGCCCGCGACGGCGCCGATGCCGGCCGACTCGGCCGACTTCATGCCGGTGAACGCATTGATGATGCCGAACACCGTGCCGAAGAGGCCCACGAACGGGGCGGTCGAGCCGATGGTGGCGAGGCCCGAGAGGCCGCGCTTGAACTCGGCCGACTTGATGGCGATGGCGCGCTGGAGCGCCCGCTTGCTGGCCTCGACCTCGTCGCCCGAGATGTCGGTCGAGCCGTCGTGCGCGCGGAACTCCTGGAGGCCGGCGTTGACGACCATCGCGAGGTGCGACTTCTTGTGCTTGTCGCTGATGTTGATGGCCTCTTCGATGCGGTCGTTCTTGAGCGCCTGCGCGACGCGCGGGGCGAACTCGCGCGACTGCTTCTTGGCGGCCGAGTAGGTCAGGAAGCGCTCGACCATGATCGCGATGGAGTACATCGACATGATCAGCAGGATGATGATGACGGTCAGCGCCACCCACCCGAGGTTCTTCACCATCTCGGTGATGGTGAAGGCGCTCTTCAGGTCTTCCTGCCCCTTAGCGGCCTCCTGGAAGAGGAAGGCGAAGAAGCCGAGAGCCTTGCTCCCGAGAATGCTCAACAGAATAGTCACGGTAGAAATCCTCCAAAGGTTTTCGTTTCTGATGGCGGATGCGCTTCCCCGTTCGGAAGGGGCGCGAGCGACCCGCGGGGAGCCGCGCGGACTTGAGAAAACTCGCCCGCGCCGCCGCCCCGCAGGTCGCGCCCCGCGCCCCGTCTTACTGAAGCACGAAGTTGTAAGTGATGACGCCCGAGACCTTCACGGGCTGACCCGAGAGTAGCGTCGGCGAGAACCGGGCCTGCCGCGCGGCCGCCACCGCCGCCTGCTGCAAGAGCGGGTGGCCCGAGACGGCCGAGGCCGAGATGACCCTGCCCGACTCGTCAACCACGATCTGCACGGTCACCGTCCCCGCGGCGCGCGCCGCCTTCGCAATCGGCGGGTAGGTGGGCTGCGGCTTCGAGATGGCCTTGCCGTTCAGGACGCCGCCCGAGACGATGGTCTTCGGCTTGGGGGGCGGGGTCGGTGCCGGCGGTGGCGGAGGCGGCTCGTCGCTCACCTCGACCTTCGGCGCGCCGCCGCTGCCGGAGCCGCCGCCGCCGGTGCCGCCGACCACGCCGACCGGACCGGTGGGGACGTTGTTCACGTCGCCGACGTCGCGGTCGCCGACCAGCACGTTCAGCGTCTTGTTGGTGGCGACGACCTTGGCCGTGGGCGGGGCGATCTCGTTAGTCTTGGTGACCGGAGCGATGACGGCCATGTCCTTCACCATCGCGACGGTCGGCTCCTGCTTGGCCGCGGGCTTGGGCTCTTCGGCGGCCTTCGGCGTGTCGTCCTGTGCCATCGGCACGGGCGCCACCAGCGTCAGCAGCTCCAGACTCGGGTCGGGGATCGAGTCGTTGTAGAGGTAGATGCTCAAGACCGCGACGGCCGTGAGCACCACCCCGTAGAGCACCATCGTGCCCAGGAAAAAGGAGCCCTTCCTCGCGAGGTCGTCTGTGTGCGAGCCGGACTCAACCAGCGTGTCGAACATCTCGTCTATCCTCCCTTTCCGGTGCCAGGTGGATCAGGGTATTCTTAGACTCATTTAATCACGCGCCTCTGAAAAGAGAGTTGTGATTCTAAGACGATTTCTCTCAAAAAGCGCCCGCCTGATTAACCGCTTTTTTGCCTTAGGGGAACGGGAATGGCCGCGCGCCTCAGGCCGCGCGACACGCGGCGGCCTCTCCTTCGACGCGAGAGCCAGACAGGGAATGAAACGGTCGGGCCGGCCCCCGGACACGAACCGCTAGAGACCAGACGTCCGCCTCACACTGCCGGCGAGACGGGCGCGTTCTTAAAATATTCGATTGGCCAGCAACGCGCTCAGTCTATGTCGCAATCCGCGGCGAAGTCAAGCGCAAAATGGCCGAATCGTGCTCCCCACGCCTCTTCACGTTCAACTATTTAGACACCGCCCGGGCGGATGGGTTCGCTTTAATTCGCAGACCCCCGAAAAATTTTACGCCCGCTGAAATCGAGAGGCCGGCGCGGGCGAGTTGCGACTCGTCAGAGTCCCCTGCCCCGGCCGGCCCCCTTGTCTGTGAAACAGAAACCGTTTCTCTTAAAACGAAAATCGCTTAGCTAGCGCGCGGCGGCGCTGGCCTTGGCGTCGCCGCGGGCGCCCGACGCGGGGC
>JBJMGP010000148.1:0-40880 GCA_045807865.1 Pyrinomonadaceae bacterium
GCTACCGCAGGCGGTACTGACTCATCCGCGGTCGCACTCAAGCGCAAGCCGCTATAAATCCGCCGCGGAGCGGCGCCTGAGTTGAGCCCGGCCTTTCAAGGCCGGGCTACATTCAGACGCCGCTCCGCGGCCCATTTGTGCACAGTCTTCAGATTATCTGAGCGCACGGCGCCGGTCAGGTGTCTTGCAGCCAGCCCCGGAGCATGGCGTAGCGGACGATGTCGATGCGGCCGTTCAGGTCGAGCTTGCGCATGGCGTTGGCCTTGTGCGCCTCGACGGTCTTGACGCTGAGGGAGAGGTGTGCGGCGATCTCCTTGTAGCTGTAGCCGAGGGCGATGAGGCGCAGCACCTCCGTCTCGCGCTCGGAGAGGGTGATGTCCCCGGCGGGCTCGCCCCGCCGCCCGAGGAAGCCCGAGAGCGCCTTGCCCGCGATGGACGGGTCGAGGTAGTTGCCGCCCGCGGCCACCGCGCGCACGGCCTGGAGCAGCACGGACGGGTCGCTCTGCTTGAGCACGTAGCCGGCCGCGCCGGCCTGTAGGAGCTGCTGCATGTAGCCCCGTTCGGTGTGGCGCGTGAGCGCGACGACGCGCACGCCGGGGCAGTCCTCGCGCAGCCTCTCCGCCGCCTTGAGCCCGTTCAGCTCGGGCATCGTCACGTCCATCAAGACCACGTCGGGCGTCAGCTCCTTCGCGAGGCGGAGCGCCGCGCGGCCGTCGCCGGCCTCGCCGACCACTTCGATGTCTGGCTGCGCGCCGAGGATGACCTTGACGCCCTCGCGCACCATCCGGTGGTCTTCTGCGAGCAGGACGCGAATCTTATCCAAGCGACCCCCCTTCCGGCATGACGACGGGCACGCGCGCGTAGACGGTCGTCCCGCCGCCCGGGGACGACTCGATTTCGAGCGAGCCGCCGACGAGCCCCGCGCGCTCGCGCATCCCGATGAGCCCGAGGCTGGTGACGGCCGCCATCTTCTCCACGGGGTCGAAGCCGACGCCGTCGTCCTCGACGACGAGCACGGCCTCCGGGCCGCGCCGTTCGAGGACGACGGCGACGCGCGCGGCCTGCGCGTACTTGCCGACGTTGTTGAGCGCCTCCTGCGTGATGCGGTAGAGGCAGGTCTCGGTCTGCGGCGGGAGCCGGAGGCTGCCGGAGTTGAACCCCGTGAGCTGCACCTCGGCCGGGACATTGTAATGCTTCGACCACTCCTCGACGTAGTTGGCGAGCGCCGAGCCGAGTCCGAGGTCGTCGAGCGCGGTCGGGCGCAGCTCCCAGGCGAGGAAGTCCACCTCGGAGTCCACGCGCTCGGCCAGCTTCAGCACGGCCTCGACCTGCGCGCACAGCTCTGCGTGGTCGCCGCAGGCGTCCTTGAGCGCGGCCAGCTTGAGCCGGATGGCCGTCAAGTGCTGCCCGAGCAGGTCGTGGAGGTCGCGCGAGATGCGGCGGCGCTCGTCCTCCTGCGCGGTGACGAGCTGGCCGACGAGGTTGCGGGCGTGCTCCTCGGCGGTGCGGCGCTCCTTCACTTCGAGGAGCATCGCCTCGACGGTGTCGCGCAGCTCGCCCGTCCGCTCGACGACGCGCCGCTCCAGACTGTCGTGGGCGCTGCGGAGTTCCTCGGCGGCGCCGCGCTCGGCCGTGAGGTCGCGCGCCACCTTGACGAAGCCCTGGAGCATACCGCCGCTCATGACGGGGCGCACCACGCCGCTCGCGTAGAAGCGCTTGCCGTCTTTGCGGATGTGCCAGCGCTCGTCGGCCGCGCGTCCGGCCGTGTGCGCCTCGGTCAGTTCCGCCCTGGGGACGCCGGCCGCGCGGTCTTCCGGGGTGAAGATGACATCGATGGGCTGGCCCATAATCTCCGCGTCGGCGAAGCCGAAGACCCGCTCGGCGCCGGTGTTCCAGTAGGAGACTCGGTTCTGAGGGGTGACGGAGAAGATGGCGTAGTCTTCGACGTGCTCGATGAGGAGGCGCAGGCGCTCCTCGGCCTGGCGCAGCTCGTCCTCGGCCTGCTTGTGCGCGCTCACGTCGAGGAAGGTGACGACGACGCCGTCGATGCGATCCTCCTCGGTGCGGTAGGGCAGGACGCGCATCAGGTACCAGCGCCCGTCGCGCGTCTGCACGTCGCGCTCGACCGTGCGCAGCGTCGAGAGCACGTGCTCGGCGTCGGCCGTCAGCTCGAAGTCGCGGATGTTGTCGGTGATGTCGGAGAGCGGGCGGCCGATGTCGCTCTGGATGAAGTTGAAGAGGTCGCGGGCGCGCGGCGTGAAGAGCTTTACGCGCAGCGAGCGGTCGAGGAAGACCGTGCCGATGTCGGTCGCGTTCATCAGGTTCTGGAGGTCGTTGTTCGACTGGCTCAGCTCCTCGATCTTGATCTTCAGCTCCTGGTTGATGGTCGTCAGCTCCTCGTTGGCCGACTGCAACTCCTCCTTCGAGGTCTCCAGCTCCTCGGCCGTCGAGCGCAGCTCCTCGTTCATCGCCTGCAACTCTTCGTTCGAGGCGCGCAGCTCCTCGTGCTGCACCTCGGACTGCTCGACGGTCGAGCGCAGCTGCGCCCTGATGTGCCCCAGCTCCTCCCCGAGCCTCTGCGCCCCCGGGTCGGCGGAGAGGGGGACTGTCTCCGCTGCGGCGGCCTCCTCGCCCGCCCGCTCGAAGACGACGAGGAAGAACCCGCGCGCCGTGTCCTGCCAGCCCGCGACGGGGCGGACGACCGGCCTCACCGTCTCGGCGTTGCCGCCGACCAGCAGCCGCACGGGCGGCAGCTCGACGGACTGCTGGTGCTGCGCGGCGTGGAGGAGGGCGGCGTGCAGGTCGAGCCGCAGCTCGGGGCGCGCGACCGTGAGCAGGTTGTGCGAAGGCTCGCCGCCGGGGAGCTGTAGGTAGCGTCCGGCCGAGTCCGAGAGGTGGACGATCTCGAACTCGGAGTTGACGAGCACCGACGGCGGCGCGTAGACCTCCAGCAGCCGGCGGTGGAGGTCGAGGTAGGCGAGCCGCTCGTGCGCCCGCTGCTCCTGCGCGGACTCGTCGCGCGCCGGCAGCAGGCGCATCTCCGGGAGATGCGAAGGCGCGGCGGGCAGCAGCCGGACCGGGATGGACGGGGCGGCCACACGCGCCTGGAAGATGTGGCTCTCCTTGTCCGCGGTCACGAAGAGGTCCGAGTAGTCGCCGGCCGTCTCGGAGCCGCCGAGGAAGAGGTAGCCGCCGGGGTTGAGGGCGAAGTGGAAGGTGTTCACCGCCCGCTCCTGCCCCGAGCGGTTGAGGTAGATGAGGAGGTTGCGGCAGGTGACGAGGTCGATGTGGGAGAAGGGCGGGTCTTTGAGCAGGTTGTGCTGGGCGAAGAGCACCAGCTCGCGCAGCTCGCGCCGGACGCTGTAGCCGTCGCGCACCTTGGTGAAGAAGCGGCGCAGCCGCTCCGGCGACACGTCGGCCGCGTCGTTGATGGTGTAGAAGCCGGCGCGCGCCGACTGGACGGCCTCCTCGTCGATGTCCGAGGCGAAGACCTGGATGGAGGGCGGCGAGGCGAGCGTCTCGGCGTACTCGGCGAGCAGCATCGCCAGCGAGTATGCCTCCTCGCCCGTGGCGCAGCCCGCCACCCAGACGCGGACGTGGCTGCCCGGCCCCTTGTTCTCGAAGAGCCGCGGGATGAAGTTCCGCTCCAGCGAGAGGAAGGCGTTGTGGTCGCGGAAGAAGTTCGTCACGCTGATGAGCAGGTCTTTGAGGAGCGCGCGCGCCTCCTCCGGGTGCTCGCGGAGGTAGAGCGCGTACTCGCCGAGGTCGGCCGCCTGCGTGACGGTCATCCGCCGCTCGATGCGGCGGCGCACGGTCGGGCGCTTGTAGCTGGTGAAGTCGTGCCCCGTCCGGAGCCGGAGCTGCGTGATGATGGCGGCCAGCGCCTGATCCTCGGCCTCGCGCCCGTCCTTCGCGGCGGGCTCGGCCGAACTCCCATCATCATCCTCTTCCTCCTCGGCCCCGCCGTTCTCCGAGATGCGCTTGAGCTTGTCGCGGTAGCTGACGAGGCGCGCCGGCATCTCGGCCACGGGGAGCACCATGTCCACCAGCCCCGTCGCGATGGAGCTGCGCGGCATGTCCGGGTACTCGGCCTCGGACGGGTTCTGCACGATGGCGACGCCGCCGTTCTCCTTCACGCGCTTGAGCCCCATCGAGCCGTCCGCGCCCGTGCCCGAGAGCACCACGCAGGCGGCGCGCGGGCCGTGCGTCTCGGCCAGCGTGCGGAAGAAGATGTCCACCGGCGCGCGCCGCTCCTCGGCGCGCGTCACCTCCGAGAGGACGAGCGAGCCGTCCAGCACCGAGAGGCTCTTGTTCGGCGGGATGACGTAGACGTGGTCGGGCTCGACCTTGACCGACTCGGTCACCTGCGTGACGGGCATCCGCGTGCTGGACTGCAAGACCTCGGCCAGGTGGCTCTCGTGCTCCGGCGAGAGGTGGAGGATGACGACGTAGGCCATCCCGCTCCGCTCGGGCGCGTGGGTGAAGAACTCCTTGAAGGCGCGGATGCCGCCGGCCGAGGCGCCGAGCGCGACGAGCATAAAGCCGTCGTCCGGCGCGTGCCCCGGGAAGGCGTCACCGTCTGTGGTGCTGCTCATGAATGCCTTTCGACTTGAAGTACTGAGGGCGGGGTTTCCGGGCCGGGGGCACGCGCACGCGGCCCTCGTCTGTCTCTCCACGGACATCCGTACCGGCTGAACGCGTTTAGTATAACGCGTCCGGTCGCGCGCGTCGCGCCGGGGTGTGTGGTCAAACACGGAGGAGGCGGAGTATTATTCGACCATCGCTTTTGAAAGCTTGTGGATTAAGGGGGGGCGGGCCCGGAGGCCGCGCCCCCGCCTTGGGGGCCCGAATGGCAGGGAGAGACATCGTCGTCGTGGGGACTTCGGCCGGGGGCGTCGAGGCGCTGAGGGCGCTCGTGGGTGGGCTGCCCGCGGACTACTCCGGCTCGGTCTTCGTCGTCATGCACACGGCGCCGGACTCGCCGGGCGTGCTGGCGCAGATACTCGACCGCGCGGGGCCGCTGCCCGCCGCCCACGCCTCGAACCGCGAGCGCATCCGTCCGGGCCACGTCTACGTCGCGCCGCCCGACATGCACATGCTGCTTGAGCCGGGCTTGATCCGGCTGACGCGCGGGCCGAAGGAGAACCGCTTCCGCCCCGCCATCGACCCGCTCTTCCGCTCGGCCGCGGCCGTCTACGGGCCGCGCGTCACGGGGGTCATCCTGACGGGGGGGCTGGACGACGGGATTTCGGGGCTGTGGGCGGTCAAGCGGCTCGGCGGCGTGGCCCTCGTGCAAGACCCGGAGGAGGCGTACATGCCCTCCATGCCGCTGAACGCGCTCGATCAGGTGGAGGTGGACTACAAGCTGCCTTTGGCGGAGATGCCGGCCGTGCTGGCGCGACTCGCGAGCAAGACCATCGCCGAGGAGGGAGGTTACGAGGTGCCGGAAGAGCTGAACATCGAGGTGAAAATCGCCCGGGAGGAGAACGCTCTCGAATCGGGCGTGACGCGGCTGGGCTCGCCCTCAATCTTCACCTGCCCCGAGTGCCACGGCACGCTCCTCCAACTGAAGGAGAACGGGCGCACACGCTACCGCTGCCACACCGGCCACGCCTACTCCGCCGACAGCCTGCTGGCGGAGCTGACCGAGTCGGTCGAGGAGACCATGTGGAGCGCCATCCGCTCCATCGACGAGAGCGCGATGCTGATGCGCCACATGGCCGAGCACGTCCGCGAGTCGGACGCCGCCGCGGCCGCGCGCTTCGAGGAGAAGGCCCGAGAGGCCGAGCACCGCAGCGCGCAGGTCAGGCGCGCCGTCTTCGGCCACGAGAACCTCAGCGAGGAGAAGGTGGCCGACACGGCCGACGCCGGCCAGTAGCCCTCTTCACCCGTCCGTGAGGCGCGCGAGCAGCTCGTGGAGCTGCGTCGAGTCTGCCATGTAGGTCACCCACTCGCCCTCGCCCTCGCGCACGTCCGTGCCTTCGAGGCGGTCGCCGTACTTCTCCGCGATGACGACGACCGGCGTCGAGCTGTCCAGCGCGCTCGACTGCTTCAAGCGGCGCGCGGCCTCGAACGCCTCCCCGGTCGTCTTGCCGACGAGGTTGACGAGGACGAGGTCGGCGCGCGCCCCGCCCGCTTCAAGCCAGTCGAGCGCAGACGCCTCGTCTACTGCCAACAGCACGTCGAAGCCCTCGCGGTACAGGTTGTCCCGGATGATGGGCCGCGCGTCATCATCTTCCTCTATCAACAGAATCGTCGCCATCGGTCTTGACCCCTTGTGCGTACGGGATGCGCCTTTTTGGGTGGGGGAAGGTTGTGTTAATAATCTACACGAATGCGAACAAGTTGAAAACCCGCCCTCGTCCGCGGCGGGAGGAGTGACCCGCCTTATGTCGTCAGACACGCAAGACCGTCTCGCCGGGAACAGGCTGCTGGCTCTGCTGCCGGCCGCCGAACTCGAAACCCTGCGGCGCCACGCCGAAGTGCTCTCGCTCCGCCACGGCTTCTGCGCCATCACCCCCGACGAGCCGATACAACACGTCTACTTCCCTCTGAACTGTCTGCTCTCGATGGTGACGACGATGGAGGACGGCGCGACCGTCGAGTCGGGCACCATCGGCCGCGAGGGCATGTCGGGCATCCCCGTCATCCTCGGCGCCACGCAGACGACGATGCCGACCTTCTGCCAGATTCCGGGCGCGGCGCTGCGCGTCCGTTCGGAACAGGTGAGGGAGCTGTACGAGCGGAGCGCCGAGGCGCGCCGCACCCTCAACCGCTACGTCCACACCGTCGTCGTCGTCGGCTCGCAGTCCGCGGCCTGCAACGCTCTGCACCGCGTCGAGGCGCGCACGAGCCGCTGGCTGCTGATGTCGAGCGACGGCGTCGGCTCGGACGAGGTGAACCTGACGCAGGAGTATCTGGCCGCGATGCTCGGCGTGCGCCGCCCCGGCGTGACCGAGGTCGCGGGCCAGCTCCGCGCCGACGGGCTCATCGACTACACGCGCGGGAGCATCCGCATCATCGACCGCCCCGGCATGGAGCGGCGCGCCTGCGAATGCTACGGCCGCGTCAAGGGCGAGTACGAAAGACTCTTCGGCGGCGTCTGAGTAGCGCCGGCCGCCGCCTCACTTCGCTTCGGTCGAGGTCTTCTCCGAGAGAACCCAGTGCGTCGGGTCGAGCTCGACCTTCTTCGGCTTCAACGGGAGCCTGATCTCAAAAGGCGCCTTCGGCCCGTAGGCGAGGACGGTCGCGACGCCGTGCTTGTCGCCGCCGAAGTTGAGCAAGAGCGGGAGCGGCATCACCCAGTCGTCCGGCACGTTCTCCTGCAAGACCTGCCCCTTGAGCAACGCCTGCCCGCCCGGCCCCTCCTCCACGCTGTACTCGGCCCGGTAGGACGGCAGCCCCGTCTGGTAGACCCACTGCCTGAAGAACCAGTTGAGGTCGCGCATCCGGTACTGCCGCGCGACCGGCGTGCGCGCGAAGTGCTCGTTGGCCACGTCGCGAAAGTCGTCGGTCGAGGCGCTCCGGTCGCGGTAGCGCGCGACGAAGTCGGCCATCATCTCGAAGAAGGCCTTGTCGTCGCCCGTGCCGGGGTCTGTGAAGAGGAAGTGCAGCATCCGCAGGACGAGCGCGCCCTTGTTGTAGATGAGCGCCTCGTAGGCCCCGCCCGTCTTCGTCGTCTCCAGACGGCGGCCGAGGATGATCGGCCCCACGTCGTTGAGGCGCCCCGAGCCGAGCCCGCCGTCGATGAAGGGCGGGTCGCGGAGCGAGCGCCGCATCCGGCTGATGAGGTCGTCGCGCGCATCCATGTTCTGGCGGAAGCCCGTGTAGAGGGCGCCCGAGTACTCGGCGAAGCCCTCGCTCAGCCACTGGTCGCGGTACGAGCGCCAGGAGACCACGTCGCCCCACCACTGGTGCGAGGTCTCGTGCGCGATGAAGGAGAACGTCCACTTGTCGGCGCTGTCGGCGGCCGGAATCATCAGCATGCCCGGGAGCCCCTGCCCGAAGTTGTAGGGGTGGAAGGCGGCGGTGAAGACCGGGTACGGGTACTTGCCGAAGAGCACGCTGAAGTAGCGGAGCGAGTTGTCCATCTCGGCGAGGATGAAGTCCTCCTTGATGGCCGCGTACTTGCCGGGCAGCGAGTCGAACTCGATGGGGATGGGCTCGCCGCCCTTGTCCCACTTCACCATCTGCGTGTGGCGCTCGAAGGGGCCGACGGCGAAGGTCGCGGCCGGCACCGGCGGCTCCATCACGTACTTCGTGACCGTCGCGTCCTTGTCGCCCGCGTCCGGCTCTTCCGAGAGGCGCACGCCGGTGGCCGCGATGTGACGGTTCCTGCGATGGCGGAAGGTCAGCTCGTAGCTCGCCCGGTCGAGGAGGCCGTGGCGCGGATACCACTCGACGTTCGAGTAAGGGTAGAAGGAGTCGCGTATCTGTTCGTGGCCGCGCATGAAGTCGCCTTCCAGCTCGAACTCGAACTCGACCGTCTCGCCGGCGGCCCCCGTCGGGCGCGGCAGGAAGACCGTCAACCCGCCCTCCCAATCCTCCTGCACGGCGGCCGCCTCCGCCCCGCCGACCCGCGCCGTCTTCAGACGTATCTGCTTCTTCTGCCGGAGGCTCTCGAACTCCGGGAGCGACTCGCCGAGCATGAAGGGGACGGCGCGCAGTCCGGCCGCGCGCGCACGCGCCGAGAGCCGCACGACGAGGCCGAGCCGCTGCCCGGGGTCGCGCACGTCCGCCTCGATGCGGTAACGCACGGCGTCGATGAGGTCGTTGGCGTCCGCGTACGTGCCGCGGTTGCCCTCGTAATCTTCGAGCGCGTGGAAGGCCATCCAGACCTCGTCGCCGTAGCGCGGGTTCTCCGCCTCCTTGAAGATGAGCCCCTTCTCCCCGGCGTCGATGCCGAACGTGGCGACGGGGACGCGGTTCTGCCCGTCGAGGATGAGGTTGAAGCGGCCGCGGCGCCCGCCGTCGAACTGGGCGAAGAAGAAGCCGGGGCGCTCGCCGTTCAGGAGCGAGAGCGCGAGGCGCGCCGAGAGGTTCGCGCCCGTCTCCTTCAGGATGCGCGTGTCGATCTCCGCCGCCAGCTTCTCGGCGCGCTGGTCGGCCGCCGCGTCCTCCTGCCGCCCCCGGCCGATGAGGTCGAAGGTGTCGTCGCTGAACTTGAGGACGGCCGTCTTGAAGTCGGACTCGACGGCGCCGGCGCCGAGCAGGCGCTTGACGTTATCGCGCTCGAACTCACTCGGCGGCACGTCGGCGCGGAAGCGGCCCTCGCCGACGAAGACGGCGCACGTCACGCGCCCTTCGACCGGGGCCGCGAAGTAGAAGGTGCCGTCGAAAGTCATCTCCGCGCGGTCGCGCTTGAGCACGAGCCCGCGGGCCTCGGCCCTGCCGCCCGCGAGAGTCGCGGCCTTGAGACGGTCGTACAACTCCTTGCCCGTGGCGGGCGCGCCGGCCTGCGCGTGCGCCGCGGGCGCGAGGGCGCAGAGGAACAGCAGCGCCCACAGGGGCGCGAGGGCGTTGGCGAGTGTGCGTTGGGTCACGAGGTTTTACGGCTGCCCGGGCAGAAGGTTGGGACTGACGGCATGTAAAGTATCTTCCGCGGCGCCGCAGGTCAAGCACCGCGCCGGGGCGGCCGCTTGCCATCTCCGGCGGAGATGGTAATCTGCCACGAGGCGGAGCCGACCCCTTGATGCAGGACGAATTGAAGAGACCACACACCCCCGAGGAGGTACAGCGGGCGCTGCGCGAGAGCGAGGAGCGGTACCGCGCCTTCATCGCCCACAGCTCCGAGGGCATCTGGCGCTTCGAGCTGGAGGAGCCCGTCCCGACGGACCTCCACGAAGACGAGCAGATCGACCTCTGCTACCGGCGCGGCTATCTCGCCGAGTGCAACGACGCGATGGCGCGCATGTACGGCTTCGAGCGCGCCGCAGAGATCACGGGCGCGCGCCTCGGCGACTTCCTCGTCCGCGAAGACCCCGCCAACGTCGAGTACCTGCGTGCCTTCATCCGCGCCGGCTACCGCCTGACGGACGCCGAGTCGGTCGAGACCGACCGCGAGGGGCGGCTGCGCTACTTCCTCAACAACCTCGTCGGCGTCGTCGAAGGCGGCCGACTGCTCCGCGCCTGGGGCACGCAGCGCGACGCGACCGCGGCGAAGGAGGCCGAGGAGCAGTTGCGCCGCGGCGACGAGCGCTACCTCTCGCTGCTGGAGAACGCCAACGACATCATCTACTCGCACGACCTCGAAGGGAACTACCTCGCCATCAACCGCGCCTGCTCTGTGGTCACCGGCTACACGCGCGAGGAGATTCTCGGCGGCCTCAACATCGCGCAGGTCGTCGCCCCCGAGCATCTCGAACTCGCGCGGCGCATGACGGCGCAGAAGCTGCGCGACCCTTCAAAGCCCACCGTCTACGAAGTGGACATCATCGCGCGCGACGGCCGGCGCCTGACGCTCGAAGTCTCGACCCGCATCGCCTACCGCGACGGCCAGCCCGTCGCCGTCGAAGGCATCGCGCGCGACGTGACCGGGCGCGTCCGCGCCGCCGCCGAGCGCGAAAGACTTTTAGACGAGGCGCGCGTCGCGCGCGACGAGGCGGAGGAGGCGCTGGCACACCGGCGCGACGTGGAGGAGAGGCTGCGCACGCTCGTGGACGCTTCGGCGAGTCTGCTCGGCTCGCCGCAGACGGAGGTCGTGCTCCCGGCCGTCCTCGCCCTCTCGCACCGGCTGGTGGCGGCCGACGCCTACGCCATCTGGCGCTACTCCGCGGCCGATTCCGTCTGGGCCGTCGTGGCGTCGAGCGGGCTGTCGGAGGAGTACGGGCGCGACCGCATCGAGGTTACGTCAGATGCGATGCGCCCGCCCGAAGGGCCACTCATCATCGAAGACGTAAATACGGCGCCTGGGCTCGAATATCGCCGCGAGACCTACCGGCGTGAGGGCATCGGCTCGCTGCTCACGTTGCCGCTCAGGGCGCACGGCGAGGTCGTCGGCACGCTCGTCTTCTACTACCGCGAGCCGCGCCGCTTCGCGGAGACCGACGTGATCGTCGCCACCGCGCTCGCCAACCTCGCCGCCTCGGCCGTCCGCACCGCCGAACTCTATGACGAGCAGCGGCGCCTGCGCGGAGAGGCACAGGCCGCCGAGCGGCGCGCCACGTTCCTCGCAGAGGCTTCGACCCTGCTCTCCTCCTCGCTCGACTACGAGAGGACTCTGGAGGCGGTCGCGCACGCCGCCGTGCCCTGGGTCGCGGACTGGTGCGGCGTGGACATCCTCGGCGAAGACGGCAAAGTGCGGCGCCTCGCCGTCGCGCACGTAGACCCGGCGAAGGTCGAGTGGGCGCGCGAGGTTCAGGAGCGCTACCCCTACAACCCCGACGACCCGGCCGGAGTGGCCGCCGTCCTGCGCACGGGGCGCTCTGAGCTGTACACGGACATCACAGACGAGATGCTGGCCGCCGGGGCGCAGGACGAGGAGCACTTGCGCATCCTGCGCGCCCTTACCATCAACTCGGCAATGATCGTCCCGCTCGTCGCGCAGGGCCACGCGTTCGGCGTCATCACCTTCGTCACCGCCGAGTCCGGCCGCCGCTACGGAACCGATGACCTCGCCTTCGCCGAAGTCATCGCGCGCCGCGCCTCGCTCGCCGTCGAGAACGCGCGCCTCTACCAGCAGGCGCAGGAGGCCAACCGCATCAAGGACGAGTTCCTCGCAACCCTCTCGCACGAGCTGAGGACACCTTTGACCGCGATCCTCGGGTGGGCCTCGATGCTCGTCGCGGGCACCCTCGACGGGCGCGATGCGACGCGCGCCATCGCCGCCATCGAGCGCAACGCGCGCGCGCAGAGGCAGATCGTCGAGGACGTGCTCGACGTGTCGCGCATCATCACGGGCAAGCTTCGTCTGGAGATGCGACCCGTCGAGCTGAGGGCGCTCGTCCAGGATGCGGTCGAGAGCGTCCGCCCGGCCGCCGAGGCGAAGGGCGTCTACCTGAGCACGCTGCTTGCGCCCGAGTCCGGCGAGGTGACGGCCGACCCCGACCGCCTGCAACAGGTCTTATGGAACCTGCTCTCGAACGCGGTCAAGTTCACGCCCGCGGGCGGCCGCGTCGAGGTCGAGCTGCGCCGCGAAGGCTTACGCACCGCCCTCCGCGTCAGCGACACGGGGGAGGGCATCGCGCCCGAGTTCCTGCCGCACGTCTTCGACCGCTTCCGCCAGGCCGACATGGGCACGACCCGGCAGCACGGCGGCCTCGGCCTCGGCCTGGCCATCGTCCGGCATCTGGTCGAGCTGCACGGCGGCGAGGTGAAGGCTGAGAGCGCGGGGCGTGGCCTGGGCTCGACCTTCACTCTGCACCTGCCGCTCAGGCCGGCGGCCCGGGGCCTTGAGCCTTCACTGCCCGCCGCCACCACAACCCCGCCCGTCACGCTCAAGACCGCCTCGGCCTCGCTCGCCGGCACGCGCGTGCTGCTCGTCGAGGACGAGGAGGACGCGCGCTCGATGCTCAAGGCGCTGCTCGAAGAATGCGGCGCGGTCGTGGGGGCGGTCGGCTCGGCGGCGGAAGCGTGGGCGGCCCTCGAACGCGAAGGCTGCGACGTGCTCCTGAGCGACATCGGGATGCCGGACGAGGACGGCTACTCGCTCATCGGCCGCGTGCGCAACCACGGCGCGGCGGGCGTCAAGGAGACGCCGGCCGTCGCGCTGACCGCCTACGCGCGCGACGACGACCGCGAGCGCTCGCTTGCCGCGGGCTTCGATGCGTTCCTGCCCAAGCCGGTCGAACCCTCGGAGCTGCTTGCCGTCCTCGCGGACCTGGTCAAGCGCCCCGCGTGAACTGTCGTTTGACGACGATGATTAACCTTCCCGAATCCGACGAGGAGCTGCTGCGCGAGTGCGAGGTCGAGACCTTCCGCTCGGGCGGCCCCGGCGGTCAGCACGTCAACAAGGTCGAGACCGGCGTCCGCCTCAGACACGCCCCCTCGGGAGTGGTCGTCAACTGCCGCGAGGAGCGGAGCCAGCACCGCAACAAGATGAACTGCCTGCGCAAGCTCCGCGAGGAGGTCGCGCGCCTCAACTACCGCAAGCCCAAGCGCGTCCCCACGCGGCGTACGCGCGCCGCCAAAGAACGTACGCTCGAAGAGAAGACGCGCCGCTCACAGGTCAAGCGCCTGCGCTCGAAGCCGGCCAAAGACGACTGATTTCAACCAAGCCCTCGCGCCTTGTCCCTCACTTTCGTTGCTTGCTATAGTCGCAAGGCGTTAAAGCCCCCACAGTTTCGCCCCGGAGCCTACGGATGCTTCACGCAGCGGTCGTCCTCGTCGCGTACCTGCTCGGCTCGATCCCGTTCGGGTACCTGCTGGTTCGTCTCTTCGTCGGCGGCGACGTGCGCGAGTCCGGCTCCGGCGGGACGGGCGCGACCAACGTCACCCGCCGCGCGGGCAAGGGTGTCGGCGTCCTGACGTTGTTGCTCGACCTTTTGAAGGGGATGGCGGCGGTCTTCGTCGCCGGAGCCCTGCTGGGCGCAAGCGAGGGAGCGCGTTGGTGGGTGTGCGCGGCCGGGGCCGCGGCCGTGCTGGGCCACGTCTTCCCCGTGTGGCTCAGGTTCCGCGGCGGCAAGGGCGTGGCGACGGGGCTCGGCGTCTTCCTCGTGCTCGCGCCGTTGGCGACGCTGTGTGCGGCCCTGATCTTTGTAGTCGTCGTCTGGCTGTGGCGCTACGTCTCGCTCGGCTCCATCGTGGCGGCGTCGCTTCTGCCACTGGCCGTCTGGTCTTTGAGCGCGCTCGGCGTCGGCGACCGCGCGCCGCGCCCGCTGCTCCTCCTCTCGGTCCTCGGCGCCGCGCTCATCGTCTTCATGCACCGCGCCAACGTCGGCCGACTCCTCCGCGGCGAGGAGAGCAAGTTGAAGTGACGAGCTATGCGTGTTGCGGTCATCGGGGCTGGCGGTTGGGGGACGGCGCTGAGCGTGGTGGCGGCGCGCGCGGGTTGCGAGGTGCGGCTGTGGTCGCGGAATGAGTCGGTCGTCGAAGACGTAAACGTGAGGCGGGTGAACGGCGCCTACCTCGAAGGGTGCAGCATCCCCCCGGGCGTGTGGGCGACGACGGAGCCGGGCTCGGCTTTGAAGGGCGCGGAGATTATCCTGCTCGCCGCGCCCTCGCACGCGACGCGCGCCGTGCTGGAGGGCCTGCGCGGGCTGTTCGAGCCCGACGCCGTGTTCGTCAGCGCGACCAAGGGCGTCGAGGACGAGACGGGCAGAAGGATCTCCGAGGTCGTTGGGGAAGTCTTGGGGGAGGGGGCGGCCGGGCGCTTCGCGTGCCTGTCGGGGCCTTCGTTCGCGCAGGAGGTCGCGGCAGACCAGCCGACGGCGGTCGTCGTCTCGTCGCGGGACGAATCGCTCGCAAGGCTCGCGCAGCAGGCGCTGAGCGCGCAGAACTTCCGCGTCTACACAAATCCGGACGTGGTCGGGACTGAGCTGGGCGGGGCCTCGAAGAACGTCATGGCTTTGGCGGCGGGCATGGTCGCGGGGCTCGGGCTCGGGGCGAACACGGTCTCCGCGCTCGTCACGCGGGGCCTGGCCGAGATGACGCGGCTGGCGCTGGCCGAAGGCGGCCGGCTCGAAACCTTGATGGGGCTCGCCGGCCTGGGTGACCTGGTGTTGACCTGCACGGGCGGGCTCTCGCGCAACCGTTTCGTCGGCCAGGAGTTGGGTCGCGGGCGCGCCCTCGCGGAGGTGCTCGCGGGGATGCGCGAAGTGGCCGAGGGCGTCCGCACCACGCGCGCCATCCGCCTCCTCGCCGCCCGCCGCGGCGTCGAGATGCCCATCACCGAAGAGGTGCACGCCGTCCTCTACGACGGCAAGCGCGCCCGCGACGCGGTCGAAAGTTTGATATCGAGACCCCTCAGGGAAGAGTTCAAGATCAGTTAATTATGTCAGAAGAGAAAGTGCTCGTGACGAACAGGGCGGCGCTGCACGAGTATCACATACTGGACAGGTTCGAGGCGGGCATCGCGCTTCAGGGGACGGAGGTGAAGAGCATCCGCGCGGGGCAGATACAGTTGAAGGAGTCGTACGTCGCCGTGCGCGACGGCGAGGCGTGGTTATTCAACGCGCACATCTCGCCCTACTCGCACGGCAACCGGCTCAACCACGACCCCGTGCGCACGCGCAAGCTCCTGCTCCACCGCCGCGAGATCGACCGCCTCGAAGAACAGTCCACGACCAAGGGGCTGACCCTCGTCGTCACCCGCGTCTATCTGAAGGGCGGCCGCGTCAAATTTGAAATAGGCGTCGCCCGTGGTAAAAAACTGTACGACAAGCGAGAGACAGAGATGCGCCGCACCGTCGAGCGCGAGACGCGCGCCCAGTTGAAGGAGCGCGCGAAAGGATAAGGAGATTACCCGACTATGGATATTCAAACGAGCAGCGGCCCCCTCGCGGACGCCGACGTGCAGGCACTGGCGGTCGCCGTGTTCAAGGATGAGAAGGCGGACGAAGAGTTCCTCAAAGAGCTGGACGCCGCGGCCGGCGGATTAGTCCGCTCCGTCATTGAGTCAGAGGAGTTGAAGGGCAAGGAGGGCGAGACGGTCTACCTGCACCTGCCCGCGGTCGGCGACGGCCAGAAGGCGCGGCGGTTGCTGCTCGTCGGCGTCGGCGAGCGCGCCGACTACCGCCCGGCGCAGGTTTCGCAGTTCGCCGGCACCGCCATCCGGGTGCTGCGCACGCGCAACGTCAAAACCGTCGGGCTCGTCCCGCGCTTCGACGCCGACGCCCCGACGGCCGCCCGGGCCGCCGTCGAGGGCGCCGTCATCGGCCTCTTCGAGCCGGACAAGTACCGCACCGTCGAGAAGGAGGAGCGCAACGTCGAGCGCCTCGTTGTCATCGCTCCGGGCGCGGCCGACGGCGAGCTTCAGAAGGGGGCCGAGCGCGGGCGCGTCGTCGGCGAGTCGGTCAACTTCACGCGCGACCTCGCCAACGAGCCCGGCGCCTACATGACGCCGACCATCATGGCCGAGCGCGCGCAGGAGATTGCCAACCAGTTCGGGCTCGACATTGACGTGCTTGACCAGGCGAGGATGGAGCAGGAGGGCATGGGCGCGCTGCTCTCGGTGGCGCGCGGCTCCGACCAGCCGCCGAAGATGATGGTGCTCACCTACATGCCCGAGGGCAAGGAGAAGGTCGAGGACGGCGAAGACTTCCTGGCGCTCGTCGGCAAGGGCATCACGTTCGACACGGGCGGCATCTCCATCAAGCCGTCCGAGAACATGGAGCTGATGAAGTACGACATGTCGGGCGGCGCCACCGTGCTCGGCGTCATGCGCGCCGTCGCGCAGTTGAAGCCGCCGATCCCGGTCCTCGGCGTCGTCCCCTCGACCGAGAACATGCCCTCGGGCAAAGCCACCAAGCCGGGCGACGTGGTCGTCGCCATGACGGGCAAGACCATCGAGGTCATCAACACCGACGCCGAAGGCCGCCTCATCCTCGCCGACGCCGTCTCCTACGCGAAGAAGCTCGGCGCCACGCGGGTCATCGACATGGCGACCCTCACCGGCGCGGTCTCCATCGCCCTCGGCGACGTGAACACGGGCATCCTCGGCACGGATCAGGAGTTGATTAACGAAGTCATAGAGTCGGGCAGGGAAGTCGGCGAGAAGTACTGGCAGTTGCCGCTCGACAAGGAGTACTCGAAGCAGATCAAGTCGGACATCGCCGACATCAAGAATGTCGGCGGGCGCAAGGCGGGCACCATCACCGCCGCCGCCTTCATCAAGGAGTTCGCCGACGGCATCTCCTGGGCGCACCTCGACATCGCCGGCACGGCCTGGGGCGACGACGCCAAGCCCTTCCGTTCGAAGGGGCCGACGGGCGTCGCCGTCCGCACGCTCCTCAACTTCATCGAGCGTGAATCAGCGCGTACGGCCGAGGGTAATGCGGGCGGGAACGGCTCGAAGTAGTCGCACGTCTTGACGCCGCAAATGTTGACGCCGGCGTCCACATATGTGGACGCCGGCGTCAACATTTGTGGACAAGTCTCCTCTGCATAAATTTAAAAAGTTGTCATTTCCTCCACGTTTTTATTGTTAGGGGGTTGGCATATGTGTTGCAATGCGTCTGTGCAGAGAAGGGTCTGTGGGAGCGGGCACCACTAAAAGTCCTCGCCCCCCTCGGCGGCCGCACGAGGTTAAGCTCCGACCACAGGCTCCACACTTCACACGCATACGTCCCGTCCGAAGCTCCCGTGGGTTTCTTCTGAAATTCTCGGGCACTAAGGGCGGGACGTATGCGTCTAAAAAGTGTTATAGTGGCGCCGAACGGGGGCACCTCCCCACCCGCGGCGGTTCTCGCCGGGCCAGAGCGGCGGCGAGAGTTCGCCGGCCACAGAATTTTCGGTAGCTGGCCGTGGTTAACTTTTACGACATTTTAAAGGTCAAGCGGACGGCCTCGGGGGCCGAGATCAAGTCGGCCTACCGGAGGCTCGCGCGCGAGCGCCACCCGGACGTGAACGGCGGGACGGAGGCGGCGGCGCGCGAGTTCGCCCGCATCTCCATGGCCTACCGCACGCTCAGCGACCCGCAGGAGCGCGCGCACCACGACACACAACTCAAACGCGCCCACAGCGGCGACTTCGTGGGCGGCGGCTCGGTCTTTCACTCGAACAACCCTCACGCGCAGCGCCTCCGGCGGATCACGATTCAGCGGCGCTTCGACCGCCGCGTCGATCAACTCATCGAGGCCGACCGGCGCGAGAACTTCGCGCTCCAGCAGGCGGTCTTCACGACCGTCACGCTCTTCCTCTCGACCTTCTTCGTCTCCTGGTTCAAGCCGCCCTTCTGGTACAACTTCCAACTCTTCGGCCGCGCCATCGTCGTCACGCTCTTCTGCATCGGGCTCTGGCATCTGGCCGTGCGCCTCAAGGCCTGCTTCGAGCACTACACTTACAACCCGAAGTCGATCCACGACTCGCTCATCAACGCCGACCGCGGCGAGTCCGACAAGCCCTTCACGCGCTTCACCGCCTCGACCTTCCTCATCCTGGGTTATCTGTTGAGCCTCGCCAGCGGGCTCTACATGGGCTCGATCATGAAGTACATGGAGCTCTTCAACGACATCCACTATCTCTTCGGCCAGAACTTCCGCCCCGACCTCCTCTTCTACCCTCCCATCGCCGTGCTCATCGTGGACACGATGCACAACGTCGCGTCGAAGATAGACTGACCTCCGCGCCGTTCGTTCTTCGTACTCCTTACACCCTCAAATTCTTGCGCGCGCCCGGCGGGTCATGTATATTTCGCCGCACGAGCAGTTCAGCACTGCTTCAAACGACAGCCGAACAATTGAAGTGTAGTAGCAGCGGCCGGGAGTCGGCCGGGGCGGAGTCACGACTTATAGCGATTTGCACTTGGATGCGACTGGTGCGGAAGGCGGCAAGTCAGTACCGCCTGCGGTAGCGGGCGGGTAGCGCGCACGAGACCCGCCCGCTACCGCAGGCGGTACTGACTCATCCGCGGTCGCACTCAAGCGCAAGCCGCTATAGGGTCGGAGCCCCGGACGGCCTCACGCGCACGCGAGTTCGGCCGACCCGAGATTGTCGTCAGCAGCGAAAGAGTTTGCAGACCACGAAGACCACTTCAAACACGGTGAGAGTAGACATCGCGCGCGCCACAGCCGCGCCGCACCCGAACGCCGACGGCCCGCCCGCCAACGAGCGCGCACACGCGCCGCTCTAATCTAACGCGGCTGGCCGACCGGCTTCGCCGAAGGGAGCCGACCGATGGCCAGACGCATCACGGAACGACAGCGCCTCGCGCTCAAGCTCGAACACCTGAGCGACACCGAAGTCCACGAAGTCCTGGACTACATCTCCATCATGGAGTCGATGCGGCGCGCCGCCTCTCTGCCCGTCTCCTGGGAGGACGAACTGATCTCGCTCCTCGCCGAGTCCAGGGAGAACGAGCGCGCGCGCCAGGCGTTCGAGTGGGAGTCTGTGCGCCGCCGCGCGGAGCGCAAGGCCGCGCTCAGCCTCTCGGCCCGCGCATGAGAGTCAAGCGTAGCGCGCCCGCGCGCACGAAGCCGAACGCAGTCCGGCGCGTCCTGTGCGCGCCGTGCCTCGCCGTCTATATTTTCCTGGCGCTCGCCTGTGTGCTCACGCCCCGGCCGGCGCGGGCCTCACAGGGCGAACTCACACCGCTCCAACAGAAGATTAAAGTTCTCTCGGCGCGTCTCTCTTCGGCCGACACGGAAGAGAGGCGCGAGGCCGTCACGCGTCTGGGCGCGTTGGGACGGCCCGAGGGTTCGAGGGCCGCGGCCGCCGCGCTCGGCGACTCCGCCCCGGTCGTCCGCGCGACCGCCGCGCGTGCCGTGCTCTCACTTCCTCCGGGAGAAGCTGCGACGCTCGTCCTGCCGCTCCTGCGCGACCGGGATGAGTTCGTCAGGCGCGAAGGCGCTTACGCGCTCGGCCTGACGCGCAGCGCGGTCTGTGTGTCCGCGCTCGCGGCCGCTTTAGAGACCGACAAGCGGCCTGCGGTGCGCGGTGCGGCGGCCGTGGCGCTCGGCCAGATCGGAGACGCGGCCGCCGTGCCCGCGCTCGCGGGCGCACTGTCGAGGCGTCTACAGGCATCGGGCTTCTTCAACCGCGTGCGCCGCCGAAAGGTTGAGGAGGATGAGTTCGTGCGGCGCGCTGCCGCCGTGTCGCTCGGCCAGATCGGGAACCGCGAAGGCGTCCCCGTACTGGTCGAGACTCTCTCGAACGCGCGCACGCCCGACGACGTGCGGCGCGAGGCGGCGCGTGCGCTCGGCCTCATCGGGGACCCGGCCGCCGTGCCCGCGCTTCGCTCCGTGCTTACGCACAAAGACCCGTACCTGTCGCGCATCGCCTTCGAGGCTTTGAAAAGAATTGACCCGCTGACCACGGCGCGACCGGCGGGCTGAGGTCTTTAAAGTCGGGTGCCAAAAGGGGAGGCGGGTTTAAGGCGAATAAAAAAGGCGGTGAGAGTTTGTCGCTCTCACCGCCTTTACTGTTGACCCTCGCGCGGACCTCAGCCTTCCGGCTTGTCGCCGCGACTGTTGCTCTTGCGCGCCGCGCGGGCCTGCGGGAGCTGGACGGCGGCGCCGCCGGACTTGGCGGCCGGCTTGTCCGACTCGTCCTCGGGCTCCTGCGCGTCGGCGATGAGCGCGCCGCCCGAGCGCTTCGAGAAGGAGAGCTTGCCGCGCGCGTCGTCGAAGTCCACGTAGACGAGGTCGCCCAGGCCGACCTGCTCGGTCGCCACGAGGTTCGAGAGCGGGTAGACCATGAAGCGCTCGATGGCGCGCTTCAGGTGGCGGGCGCCGTACTTGAAGTCGATGCCCTCTTCGAGCAGGAAGTCTTTGGCCGACTGCGAGCACTGGAAGACGAACTTCGTCCCGGCCGACTTCATGATGCGATCCTGCACGGAGGCCAGCTCCAGCTCAAGAATCTGCATCAGGTGGTGCTCCTTCAGCGAGCGGAAGACGACCACCTTGTCGATGCGGTTCATGAACTCGGGCGAGAACTTTTTGCGCGCGGCCTCGACCGCCGTGCGGTAAATCTTCTGATCGACCTCCGAGTCCTGCGGGTGCTTCCCCTCTTTCTTGGGGGCGAAGCCGATCCCGCCCGAGATCAGCTCCGACATCTCGCGGGCGCCGAGGTTCGAGGTCATCACGACCATCGTCTTCGAGAAGTCCACGCGCCGATTGTCGCCGAGCGTCAGCGTGGCCTTATCGAGGATGCCCAGCAGCAACTGCCAGAGCGAGTCCGAAGCCTTCTCGATCTCGTCGAAGAGGACGAGCGAGATCTTGTTCTCCTCCGTGTGGTAGCGGTCGAGGTTCTCCTGCGTCAGCATCGGCGAAGTCTCGCGGTGGCCGAGGTAGCCCGGGGGCGAGCCGATGAGCTTCGCGATCTCGTGCGAGTGCTGGAACTCGGCGCAGTCGATCTTGATGACGGCGTTGGGGTCGCCGAAGAGGACTTCCGCGGCGGCCTCGACGACGCGCGTCTTGCCCGAGCCCGTGGGGCCGAGGAAGAGCATCGTGCCGACGGGGCGGTTCGGCGGGTTCATCCCGGCGAGGAAAATCTGGTAGAGGCCGCTCATGCGGCGCACCGCGCGCTCCTGTCCCACGATGCGCGCGGCGAGCTTCTCTTCGAACTCCTGCGCGCGGGGACTCTTCTGGTCGGGGTCGAGCAGAACCGTGTTAGTGTTGATCGTTTCTCTGTCCATAACTGCAACCATGTGGCTCGCCTCCTTTGCATGGAGCGCCGTCAAAAGCGACCTTCGGGCTTGCGGGAGGCGCCGCGTGTGGCTGCCCCCGGCCTTCGGCCGCTACCGGTCTGAATTCTATGCAAAGAGCGAACCGCACTTCTTTGATGAGACGTTGGTAGACGTGGTTTGCTGTACGCGCAACGGCCGGGGGGCGGCCACGCTTCCGCGACGAGAGCACTATATATACGACAAAGGGTCTGTTGTCACTACAAAATGTTCGATTGGGCTAAAAAATATTCGGCGGTGAAAAATATTTCATGCGGACACCGCCCGCGCAGCCCCGCGGCGGCCTGACAGTTCGCGGCAGCCGGACGGTGACAATTAACGGCGCAATTCAAAATACTGAATGAGGCAGCCGCGCCTTTCGACACACCTAAACGTTGAGTGCGCGGCGCGCCGCGTGTCAAAACGTAGGCGGCTCGGCAGGTGCTGCCGCCGACACACGTGACAGAAATTTTAAGGGCGCGGCGGGCAACTCCGCCGCGCCCTCTCGGTTGCCTGAGGGGCAACCCGGACGGCTTCAAAAACGTCCCGCCGCCTCAGTCGTAGTATTCGAGGCCGAGGTGCGTGATGAGGTCTTCACCACGCAGGTGGCGGAGCGTGTTCTTGAGCTTCATGAGCTGGATGAAGATGTCGTGCTCGGGGTAGAGGCCGGGCGCGGTCATCGGCGACTTGAAGTAGAAGGAGAGCCACTCCTGCGTGCCCTTCATCCCGCAGCGCTGCGCGAGGTCGAGGAAGAGCGCGAGGTCGAGGACGATGGGCGCGGCGAGGATCGAGTCCCGGCAGAGGAAGTCGATCTTGATCTGCATCGGGTAGCCGAGCCAGCCGAAGATGTCGATGTTGTCCCAGCCCTCCTTGTTGTCGCCGCGCGGCGGGTAGTAGTTGATGCGGACGACGTGCGAGAAGTCCTTGTAGAGCTGCGGGTAGACCTCGGGCTGGAGGATGTACTCAAGCACCGACAGCTTCGACTCCTCCTTCGTCTTGAACGACTCGGGGTCGTCCAGGACTTCCCCGTCGCGGTTGCCGAGGATGTTGGTCGAGTACCAGCCGTGCAGGCCGAGCATGCGCGACTTGAGGCCGGGCGCGAGGATGGTCTTCATCAAGGTCTGGCCGGTCTTGAAGTCCTTGCCGCAGACGGGGACGCCGTTCGTGTTGGCCAAATCCATCAGCGCCGGCACGTCCACCGTCAGGTTCGGCGCGCCGTTGGCGAAGGGCACGCCCGACTTCAAGGCGGCGTAGGCGTAGACCATCGAGGGCGCGATGGCCTTGTGGTTGTCGCGCATCGCCTGCTCGAAGGACTTCAGAGTCTTGTGGACGGCGTGGGGCTTGAGGAAGATTTCGGTCGAGGCGGCCCAGACGATGACGAGGCGCGAGCACTTGTTCCTGCGCTTGAACTCGTTCATGTCCTCGATAAGCTGCTCGGCCAGCTCGAACTTGTTCGCGCCCTCCTTGACGTTCGTCCCGTTCAGGCGCTTGACGTAGTGCTGGTCGAAGACGGCCTTCATCGGCTTGATCTTCTGGAGCTGCGGCTTGAGCTGCGCGAGCAGTTCCTTCTCAAGCACGCCCGCCGTCAGCGCGGCCTCGTAGGCCGAGTCGGGGAAGATGTCCCACGCGCCGAAGACGATGTCGTTCAAGCCCGCGAGCGGGACGAACTCCTTGATGAGCGGGTTGCGGTTCTCGGTGCGCTTGCCGAGGCGGATGGCGCCCATCTGCGTGAGGCTGCCGATGGGTTCGGCCAGGCCGCGCTTGATGGCCTCGACGCCCGCGATGAAGGTCGTGCTCACGGCCCCGAGGCCGACGAGCAGCACGCCGAGCTTGCCCTTGGCCGGCGCAATCTCGAAGCCGTTCTGCCCGGCCGAGAGGGCTCCGTTCTGTTCTGCTGACAAAGTTTTCAGTCTCCTTCTCAAGTGTCTTGGGCAAGGATAGCGATTCGCGCCGGCCGCGTCTTGCCGTTTCTTGCGCAATACGGGCGACGCCTTGCTTTCAAGGGTGCTCGGGCCGTCTTTCTTGAAAAACGTCGGGCCTGAATGTTCCTTTCACCGCCTGTCCGTTTTTGCGTACCGAGCGCTTCCGTTATAATCACGGGTGCGAGTAAAGACTCACGATCTCCTCGCGGGCGCCCCTGCGGGCGTCATTTATTTGGCCTGATTCCTGACTCCCCGAACTAAGGATTCTTAAGCCTGAATACTTTTAGCCCGAAGTGTGCCAAGGGGCCTGGACTCATGCCCTTGCGAAAGAGGTTGTTGGTAATGCCCGTGTCCTTATACCGTCTCACGAAGGTTTGCACGAAAGGCGCGCGACCGTCGCTGGTCGCGGCCTGTATGCTATTGGCGGCTCTGTCGCTCTCCCAAATCTTCCTCCCGGCAGGCAGCGCCGAATCGCGGCGCGCTCCCGGACGCGGCGGCGAGGCCGCGCACCTGTCTGAAGGCTACGGGAGGCTTCCGCTCAGGTTCGAGGCCAACCTCGGGCAGACCTCCCGGCAGGTGAAGTTCCTCGCGCGCGGCAGCGGCTACTCGCTCTTCCTCACGGAGGCGGGCGCGGTGCTGCGCCTGCGCGCCGCGAAGAGCGAGGGGGAGCAGCCACGCTCAAGCACACTCCGTCTCACTCTGGACGGCGCGAACCGTAAGCCCTCGGTCTCGGGTCTCGACGAACTTCCCGGCCGGAGCAACTATCTCGTCGGGGCGGATGCGCGCGCTTGGCGCACGGGCGTCCCCGGGTTCGAGCGTGTCAGGTACGAATCGGTCTACAAGGGCATCGACGCCGTCTACTACGGCCGGCAGGGTCGGCTCGAATACGACTTCGTCGTCGCGCCCGGCGCAGACCCCGCGCGCATACGGCTCCGCTTCGAGGGCGCGCGCTCAACGCGAGTTGACGAGAACGGCGAACTCGTCATCTCTGCCGACGGCAGAGACGTGCGGCAGCCGCGGCCGGTCGCCTACCAGGAGTTCGACGGAGCGCGCAGGGAGGTGTCGGCTCGTTATGTCCTGGACAAGCGCGGGCGCGTGCGCTTCGCGCTGGGCGATTACGACCGCGGGCGCACGCTCGTCATCGACCCGGTGCTCGTCTACTCCTCCTACCTCGGCGGCGCGGACGCCGACACGAGTTCGTCCGTCGCCGTCGATTCCACGAAGAGCGCCTACGTCGCGGGCACGACCGCCTCGATTGAATTCCCCACAACTAGCGGCTCCCTCCAGTCGGCCAAGAGCGACTTCAACGACGCCTTCGTCGTCAAGTTGAGCCCGGACGGGAAGTCTCTCGTCTACGCCACGTACCTCGGCGGCAACGGCGACGACTTCGGCAACGCCGTCGCCGTTGACTCGGCCGGCAACGCTTACGTGGGCGGGCTCACGGCCTCGGGCAATTTCCCGACGACGGCCGGCTCCTTCCAGACCAGCAAGGACGGCTCGGCCGACGCCTTCCTGGCGAAGCTCAACCCGGCGGGGACGAGTCTCGTCTACTCGACCTTCATCGGCGGCGCCGGGAGCGACCAGATCGGCGCCGTCGCGGTGGACGCGGCGGGCGCGGCCTACGTGGCGGGCCGCACCGACTCGCCCAACTTCACACGCGTCCCCGGCATCAACCGAGCGGGCAGCCCCGCCTACATCAGTACGGACGTGGGAGCGAACTGGGGCGCGAGCGCGTCGGGCCTGACGGCCAGCGCGGTCTTGGACTTTGCCGTCTCCCCGAGCGCATCGAACGTCGTGTACGCGGGAACCAACCTCGGCGTCTACAAGAGCACGGACGGCGGTGCGAACTGGCAGCTCGCGGGGCAGGCGCGCACCTCGACCGCGCCCCTCTTCACGAGGGCGGTCGTCGTCGATCCTTCCGACTCTTCCGTCGTCTACGCCGGCACGAGCGGCGGCTTCGGCGTCTACAAGAGCACGGACGGCGGCCTCACCTTCGAGGCGAAGGCGAGCGGAATCTTCATCCCCCTCGTCAACACGCTCGCCATCCACCCCACGACGCCCGCGACCCTTTACGCGGGCACCGCGTTCGGAATCTACAAGACGACCAACGGCGGCGAGAGCTGGACGGAAGTGAACGTCGGCGGCGTCGGCTCGATACCAGGCGCCAACAAGATCGTCTTTAACCCGTCGAACCCGCAGACCCTCTACGCGGCGACGACGACCCGCGGCGTGCTGAAGACAACGGACGGGGGCGCGAGTTGGACGCCGGTCAACAACGGGTTGACGCAGGGTGGCGGCTTCCTCCCCCAGATTCGCACGCTCGCGCTCGACCCATCGAACCCCTCGACGCTCTTCGCCACCTTCAGCGGCTTCCCGCCCGGCATCTTCAAGAGCACGGACGGCGGCGCGAGCTGGACAGACAGCAGCGCGGGGCTGACGGCCACCATCAACGGCCCGACTTTCACGCCCGGCGTCAACGCGATCATGGTTGACCCGGCCTCTTCTTCGACCGTCTACGCGGCGACGAGCGGCTCCGGCGTCTACAAGAGCACGGACGGCGGCGCGAACTGGTCGCCGACGAACGCGGGACTGGCGAACAAGAGCATACAGGCGCTGGCTTCGCGCGCCGGCAGCCCGGCGGCCGTCCTCGCGGGCGCGATCAGCGGCGGCGACTCGTACGTCTTGAAGCTCAACCCGGCCGGGACGCTCCCCGAGTACGTGCGCATGCTCGGCGGCTCCGAGGAGGACGCCGCGCGCTCGGTCGCGCTCGGCCCGAGCGGGAGCGTCTACGTCGTGGGCTCAACCTCGTCTTCCGACTTCCCCGCGGTGAACGCGCGGCAGCCGGCCTCGGGCGGCGCGAGTGACGCATACGTCGTCAAGCTCAACTCGGGCGGCAGCACCGTCTACTCGACCTACCTCGGCGGCTCCCTCAACGAACAGGGGACGGGCGTCGCCGTCGGCGCGGACGGCAGCGCATACGTCACGGGGGGCACCATCTCGAACAACTTCCCCGTGGCGAACGCCTTCGAGAATGAGCGCGGTGCGAACGACCCGCAGGACGCGTTCGTGACCAAGCTCAGCCCCGACGGGCAGACGCTTATTTACTCGACCTACTTCGGCGGCTCTAACATCGACCTCGGGTCGGGGATAGCCGTCGGCGCGGACGGGAGCGCGCACGTCGTCGGCCAGACCTCCTCGCAGGACTTCCCCGTGGCGGGTGCCGGGACTGCCAACGCGGGCCTCTCGGACGCCTTCGTCACTGTGTTGAGCCCAAACGGGTCGGCGCTCCTCTACTCGACCTGCTTCGGCGGGACGGACGGCGAAGGGGCCAACGGCGTCGCGCTCGACGGCGCGGGCGGCATCTACGTCGCCGGCACGACCTCCTCGACGAACCTGCCGACCCCGAACGCCGCGCGCGGGACGTACGGCGGCGGGCGCTCGGACGCCTTCGTCGCCAAGTTCGGTGTGGAGGCCAACCTCTCGGTCTCGATCTCGGAATCACGCGACCCCGTGATGGTCGGCAACCCTCTGCGCTACACGCTGACGCTGGTCAACGCGGGGCCGTCGCCCGCGACCGGCGTGAGCCTGACCTTCACACTGCCCTCGGCGCTGACGTACGTCTCGGCCACGCCGTCCCAGGGGAGTTGCGGCGCGAGCGGGCAGGTCGTCACCTGTGCGCTGGGCGAGCTCTCGGCGTCGGGCGGCGCGAGCGTCGTCTTCAACGTCAACCCGAACGCGGCCGGCAACGCCACCGTGACGGCCGCCGTCACGGCCAACGAGCCCGACAGCGTGCAGTCGAACAACAGCGATTCGGAGACGACGAAAGTTTCCGCCTCGCCGTCGATCAATGGGCGCGTGACGGCGCCGGGCGGCGGCGCCCTCCCCGGCGTGACCGTGACCCTGAGCGGGGCGCAGTCCGCTTCGAGGCAGACTGACGCCGACGGCCTCTACCAGTTCGAGGAACTGCCGGCCGGGGGCACCTACGTCATCACGCCGTCGAAGGACGGTATCTCCTTCGAGCCGCCCTCGCGCACCTTCAACAGTCTGGCCGCCGACCAGACCGCCGACTTCGTCGGCACGACCTGCACCTGGACGCTCTCGGCGACGACGCAGAGCTTCGGGTCGTCGGGAGGCGTTGGCACCATCACGGTCAACACGCTGCACGGCTGCCCCTGGACGGCCGCGAGCAACTCGGACTGGGTCACGATCAACTCCGGCGCCTCCGGCACGGACACGGGGACGGTCAACTTCACGGTCGCGCCGACGAGCGCGCCGCGCGCGGGCCGTCTCACCGTCGCCGGCCAGAACTTTCCCGTCTACCAGGAGTTCGGCTCCTGCGACGCACCTGCCTTCACGAAGGCCAGTTACTTCCTACAGGCCAGCGGCCCGACGCTCGCCGAGACCGCCGACCTGAACGGCGACGGCCACGCCGACGTGGTCGTCACGACGAACGCGATCAGCGGCGGCGGCGTGACGGCGGCGGTGATGATTAACGACGGGGCGGGGCACTTTACGGGAAGCGCCTTCGACACCGGCCTCGGCGGCCCGCAGGGCGTGGCGGTCGCCGACTTCAACGGCGACGCGCGGCCCGACATCGCCATGTGGAGCTACGTGACGCCGTACGTCAGAATCCTCTACAACAACGGCTCCGGCGGCTTCGGCCAGTCGGCGGCCAACGTGCAGATCGGCTCGAACGTCGCGCCGCGACCGCGCGGCGTCATCGCGGCCGATGTGAACCGCGACGGCAAGAGCGACCTCGTCGTCTCGACGCCCGACACGAACAACATCCGCGTCCTACTCGGCGACGGCGCGGGCGGCTTCTCGGCCGCGCCGCCCGTCCCTGTCGGCACGGGCAACGCGCAGTACGAGATGCTCGAACTCGCCGACGTAAACGGCGACGGCCGGCTCGACCTCATCCTGGGGAACGGGTTCAACCCGAAGAAGATTTCCGTCAGGCTCGGCGACGGCGCGGGCGGCTTCGGCGCGGACGTCGTCTCGAACATAACGACCTACCCGAACACCCTCCTGACCGGCGACTTCGACGGCGACGGCCGGATCGACCTCGTCTACGCCGGCCCCGTCTGCGACGCGTTCGGCAGCAACTGCGTCGCCAACCTGATCGTCCTCGCGGGCGACGGCGCCGGCCACTTCGCGCAGAAGAGCCTCAGCGCCAGCACCAACACCAACTCCTTCGGCATCGCCGTCGCAGACTTCAACAGCGACGGCAAGCCCGACGTGGTACAGATGCAGGCGAGCAGAGTCCCACTGGTGCGGCTCGGCGACGGGCTCGGCGGCTTCGTCGCCCCGCCGGCGCCGCCGGACGTCGCGAGCGCCTCCGCGCCGCCGCCCAACGGCGCCGGCGGGTTCGCCGTCGCAGATTTCGACAAGGACGGCCGGCCCGACCTCGCCGTGGCGAGCTATGACCTGGGCGGCGCCGTCGTCTACACGAACCGCTGCGCCGCCGCCCCCACCATCTCGGGGCGCGTGACCTTCCAGACCGGCCTCGCCGGCGTGACGGTTACACTCTCGGGGGCGCAGTCGGCGACGACAGTGACCGACGCGGGCGGCAACTACGTCTTTACGGGACTCACGGCGGGCGCGGGCTACGTCGTGACGCCGTCGAAGGAGAACTACCGCTTCAGCCCGGCGAGCACGGCCGTCAACAACCTGCCGGCCGTGGGGCAGACGGCCGACTTCACCGCGACGCCGATGACCGTCCGTCTCGCCGAGTTTCACTACCTGGTGGACGAGAACCTGAACAACACCCTGACGGTGAACGTGGTGCGCGGCGGGGACACGACCGGCCCGGCGACCGTCAACTACTCGACCGGCACCACCAACCTGACCGCTCCGGCCTCCGAGCGTTCCGACTACACGTATGCGGCCGGGACGCTCAGCTTCGCGCCGAACGAGACGACGAAGAGCTTCACGGTGCTTCTGAACGACGACCGGCTTCTGGAGGGGTGGGAAGGTTTTACAGTGAATCTGAGCGACGCGACGGGGGCCATCATCGCCGCGCCGGCTTCCGCGCTCGTCGAGATCAGGGACAACGAGTTCGCGACGCCGACGACGAACCCCATCGACGAGTCGCAGTTCTTCGTCCGGCAGCACTACCACGACTTCCTCAACCGCGAGCCGGATGCCGCGGGGCTCAACTTCTGGACAGGTGAGATCGAGCAGTGCGGCTCGAACCAGCAGTGCCGGGAGGTGAAGCGGGTCAACGTCTCGGCCGCCTTCTTCCTCTCCATCGAGTTCCAGCAGACCGGCTACCTCGTCTACAAGACCTACAAGGCGGCCTTCAACACCGGCGAGGCGCTGGCGCAGAAGACCTTCCTGAAGGACACCCAGCAGATAGGGCTCGGCGTCGTCGTCGGCGCGCCGAACTGGGAGCAGCAGCTCGACGCGAACAAGCGCGCCTACCTGAACGCCTTCGCCCAGCGGCCCGAGTTCGTGGCCGCCTACCCGGCGGCGCTGACGGCCGCGGAGTTCGTGGACAGGCTGAACGCGAACACCGGCGGTTCGCTCACGCAGGCGGAACGCGACTCGCTCGCGGCGTCGCTCGCTTCGGGCGCGGCGACGCGCGGCGAGACGTTGCGGGCCGTGGCCGAGAACGCGGAGTTCTCGCGCCGCGAGTTCAACAAGGCGTTCGTGCTGACGCAGTACTACGGCTACCTGCGGCGCGGCCCGTCGGAGTCGCCCGACTCGGACTTCGTCGGCTACAACTTCTGGCTCGGTAAGCTCAACGAGTTTGGCGGCAACTACATCCAGGCGGAGATGGTCAAAGCCTTCCTGACCTCGGACGAGTACAGGAAGCGGTTCGGGCCGCGGTAGCTGAAAAGGCGTGAACCGTAAACCGTGAACCGTGACCAGAAGGAACTGCATTCCTCTGGTCACGGTTCACGGTTTACGGTTCACGCCCTACTTTTACTTGATGCCCTTGCGCGCGAGCTGCCCCTTGAGCGCGGTGGCGACGGCGGCGTCGAAGCCTGACTGCGGGCCAGAGTGCCTCTTACGCTCGGCGTTGATGTAGTCGTCGCGCTGCTTCTTGAGCGAGACGATCTCGTCGCGTATCTTCTGCCGCTCGCCGAGGCGGCGTTCGACCTCCTTCTGGCGCTCGTCGGTTGAAAGCTTCTGTAAGTCGGCGGGGAGGTCTTCGGCCTTCACGTCTTTGAGCTTGACCGTGCCGTTCTCGATGGACTGAAGCAGGTCGCCGACGTAGGCGTCACGGTTGAGCGCCTTGTTGACGGCGCGGTCGGCCTGCGCCATCGAGGGCGCGGCGACGGCCACGGACGACTCGGTCTTGACCTGACGCTCCTTGGCATCCTCGCGGAACTTCTCGCCCTCGGCCCCGGCCCCGCCGCCGTAGGCGAGGTAGGTCGAGCCGAGGCGCCCGCCCAGCTCCGAGAGGCGCGAGTCGTAGGGCGTGGCGACGGTCTCGACGCCTCCGTCCTGCGCGATGGCAAAGTACTGCCCCTCGCCGCGGCGCGCGATCTGCTGCCAGACGGACTGGGTCGTCCCGTCGGCGCCGCACTGGATGGTGTTGACGACCATGCCGGCCTTGATCGCCTCGGCCGTCGTGTCGAGCGTGTCGGGCTCCTGCACGTAGTCGTCGTGCGGCGGCGCGTCGCCGACGAGAAAGAGAATCTGCGCGGTGTTCGCCTGCGGCTGAGACCAGCCGGCCTTGCGCACGCCGTCGGCGAGCGCCTGGCGCACGTCCTCGGGGCCGTCGCCGCCGCCGTCGGCGCGGTACTCCATCAGCGTCGTGTAGACCTTGTCGAGGTCGTTGGTGAGCGGCAAGACCTGTGTGACGTAGGAGTCGCCGTGGTCGCGGTAGGCGACGAGGCCGACGCGGACGTTGGGCTTGGCCGGCGTCTGCATCACGTCGTTGACGATGCCCCAGATGCGCTGCTTGGCGCCGTCGATGAGCCCGCCCATCGAGCCGGTCGTGTCGAGGACGAAGACCATCTCCAGCGTCTTCTCGCCGTTCGCCGGCTCCTTGACGACCGGATTGTTCGGCTCGGGCGTATAAGTCCCTGCGAGCGCGGAGGCCATGCCGAGGCCGAGGGCGAAGGTCAAAAGGGCGGACGGGAATCTGAAAAAGAAACGCTTCATACGAGTCTTCCTTTCCTCCGAATCTTGTCGAGGCCGGCTCACACGGCCGAAGCTTTCTGCGGGATGAACGGGAGGGAGCGGAGACTCTTGCAAAAAAAATCAGCCGCGCACCAGAGCCTTGCGGTAGGCGCGGGGCGAGAGGCCCGTGGCCTGGCGGAAGGCGCGTGCGAAGTGGCTGGAGCTCATATAGCCGACGCGGGCGCCGACCTCCGTCACGGGCAGGTCGGTTTCGGCGAGGAGTGCCTGCGCGCGCGCGGCGCGCAGGGAGGCGAGGTAGGCGTGCGGCGTCGCGCCCGTGAGCTTCTTGAAGAGGCGCGCGAAGTGGAAGGGCGAGAGGTGTGCGGCCGCGGCGATCTCTTCGAGCGCGAGGTCGCGGTGCATGTGCGCGTGCATCAGCTCGACGGCGAGGCGGATGCGGCGGTCAACCAGTCCCGCGCGCGAGAGTTCGAGGTGGGCGGAGCGGCGGAGGTTCGCGTAGCGCCGGAGCAGTTGGACGAGCGCCTGCTCGACGAGCGCGCCGACGACCAGCTCCTGCCCGGCCGCCTCCTCACGCAGCTCCTCGGCGAGGTCGCGCGCGAGCCGCGCGAGCCGCGCATCTTGACGGACGGCCCGCTCGCGGAAGGTGACGACCATGTCGGTGCGCGCGAGCCCCGCGCGGGCGGCGCAGTCGGTGACGAAGACGGGCGAGAGCTGGAGGAGGACGAACTCGGCCGCGCCCGCGAACGCGGCGCTCACGTCGTCGCCCGGCGCGGCGAGCAGGGCGCCCGCCTCGTCGAGTTCGCCGGATTCGATGTCGCCTTCCGATGTCTGCGCTTCGTCGGTCGCGTCGGAATTTAAAGTGGAGGCGCGCCAGCGCATCTCGCCGTCGAGCAGGAGCAGCGCGGCGTAGTCGGCGCGCGCGCCGCCCGCCCAGCGGAGGCGGCGCCCGGCGCGGAGGTGGACGGAGAAGTGCGGCGGGCGCGTGTAGATTCTCTCCTGTGACTGCTCGGCGGGGCTCATCGTTTTTCGCCGCCCGCCGCGCCTTCCGCGAGGAGCCTCGTCAGCGAAAAGCGCATCTGCCTGGGGTAATCGGTGAAGAGGGCGCGCAGTTTCAGCTTGAGCGCGCGGCGGAGCGAGGCGGGGGAGTTGACCGTCCAGACCAGAACTGCGAAGCCGCGGCGGCGCGCCTCCTCGACCGTCGCTTCGCGCAGCAGCGAGCGGTGGAGAGAGATTTCGTCGGCGCCGCAAGCCTCGGCCTCGGCGATGATTGTGGCGGCCGGCAGGAAGGGCCGCGGCCAACTGCGCCCGAAGAGCGCGGCCGTGCGCACCTCGGGCGCGAGCCGCTTCACCTCCCGGAGAGAGTCGAGCGCGAAGCTCTTGACGATGACGCGGGGGACGAGGCCGTGCCGTTGAATCAGCTCGACGACCGCACGCGCCAGCGCCGGCCGGCGCGAGGCGTCCTCACACTTCATCTCGGCATAGAGCGTGTGCGTGCCGTACCGCTCGAAGACCTGCGCGAGCGTCGGAATCTTCTCCCCCCATTCGTAGCGCGCGCGGTAGCGCCGCGGGTAGCGTTCGTTGAACCACGCGCCGCAGTAAACCTGCTCAAGCATCGTGGAGGGGTAGGTGTCCACTTCGCCGTAGATGCCGACCGTGCGCTCGAACGTGGGGTCGTGGAAGACGAAAGGGACGCCGTCACTCGCGAGGCGCACGTCGAACTCGATGCCGTCGGCGCCATCCTCGAAGGCCTGCTCGAAGGCGGCGTGCGTGTTCTCGGGCGCGTGCGCCGAGGCGCCGCGGTGGCCGATGATGAGAGGGCCGCCGCCGGGACTCGTCCCTTCGGTTGTTCGGGCGCCTTCCTTCACCGCTTTACTCTTCGACGGCCTTCTTGCGCGGGCTCCGCTTCGCGGCCTTGCGCGGGGCCTTCTGCACGGCGGGCTCTGCGCCTTCGGCGTCAGACAAGGGGGCCGCGACCCTCCGCTTCGACGGCGCGCGCCTCCTCGCCTTCGCCGCGGGCGGCGCCTGGGCCTGCTCGCTTAAAGGCGTGGGCGCGCCGGTGTCCACGGGGACGGGCGGGCCCGGGTCGGGTGGGGCGCAGGCGTCGGGGTCTACGGCGCCGTTGGGCACACGCTCCGGCGACGCGAAGAGGAGCGTGGTGAGCGGCGGAAGGTCTACGACCGCGGAGAAGGGGAGGCCGTGCCAGGGCTGCTCTTCAGTCTCGACGCAGTTGATGGTGAGGCGGTCGGCGCCGGAGTAGTAGGACGAGTCGGTGTTGAGGATGAGGCGGTAGGTGCCCGGCTCCGGCAGGCCGAAGCGGTAGCCGGGGCGCGGCGCGGCCGAGAAGTTCGCGACGCAGACGACGCGCTCGCCCGCGTCCGAGTGGCGCATGAAGGCGATCACGTTCTCAAGGTGGTTGTTGACATCAACCCACTGGAAGCCGCGCGGGTCAACGTCGAGCTGGTAGAGCGGCGGGTGCTCCTGCACCAGGCGGTTGAGGTCGCGGACGAGCGTGCTCACGCCGCGGTGCTCGTCGTCTTCGAGCAGGTGCCAGTCGAGGCTGCGCTCCTCGCTCCACTCACGCCACTGCGCGATCTCGCCGCCCATGAAGAGGAGCTTCTTGCCCGGGTGCGCCCACATGTAGGCGTAGAGCGCGCGCAGGTTGGGGAACTTCCACTCGCGCCCGCCGAACATCTTGTTGAGCATCGAGCCCTTCATGTGCACGACCTCGTCGTGCGAGAGGGGGAGGATATAGTTCTCGCTCCAGGCGTAGACGAAGCCGAAGGTGAGGTTGTTGTGGAAGTAACGGCGGGCGATGGGGTCGCGCTCGAAATACTTGAGCGTGTCGTTCATCCAGCCCATGTTCCACTTGAAGTCGAAGCCGAGGCCGCCCTGATCCGTCCCCTTCGTGACGAGCGGCCAGGAGGTCGATTCCTCGGCGATGGTCATCACGCCGGGCACCTCCGCGTGGACGACATCGTTGAGCTGGCGGATGAAGTCGAGGGCTTCGAGGTTCTCGCGCCCGCCGTACCGGTTCGTCACCCACTGGCCGGACTCGCGGCTGTAGTCGAGGTAGAGCATCGAGGCGACCGCGTCCACGCGCAGGCCGTCCACGTGGCACTCCTTGAGCCAGAAGAGCGCGTTGGCGATGAGGAAGTTTCGGACCTCGTTGCGGCCGTAGTTGAAGATGAAGGTGCCCCAGTCGGGGTGCTCGCCCAAGCGCGGGTCTTCGTGCTCGAAGAGCGCGGTGCCGTCGAAGCGCCCCAGGGCCCAGGCGTCTTTGGGGAAGTGAGCCGGCACCCAGTCCATGATGACGCCGATGCCGTGGTTGTGCAGGTAGTCAACCAGAAAGCGGAAGTCGTCGGGGTTGCCGTAGCGCGCGGTCGGCGCGTAGTAGTTCGCCACCTGATAGCCCCACGAGCCGGAGAAGGGGTAACCCTTCAGAGGCAGGAACTCGACGTGCGTGAAGCCGAGGCGTTGGCAGTAGTCGGCGAGCACGGGCGCCGTCTCGCGGTAGGTGAGCGAGCGGTTACCCTCCTCGGGGATGCGCCGCCACGAGCCGAGGTGGACTTCGTAGATGTTGAGCGGCCGCCGCAGGTGGTCTTCCTTCGAGCGACGTTCGAGCCAGGCGTCGTCCGTGAACTGGTAGGTCGGTTGGAAGACGACCGAGGAGGTCGCGGGTGGCACCTCGGCGAAGAGCGCGTAGGGGTCTGCCTTGAGGAAGGGGAGGCCGCCGCGCCGGTGCATCTCGTACTTGTAGAGCGCGCCGGGGCCGAGGTCGGGGATGAAAATCTCCCAGATGCCCGAGGCGCCGAGCCGCCGCATCTGATGGAGCCGGCCGTCCCAACTGTTGAAGTCGCCGACGACGCTCACGCCGTCCGCGTTCGGCGCCCACACGGCGAACGAGACGCCGCGCACTCCACCAAGGTCGCGGACGTGCGCGCCGAGCTTCTCGTACAAATGCCAGTGCCGCCCCTCGCCGAAGAGGTGCTCGTCGAAGCTGCCGAGCGTCGGCATGAAGGCGTAGGGGTCGCGGTGCGTGTAGACGCCGCCGCCCGGGTAGTAAGTGCGGAGCTGGTAAGGGAAGAGCTGCGTCCGTCCCTCGAAGAGGGTTTCGAAGAAGCCGGCCGCGTGCGTGCGCGACATCTCGCGCGGCGACTCGCCGTCGATGATGACCTCGACGCGCTCGGCGTCCGGCCGAAAGGCGCGCACGGCCACCCCCCCCGCGGCGGGGTGTGCGCCGAGCAGCGCGTGCGGGTCGGGCGAGCTGATCGCGAGCAGGCGCTCCAACTCGACGCGCGAAACGTTCGGGTACGAACTTCCCGGCTGGTTCGACATCGGTACTTCCTCCCTCAACCTTTAACCAAGACCGTCTGTTCCGTCTGTGCGAGCGCGGCGGGGGCGAGACCGAGCGCGAGGGCGAAGTCGCGCGCCTCGTCGGAGAAGGTGACGCCCGCGCGCGCCGCCTCGTAGATGGTCTCCTGCCCGCGTTCGAGATTGGCTTCGAGCCCGAGGTCGCGCCCGAGCTCGATGAGCGCGCGGGCGGTGCGTATGTTCTCGGCGTCGGGGCGCGTGACGACGAGGCGCGCGGCCTCGGTCACGGTCTCCTCAAAGACGCGGGTGACCGAGGTGCGGTCGATGCGATAGCCGTAGCGGGCCGCGTCGCGCGCGATCTCGACGGCCGCGCTGTAGTCTCCCGCGCCGCGCCGCTGGCCGCGTATCTCCCGTTCGAGACGGAGGCCCACGGTCAGCTCGGCCGCGAGGCGTAGCTCGCGCGGTGGGTGAAAGCCGATCTCCTGCAAGCGCTCGATGACGCGGCGGTTCTCTTCGTAGAGCTGCTCGTACTGCTCCATGAAGCGCGCGACGAGGTTGCCGAAGACGCTGCGCGAGAGGTGGCCCTGCCCCTGCGGCAGCAGCGCTTCGAGCCCGAACTCCTCGGGGCCGAACTCGCTCTGCGCGACGCGCAGCAGCACGGGGAGCGAGGCCGCGCGCAGGTGCGACCAGAGCCGCGCGGCCGCCTCCTCGTACTCCCGCGTGGATTTGAAAGGGCGCAGCGCGCAGTAGTAATCGATCTCGCCGAAGTGCATCGCGGCGAGTGCGAACTCCTGCCGCCGCCCGGTCGCCTCCTCTTCGAGCGCGAGCCGGACGGTCTCCAGCGTCACGCGGCCGTGGCGCTGCTTGCGGAAGTCGAGCTTGCGATAGGTGTAGCCGGCCGACTCGCACTGCGACTCCTGCACCTCCGGTTCCAGAAGGTTGCAGATGGCGACGTGCGCGGCGACGCGCTGCGGCGTGACGCGCGACTGTGCGACCGTGCGCAGGTAGATGTCCGCGCCCGTGGGACGTTCGAGCAGGTTGCTCTGTGCCTCGGCGAGTATTTCGAGGAAGGCCGCGGTCGGGGGCTCAAGCCCGAGCGCCTCCATCGTCTCGACGACGCGGCCGGCGTAGCGGAGGGTCTGGACGGTCTCGATGCCGGAGATGTCGTTAAAGAACCAGCCGCAGCTCGTGTACATCGTGAGCGTCGCGCGCTGCGCTTCGAGCAGGGTGAGCGCGCGCACCCTCTCCACGTCGGAGAGCCTGCGCCCGGCGTGCCTCGTCAAAAACTCTTCGCGCCGCGCCGCGCCGCCGGGGCCGAGCAGCTCGACGTACTCGTCGCGCGCCGCCCAGGGGTCTCGTAGAAGCCGCGCGCCGGCCTCCTCGAACTTTAGCGCGAGGTCGTCGCGCAGCAGGTCGAAGGCCGCGCGCAGCGGCGTGCGCCAGCGCTGGTTCCAGCCGCCCGGGGCGGAGGCGTTGCAGCCGCAGTCTCGCGTCCAGCGCCCCAGCCCGTGCGCGCAGCTCCAGGCGGTGCCCTCGCCGTTCAACCCCGGTTTGATGAGAACCTCATGCTCGGGCTCGTGCTCGTCGAGGAACTCGCCGTAGTTCGTCACCTTCAGCCCGAGCCGCTCCGCTTCGACTTCTAAAGCGTAAGCGATGCAGCGGTCGCCGAAGCGAAAGTGATGGCCGTAACTTTCACCATCGGTCGCCACGCTCACGACCTGCGCCCCGCCGCGCGCCGCGCGCGCACACGCCGCCAGCAGGCCATGGCTCGAAGCCAGCAGGCCCTCGAAGGCGATGCCGCGCGCGATCCCTCCGTTGTAGAAGAGGACGTTGATGGAGCGCCCCGAGCCGTCGCGGTGCAGATACCGGTAAGGGACGGTCGTATCCACGCGGCCGTCGGAGACGTTCTGCCACGTCTCGGAGTCGTTGGGCCGCACGGCCTCGGCCTGATGTGGCGAGAGGATGACGTAGCGCAGCCCCTCCTCGATGAGCGCCGCGAGCGTCGCGTCGTCGCAGGCCGTCTCGGGGAGCCAGAGCGACTCGGCCTCCCTGCGGAAGCGTCGGCGGAAGTCGGCCAGCCCCCAGCGGATCTGTGTGCGCCGGTCGCGCTCGTTGCAGAGGGGAAGGATGGAGTGGTTGTAGCCTTGCGCGATGGCGTTGCCGTGGCCGTGGTGTCGGAGGGCGCTGTCGCGGTCGGCCTCGATCACCCTCACGTAGGTCTCCGGGTGCGAACGTTCGAGCCAGTTGAGGAGCGTCGGGCCGAAGTTGAAGCTGAGGCGCGCGTAGTTGTTGATGACCTGCTCGACGCGCCCGTGCGTGTCGTTAATGCGCGCGAAGGCATTGGGGCGATAGCACTCGGCGTGGATGCGCTCGTTCCAGTCGTGGAAGGGCGCGGCGCCCGCCTCGCGCTCGACCAGTTCCGTCCAGGGGTTCTCGCGCGGCGGCTGGTAGAAGTGGCCGTGAATGACCAGCGCGGTCGTCATCTAAATGGGCTTGCTCCGTCGGCTGATGGGAAGTCGGATTTAACCTATCACGAATCCGGCGAGAGTCAAATCAGGGCAGGAAGCGAGAAGGCGGAAGCGCTTAACGCCTCCGCCTTCTCCGCCGCCGTTTGAATTATTCCTCTTAGCGCTGGGCGACCAGAGGCTCTTCGCGCTGGATGCTCTTGAGGGTGATGTCGAGCGTGCCGATGTCGTGCGAGAGGCGGGCCTTGACGGGGACGTGGCGCTCGTCGCTCGTCACCCAGATGGACATCTTGCCCTTGCCCTCCTCGACGGGGCGGCCCGGCCCGAAGAGCTCCACGTCCACGCGGACGACCTCGACCTTGCCGAGGATGCTCTTCATCTTCTTCTTCTCGGCGGCGACCGTCGCCGGCACCTGGAAGACGCGGCCCGAGTCGCTGACGGGGATGGTAAAGGTCTGCCCCGGCGTGAGCGCCTGCGTGCGCAGGAAGTAGATGGACGAGACGATGTCCTGCGTCGGCCCCGAGAGCGCGGCCGTGATGACGCGCGGCGCCTGGCTCGCGTTGTTCGGGTCGCGCTCGGTGTACTCGACCATCTTCGACTGCTGGTCGAAGACCGTTTCGCTGGTGCGGATGCGCTTGCCCTGCTCGTCCTTCTTGACGGAGCGTAGCGCGTAGAAGTCGTTCGGCTCGACCTGAGTCTCGGCGTGAAACTTAAAGCTCATCCCGAAGAGTTTCGGGAAGAAGCCCTTCGAGGTCACGTCGGTCGTCAGCACCAGAGGCGCGGGCGCGGCCTCCTGCCGCTCGCCCTCGACCGTCACGCCGCTCGCCGGCCGCTGCGCCTTGAAGCGCAACTCGGCGATGTCGACGCCCCGCAGCAGCATCTTCGTGAACTCGCCCTCGTAGACCAACTCCTCCGAAGGCACGAAGGGCATGGCCGCGGCCGGGCGCGGCTGTGTACGCTCTTTGGGCGTGTCCGCAGCCAGTACGACCGAAGAGAGTACAACGGCGAAAACCAACGCCGTCGCTGTCGTCGCGGTGATTTTGGACAGAATTCTGCGAGGCATAGGGTACGCCCTTCTTTCACCCATCTTTACGTGTGCTTATTCAGGTCAGAAAGCCAGAACCACTTTCAGCCAAAGCACACACCATGCCACGAGTAAGCCCAACGCCGCGCGGTATTCGCGGTAACGCAGATAGAGGGACGGGTCGAACCTGACGGCCGAGTCTTCATCCGCCCTGTAAGGGGTAGGCCGCGGGAAGAGGAGAGGCACCGCCGCGGCGTAACGTCTGTACTCTTCGCCGAACATCTCGGCGAGCGTCGAAGATTCGACGCGCATGACCGGCCAGTAGATGCCCAGAAAGAGCGACGCGAACAGCCCGCCGAGGATGAGGAAGAGGAGCAGGCTCGAAGAGGCCGCGACCGTGAAACCGAGCCCGAGGATGAAGCTGCCCAGGTAGAGCGGGTTGCGCGTGTGTGCGTACGGCCCCGAGACCGCCAGCCGGGCGTTCTTCCGTATGTGCCCTGAGGCCCACGCGCGAATCCCGAGGCCGACGAGCGCGACCGCGCCGCCGATGAACAGAGAGCGCCGGTCGGGCCGCGCCAGCACGATGAAGACCGCCGCGCAGACGAAGCCGAGCGGGACGCGCCAACGCTGAACCCAGGTTCCGCCCCTACGCGCCACCTGCACGCACCTCGACCGCCCCGGAAATTCTTTCGGCCCGTCGCAGCCTCTCGCCGACCGCGGCCGCGACTTCGTTCACCCCGATCTCCATGCAGACCCATTGCGAGCACGCGCGGCGGTGGCAGTCCACACGGCAGCCGATGTCCGTGCGCTCGACGCAGATGTCCTCCTCGCGCGGGCTACCGTTGCGCCACCACTCGGTCGGCCCGAAGAGTCCGACGACGGGCGCGCCGGCGGCGACGGCGAGGTGCGTCGGGCCTGTGTCGCCCCCGACGTAGACGGCCGCCCTCCGGGCCAGCGCATAGAAACCTTTGAGCGTCGGCGCAGCCGCGTGCGCCACGCCCGTCCGGCTCGAAGCCACGACGCGCTCGGCCAGCTCGCGCTCGCCGGGCCCGTAGGTCACGACCGAACGGAGCCCCTGCTTAACGAACAACGCGTCGGCCAGTTCGCCGAAGCGCACGGCGTCCCAGAGCTTCGTCGGCCAGCCGCCGCCCGGATTCAAAATCGTGAATCTTTCGCCGATTGTTTGGACGACCTCGTCCGCCTCGCGCACGTGCCCGGGCGAGAGGCGGACGGGGAACTCAAGCGTGTCGGCCGCCGACGGCAACTCCACCCCGAGCGCGCCCGAGGCGAGCGCCAGATTCTTCCTGATGACGTTGAGGCGCGCAGGGATTCTGACCGTCTCGGTCAGGAGGAAGCGGCTGGCCGGCTCGCGCAGGTGTACGCGCGAAAAGCCCACACGGCGCCGCGCGCCTGAGAGCCTCGAAACCAGTGCCGATTTGAGCAGTCCTTGAAAATCTATGGAAAGGTCGAAGGGTGAGGCGCGTAACCGCCGCAACTGCCGGCGCGTTGCCGGCAGCGTCTCCCCAGACAACGGCCAGCGCCTCAAGCCCTTCGTGTCCACTTCGATGAGGGTTTCTAAAAGAGGGTTGTCCCTCAAAATTTCAGCCGCGCCTCGCTCGACCACCCACGAAATTTTCGCCCCCGGCACCGCCCGCCGCACCGCCGCCAGCGCGGGCAGCGTGTGCACCACGTCGCCGATGCTCCCGAGTTTGACGAAAAGGATTCTCATAGATGAGCGTAAAACGTGAACCGTAAACCGTGAACCGTGAACCGTGACAAGTAAGAACCGGCTCTTCTCTTGTCACGGTTCA
>JBJMGP010000149.1:0-6866 GCA_045807865.1 Pyrinomonadaceae bacterium
CCTCTGTGTCTCTGCGGCTGATTCTTAAGAGAGCGCGGGCTAGTCCTTCCACTCGTCGGGGACGTTCTCGATGGTGAGTTCCATCAGGCGGTCAACGACCGCCTTGAGGTCGCCGGTCGCTTCGAAGACGCGGCGCTGCTCGTCGGCGGAGGTGCCTCGCTCCAGGATGGTGTGGATGTGTTCGACCTCCTTGCGCGACTCCAGCTCGTCGAGCACGGGGTCTACGAACTCCAACAGCTCGCGGATGAGGTCGCGCGCCGGCACCTCCTTCTGCTTGCCGAGATCGAGGAGCTTGCCGTCGAGGCCGTACCGGACGGCGCGCCACTTATTCTCCTGGATGAGCATGCGGCGGTAGAGGCGGAAGCCGAGGTTCTGCTCGATCAGCTTGTCGAGCCGGGCGACGATGGCCTGGAAGAGCGCGGTGATGGCCACCGTGTCGTCCACGCGCGTCGGGATGTCGCAGATGCGGAACTCAAGGGTCGGGAAGAACGGGTGCGGGCGCACGTCCCACCAGATCTTCTTCGGGCCGCTGATGGAGTTGGTGTCGAGCAGGAATTTGACGTAACGCTCGTACGAAGCGTACGTGTCGAAGTGGTCGGGGATGTCGGTGCGCGGGAACTTCTTGAAGACCTCGCTGCGGTACGACTTGAGACCCGTGTCGATGCCGAGCCAGTAGGGCGAGGAGGTCGAGAGCGCCAGCACGTGCGGCAGGAAGTAGCGCGCCGCGTTCATGATGTGTATCTGCCGGTCGCGGTCGGGGATGCCGACGTGGACGTGCATGCCGAAGATGAGCAGCGAGCGCGCGACCATCTGCAACTCTTCGATGAGGAGCTTGTAGTGCGGGTCGTCGTATATATCCTGTGCCGTCCACTGCGAGATGGGGTGGGTCGAGGCCGCGATGATGCGCAGGCCCTGCTTGCGCGCCAGCCCCGAGACGATGGAGCGCAGGCGCGTGATGTCGCGGCGCGCCTCCTGGATGTTGCGGCAGATGCCGGTGCCCACCTCGATCTGCGCCTGAATCATCTCGGGCTTGACCTGCTCGCCCAGCAGCATCCGCCCCTCGTCGAGCATCTCCGAGACGCGCGAACGCAGCTCCCGCGTCTGCGGGTCAACGATCTGGAACTCCTCCTCAATACCCAGCGTGTATTTATCTTCCGACATCGGGAAGTGTCTCCTGTCCTGCGGCGTCGGGAGCGCGGCTACTGACTCTTGAGCGCGGCCTCGATGTGCGCGCGGTCTTCCTCCGAGAGCCCCTGGAAGGTCACGCCCACGCCGCGGCCGGGGTTGCTGTAGACGACCTCGCCGTTGCAGACCACGTCGCGCCCCGCAAGCGGGATGCGCAGCGTGAGCACGGAGCCCTCGGGGATTTCGGCCTGCGTGTTCATGTAGAGGCCGCCCGGGCTGATGTCCTGCGAGCTGGCGACGCCGGTCAGGTCGGCGCCGTTGTAGAACACGTCGATGATGAGCCGCGAGCGCTCGAAGCGCCGGCGCTCCTCGAACGGCTCCTGGCTGTTGACGAAGTTCATCGTTGGTAGACTCCTGCGTTGTCGGGAGTTTTAAAACTTACGCGCCGCGCCCCGCTCAACTCTTCCGGTCGATGATGAAAGTCGGCACCATCCCGCCGCCCGAAGAGACGTTCGCGAGCTCGGTCGAAGAGAGGCGCGTGAAGGCCGAACCGACCCGCCCGTTGAAGAGCAGCGGGTCGAGGTCTACGAGCTGCTCGGCGTAGACGACCGAGCCGTCATCCATGAGCGCCGGGAAGGTCTCGCGCGCCGTCGAGACGCGCTCCTGCACGAGGTAGTCGCCGTCCGCGAGCGCCGCCTGCAAAGCCTCTTCCCACCCGGCCCCGCTTGAGTTCCACCCGATGTGGATGCCGTGCCCGCCGTAGTCGTCGTTGGGTTTGAGCACCAGCGTGCCGCTGTGGCGGCGGATGTATTCGAGCAGGTCGATCTCCGCGCCGCCCTTCTCCGTCCTCCCCTCGCGCACCTTGCGCGTCCAGGGGACGTGGCGGCGGACCGCCTCAAGCTCCTCGGCCGTGAAGAGGCGCGCGTAACGCTCGTCGGTCAGCACCGCGAAGAGCGCCTTCTTGTGAATCATCTTCGAGCGGAAGTTGTTGACGAGGCAGACGGCGCCGGCCCTGTAAGCATCGAGGAGCGCCGGATGGTCGCTCATGATGGGCAGGTACTCGTTGACGAGCAGGCGCTTGTAGACGAGGTCGATCTCGAACTCGCCGCAGCGCAGGCGCCCGCCCGAGAACTCCAACTCCTCCGGCGCGCAGATGGCCGACGGGTGACCTTCGGACTCGAAGTACTCCTTAAACAGCTCGAACTCCTTCTGCGTCGGGAGCCCTTTGAGGTCTACGATGGCGATGGATGGTTTCTCTCGGGCGCCGCCGCCCGCGAACTCGCGGTAGGCTTCGAGCAGTGTCCCGAGCAGCAGCGGCCGACCGTTGAAGGTGCGCAACGTGTAGCGCTCCGCGAAGCGGCGCATGACGGGGAGGCTTGAGAAGATTTCGTAGGCGGCGTCGGCGTAGGCGATGCCGGCCGGGCTCTCGCCGTTCAGCTCGACGAAGCTGTAGGCCTCCCGCGTGAGGAAAGAGTCGAGCCGCGCGGTGGGCGAGACGGCGCGGTAGCCGGGGTCGATGCGCACGAGCCCGCGCTCGACCTCTGTCACGCCCAGCTCGTCCAACAGCCGTTCGTCTTCGACCGCCGCGTCCTTCACCTTCTGGATGGCCGACCAGACCGTCTCGCAGATTCGCGTCACGCGCCCGAAGTCCTGCTCCGTGACGAAGTGCGGGCGCAGGTAGGGCGACAGACGCCGGCCGCCGAAGATGAGCTTCGCGCGCTCCAGTCCTTCGTCCAGCATGCGGCGCGAGGACTCAGCGACCTCGCCATCCTGTAGGAGCTGGTGATAGAACTCGACGGCCTCTTGCAGCATGGCTGTTTGAGAGCTTCCCTGTCTATGTTGAACGAGCGGCAGGACAAGAGTAGCACAGATGCGGGCAGGTTTGGAAAACTAGCGCTGCTGTTCGCCGCCCTGTGAGGGTGGGAAGTAGACGCTCAGCCGTTTGCCACCGCGGACGAGTCCGAAGACGGCGGGCGTCGTGTCGGGCGTGTTGGTCAGACGGTTCAGCTCGAAGCGCCAGAGGGGCGAGCCGTTAACCGTCTCGATCACGTCGCCGGCCAGCAGCCCCGAGACGGCCGCCGGGCTCTCGGGCTGGACGGCGACGACGAGCAGTCCGCCCTGCGCGCCGAGCGTCGCGGCGCTGCGCGAAGAGAGCCCGAGGGCGTGCAGGCCGAAGGTCTTGAGCCGCGTTGAGACGGCGAAGTCGCGGGCGCGGGTCTGCGGGCCGACGAGCAGGGGCGCCCCCTCGACGCTGAAGAGTTCAGAGCCGCCGGGCATCTCCTGCGCCCGGACGAGCTGTTCGCGGAGGCGCTTGCTGCGGCTTTCGGCGGCGGCGATGCGGTCGGCGAGCCGCGTTAATTCATCGCCGCGCGGATCGACAAATTGTGCCCTCAGCCGCGCCTGGGTGGCGCGCATCTCGCGGATTTCGCGCACTGAGGCGAGCAGGCTCGCCCGCAGCGCGTTCTGCTCCGCCTCGGCCGTGGCCCGCGCAGGGTTCTTCGCCCCCTTCAGCTCGACCGAGACCTTGAGCGGCTCCGGCGACAGCGCGCGCCAGACCGTGAGGTCAACTACCGAGCCAACGCCCGCCTCTTTTAAAGTCATCGAGAGGTCTTCGATGCTCCACACGTCACGCGGGCCGACGCTCGTGACGAGGTCTCCGGCGCGCAGCCCCGCGAGCGCGGCCGGCGTCCCCGGCACGACTGCGGTCAGGAAGACGCCCTGCCGCTTCGCGATGAGCGGGCGCGCGGCCTCGGGCTGCCAACCCATGCCGATCCAGGCGTCGAGCGGCGCCTTGGACGCGGCGTCGCCGCGGGCGCCGAGCCAGGGCTGCGGCACGGTGCCGCGGAGCCTCATCACGCGCTCACAGGCTTCGCGGACGGAGTTGACGGGGAGGATGCGCGTCTCGCCATCGCGGCTCTGCGAGACGATGCCGACGACCTCGCCCAGCTCGTTGGCCGCGACCGCGCCGTCCCACTCGGGCGGAACGTCGGCGCTCACCACCACGCTCGAAAGCCGGCCCGAGGGCGCGCGGACGAGGTGCGTCAGGCGCCCCTCCTTCTGGTCGATGCTGAGATAGATGTAGTCCGACCGCGGCGGCGCGGGCGGCACTGGCCGGGCGGCTGGTGCGGGCGGGGCCTCGGCCGGGATGGGCGCGTAGAGGCGAACGCGCTGCCCGACGGTCGGGTCGTCCGTGTCGCCCATCACCCCCATCGGCTCTCCGCCGAAGAGCGATTCACCGGCTTCGAGCAGGGCAAGCCCGGTCGAAGCGTCGAGCCCGACGAACTTCGCCTCGACGTGCTTCCCTGCCGAGGTCACGAGCAGGTACTCGGGCTCGGCCTGTGTCCCGCTCCCGGCCTGCGCGAAGAAGGGCGGCGGCGTGTGCGGCACGTTGAAGGTCTCCAGCTCGACCTCGGTCTGCGGGAGTCGCGCGGCGACGCTGCGGCCGTCCTCATAGACGTAGCCGGCGACGATGTTCGTGTGTGCGTCGGAGGAAGAGGGCCACTCGTCGAGTTCAAGCGCGGGCGGCCCGCTCGTCGCTAGCCACGCCAGGAGCTTCCAGCCGCTCAGGCGGTGCACGACCGTGACGACCTCGCGCGGCGGGACGGCGGCCAACGCCGGAAGAGGTGCCCTGCGCGGCGATGCAGGGCGCGCGGCGGGCGCCGGCGCAACCGGAGCCTGTGCGGGCACAGCCGGCGCTGGACGCGGCGCGCGCGGCGTCGCGGCGGCCGGAGGCGCTTGCGGCGCGGTGGGCGTCACCTGCCGCGCGGGCGCGGCGGCAGGAGAGAGCAGGAACAGGCATGCGAGCAAGAGCGGCCCGCCCCAGTGGCGTGCGCGCGAAGCGACTGCTCGAATGTAATCCGGATAAATCATCGAGCTACTACCAGACGCCTCCGACTTCGACGGCGGCGGACGGCTTGACGGCCGCGCCGCGCGCGAGAAAGTCCTGCGAGCCGAAGCTGACCGAGCGCATCGGCACGACGCGCCCGGCGCCGCGCTCGTCCCTCAGAATCACGCGCAGCGGCTCCGCGGAAGCCTTCACGGGAATCCCCGTGATGACGCGCGCCCCGGTGAAACTGCTGACGAGCGTCCTCGGCGCAACGTCCGTGTGCCGCTGGCCCCTGAATGCGACTTCGCGCGCCTGTCTGCCCCGCGCGTTCGACTGATTCACAGACTTCCGTCTCTGAGAGGAAGCAACGTTCGTCGGGTTCGCCTGCTTGGCACGCCCGCCGGCGACGAGCGGCTCGGCGACGACGCCATGTTCTTTATTGATGTGAGAGTCTCCGTCGGGCTCGACCTTCTGCGAAGGCAATACGGCGACGGCGGACGCGCCGGCTGTGTTCGTCCGCGCCGCCTGCCTGAAGTAGAGGGTCGCGGAGACGATGACGAAACATGCGGCGACGGCGACCGGCGCGAAGCCGTAGAGCCACCGCGCGCCCCCGAAACGCACGCCATCGCCCTTCGCCGCGGCGATCCGTGCGCGCAGACGGAACTCAAAGTCCGCGGGCGCCTCGACCTTGCCCAAACCGCCGACCAGCGCGCGCAGAGACTCGCGCTTGCGCAGCTCGTCCCCGCAGGTGCGGCACAGGGCGGCGTGGGCGCGCGCGTCCGTGTTCGTCACGGCTCCGTCCGCGGCCTCCTCCAACTCTCTAAGGTATGCTTGACACTCGGCCATAAAAGACTTCCTTACAGGTACGCCTGCAACTTGTCGCGCAGGAACCCCCGGGCACGATTGATGCGCGACTTGACCGTGCCCTCGTTCATCCCGAGGATGCTGGCGATCTCCTCGTAGCTGCGCTCCTCCACGTCGCGCAGCACGAGCGGCGCGCGGTACTTTTCGGGGAGCGTCGCGATGGCCCGCGCCACGGCCGCGCGCCTTTCGTCCTCGACCACGGTCACGTCCTGAAGCGGCCCCTTGTCGGGCATGTCCAGCTCGCAGGTGTCGGACGGCGACTCGCGCTCGCCGAAGAAGGAGGAGAGCGAGACCAGGCGGCGGCGCTTGCGGCGGCGCAGCTCCGAGATCGCCAGGTTCGTGGCGATGCGGTAGATGTAGGTCGAGAACGCGTAGCTCGTCTGGTAGCGCTCGGCCGCCGCGTAGACCCGCATGAACGTCTCCTGCGCCAGGTCTACCGCGAGGTCGTAGTCGTTCGTCATCCGGTAGACGTAGTTCGTAATCTGGTTACGGTAGCGCCGCACGATCTCGGCGAAGGCCGCGTCGTCGCCCGTCTTCGTCGCTTCGAGCAGGCGGTGGTCGGTCATCTCTCTGACCGACTCCTCGGCGCGGACGGGCGCCCCCGCCGAAGCGACGGAGTAGACTAACTCGTCCGTGGAGGAGATCGCGCTCATCCGGGAAAGTGGGGCCTGCTGGTTAACTCGCTGCCGGCCGGGGAGACTCGCTGTCGGAATTATACACTCCGCCCGCGCCGGCACGCCCACTTACACGCCGCGCCGCGCCGCGGGGTTCCAAAAAATCCCGAAACCCGCACCCACCTAGGGCGAACGCATCTTAAATGTTGAGCACCTTGAGCATGTAGCTTTCATCCCACCCCGCTTTGAGACGCTTGCTCTTGACACCGAGCTTACAACTGCGCTCCTGCTTCAACAGGTTCACCGCGATGTGCCGTAGGGTGGCTAAGTTCTCAGGCGCGTGACCTGTCCGCGTCCGACACGCATCCTCACCAAAGGCCACATCCAAGACCCAGTGCAGCGAGTTCTCCACTTGCCAATGTCCGCGCACTGCTCGC
>JBJMGP010000150.1:0-8582 GCA_045807865.1 Pyrinomonadaceae bacterium
CCTTCAACGCCTCGGCGCGCCACCAGACGCGGCTGCCGCCAATCCCTTGCAGGTCGCTCACCACCGCCAACGCCTGATCGTCCGCATCCGGGAAAGTCCGCTTCGAGGAGCTCTCAAGCAGGTCGAGTTCCTTGCGCAACAGGGGCACGCGTATCTCGGGCAGCGTCTCGATCAGGTTCTCCAGCATGGCCCGCAGGCGCCGCATCACCTGTATGCTGTCGCGGCCGTACTGGCGGACTTCGGTGACGGCCAGGCGGACGAAGTCTTCCCAGTTCGGCGTGCGGTGGACGAACCGCACGCGGCCGGACGCGTCGCCCACGTGCCCTTCGGCCAGGTAACGCCTGCCGACGAGGCGCAGCAGGTGATGAATCTGGTCAATCGCCAGCACGGCGGTGGTCGGGTCGTTGATGGCCGGCGAGAGGGCCTTCGACGCGATGTCCACAATGATGCGGAAGGCGAACATCGGGTCCTGCTCCAGCGTCCGCTCGTGGCCGATTGCGACCGAGCCGCGCAGGACTTCATCCGAAATCCTGTCGCCGCCCTCGTAGATGCGGAAGAGCGGGTCGCCGGCCGCGACGAAGTCGCCCACCTCCGGCACCAGCTCGATGAGACAGTTATACCGCCGGGCGCGCCACAACAGCCCCTTCATGTCGAACACCAGCAATGCACCGTCCACCTCGTTGAGGATGACGCGCCGCGCCCCTTTCTCAAGAGCTTTGACCGGCTCGGGCGGCGCCGAATGCTGCTCGTCCAGCCAGTGCGGGTAGACCGCCGTGACCACCTCGCGACCCAGCAGCCCGACCGTCCGCAGGGCCGAACTCGGCCGGAGCGACTTGCCCATCCCGTCCACGAAGACGAGTAAGAGGGTCAGGTTCAACAGAAAGCCGTAGGCCACCACGTAACCGGTCAGCAGCGGCATGGGCTGGAAAGCTTCGAGCCGCGCCAGCACGCCGACCGAGAGGGTGAAGGTGAAGGTGAAGAGCGCCAGCGCCATTTTCCGGAAGGGGTCGCGATACACGATGGCGATGATGCGCGGGGTCAACTGCGCGCTGGCAAGTTGCACGGCGACCAGCACCGCCGAACAGACCAGGGCTATCAGTGTGAACATGGACGAGGCCACCATGCCGATGACGAGCCGGGCCGTGTCGAGACTAACGTTCGTCGTCCAGCCGAAGTAATTCTCGATACTTAAAAGGAGGTTGAGCGACACCAGCCCGGCGGGGATGCTCAAGGCCGGGAAGAGCCACATCGAGTTGCGCACGAAGAGCCGGATGCGGTAGCGCGTGAGCCAGCTCACTTGATGAATCATCCCTCGCCTCCGCTCAGCCCTTCGGCGCCCGGTAGCCTTCGCGCGCGCACCCGCGTGTCCCGGGGCGCCCACGGCAGGAGCGGCGCGAGGGCGACGACGAAGGCGAGGAGCATCGCGCGGCCGTGGGCCTTCTCTGAAGACATGACTCAGCCCCCTTCCCGCCCGGACAAACGTCAACAGGTAGTGGTGACCCGGCCGAAGTTTATTCGCGGGGAGAGAGGGCGGGTAACTGTCACTTTTGACAGTCCCGCGCTGAGCTAACTGACAGTGTTTGCGGCGGTGTCCGGGGACTATCTTTGAGGCTCGCCGGGACTCCACGTCCGAAATAAGCGAAGGCCCGATGGTCACCTATCACATGGTCAAGGTTGTCAAACGAACCGAGCGCGAGCGGCTGGGGCAGAAGGCCGCTGGAGGCGCGAGTCTCCAAAAACCTTCGCGCTGCGAGGCGAGAGAGCTTGCGGCGACGGTGAAGGAGTGGATCACCGAGTTCGAGCTGGCCCGTCCGGTACGGCTTCAGGAACTCAGGCGGCAACTCGGTTGGCCTGAAATCGAGGAAGACGGCCGAATGGTTCTGGCGGTGAGTGACTCGGTCGAGAGCGGGAAGTAAGCCGCCGCCAGGGTTCGCCGTCATAACGGGGCGAGGCATTCCGATGAGATGTGCAAGACTGAGCAAGGGCGGCCGGGACGCGGCGTGGTTGGGTCTCGCCGTGCTGCTGCTTATCTCATCCCCCGCGCCGGCCTACTCGCGCACGAACGATTCTTCAACGAGCGAGCCGGCCGCCGCTTCGAGCGGGTGCGCCAACCTCAAGGAGCAGGTGCCGAAGCAGTACCGCGGGAGATACGAGAGGTGGAAGGCAGTCTTCCTCTCGTCCGAGGTCGGGCATCAACTCTGGCTCAGGTACGCCTGCAATTCGGCTTTCCGTCTAACGATCATCGTCAACGAGAGCATGGACAGAGGGGGGAAGATCAGGCTCAACGATTATCGTTGGCACGAGGGCAGGCTGACGGCCGCCACTATTACCCTGGGCCACCGCCTCGACAGGGGCTACCCCGACCCGATCTACTACCCGGTTCTCAGCTCACTCTACTACCTGAAGGGCGACTGGGATGTCGAGCGGCCGGACGATATTCTCGCGGCGGCCAAAATCACACACGAGTTCGGGCACGTCGATCAGGCGGCGGTGGCCGACCCGGCCCGCTTTCGACTTCAGAACAGGCTGTCGCAGATCTACGCCTCGCTCTTCGGCTCGAACGGTTATGACGCCGACGACCCGGCGTTAGTAGAGATCGCCGCCGTGATGGGTGGCACGCCCACGATACTCTCGGGCCAGCGCGAGTATTGGGCCGAGACCTACGCCCTCCGCTTCCTCCTGACCAAGCTCCAGTCCGGCAAGCAGCGCGAGCTGTTGAAGCTGATTCGCAAAGCCCTGGCCTCGGAGTCCAACCCGTACCGCCTCCCCTCACGAACGGAATGGAGAGCCCTCGCCTCGTTCGAATGAGGGAGGCCGGGGCGGCGAAGCCGGGCCGACGCTGACAAGGCAAACACCCTCACCCCTCCCCTTTCATTCCCGAACACTGCGAGCAGTCTTCATTTAAAGTGGTCTTCATTCGAGTGCGGGTGGAGCGGGTGCAGAACGGGACGGGTTTCGACCAGACAACGAAACAGCTTCCTCCCCGCGGCGGCCTTGCGGGGAGGAAGCTGTTTCGTTCGGGGGATAACCCCTAACCCCCGAGCGACGCCGGCAGCCCCGGCCGTTAGCGGGGGCCGGCGAAATCCGCCGGCACCGGGGCCGGTCAGTGAATCACGATCCCGACGCTCAGACGTATGTTGTCCTGCCGCGTGCCCGGGATGACGAAGGCCGAGCCCACCGTCTGAAACGGCGTCGGCCTCAGGACGATGCCGGTCTGCTGGTCGCCGCGGTTGATGATGTTCCAGTCGATCTGCCCGGCGCGCACGTCGAAGCGTTTGTTGAGCTTGATGTCCACGCCGCCGCCGAAGGCCATCGCGAAGCTCGTCTCGTTGACGTGGAAGTCGCTGATGCCGAAGACGGCCGCGAGGTTCGGGCTGTCCACGTCCACCTTCTGGACGGCGACGCCGAAGAGCGCGTGCGCGAAGGGCTTGAACCTCGGCCCTTCCTTATCGTTGTTCTTAAACTGAAGACCGCCGAGGAAGTTCTGCACGGTCGTGTCGACGGTGCCGCTGCCCGCCGGGCGGGAGAAGTTGTCCTCGCGCAGATGGAGTGAGTAATCGAACTTGACGCCGACGTACCTGTGAACGTTGCGTGTGACCGCCAGCTCGAAGCCGCGCAGCGTGTTCCTCCCGCTGAGCACGGCCTCGACATCCGGGTTGTCCGTGTCGCCCGCGAGCGTGTCGAACCCGAGCGCGGAATAACCGCCGAAGAACTCCCACTTCTTGTAGTCGTCGGATTGTGCCAGCGCGCCGGGCGCCAAGAATAGAAGGAGCGCCGCGGCTGTCAGTACCCGTCTCATCATTCATTTCTCCTTTTCTGCCTGTGCTTTCTCTGGGAAGCAATGCCCGGAATATAGAGGAGGCGTTTTAAGTGCATAACTGTCATTTCTGACAGGTGATTCACCACGCATACTGCCACCCGATTCCGACGCTGCTCAGGTGGCCGCCGAAGCGCGCGGTGAGCCCTTTGGCGTAAGCCGCCTTCAAAGACTGGTGCCGGCCGAAGGGGTAAGAGAGGGTCGCCCCGAAGCGAGAGTTGTTCTGCGCGTCCGCCTTGAGGGCCCCGTCCACGACGGTGCGCCCCCCTTTGTAGTAGGTCGCCCCGGCCGCCAGCCACATGCGCGGCCGGAAGGTGTAGAGGAGGTGCGCCTGGAGCGAGGTCAGGGGCTTCTGCTCGCGGCGCGAGCCGCCGAAGAAATTGTGGTTGGGCGTGAAGAGCCAGGCGCCGCCCGCCAGCTCCGCCGTCCAGCGGCCGAAGGGCTTCGACACCCCGACCTCGGGCTTGAAGGCCCAGCGGTTCGAGCCGAGGTTGACCAAACGCCGGGGGTCGTACTGCCCCGTCGGCGCCACGACCGACAGGCTCACGCCCAACAGAGTCCTCGGCTTGTAGGAGACGAACTCCTTCGGGCTCAGCGCGGGGCCGCCCATCAAATACGTCGAGAACCTGAGGCGCATGTCCCCGAGCCCGGAGCGCGTCACCTCGTGCAACTGCTCGAAGACGAGCCCGCTCGCGCTGCCCCGGATGTACGGGACGAACAGGCCCACGTTGGCCTGCCGCCCCGCGAGGCCGAACGTGCGGCCGTAAGCCAGCGAGACGGCGCCGAACTTCACCTCCACGTCGCGCAGCGGGAGCGAAGCGTCCGTGAGCACGTCGCCGCTGCTGTAGGCGTACGAGACGACGACATACTGCGTGCCCACGGGCGCTCTGGAATAGGCCCTCGGCTCAATCTCCTGCGCCGAGGCCGGAGTGCCTTGTGACGCGAGCAGCGTGAGCAGGAGCGGAAGAAGTTTTTGACGACGAATGTTTCGCACCCGCCCTCAATGGTAAGGGCGCGCGCCCGCGCGGATAACTGTAAGTATTGACAGTCGGCCGGGGGTTCGGGCCACCGCGCGCCGCCTGTCAAAACTGACAGTTACGGCGCCGCCGCCGCGCCGGTACATTCCGGCCGGGGGTTCTCGGGAGTGGCGTGGATGAGAAGAACGGTAGCCGCGGTCACGGTCTCGCTGACGCTCGCCGCCGCGGCGGCGAGCTTAGACCGCGCCGCCGGCCCGCAGCAGCCGCCGCCCGCGCGAGAGGCCCCCTTGCACCGAGGGGGCTACCTCAACGCCTACATCGCGCTGCTCAAGTCCGACCTCAGGTCGAGGAAGACCGGCTTCATCAAAGAAGGTCTGCGTCTGAACGAGAGGGAGGCTGCCGCCTTCTGGCCGATCTACCAGAGCTACGAGGCAGACCTGAAGCGGGTCGAGGAGACGCGCCTCAGTGTGATTCAAGACTACCTGGACAACTACGACAGGATGACCGACGACAGGGCGAAGGAGCTGATCAAGCGGAAGCTCGCGCTGGAGGAGCAACGAATCGAGTTGAAGAAGTCTTACTTCAAGCGGTTCGAAAAGGTTCTGCCCGGCAAGACGCTCGCGAGGTACTTACAGCTTGAGTACCGCTTCGGCCTGATGTTGGATCTGAAGAACACGGCGGAAGTTCCGCTCGTCGAGTAGACCTTCTTGCGGGGAGACTTGGATGAGAGACGAAAGGCGTGGAAGGCCCGCGGCCAGGCGGGCGACGGTGCTGGCGTGCGGGCTCCTGGCCGGCGCGGGGCTCGTCGCCGCGGCCCGCGCGCCGCAGGAGACTCAATTCCAGAGCCCGGCGGCGGCGACCATCGACCCGAGCGGCGTTGACTTTGACGAGCAGGTGGTCGGGAGGTGGAGCCGTGCGCAGAGGGTCGTCCTCACGAACACGGGCGGCGCGACCCTTCACGTCAACAGCGTGACCGTCGCCGGCGACGGCGCCGAGAAATACTCCGTCGTCAAAGACACCTGCACGGGGGCCGAGGTCGTCCCGTACCGCGCGTGCATCATCGACATCGCCTTCCTCCCCACGGCCAAGGACGACTTCGACGCCGAGCTGAAGATCACCGACAGCGCCCCCGACAGTCCGCAGACGATCAGGGTCACGGGCGAGGGCATCAACTCCGTCATGCTGCCTCCGGGCGGCATCGGCAGGTAATGCCCCGCGCGGTTGTTAAATCTTGAGCGCGGGCTCGACCTCTTCGATCCGGTCGATGCCCGACGCCAACGGGCCCGAATCCGAAGCGTCGGAATCCGGAGCGTCGGCCGTCCAGCTCATCAGGATTTGATGGCCGAGCGCCAACATCGTCGCGCCGACGAACATCCCCAGAATCCCGCCGCCGGCCATGCCCCCCAGGGCGCCCAAAAGTATCACCGGCATCGGCGCGTCCACGCCGCGGCCGAGCATGAGCGGCTTGAGGATGTTGTCGGCCCCGCCGGTCAGCAGCAGGACTATCGTGTAGACGACCGCCGACGCTCCGCCGTAGTCGCCGCTCGCCCAGATGTAGACGACGGCCGGCAGCGTGACGACCAGCGCGGGCACCTGTGCGATGCCCAGCACGAGCGCGATGAGCGCCAGCACGCCCGCCCCCGGCACGCCCGCGAGCAGCAGCGCCAACCCGACGAGCACCGCCTGAATGAAGGCGACGCCGACGACGCCCAGCGCGACGGCGCGGATGGTCGCCGTGGAGAGTCGGGTGAGCGCCTCGCCCCTCTCGCCGCCCGCGACGCGGCGGAAGATCCTCCGGCAGCTGCGCGCGCCCGATTCGCCGTACGCCATGACGATGACGGCGACGACGAAAGAGACCAGGAAGAAGAGCAGGCCGACGCCCACGCTCGCGACGGCGCCGAGCGCACCCCGGGCCAGGTCGCCGACCTTCGGCTGCATACTCTGCACGAACCCGGGCAGGTCCGCGTGGGCTTTCGACCAAACCTCGTGGAGCCGCTTGCCGACCAACGGCCACTGCTCCACCCCCTCGCGCGGCGCGGGTATCTCCAGCCTGTTCGCCTGCACGGCCCCGACGAAATTGCGGACAGAGTCGGCGAACGAGTTCAGGAGCAAAGACGTGGGGATGACGACCAGCAGCACGCCGACCACCACCAGGATGGTCGAGGCGAGCCACTGCCTCCCGCCGACCTTGCGCGCGAGCCACTGGTGCAGCGGGTAGAGCGTGACCGCCAGGATGACCGACCAGGCCGCCAGCGTCAGGAACGGCGAGAAGACCCGGTAGCACAGCAACGCGAGCGCGCCGACCAGGGCGGCGCGGATCAGCACGTCGAGCAGGTGTGACTGCGCCTCCCTTCCGAATTCGAGGACCGGCCGCGGAAACGTGCTCATCGGTCTGCTCCTTTGGCGAGGAGGGGTCGGCCCCTCCCTCCTAACTGTCGGCCTGCGCGCGCGCGCGGATCTGAATCAGCGCGTTCAAGACCACGAAGATGAAGGCGGTCGAGAGCCCGCACAGCAGCACGCCCGAGACGCCCTCGACGGCGCCGAGCAGGCGCCACCGCTGCTGGAGCACGACATCGCCGTAGCCGATGGTCGTGTAGCTCCCCATCGAGAAGTAGAGGGAGGTCTCGAAGTCCGGGAAGAGCCCCCACCACTGATAGACCACCGCCCAGACCGCCGTCTCCATGAGGTGGAGTCCGGTGACGGCTGAAAAGACCAGAATCAAATAGAGGCTGAACCGCAGCATGCCGGGCCGCTGCTGCTCGAACCTTTCGCGCCGGTCGAGCAGCCAGTCGGCCGCGACGACCAGTCCGGCCGTATGAATCAACACGCACACGGCCATGACCATGAACGCGAGCGTCAGCTCGGAAAGCATCGATTGCCCCCACGACGAGTCCCGGCGGCCCGCACGGCTGCCCCGGCCATGCTCAGACAGTAACGGCGAACGGCGCCCGGCAATACTGGCAAAATTGACAGTACAAGCCTTGCCGCGGCGGCCGATACAATTCGCGATGTGAGCCCGACTGTGATCCACCAGGAGCCCGTCCGAGTCGAGACGGGCCCTCGCCGCGGGCGCCGCGAAGCGGCACCGCGTTAGGAGTTAGTTATGAGAACCCTGCGCGTGCGAAGGCTTTCTGTTTCACTGGGGGCGCCGCTCGCCGCGGTCGCCGCGATGTTGACTGCGGGCTGCGGGGGCGAGGCCGCCGTCAAGGTGGAGCCCTCACACCTCCAGCCTCCCGCCGTGGTCGTCGCGGAGGTCGAGCAGAGGACGGTTCCCATCTACAGCGAGTTCGTCGGCCAGACCCGCGCGCAGATGACCGTCGAATTGCGCGCGCGCGTCGAGGGCGTGCTGGAGAAGATTTACTTCCGGGAGGGACAGCCGGTCAGGAAGGGTGCGCCCCTCTTCTCCATCGACAAGAGCCCCTTCCTGGCAACCCTCGAATCGGCGAAGGCGGTGCTCGCGAAGTCCGAGGCCGACCTCGCGCAGGCCCGCCAGCGCACGGACGTGCTCCAGGCGCAGGCCGAGTTGGCGGACGCCCAGGCGGTGTTCAGCAAGGCCGAGCAGGACTTGCGGCGCATCGAGCCGCTGGCGAGGGAGAAGGCCGTCACCGAGCTGGAGCTGGACGCGGCCGTCGCGGCCCGTAAGTCGGCGCAGGCCGGCGTCGATGCCAAGCAGGCCAACCTCACCAACCTCGAAGCCTCCGTCAAGTACACCATCGCCCGCGCCACCGCCGAAGTCTCCGCCGCCAGGGCCAAGATCACGCAGGCCCAGTTAGACCTGAGCTACTGCG
>JBJMGP010000151.1:0-18277 GCA_045807865.1 Pyrinomonadaceae bacterium
GATCACCTCCGACTTCCAAGCCGTGCGGGCGGCGCTGGAATATGAGTGGAGCAACGGGCAGGTGGAGGGGCAGGTGCATCGGTTGAAGCTGGTCAAGCGGCAGATGTATGGCCGCGGCAAGCTTGACCTGTTGCGTGCGCGGGTGCTGCAAGCGGCCTGATAAAGACTGAAGTGCAGCCTCGGCGAAGAACCATGCTCGTAGCACCAAATGTGCGGAAGAGCCTTTTCCGTCCTTTAGTTTCGCCCGAATTAGCTGTCACAGATTTTTCGCGCCTGTAAAAACTGTCAGTTACCACCCGCTGCGTGAATCGTTACCCTGCGCCCGAAGGTCTGAGGAGCACGAGGTAGGGTCTGCTCCTTCAGGTGGCAAGTGCATTGGCTGGTCGAGTATGCGCCAGATAGCGTTGGTCGTCTTAACCCTCTGCGCGGCAGGCTGCGCCCGGAACTCTCACAGGGGCGGCGCGGATAATGACGCGGCGCCGGCCCCCGCACGGACGGCTACGGCACAGGCACAGGCCCCCGACGCGGGCGACTTCAAACTGCATTACGAGCCGCGAAAGAGTCTGAGGCAAGGAGGGAGTGCCGGGCACGGGGTCGGCGTGAATCGGGAGGCGCTCGAACGGGTGATCGCCGAGTTGAATGAGAAAGTGGCCCTGCCATTCGATATCACCGTCTCCCTCGAAGACTGCCCCGAGCCGGACGCGTACTACGACCCCGAGCAGCGGAAGGTGACGATTTGCCACCGGCGCATCGACGAATACTACGAGCTATTCTCGCTCAAGGTGCAAGACCGGGCGAGGCTGGAAGAGGCAGTGAGGGGGGCGACCGCGGCGACCCTCTTCCACGAACTCGGGCACGCCCTGGTTGACGCCTGGCGGATGCCCATCACCGGCAGGGAAGAGGACGCCGTCGATCAGCTCTCGACGCTCGTACTCCTGGGCCGATCCGAGGAGGGCGAGCGGATGGCCCTGGACGGTGCGGTCTCCTTCATCCTGTACGCCTCTTTGAATGAGGGCGAGCCGAAGGTCTACTGGGACGAGCACTCGCTCGACGAGCAGAGGTTCTACGATACGGTCTGTCTGATCTACGGCCGCGACCCCGAGAAGTATAAATATCTAATCCACGACGGGACGCTGCCGAGGGAGAGGGCCGAGTTCTGCGGCGAGGAGTACGAGCGCGTCAGCGGCGCCTGGCAGACGCTGCTCGCCCCCATCTTGAAGACGGGACCGCAGCCGTCGCCGGGCAGGTAGGTTCTGGTGGGGCGGCCCCGCCCCTTCGGCCAGAGGGCCTACAGAAGAGGGGGCAGGCTGAAGCGTACACCCGCGCAGCCTCCCCGGATACTACACAGAGCATTCCGGCGCGAAGTTTTCCTCGACCGCGCCCCCGCCCGCGGCTATAATCCGCCTCCGCTCTACCACCCGCCCATGTGTCGAAGGGAAGAGATGAATAACCTGAAGATAGAGCTCGCCGCCGGTAAAGTCGGGCTCGCGCGCGACCTGCTCCTGGCCGCCTACGCGCTGCTGATCGATGAGGGCGTGGACAAGTGAAGCGTCATCGGCCACCTGGAAGGTGCGCTCGAAGATACGCTCGGTTCTATGTGGGACATGCAGTCCAAGTGCGACCAGGGCCAATGCTCCCTTGAACACTAGCCGACCCCGACGCCCGGCCTGAGTTTATTGCCGGGGGATTTAATCACCGCCGCCGGGTGAGGCGCCCGCATGGGCGTCTTTACCGGTGGCTTGTAGGACGCCTGCTGAGCGTTCGGCGGCTGCGGGAATTCGGAGAGTACTCCGGTGCGAAAAACAAATATCACCGCTCTTGTGCTATGCATGATGGGATTGCTCGTCGTGTGTTTGAGCGGATGGGCCGAGCCGGCCGCCCAGACAAAGAAGAAAACCATCATTCGACGGCTCACGATTCTCAAGTACCCGGTTGAGCTTTCGTTCAAGCTCAAGGACAACTCCTGGCGTCGAACGAAACTCTGCTTCCAGACGAGGGGATCCGTACTAATGAGTTTGATGCCGATGCCGATTGGCTCAGGACGAACCAAACCATTTAATCATCAAACCGACCTCGGATAAAATTTTGAAGGCGGGCGACGCTTCGACAATTTCTGACGGAAAGGAGAATATTCATTGGTTCAAAGCCTTAACCGAGCCGGTGTTTATGTTCAATATCGGCGTTTACGGGTTAGACTCCGAAAAAGATTTTACCGGCAGAGATGATATTGATCCGCTTCGAGGCGAAAAGTTAAACGACGGGACGATTCGCGCAGAACGGTTGAATGCCGGAACAGCCTATAAACTTTACGGAAAATCTTAAAAAGGATAGGTAACATGATGCCTAAGAATTGAACCCGCGCCTCGCAGTGGGCGCAAGTTTTGCGACACGAGATAGACCGCGCGCGGCACGCCGCCTAGCCCCTCCTTCGTGCGGGGCCGGCCCGGCACCCCGCTAACCAGACAACCTGCTCAAGAGCCCGCAGACGCGGGCGGGCGTGTCCCGCGCCGACTGCCCGGACGCCCGCCCGCGGCCAGAGCACGCGCACGCGCGCCGCAGCGGCCTCTGAGCTTAACGGAGGAGAGAAGCATGAGCGAAGTTGGGCCGCGCGCGCAGTCGTTCGACCTGCGCGCCGTCGAAGAGATAGTCAAAGGGGTGGTGGCGCCGGCCGCCGCCGAGGTGGACCGCGCCGGGACGTTCCCGCGCGCGGCGCTCGACGCCTTCGGGCGTGCGGGTCTGTTGGGGCTGATCAGCTCCCGCGAGGTGGGGGGCTTAGGCGAGTCTCACCGTGCCGCGGCGCAGACGGTCGAGCGCGTGGCCGCTGAATGCGCCTCGACGGCGATGGTGCTCTGCATGCACTACTCGGGCGCGGCCGTCGTCGAGGCACACGGGCCGAGGGAGGTCCGTGAGGCGATCGCGCGGGGCGAGCACGTCACCACGCTCGCCTTCTCGGAGAAGGGTTCGCGCAGCCACTTCTGGGCCCCCGTCAGCACAGCGACCGCGACCGACGGGGGCGTCCGGCTCGACGCGCAGAAGAGCTGGATCACGTCGGCCGGCGAGGCGGACTCCTACGTCTGGTCGAGCCGCCCCCTGGAGGCTGAAGGCCAGAGCACTATCTGGCTCGTCCCTGCCGACGCGAGCGGACTGAGCATCCCGGCGCCCTTCGACGGGTTGGGCCTGCGCGGGAACAGCTCTTCGCCCGTGACGGCCGAGGGCGTCGTCGTGCCGCGCGAGAGAATGCTCGGCTCAGACGGCGGCGGGTTCGACGTGATGATGGGCGTCGTCCTCCCCTACTTCCAGTTGATGAGCGCGGGCTTCTCGACGGGGACGATGGAGGCGGCAACGCGGAAGGCCGCCGCGCACGTCGCCGGCACGAAGTTCGAACATCTCGGGGCCTCGCTCGCAGACCTGCCGACCGTGCGCGCATACCTCGCGCGGATGCGGGTCCGTGTGGACATGTGCCGCGCGCTGCTCGAAGACTCGCTCGCGGCGCTCGAAACGGGCAGGGAGGACGCGATGCTGCGCGTGCTGGAGGTCAAGGCCGCGGCGGGCGAGGCTTCGACCGAAGTGACGGAGCTGGCGATGCGCGTCTGCGGCGGTGCCGCCTTCCGCAGGGAGGTCGGCGTCGAGCGCCACTTCCGCGACGCGCGTGCCGCGACGGTGATGGCGCCGACCACGGACGTCCTCTACGACTTCATCGGCAAGGCCGTGTGCGGCCTGCCGCTCTTCGGATAAAGGCAAAGGGGCGAAGACTGTGATGAGCGATGCGGACACACTTCTGCTGGGCGCGGTCGCCTACGACCCGAAGGTCGTGACCATCTGGGAGGGCTTCAAAGCATACTTCTCGCGCCACGATTTGAACTTCGACTACCTCCTCTTCTCCAACTACGAGCGGCAGGTCGAGTCACACCTCGCGGGCCACTTCCACGTCGCCTGGAACTCGCCGCTGGCGTGGGTCAGGACGCGGCGCCTGGCCGCCGCCCGCGGTGCGTCTGTCGAGGCCGTCGCCATGCGCGACACGGACTGCGACCTCACCTCTGTCGTCGTCGTGAGGCAAGACTCGGGCGTGCAGTCGGTCGCAGATTTGCGCGGCAAGCGCGTGGCCGTCGGCGCGCTCGACTCGCCGCAGGCGACGCTCCTCCCGCTTTCGCACCTCAGGGCGCAGGGGCTCGCCCCCGGCGAGGAGTTTGAGGTCGTCTACAACGACCTGCTCGGCGGAAAGCACGGCGACCACATCGGCGGGGAGCGCGAGGCGGCGCGCGCACTCCTCGCGGGCGACAGCGAGGCCGCGTGCATGATAGACGGCAACCACCTCCTCTTCATCAACGAGGGGACGCTGCCGCCCGGGGCGACGCGCGTGCTGACGCAGACCGGGCCGTACGACCACTGTAACTTCACCGTCGGCCCCGGGGCGCCGTCGGGGCTCGTCTCGCGCTTCAGAGAGCTGTTGCTCGGGATGTCTTACGACGACCCGGAGGTGCGACCGCTCCTCGACCTCGAAGGGCTCAGAGCATGGCGCGCGGGTCGGCTCGAAGGTTATGCGGCGCTCGAACGTGCGGTGGACGAGGCGGGGTTCTATGACGCGGACGGGAACATCAACATCTCCGGCTATCGATATTAAAGACCTCGGGCTGGACCGCGGGGCGCACCTGCTGCTCAGGAAAGCTCTTGCGGGCCTGCCGGCCGGAGGCGTGCTCGGTGTGAGGGGGACTGCCCCCGACCTCGCCGTACACTTGCGCGGCTGGTGCCGCTCGCAGGGGCATGAGGTCGTCTGGCCGGAGGCGGCCGCCACGACGCTAGAGGGTGAAGAGGTGGATGGCGGCTCGCCCCTTGTAGCCTGGGTCGTCCGCGGCACGAGTGACGGCGGGCGCCTGCGCGGCGCGGAGGTGGCGGGCGGGACGGACCCGCGCGAGCCGGGGGCTCTGCTCGAACGTCCCAACGCGAGTTGGGGGCTGGCCGCGCGCGGCGCGCTCGTTGAAGCCGGCGGCCCCAAGTTCCACTTCCGCCTCGACTCGAAGGCCGACGTGTGGGCTGACAACGTCCCGCGCCTCTACCGGCAGGCGGCCGCGGCGCAGTGGGACCCCGCCACAGCCATCGACTGGGAGGCGCCCTTCGAACACCCGCCCGAGGTCGAGGCGGCCGTCGTCCAGGTGATGACCTACCTCGTCGAGAACGAGACGGCGGCGCTGCTCGTGCCCGCGAAGTTCCTGGCGCAGGTCCACCCACATTTCCGGGAGGTCATGCAGCTCCTCGCGATTCAGGTTGCCGACGAGGCTCGGCACGTCGAGGTCTTCACGCGCCGGGCCACGCTGCGGCGGCAGGGGGCGCTGGGGCTCTCCACCGTGGGCGGGCAGCAGTCGCTCAAGACGCTGTTCGACGAGCCGGACTTCACGCTCGCATCCTTCCTGCTCTCGGTGCTGGGCGAGGGGACGTTCCTCAATCTGCTATGGTTCCTCGAACGACACGCGCCCGACCCTTTGACGCGGCAGGTCGCGAAGCTCGCCGCCCAGGACGAGGCGCGCCACCTAGCTTTCGGCATGGGTCACCTGCAATACGCCGTCTCGCTCGACCCCGACTTACGCGGGCGCCTCGCGTCGGCGGCCGTCCGGCGGCACGACGTGCTGGCGCAGACAGCCGGGTTGAACGACGAGGTGTTCGACGCCCTTGTGCTACTCGCGGCGGGCGGTTGGGAGCCGGACGCTATCGCGGGCGGGTTCGAGCGTGTGCAGAACCTCAAGCGGGAGATGGCGGCCGACCGCACGAGCCGCCTGGTCAAACTGGGATTCGACCACGGCGAAGCCGGCGCCCTCTCAGACCTCCACACACGAAACTTCATGTGAGTTAGCCTCCTCAAAATTATAAGCCGTCGCTTCGACGCCTGCGGCGGAATTGGGCCGGAGGATGATCAAACTCCCTCCTGAAGGCGCGGTTGAATGACGTCTCCGAGCCGTATTCTAGTTTTCGCAACACATAATATCTGTTATAGGACGCGCGGAATTCATAAGAATTCATTATGAATGATATCGAAGCAGCCACCCCCTTGTTCCTGAGCACGGCGTTGTGACGCGCAACGGCGATGACTTCAGGCTCATCGCTAGCCACACGCCTCTTCACTACCCTGCGTTGCGCATTCAAATCTGGAAGTAAGTGCACCGCTTACAAGACTCCGCACCGGCGGTCTCCCAAGGGTACCTGTGGCGGCTGGAGCGAGAGCGGCGTCGCTCCTGGCGCCGAGACGGCCGACCGCAAGGTGCCCGTAGACGCGCCCGCTCCACACGTCGTTGGCGACTCCGCCGGCGAGCGGTTCGATGCGAGCGACGTCTACACCCCACTGCTTGAGTGCCTCCCATCCCACCGGCCACATCATGGTTTCCAATCCGTCCGGCTAACGCCCGGCATCACCCGCCGCCCCGCATCATGCCCCTCCCCCGCCCCGGCGGCAAGAAAACTTCGCGCGTATTTGCCCCAGTTTGAATCTGGGTATGTGCCGGTCGTCTCGCGCCGAATCTTTCAGCCTGCGCCGGCGTGGCGCGCGTGGCGTAGGCCAGAAAGGCAAAAGGGCGAGCCCCCGAAGAGAGCCCGCCCCGGATGTTTGACCGAAGGTATTTGAGAGCCGCGGTGGCCGAGAAGTACGGCCGGGAGCCGGCCAAGGCCGAGCGGCCGTCACACCCAAAGAAGCCGGAGTTGCCGCAGACGGTTACCGCTTCACCCGAACCGGAACACAGCCAGCCCGGAGAAAGTGGTGGAAGCGTCGGCTACCGCCCGCTCATCGTGCCGGCGATCCCCTTATTGACCATCAGTCTGATTTCAACTCTCCGGTTCTGCGCCCGCCCCGCCTTCGAGGCGTTATCCGCGACAGGCTCTAATTGCCCGTAACCGAAGGGCTGTATGAGGTGCTGCATCGGCAGTTTGCGCTGAGTCACCAGGTAATAGATGACCGCGTCGGCGCGCCGCTCGCTCAGGTCGCGGTTGCGCGCGGTGTTGCCGGTCGTGTCCGCGTAGCCGACGACCGAGATGACCCAACCGTTCGTGTTCTGGGTCTTGACCCATTCGGCGGCCTCGTCAATCGTGGCTTTGGCCTTCGGCCCGAGGGCGGCGCGGCCCGTCACGAAGTTGACGGTGATGGTCTTGATGAGGTCGAAGTCGTCGAGCCCGTTGATGCGGAGGTTCGCCAAGTCGGCCCCGGCCTGGGCCTTCTCGGCGGCCAGCCTGTTTCTTTCGGCGGCCTCCCTGGCCTCCTGCCGGTTGGCCACGACGACGGCGTTCGTCTCGGCGAGTTCCCCGGCGAGCCGCTCCTGCTCGGCCTGCTGCTGCATCAGCTTCTCCCGTAGCTCGGCCTCGACGGGGTCCACGGTCGTCCTGAGCGCCTGCGCGGTCCTGAGGTCCTGCTCGTCGAAGCGGATTCTTTCGGCGACCAGCTGGCCTTCGGCGTTGCCCGTGCCGTCCACCTCCAGACGGAGGCCGCGCAGGATGTGGCTCTCCTCGTAATTTCTAGAGCCGCGGAAGGCCCCCTTCTTATGGCTCTTGACCTCGGTCGAAGAGGTCAGGAGGACGGCCGTCGGCGGGCCGCCCGACGTGTCGGCCATCGTGAACCATTCGGGCTCGCGTCTGACGACGATGCCCTTGAACTTTTTGACCCTTTCGCCAGCCGGGACACGGCGTACTCCCTGCGAATCCTGGCCGAAGACCTGGACCGTGCCTACCAGGAAGAGGGCGAAGGCGAGGGCTGACAATCTCCGAAGTGTGTGGCTGTTACATCTCATTGGTTTGCTCCTTTGCGGCTGCACGCGGTCAAAGGGCCGAGTGACACCCGGAAAATTTACTCAGACGCCCGCGCGACCGCTACAGGATGATTGGACAGCGAACGCACCTTTAGCCTTTGACTCGAGCCGGGATTGACAGGCACCTACTTGTCTCGGAGTGAAGTACTGGTCTTGCCCGGCCGAGAATCCTGCGTGGTGAATTCTAGTGAAAAAGGATTTGGCCCGAACACTGTCATTATTTACAGTGTCCGGGCGCAAGGCCATCTACCCTGCGCGTGAGTTCGACTTTTTCCCGGACAAATTCGTCGGCCGCGGCGGCAAGGGAAACTTCGCGCAGAATCGCCCTGTGTTGAATCCGGGTATCCCGCGGGCCGTCTGCCGGGTGAATCTCTCGTCAGGCGGCGGCGTAGCTTCAGAGGCGGGGGCGTGAGGGGCGTTTCGAGGGCGTGACACGGCTCGATCTGTAGGGCAGTATGGCTTGATTCAGAATCAATAGACAGTTGGAGGCGAAGCTGGCGTGAGGCAAATGTCGAATCCCTGGACGAAGCGGGCTTTCGCGGGGTCAACCTACTCTCGTTTGGTGGTCGCCGGGCTGGCGCTCGTCGCTGCGCTTGCATCGCCGGCACAGGCACAAGACGACCGGATGACGCCCATCGCCACGCCGTCGCAGCCCAATGCAATCGAAATCGGGACCGGTCCGCTGCCCGGTGCGAAGAACCCGGAGTCCTGGCATAGCCAGTACGGCAGCCGGTTCGCGCGCAACGTCACGGTCGCGACGCTGACACCCTTTCTGCCGGATCCCGCCAAGGCAAGCGGCGCCGCCGTCGTCATCGCGCCCGGCGGCGGTTTCCGCACCTTGTCCATGGAGAATGAAGGCTGGAACGTCGCCCGCGCGCTGGCGGAAAGGGGCGTCGCCGCGTTCGTCCTCAAGTACCGCTTGAACCAGACCCCGGCGGACATGCCGGGGTTCGAGCGGTCCATGCGGGAGATGTTTTCGGCGACGGCGGGACGGCCGCGCCCCGACCCTGATAAGGCGATGGCCGGTCTCGCCCCGCAGATCGCAGACGCCCGCGCGGCGTTCGCACTGATCCGGAAGCGTTCCGCCGAGTGGCACGTCGATCCCCAACGAATCGGCATGGTCGGCTTTTCCGCCGGCGCGATGCTGACAATGGCGACCACGCTTGCGGGCGAGGATGCGAAGCCGGCCTTCATCGGCAACATCTACGGTCCTCTCGCGCCGGTCACCGTGCCGGCCGACGCGCCGCCCTTGTTCATCGCCCTTGCCGCCGACGATCCTTTCTTCGCGAACGGCGGCTATGGGCTCATCGAGAGCTGGAAGGCGGCGAAGCGCCCCGTCGAATTCCACCTCTATGAACAGGGTGGCCATGGCTTCGGGATGTACCCGAAGGAGACGACGAGCACCGGCTGGTTCGATGCCTTTGTGCGCTGGATCGGGATGCACGGCATGCTGAAGCCGGCAGCGTCAGGAGGCGGCGGTGTCGCGCACCAGGCTGCTACGCGATAGTGCTGCACGGCTGGGCCCGCGGATGCCGCATCAGCATCCGCGAGGTACCGGACGACATGTCTGCGTCTTTGGGCCGTTGCTCGCCGCACCGTCCGCCGCGCATCACGCGCCGCCCCGCACCTTTGGCTACTGATGGCATCCCTCGTGTCGGCGGTCGGGTGCATGCCGTTGTTAGATCGCGTCCGGGAGATCAGGTTCTTTCGTTCGCATCACCTTCCACTCGAATAAATCTTTGAAATCTGCAAAGCGTTCCTCGCAGACCCTCCGCCTCGGGCGGTGAATCGTGCAGCCTGCGCCAGCGTGGCGCGCGTGGCAGGGGTGATAACCCAGTCGCCCCGAGTTAAATTCCCTGAACGAACTTAAGCAGCAGAGGAAGGCCGCCCGAGATGCTCCTCCCGAGGCGGCCTCCTGCCCTCACATCAGGTCGTGGCTTACTGCCCGAACCTTTGCTTGTATTCAATCGAATCGAGGAACGCTTTGACCATCTCCGCCTGGATATAGTTGCCGCCAAACTCGTTGAGCTTTCCGAGCCAGAAGTTGTAGCCGGAGAAGTCTGTGTCAGGCGCGCTGTCGGGGTCTCTGCGGAGGTAGCCGAAGAACTGCATCAGCACGAACGCCTTGTTGAACTCCGCCTTCGACAGGTCTTCATCCTCGGCCGCGGCGCGCAGGACTTGCGCGCGCGTCTTCGCATTGCCCTTCAAGTCTGCGACGAGCGCATCGCGCTCGGCCGGCGAGAGCGCGCCCCCGGCGTTCGCGTTGAGTGCGTCCACGAACTGCTCGGGCGTCAACGTCTGCGGGTAGAGCGAGGCAAAGCGTGCGGAGGCGGCCAACTGTGTGAAGTACGCCTGCTTGTTCCGCTCCAGCTTCTGCTCCCACCCCTGGGCGCCGACGATAAGACCCGCGCCTAAGGCTGACATGTCGCGGAGCATCTCCTCGCGTGTGATGGGCACGGGCTTGCCCGCGAGGTTGGCGAACGCGGCCTTGTGCGCGCGGTAGGCGAGGTAGCCGGTCTGCTGGAACTCGATGGAGAGGAAGAAGGCCGCGCTGACGTTGATCCGCTTGACCTCCTTACACCGCGCGTCCGCGCCGCAGTTGTTGATCTCGTCGTACCAGAAATCCTGCCCGGCCGAGTCCGAGTCGCGGCCGAGGAAGTCGCGGTAGTGCTGGCGCACGAAGAAAGTTGTGTCAAAGGAGGGGCCAAGCGTGATGGGGCTCGTCCCGTCGGTTGCGTCATCGTCGCGGGCGATGACGAGCGTCGTCGTCGAGCCCGCGCCGAGCGTGACGCCCGCAGGGTTCGACAGCGTGAGGGTGAACGTCTCGTCGCCTTCGTGAAAGCGGTCGTCGGTGACGAACACGTCGAAGTGCGCGAAGTCGGAGCCGGCGGGGAAGGTCACGCGGCCGAAGACCGAAGTATAGTCACCTCGGTCGGTCGCCGTCCCATCCGAAGTCGAGTAATCGACCGAAGCCTCGGCCGACAGGTCGCCCACGCGGTAGAGCGTGATCGTCGTCGGGTAAGGGCCCTCGCCGGTCTGGAACTGGTAGTCGCTGAACTGGACGCTCTTCGTCGCCGCCGAGTCGTCGTTGAGAATAGTACCGACACCCCTCGCGTCGGAGACCGTTGCGTTGGTGGGGAATGAAAGGTCGAAGTAGACGGTCTCGTCCGGCTCGAAACGCGCGTCGCCGCGGATGGGCACGGTCACGGTCTTGCTGGTCTCGCCCGGCGCGAAGGTCAGCGTGCCGAAGGTAGGCGTGAAGTCGTCGCCGTTACCCGACGCGGTGCCTCCCCCAACCGAGTACATGACCGAGACGGTCTTGCCGCTCGCGCCGGAGAGCGAGACCACGAAGTCCGCCGGCGTCCTCCCCGCGTCGCCTTCCGTGACCGTGACATCGCTGACGGAGAGCGAAGGCACCGGGTCGTTGTCGGTGATGGTCAGCGTGGCCGTGGCCGGAGAGCCGACGAGAGTGGCACCGCCCGTCGGGTTCGAGAGGGTGAGATTGACGGTCTCGTCCGGCTCGTCCAGCAGGTCGTCCGTGACGGGCACATTGACGATCTTGGGTGCAGTGTCGCCACCGGCGAACGTTACGGTGAAGTTAGCGGCCGCCGTGTAGTCCGCGCCCGCCACGGCCGTCCCGTCCGCGGCGGCGAAGGTCACGGAGACCGCGCCGGCGCTGCCGTCCGTCCTCGTCACGGTAATCGTGGCGTCGCCCGCGCCCTCGGCGGCCGTGTAGGCGGCGGCGCTGAACTGGAGCTGGCCGGCGGAGGGCGGCGCCTGCACCTCGTACGCGCCGATGTCGGCTCCGTCCGAGGCGTTGGCCGCCGTAGTGTTGTCAACGGGGCGCGTGAGACCGCGCTGGTCTGCGTTGAGCCCGCCGCGGTCGCCGGCGTCGATGGCGGGGCTGCCCGGAAGGAGCGCGTGCGTCTGCGTCGGCCCACCGTTGTTCTGGAGCGGGCTGAGCAGAGGGTCAAGGCCCGTGACGTTGTGCGTGGTCGTGCCGTTGATCGTCGCGGTGCCGGGGCTTCGGATGAGGTTGAAGTCCTGCGAGTTGAAGGTGCCGGTGACGTCAGGGTTCGTGTTGGCGGTGTTGTTGGCGACGATGGTGTTCCTGATGTTGGCGCGGAGGCTGACGACGCCCCCGCCGCCGCCGGCGGTGTTCCCGGTCACCGTGCAACTGTTCAGCGTGAGCGGGAAGGAGGGGCTGCTGAGATCGTGATAAATGCCGCCCCCGCCCCCGCCTTGGCCGCTCTGGTTGCCGCTGATCGTGCTACTGGTGAAGGTCGCGTTCGCCGACGACGAGACGTAGACGCCTCCGCCGAAGCCGGGGTTCACGCTGAGGCTGCCGTTGTTCGCGCGGTTCCCGGCCTTGTTGCCGCTGATCGTGCTGTTCGTAATGTTGAGCGTGCCGCGGTCGATGTAGATGCCGCCCCCGTTCCGGCCGTCGGCCCCGCCGAAGGTGAAGCCGTTCGACGCGGAGTTGCCGCTGACGGTGCAGTTCGTCAGCGTTAAGGTGCCGGTGCTGGCCGTGTGGTAGATGCCGGCGCCGCGGCCGTCAGTAGTGGAGAACCCTTCGGTCACGTTGTCGCTGACGACCACGTTCAAGAGGGTGAGGTTCGTTGAAATGCTGTAGATGCCGCCCCCGTCGCCGACGGCGTGCCCGCCAGAGATTGTAATCCCGGTGATGTTGACCGTCGTGGCCGAGTCGGTTCTGAAGATGCGGAAGTTGGTCGCTGTGCTCGGGTCCCTGCGGACGGTCAGTTGCGCAGCCCCGGGCCCCGTGATGGTCAGGCTCGACAGGTTCGGCAGCGCACTCGTTAAGTTGATCGTACCGTTGACGGTGATGTTGATAGTGTCGCTGCCCGTGAGCTGGTTGGCCTGCTCGACAGCCGCCCGCAGCGTACACTGCCCCGTGCCGTCGTTACAGACGCCATCGTTGAGGTCGCTGTCCGCGCCGTCTCCAAGGGTGTTGACGGTGAAAGTCGTCGCAGCGTATGCGGACGGCTCGTGCAGACCGAGAGCGCAGAAGGACAGAAGGGTCAGACCAACTAGTAAGAGAAAGAGATTCCTCCGGCGCAGGCCGGCCTTAATTCGCGTCAGGGGGCGGGGCATTTCTCAGTTCCTTTCGGAGCACAGGGTCGGGTGGGCCTGCGGAGTTGACGATATGATGCATGATCTATAGCGGCTTGCGCTTGAGTGCGACCGCGGATGAGTCAGTACCGCCTGCGGTAGCGGGCGGGTAGCGCGCACGAGACCCGCCCGCTACCGCAGGCGGTACTGACTTGCCGCCTTCCGCACCAGTCGCATCCAAGTGCAAATCGCTATAGGCACGGAAAGACTCGTCGGGCCTCGCCTGAATCCGTTCTGTAAAGGTTAAGCGTGTAATGGGAGTAGGTCTGTGATAGGCGTCACGCATCTCACCGAGGAGGGCGAAAACGTGTCTTACCTGCTCGTGAGTGCTCCCATGCCGCGGTCGGTGATGATTGCCAAGTCGTCCGTCATAAAACTCTGGTGTGCTGAGCCGTAACCTCTATCGGATTGGCCGACAGCTACTACAGTAAGGGCGACGAAAATTTGGCGCGAACCCTTCCCCGAGAACGCCCCTCAACCCTGGCAAGGGAAAGCAGGAAAACTTAGATGTTAGATGACCGAAACGGTTGCCCCGAGCCCTCACCCTCTGACTGGCCACGCTGGCTGGTCGCGGGCGCCCCCTTCCCTTCCCTACTGCCCCCGGCGCATCTGCCGAATCCCGCGCAGGAAGATGACGACGGCCGCGAGGTGCTTGCACACGAGCGGGTGCCGGCCGCGCCTGAGCCCTGCCGGGCAGGAGGTGCAGGAGCGGAACACCGCGCCGCCCATGCGGGTGATGCGGACGTGGTACTGAGAGCCCCTCGTCCTGTTGGTGACCTCGTAGAAGAAATCCTTGTCAAGAAAAAAGGTTGCATCTGACAAGGATTTCTTGTTAGATGCACGGGCCATGAAGACTGAAGAGGATAAACTGCTATCCACAGCAGACGTTGCCGCGCAGCTCGGTGTCACGAGACAGCGTGTACTCGAACTGATTACGGAGGAACGGCTGCTGGCAATGAAGGTAGGACGCTCTTACGTGGTTCGCGCCTCTGATCTCTCAGCACTTGAGTTAGGTAAGGTGGGCCGGCCCCCGAAGTCTATTAGCAATGGGGCCAGAGCAACGAAAGGCGGGAAAAAGTGAGCAACTACCAGGATAAAGAGCTGACCTGCGCCGACTGTCGGGGCAAGTTTCTCTGGAGCGCCAAGGATCAGGAGTTCTTCGCCGAGAAGGGCTTCAGCGAGCCGAAGCGCTGCAAGGACTGTCGGCAGGCGAAGAAGGAGCAGCGCGGCGGCGAGAGGGGCGGCGGCAACAGATGAGCGCTGACAGGCCGAGGAGAGCCGGCGCGCCCGCCTTCCCTAGGCAAGAGCCGAAGCTGCGGCTGGTGAAGAACCCCGACGAGCGTCCGCGCCCGGAACCCGACCCCGGACTGAAAGAAATACTCGATGAGATGAACCGCCGCGCGCGGATAGAACTGGAGCCTGACGAGGGCCAGCACAAGGCGTGAGTATTCCGCGCGGCTTTCGGCTTCACCCAGGCCGACGCGGAGCGACTGAGAGAGATGGTACTGGAGGCCGCTCTCCGCGAGGACGCCACCAGGGGAAAGCTCATCCGGCACGGCCGGCGCTACACGGTGGATTTTGTGGCACAAGGCTTAAAGGGCGACGTGATCATTCGCACCGGTTGGATCGTCAGGCACGACGAGGATTTTCCCCGCCTCGTCACCTGCTACGTCGTGTGAAAGGAGGATGGACGTGGACGAGATTAAATTACCGGACGTAGTCGCCCTGCTTCAGGACGTGCCGGAGGAGGGCCTGCGACGCGGAGAGGTCGGCACCGTCGTCGAGGTCTTCGAGCAGACGAAACATCACCCGGCCGGGTTTCTCGTCGAGTTCAGCGACCGCGAGGGGCGCGCTTACTCCATCGCCGACCTGTCGGCCGAGCAGCTCATCAGGCTGCGCTATCGCGACGCGGCCTGATTTTTGGAGAAAAAGTCTTGAAAATCATCGCTGTCGCCAATCAGAAAGGCGGTGTCGGAAAGACGGCCACGGCCGTCAGCATGGCCGCTGCGCTGCGCTCGCACCACCGCAAGCGGGTCCTGCTGTGTGACCTGGACGCGCAGGCCAACGCCTCGACCTGGCTGACCGGCAAGAACGGCGCCCCGGGGCAGTCCATCTACGACGTCATCATGCAGCGCGCTTCCCTCCCCGACTGCATCCTGAAGACGCAGAGCCGCATCGACCTGGCACCGTCGAACCTCAAGACCGCTAACCTCGACGTGGAGTTGCTCGGCGTCATCAAGTTCCACGAGCGGCTCTCCGACGCACTCTCGGACATCCCCGAAGGCGCTTACGACTACGTCATCCTGGACTGCCCGCCGAACCTCTCGATGAACACGCTGAACGCCTTCGGCGCCGCCAGCGTCGTCGTCATCCCTGTCGAGGTGAAGCAGGAGGCTTTCGACGCCGTCTCCCACCTGATGAACACGCTGCTGAAGGTGACGGGCGGCAAGGCCACGATCCGCCCTTACGGACTGCCGACCTTCATGAACCGCACCAACCTGGCGCGGGACATCTACGAGCTGATGCAGGAGCGCTTCCAGTCGCTCTGTCTCCCCCCAATCCATCAGAACACGCGGCTGGCCGAGGCCTTCGCCGCGCGCAAGACCATATTTGAATACGACTCCACCTCCAGCGGCGCGGTGGACTACATGAGGGCTACGAAGGAGCTGGTCAATGACCTCGAAGAAGCGAAAGTACGGCGACCTGTCCGCGAGAGCGCTGCCGAGTGAAGACCCGTCATTGATTGACGACGTCTTCGCGGCGTTCACCGGCACACGCCCGTCTAATCTACCCGCGGCCGAGCCGAACGCTACGGTAGTAGAAGCGGCGTCTCAGAAGGCTTCGGCAACCCCTGCACGTCGTGCCACCCCGGCACTTCATGCCGCCCCTGCACAGCAGACATCCCCTGCACCACGTGCATCGGCGGCACAGGTTGAGCCCGAACCCCTGCACCGTGCCGCGGCTGCACAATATGCCGCCCCTGCACAGCAGACCACCGTTGCCGGCTACACGCGCGTCTCGAACGACCTGCTGGACAGGATTCTCTCCACGCTCGACACATACGACCAGGTAGTGCTGATACGCCTCTACAGGCTCTCTCGCGGCTTCAGCTCTGACACGTGCCGGGTGAGCGTCCCCACGCTCGCAAAGGCTTGTAACGTAAGTGAAAGGCAGGTGAGGAAGAGCGTCGGCAAGCTCGAAGCCTGTGAACTCGTTGAGCGCATCGAGCAGGACTTTGGTAACAAGGATAAGTCTCTCCGGGGCACAATTTTCCGCATACTTATCGCAGACCCGACCCCGGCACGTGGTGCCACCCCGGTACAGGGTGCCACCCATGCACGCAGTGCCGCGGCGGCACAGGGTGCCGCCAATAAAGATAAAGACTTAAAACGAAATAATAAAAAGGGGATCAACCGGCTCACGCCGGAGGAGATCCAATCCTTCACGGCGACCGTCGCGGATCTCCTCGGGGAAGGGCAGTCCATCGAAGAGGTCGAGCCGAGGTTTGCCCCGACGATGCACCCGGTAGACTGGGCGACGATTCGTAGCACGGCGTTGGCTCAGGTGGGGCCGAAGAAAGGGAAGTGACGATAAACTTCGGGAAGAGAAATCCTCACGGAATGAGGATTGGATATATTGATGGCAAAACAAGACAATCTCTTCAAGGCCCCTAGGAATGGCTAGTGTGGATCCTGCTCAATCTTCTCCCCACCTTTTGAGCGATGATACCTCTTCTCCTGAGCGCCGTTCTACTCGCAGCCGCGATCGCAGTCTCGCCCCTGAGCCAGACCATTCGTATCGGCGGGATCGAGTTCTTCGGTGACGCCGGTGTCGATCTCGGGAAAGTGCGAGCCGCTCTCCCACTTCGCGAAGGCGATGACATCGAAATGGAGAAGTGGGAGCATGAGAAGGAGCGCGTCAGACAGTCAGTGCGCCAGGCGACCGGCGTCGTTCCGATCGATGTGGCAGCGACCTGCTGCGACGCCCGGGGAGGCGTGATCATCTACACCGGGCTCTCGGGCAAGCACGTCCGCTACCTCCCGTCCCCGAAAGGCTCAACCCGGCTTCCCGCGGACGTGATCTATCTTTACGATCAAACCGACTCTCTGTTACAAGAAGCCCTGCTCAAAGGGATCTCCGGGGCTGACATCTCCAAGGGATACCCCCTCTCGGCCTACCCGCCTCTGCGGGCCGTCCAACTCCGGATACGCGACTATGCTGTCGGGCACGAGCACTAGCTACAGGACGTGCTCGAGACCTCCGCAGATAGTAAGCAGAGGGCGGCGGCCGCGGAGATGCTCGGTGACGGGCGCCGCATGAGATCACAGGTCACCGCCTTGGCCGCGGCGGCACGCGACGGGGACGATGGCGTCCGCAACAACGCGACCCGGGCCCTGGTAGTGCTTGTCTTAGCCGACCCGCGGATCGTGCGGCAGGTCCCGCCTGACAATTTCATCGGGATGTTGCTTTCCGGGATTCTGGTGCAGAATTTCAATTGGCTACAAGATATGGGAAGCGTGGGAAGCATCTTCTCCACTATATGGTAGCCATTTTCAACTACCCGTCATATTTGCACCAGAGCCGTCCAGAGCATCCCTCCCCTCGCCGTGTCGTTAGTCGCGGCTGTCGCCTGAGACACGGCGGCGGTACCGACCTGAACTCTCGCCCTTACCTGGTGATGTGGATCTCTTCCAACTCGCGGGGCCGCCGCACGAAGGCCCAGACGATACAGACGCTGGCCGCCACGGCGGCGGCGAGCCCGACGTAGAGGTGGCCCACGCCCGCCCACACGTCCTGGAAGCCCGTCGCCGGGTCTTTCGCCGTCGCGAACCTCATGAACTCGTAGAGCGCGTAGGCGACGCCCGCTATCCCGGCCGCCCAGAGCGGAATGTCCAAGCCCTTCATGATCGAAACCTCCAGCCTTCGCCGTCAGCCGTCGAGAGTAAATCCAGTGCGGGGAGACGTGCCCGCACCGGTATAGACGAGGCTTTCCGGCGCGGGGTTTGGGGAATGTGACGAACCGTCCGCGGGCGCTGACGAAAGGCAATGGATCGGGGGCGACCACGCCGCCGTCGTTGTTACTGAGGACGATGACGGGGCGGCCGAAGGGACGTGCCGCATCCGATAATCGCCGTTTTCCGTGGTTCACCCGCACATTTGGTGCTGTTAGGGCGGGCAGGTAGACTCCGCCGATGCCGACCTCGCACCTGCTGGCCGACCCGACTGCTATTCGTTTGGAGAAGATCATCCAGCATTCCAGCTCTTTGACATTGGTCGTCAGAGCCACACGGACAGAGGCCGAGTGCCCGCGTTGTCACCGCCCCTCAACGCGCGTCCATAGCTACTACACCCGCAAGGTGGCTGAC
>JBJMGP010000152.1:0-17615 GCA_045807865.1 Pyrinomonadaceae bacterium
GGGGGCGGCGGCGGCGGCCTACGATTTTCCGCTGGCCATGGCCTGCGCGCATACACAACTCGGCAACAAGGACGAGGCTTTCTTCTGGCTGCGTAAGGGCGCGGAGAGCAAAGTTTCGGGACTGACCGACGTAAGCGTGATGCCTTTTTTCGAGACTCTGCATTCAGACCCGCGTTTCGCAGACCTCGTGCGGCGCGTCGGCCTACCGCAATGACGCGCGGGCCTGCCGGCGGGCGGCGGAGACCTCGTGGACGGGCACGCGCGCCTCGGCCTTCCTCTCAGACCGTGTGTGCCGGAGATCGTGGAGGGCGAAGTCGCTGATCCGGCCACACCGCGGGCGTGGCCTTACTGCGCCGCAAGTTTACCCCGAAGTCCATCCATCCAACTTCACACAAGCCCGCATCCAACCGGCACAAGGGAGAGGGAACCGACTCGAAGCTTCCGGCGTCTGTAGCTCGAAGAGAGGTCGCACCGTCGGACGCGGAGAGTTGTGCAAGCGCTCCCCTTTGCTGTTCCATTCCACACGAGCCTTTAAGTGTCAGACACAGAAGTACGACGCAAGTCTTACAAGCGTCACACCCGAAGAGGCCATTGATGAGACTCAAGTCGCTCTTCTCACTCGCGTTGATTCTGACAATCCTGCTGACGCTCGTCCCGCCCCCGTCCCGCGCGGGCGTCACTCAAGACGGCGAGCAGGCGGACGATACGGCGGCGAAGAGCGGCTTGCGGTTCCGCTTGAGCGAAGGGGAGGAGAAGGTCGAGCGCCCGGCGCCGAACCCGGTCGCCGCGGCCGCGCCGTTGACCAAAGCGGAGACCGAAAAATTGCTTGCGCGACTGCCGCCCGTCTCGCGCGAGGCCGGAGACGTGCAAGACTTCAAGCTGCGCGAGAGTTCTTTACCGCCGCCGCGCGCGGGGCTGACCATACAGGCCGCGTTCGCTCAGCCCGAAGCTGGCGGGCCGCCGCCCCCCTCGAAAACTGACGCCCCGCTCGAAGTGCTGCGCTTCGCGCCCGAGGGCGAGGTCGAGCTTGCGCCCGCGCTCAGCATCACCTTCTCGCAGCCGATGGTCGCGGTCTCCTCGCAGGACGAAGCCGCCGCAAGCGTCCCCGTCGAGCTCACCCCCCGGCCCGCGGGCCGCTGGCGTTGGCTGAGCGCGCAGACGCTCGTCTTTCAGCCCGAAGCCGAAGGCGGGAGAATGCCGATGGCGACGGGCTATTCGGTTATCGTGCCCGCCGGCACGAAGTCCGCGCTCGGAAACGCGCTCAAGGAGGCGAAGACGTTCGACTTCTCCACGCCGCCGCCCAAACTCATAAACTTTTACCCGCGCGGAGAGAGCCTGCCGCGCGACACTCTGATGTTCCTGGAGTTCGACCAGCGCGTGGACGCCGCGCAAGTGCTGGGGCGCCTGAAGACTCAGCCCGCCGAGGTGCCGCGCCTGCGACTCGCCACGCCCGAAGAGATCGCCGCCGACGAGGAGTTGAGCGACCTCGTCAAGCACGCGCGGGATGGGCGCTGGTTCGCCCTGCGCGCCGTAAACCCCGACGGCACGACGCGTGACGCGCTCCCGCCGGACGCGTCGGTCAGCGTCGTCATTCCGCCCGGCACGCCTTCGGCGGAGGGGCCGCGCACGACCGCGAGCGAGCAGAGTTTCTCCTTCAAGACCTACGGCGCGCTTCGCGTCAAGGAGACGGAGTGCGGTGCGGAGAAACGTTGCACGCCCTTCGACGAGATAGACCTGACTCTCAGCAACCAGCTCGACGAGCACGCATTCAAACCTTCGCGGGTCACAATCTCGCCCGCAATCCCCGGCGCGAAAATCAGCCTCGCGGGCGCCTCGATCCAGGTCGAGGGCGACAAGCGCAGCAACACGACCTACACGGTCACGCTCGACCGCTCCCTCAAAGACACGTTCGGCCAGACGCTCACGGGCGAGAACAGGTTCAGCTTCAAAGTCACGACCGCGGAGCCGAACCTCTTCGGGGAAGGCGACGGCTTCGTCGTGCTCGACCCCGCGGGCCGGCGCGCCTTCAACGTCTACAGCGTCAACCACCGCAGGCTGAAAGTCTCGCTCTACAAGGTCGCGCCCGAAGACTGGTCACACTTCCGAGCCTACGAGGCGCTGCGCTACGACCGCTTGGTCGGCGGGAAGGTGAAAGAGAATTTAAGGCCGCCCGGCAAGCTCGTCTTCGAGAAGGCGGTCGAGGTGAAGGGCGCGCCCGACGAGTACGTCGAAACTTCGGTTGACCTTTCGCCCGCGCTGACGAACGGCTACGGGCAGGCTTTCGTCAGCGTCGTGCCGCTCGACGAAGGCGACGACCCCGTGCGCGTCTACGGCTACGGCCCTTCGGACGGCGGCGTCGATTCCTGGGTGCAGGCGACGGACATCGGGCTGGATGCCTTCGCAGACAAGAGCGCGCTCGTTGTGTGGGCGAACTCGCTGAAGGATGGAAGCCCGCTTGAGGGAGTCCGGGTCTCCGTCGTGCCCGAAGGTCTGAGCGCCGCGACGGGCGCGGACGGCGTGGCACGCATCGAATTCAGAGCGCGAGAGAAGAGCGGCGAGCCTCTGCTCATCGCACGGCGCGGCGAGGAAGTTGCCATACTGCCGCAATCCTATCCTCAGGGCAGCGCGGCCACCTGGCGTCGCGCGGAAGACGAAGAGTCGCTCACGTGGTACGTCTTCGACGACCGGAAGCTGTATCGCCCCGGCGAGGAGGTGAGCGTCAAGGGCTGGATTCGCAACGTTGACCTGAGACCCTCGGGCGACACCGGGATGATCCCCCGGGCGGGGGACGAGGCGGTCGATTACGTCCTGAAGGACTCGCAGGACAACGAGGTCTCGAAGGGGAGCGCGAGGCTGAGCGCGCTCGCGGGCTTCGACTTCAAGCTGCGCCTCCCGGCCACGATGAACCTCGGCGACGCCAGCCTGGAGCTTAAGCTTCACTCGACCGGGCAGACCTTCACACACAACTTTCAGGTGCAGGAGTTCCGGCGGCCCGAGTTCGAGATTGAGGCGCGCGTGTCCGAGGCTCCCCACTTCGTCGGCTCTGCGGCGACGGTGACGGCGACCGCCAAATACTACGCGGGCGGCGGGCTGCCCGACACGGAGGTCGAGTGGACTGTGCTGGCGACGCCCACAAACTACACGCCGCCCAACCGAGACGACTACGTCTTCGGCGAGTTCGTCCCCTGGTGGGGCGACGCGGAGAGCAGCGGCGAATCACAGGAACAGACGTTCAAAGGGCGCACGGATGCGCAGGGGCAGCACACGCTCCGCATGGATTTCGACTCGGTCAGCCCCGCGCGCCCTTCGAGCGTCGTCGCAGAGGCGCGCGTGCAGGACGTGAACCGGCAGACGCTCGCCGCCCGCGCGACGCTGCTCGTCCACCCTTCGGACGTGTACGTCGGCCTCAAGCCCGTACGCACCTTCGTGCAGAAGGGCGAGGCGTTCGACGTTGCCGTCATCACGACGGACATCGACGGCAAGGCGCTCGCGGGCCGCGACGTTGCCTTGCGCCTCGTGCGTCTCGACTACGTCTACGAGGAGGGCGAGTGGAGGCAGAAGGAGGCGGACGCGCAGGAGCAGACGGTCAAGAGCGGCGCCGACGCGGTGAGCGTCCGGCTGCCCGTGAAGGAGGGCGGCGAGTATCGTCTGACCGCCCGCGTGCGCGACGAGCGCGAGCGCCCCAACGAGACCCGGTTGTCTCTGTGGGTCGCGGGCGGGAAACTTCCGCCGAAGCGCGCGGTCGAGCAGGAGACGGTCGAGCTGATCCCCGACCGCAGGAATTACAAGGGCGGGGACGTGGCCGAAATACTCGTCCAATCTCCGTTCGCCCCGGCCGAAGGCGTGCTGACTCTGAGACGTTCCGGGCTCCTGCGGACGGAGCGTTTCCAGATGCGCGAGAACTCCTACACCTTGCGCGTGCCCATCGACGAGGCGATGACGCCGAACGTCCACGTGCAGGTTGACCTCGTCGGCGCGGCCGCGCGCGTAGACGACGAAGGCAAAGAGCACGCGAAGCTTCCGCAGCGGCCCGCTTACGCTTCCGGCGAACTCAACCTTGAGGTGCCGCCCGACGCGCGCCGCCTGAATGTGAAGGCCACGCCGCGCGCGACCGTGCTTGAGCCGGGCCAGGAGACGTTCGTCGATGTCGAAGTGAAGGACGCGCAGGGCCGCGCCGTGCAGGGCACGGACACGGCCGTCGTCGTCGTTGACGAGTCGATACTCGCGCTCACCGACTACAAGCTCGAAGACCCTCTGGGCATCTTCTACCCGGCGCGCGACGCGGACACGAGCGACTATCATCTGCGCGCAAACGTAAGCCTCGCCGACCTTGAAGAACTGGAGCGGTACGGCCGCGGCGCAAACATGGGAGGCGGCGGCCCCGGTGGTGGAGGAGGCGGAGGTGTTGACTATGCACGGACATTGAAGTCCGTCGCGGTGGCGAGGGAGATGGCTGTCGCCTCGCCTTACGAGACGGTCAACGTCTCGTCGAGTAATGTCGGGGAGATCATCGAGCCTCCGATCAACGTGCGCCGGAACTTCGACGCGCTCGCCGTCTTCGCGGCCTCGCTGCCGACGGACGCCGCGGGGCGCGCGCAGGTCAGGGTGAAGTTGCCCGACAACCTGACGCGCTACCGCGTGACGGCCGTCTCGGTCGCGGGCGGCAAGCTCGCGGGTAAGGGCGAGTCGGCCATCACCGCGCGGCTGCCGCTTATGGCCCGCCCGTCCGCGCCGCGCTTCCTCAACTTCGGCGACCGCGCGGAGCTGCCCGTCGTCTTGCAGAACCAGACCGACCGCGCGTTGAGCGTCGGCGTCGCCGTGCGCGCGACTAACGCCGAGCTGACCGAGGGCGCGGGCCGCCGCGTCAGTGTTCCCGCGAACGACCGCGTCGAGGTACGCTTCCCCGTCGCGGCGGTCAAGCCCGGCACGGCGCGCTTCCAGGTCGTGGCCGCCGCCGGCGCGGGCTCCGACGCGGCCGAAATCTCGCTCCCCGTCTACACGCCCGCCACGACCGAAGCCTTCGCCACCTACGGCGTGATAGACGAGGGCGCCATCGCGCAGCCGGTCAAAGCCCCGGCCGACGCCGTGAAAGATTTCGGCGGCCTCGAAGTCACGACCGCCTCGACGCAGTTGCAGGAACTGACAGACGCCTTCATCTACCTCTACAACTACCCGTTCGATTGCAGCGAGCAGCTCGCCTCCCGCGTCATCTCGGTGGCCGCGCTCAAAGACGTGCTGGCCGCCTTCAAAACTAAAGACTTGCCCTCGCCCGAAGCGATGCGCGCCGCCGTCGGCGCGGACATCAAGCGCCTTGGGTCGTTGCAGAACGACGACGGCGGCTTCGACTTCTGGCAGCGCGGCCGCCCTTCCGCGCCGTTCGTCTCCGTGCACGTCGCGCACGCGCTCGTCCGCGCGAAGGCCAAAGGCTTCGACGTGCCCGCAGAGATGTTGGAGAAGGCGCACGACTTCCTGCGCGGCATCGGCTCGAAGATTCCGAACGACTACAGCCCCGACGCGAAGCGCGCGATCAAGGCTTACGCGCTCTACGTCCGCGCTTTGACGAACGACCGCGACGCGGCGGAGGCGCGCGCTCTGATAGCGAATGCGGGCGGCGTCGAACAGCTCTCGCTCGAATCGCTCGGCTGGCTGCTGCCCGTTCTCTCCGGCGACGCGGCGTCGGGGAAAGAGTCCGATGCCATCCGACGCCATCTCAACAACCGCGTCACGGAGACCGCGGGCGCGGCGCACTTCGCCGACCGCTACAGCGACGGCGCGTACACGACCTTGCAGTCCGACCGGCGCGCCGACGGCGTCCTCCTCGACGCGCTCATCGGCGACCGGCCCGCGAGCGACCTCATCCCGAAGCTCGTGCGCGGCCTCCTCGGCGGACGACGCCGCGGGCGCTGGTCGAACACGCAGGAGAACGTCTTCGTCCTGCTCGCGCTCGACCGCTACTTTCAGACGTACGAGAAGGCGACTCCCGACTTCGTCGCGCGGGTCTGGCTCGGGGGTGCGTTCGCGGGCGAGAGAGCGTTCAGGGGCCGCTCTATTGACCGGCAGCAGCTCAACCTTTCGATGTCCGCGCTCGCCGAGCGCACGTCGAACGCGCCCGCCGACCTGACCATCGGTAAGGAAGGCGTGGGGCGTCTCTACTTCCGCATCGGCACGCGGTACGCGCCGTCGAACTTGAAGCTCGAAGCGGCGGACTACGGCTTCCGCGTCGAGAGAGTGTACGAAGCGGTTGACGACCCACGGGACGTTAAGCGCGACGCGGAAGGCGTGTGGCACGTCAGGGCGGGCGCGCGGGTGCGCGTCCGCGTCCGCATGTTGAACCCGGCGCGGCGCTACCACGTCGCGCTCGTTGACCCACTGCCGGCGGGGCTCGAAGCTCTGAACCCGGAACTCGCCACGACCGAGCGTCTGCCGGACGCGTCGAGCGAGGCGGGCGTCTACCGCGGCGGGCGCGGCGTGATTGATTACTACTGGCTCTGGCGCGGGCCTTGGTACGAACATCAGAACCTTCGGGACGAACGCGCCGAAGCCTTCACGTCGCTGTTGTGGGAGGGCGAGCACGAGTACAGTTACTTCGCGCGCGCGACGACTCCGGGGCTGTACGTCGTCCCGCCCGCGAAGGCCGAAGAGATGTACGCGCCGGAGACTTTCGGCCGCGGGCAGACCGACCGCGTGCGCGTGGAGTGAACGACATGGCCGAGCTAAAGAGACCGCGGTTGGTAGTCATCGCCGCCGCCCTTCTGACATTGACGTGGGCCGTCGCGCCGGCCTTCGCGCAGAGGCGCGACGAGTTCGCCACGGGCCAGAAGCAGGCTGCCGCGAAGAACCCGCCCGGGGTCTCTTTCGTCCTCCGACTCAAGGGCGGGCAGACGCGCTTTCGACAGGGCGAGGTCATCCGCCTCGAACTGTCCTTCGCGAGCAGCCTGCCCGGCACGTATCACCTCGACAGCGCCACCTACGACCGCAGCGGGCGGCTCGAAGTTGACGACTTCCACTTAGACCCGGAGGGCGGCACGAGCGACCCGCTGTATGACTACTTCCACTTCCGCGGCGGATTCTTGGGCGGGGGGCTGCGCGGGAATCCCGCGCTTGAGGCCAAGCCTTACGTCGTCGGCGCGGAGCTTAACGAGTGGTACAGGTTCGAACGGCACGGCAGGTACAGGCTCTACGTGACTTCAGGGCGGGTAGGCCGCGGGGGGCTCGGCGGCGAGGGCGGGCCGCTCACGGCCACTTCAAACGTGATCGAATTCGAAGTCGTGCCCGCGGAAGCTGCGTGGGCGAAGCAGACTCTGGCGCAGGCCGCGGCCGTCCTCGATTCGCGCGAACGGGGCGCCGACCGCCGCGCGGCATGCCGCACGCTCCGGTTCCTCGGCACGGAGGACGCGGTGCGCGAACTCGTGAGGCGCTTCGACGGGAGGGACGCCGACAGCGGGTGCGAGTCCGAGTACGACTTCGGCCTGCGCAGCACGCCGCACCGCGCGCTCGCCGTCGCCGAGATGGAGAGGCGTCTGGTCGCGCCCGAACATCCCGTGACGGCGAGCTTCATCTACGTGCTCTCGTTCCTCTCCTTTCTCCAGCAGAACATCGCGCCGCTCGCACCTTACCCCGAGCAGGGTGACGAGGAGGCGATTAAGCTCTGGCGGAAGGAGTACGACAGGCGCTGGAGTCTCTACGGCGAGACGGTGGACGGTTACGCCGCGCGGCTCGCCGCCTCCGTCTTTGCCAAAGAGGGGGCGGTGCGCGCCGTCAGCCTCGAAACGTTGGTCTCTCTGCGCTCCGCGTCTCCGCGCCGGAAAGAGACTCCCGAAGAGGCGAAGGCGGCTGCGGCGCTGACGGGCGCGCTCGTCTCGATCTTCGCAGACCTTCCGGCGAACACGCAGGAGCGGCTGCTCGAATTCGAGTGGCCGCAGGTGGCAGGCCCCGAGATGCTCCCGGCGCTGCGCCGCATTTATCAGAGCCCCGCGCAGGGGAACGACCTGCTGCCGGGCGCCGCGCTGCGCCGCCTCTATGAGCTTTCGCCGGACGAAGGGCGGCGGCTCATCATCGAGGAGATGCGGAGGCCGACGCCGCGCGTTCGGATGCAAGTGCTCGGGATGCTTCCGGACGAGAGCCTCGCGGAGGTGGACGCGCTCGTCGCCGAAAGACTCGGCGCGGGCACTGGCGCTTTCGACGACGACTCACTCCTCCGACTCGCGGAGCGCTATGCGACCGCCGCCGTCTCGCCCCAACTCAGGGCAGCGTACGAGGGCAAGATCGGTCGGATGGCCTGTGCACCGCAGAGCGCACTCCTCGCATACATGCTTCGCGTGGAGCCCGGCTACGGGGCCGGGCTCGTCGAGAAGGCGTTGACGAGCCGCAAGGATACGGGATGCTACAAGTCCCTCCTGACCGATGTGGCGGGGCTGCACATGAGCCGGGAGCTGGAGAGAGTCGCCGCCGCGAGCCTCGACGACCCGGACGCAGAGCTGGCGGCGAACGCCGCGGGCATGTTGGGCGGTTACGGCTCGGCGGAGGTGCGCGACGCGCTACTGCGCCGGTTCGAGCGCTGGCACGGAGACTGGGCTGGCCGCGAGAAGGAACTGAACGCGCAGAACGAGTCCGACCCTCCTGTCGCTCAGGCGCGCGTGGAGGAGGCGCTCCTGCACGCGCTCACCTCCTCGCACGCGTGGCTCGCAGACGGGGAGATGCTGGACAAGCTCCGCCTCCTCTGCGTGACGAAGAACTGTCTCCGCGAGGCCGAGTCCGCCCGCGGACAGTTCGGCACGGCCATCACGGTCTTCTTCAACGTCTTGGACGGGAGCGTGTCGAGCGCGACACTCGCGCAGTACAACTCAATCTCGTGGGAGAGTCTGAAAGCGAAGGCGGCGCAATTCCCGAAAGGCACGACCTTCACGTGGAGTTCCGACAGCCCCGGCACAGAGGCCGAGGGGCGGGCGTTCGGCGAGCTGAAGGAACATCTGGAAAAAGCGGGGTTGAAGCTGATCCGCCGATAAGCTGCGTTGGGGGCAACCGGCGCTAAACTGCAAGCCGGCATCGGCCGGAGGAGAATGGCGTAACTTGAGAAAAACGTTCCGCATCTCTACAATGCCCCGGCATGTTGGCAGTTGGCTCTGGCAAGTGTCTCCTCCAGTCGCCTTACCGGATGGCTACCAATTCAATCAAGCAAGTGACGTAAAAGCGCTGCTGCAACCCTGCGAAACTTTCGGCCGGAGTAGTACCCGCACGACCTACGTTGTAGTCGCCTGCCCATTCGGGAAGCTCTGGCTGTGGTGCGCACGCCGGCTTGCACGGATAAGTGGGTGAGAGTAGTCTCCTCATCCTATGAACACCCGACGGCAGTTCCTGCTGTGCGCGCCCCTCGGCGTGCTCGTCGCGGCCTCCGCGTGTCGCAAAGAGGCGCCGCCGGCCGGCCCGCAGACGGCGCCGACGACGGCCGGCGCCCCGCCCACGTTCGGCACAGGCCGCGGCTCCGGCCCCGACGTGACGCCCGCGACTTTCGCCGAGGCGGAGAAGCTGATGCAGGTCGCGATGACGCCCGCCGAGCGCCAGCAGGCCGCCGACTCGTGGCGCACGTCGTTGGCGCCGTACCTCGAACGCCGCACCGGCCCGCGGAGAGTCGCCATCGAAGCGGCGGACGCGCCCGCGACGCTCTGGAACCCGGCACTGCCGGGCGCTGTGTCGTCGCCGCCCTCGACGGACAAGTTCGTCCGGTCGAAGGACGAAGGCGCGCCGTTGCCTTCGTCGGACGACGACATCGCGTTCGCCCCCGTGACGCGGCTGTCGAGGTGGATCGAGTCGCGGCAGCTCACCTCCGAGCGGCTCACGAACATCTACCTCGGCCGCATCGAGCGGCTGGATTCGAAGATTCGTTCCGTCATCACGCTGACGCGCGACCACGCGCTCGCGCGCGCGAAACAGGCCGACGCGGAGATAGCCTCGGGCCATTACCGCGGCCCGCTGCACGGCATCCCTTACGGCGTCAAAGACCTGCTCGACACCAAAGAGATCCCGACCACCTACGGCGCCGAGCCGTTCCGCAACCGCGTCCCCTCGGCCGACTCGGCCGTGGTCAGCCGGCTCAATGACGCGGGCGCGGTGTTGCTGGCGAAGCTCTCGCTCGGCGCGCTCGCGCTCAACGACATCTGGTTCGGCGGCCAGACGATGAACCCCTGGCTTTTGGAGGAGGGCGCTTCGGGGTCGAGCGCCGGCCCCGGTGCGGCCACGGCCGCGGCGCTCGTGGCTTTCTCCGTCGGCAGCGAGACCGGCGGGAGCATCGTCAGTCCCGCGATGCGTTGCGGCGTCACGGGCCTGCGCCCGACGTTCGGCCGCGTGGCGCGGACAGGCGCCATGACGCTCTGCTGGTCTCTGGACAAGCTCGGCCCGATGACGCGTTCGGTGGAAGACGCGATGCTCGTGCTCCAGGCCATCACGGGGCCGGACGCGGGCGACCCTTCGAGCGTGCCGAGCCACTTAGACTTTGACGCCGCGGCGCCGGTCGCCGGGCTGAAGGTGGGCTTCATCAAGCAGTGGATGGACGAGGCGCCCGCGACCGAGGTAGACCGCGGGGCGATGTCTACGATGCAGAAGCTCGGGATGGAGCTGAAAGAGGTGACGCTCCCCGACTGGCCCTACGGCTCGCTCATGCCGATCCTGTTTGCCGAGGGCGCGGCGTCGTTCGAGGAGCTTGCACTCAACAACGAACTCGGGTCGCTCAAGGTGCAGGTCAGGGACGCGTGGCCCAACCTCTTCCGCGAAGCGCGGTTTCTGTCCGCCGTCGATTTCGTGCAGGCCGACCGGCTCCGGCGCAAGGTGGCTTCCGAGATGGCACGCGTCTTCAGGGACGTTGACCTGTTGATCGTGCCGTCTTTGCGCGACGAGCAACTCACCATCACGAACTTCACGGGCCACCCGTCGCTCACGCTGCGCGCAGGTTTCGTCGAGGTTTCGGAGGCGCGGAGTGACTGGGCACCCGACCCCGCGAACCCGCTGCCGAAGTTTGACCCGCCGCGCCGCGTGCCGCACGGGGTCACAATCCTCGGGCGCCTGTTCGACGACGGGTTGGTCGGGCGGGTGGGGCTGGCGCTCGAACGTGAGTTCGGCGTGGCGGGGGAGAGGCCGGCAGGCTTCTAGCCGAGGCGCGAGGCTTCGGCGATAGCGTTGCGGGAATTATTGTAGGGCACAGAAAGTTACAATCTGCTTTTCCTCAGGCAGCGATCCCGAACAGAGTCTCGACAAATCTCGCCTGTGGTGCTCCGCTTTCACGTCAATGTGAAGGGTTCACAACGGAAACGCATGTGGACGCTTCCTTGAGAGCCACCCTTCGTTACGCAATTTTTTTACGTACTGAATAGGGGAACGAAACACCTTAAATAGCCGTGACCCTCCCATTCGTTTAGATTTTGGCCCGTAGCGGCCTTCCTTTAGGGCCTCGGAGAGTGGGATTCATAAGCCCAAGGTCGGGAGTTCAAGTCTACCCCCCGTTACCACCTTCTCTCATGCTGTCAATCATTCACAGGGGGCAGTGGATCGGCCCGGAGTCGTTCTGAGGCCGGCGGTCAAAACGTTTTGAGATGCGGAGTCAGTAAGGCAGCTCGACCAACTCGTCCGCGCACGATCTTTGAGCGCTTCATTTGAAGCAAGGTGCGTTAAGTCCAATGTTTTTCGTTGACACAGGCGACCTGCCGGGCATATCTTCCTTGACCTCTAAGGGTGTTTTTCTTTATCGGCGGGTGGCCCCGCCGAACTCACATCCGACCGCCATCGGAGTACGACAATGAAGAGAGTCGCTCACGCCTGTCTTTTCCTTCTGATCCTCCTCAGTTTTACCGACACATTCGCAGCCACCCGAGCCCGTAGTGTAGCCGCCACCTGCACCGGCTCCACCCCCTGCCGCGCCTGCAAGAACTGCCGCTACTGTAAGCACTGCGCGAAGGAGGGCGGCACGTGCGGGATATGCCGGCGTAAGGCGGATGCCGTGGCGAAGAAACAGGGTAGCTGGGAAGGGGCCGCAGAGAGGTTAGCGTCTAACGGGCATCGCTCTCACTGAGCGATAGCCGAGACGCATTCGGCCTCACGTCCCGCTAACACCGGAGTGTGCCCTGAAGAGAAGCGCGCACGCCTGTTTCCAGGGGAAGCGCGGGTAAGTTACCTCGATGAATTGCTAAAGCAGGAGGGCAAGTGAGCGCTGAAGACTTGTATTCAAAGGCGAAAGACTTGTACGGCGATGGGAATGACATCGACGAGGATAAAGCGCGCCGCATTATCGAGTATGCGGACGACGCTATCAGAGAGTTCGGCAACACCAATCAGGAGAAGAAAGTCGAACTAAGAAGATGGAAAACTGAGGCGGAAGCGGTCCTGCCACCGGGCACTCTCGAAGAGCTTCGGAAGAGAGCTGAAGGCGAGTTGCTGAAGAGGTCATTCCCTCGGAATAAGTTGCCCCGAATCGTCCTCCTCGCCCTTGTCGCCTTAATAGTGATTATCGTGGGAGCACTCGCCTTGAAGAAGGAGTTTACTACTAATAAAAGCGGACCGACGAAAATCTACCCCTCACCGACTCCGGAGCAGGGCGGTGCCAAGCTGTCTTGCAAAATAGATAAGTTGGTCCTCGGCCAAATCCCTGGCACTAAGTTCGCGCAGATATTTGTGGTGCTCTCAGTGCTCAACGGCGGGGCACCGAGCATCGCGGAAAATTATAAGATTAGTATTAAAGGGAATGACATCCAGGTTAAAGACATCGGGGCAAAAGTATCGAACACGCCGGGCGGGGTCGAGTACACGGTGACGCCGGTGGATAGATCTTCAAAGGTCATTTTCCGGAGGCAGGACTCGCTGGTAGAGAGAACGGGTGTCCCCATCCAGCCCGGGGCTAAAGTAGAAGGGTGGCTGAGGTTTGAAGTGGAGATGCCGGAGGCGACCCCCGAGTTTATCAGCCGGCCGGGGATCACGTACACCGTCTCTTTCAACGATGTAGCGGATAGAACTTGCTCGGCGGAATACGTGACCCCCGAACAAGCAAAGTAACGCCGCGCGTGGCCCTACCTCATGGCAATCTCTGCGCCGCTCTGGCTCGCAATCTGCGCTAGGAATTCTTCGAAAGTTACGTCCTTAAGGGTGAGGTTCACAATCGCCTTAGGGTCGCCGGAGGTGAGCTGAATTCTCCGGCCACTCAGGGAGGCGAACTCGGCCGCGACGCCCTGCACGGTGGCGCCGTGGATACAGACCGTGACTTTCTCGCCGGACACCAGCGCCCGCCGTATGTTCTGGAGTGTAGAGAAGTCGTCCCCGCCGATCTGAATCTTACCGCTCAAGGAGAGGGCGTCGAGGACATCCCAGAGTTCCGCCTTCTTCACGTCGAGGCTGATGGGGTCATCTGCCCTGTAGGGGACGTACACGACCGGCCGGCCGGTAATGTGCGCCAACTCAGAAGCCACTTGGTTACTGCTACTGTTGACGTGGTGCATCGTGACCGGCATGGCGAGGCTGAACATTCCACCCTCTTCGCCGCCTATCTCGCCCACCCCCCCGGAGCAGGTGGCCCGGCACGTACCTTGGCCGGGGCAGACGGCTATGCAGCCGTGGGGACACGAGTTGCTGGCCGAACAGGTTCCGTCGCTAGCGGTACACGAGCAGTTTTCAAAGGGGGCAGCGGCGGGGACGCTGAGGAGAAGCAGGCAGGTGAGAAGACAGGCGGCCAAGAGTTTCATCGATGTTTCCTTTCGGTGAAGTAAAGTTACTCGGCTGGTAGTGGCATTAGCGCCTGTCAAAATTAACAGGTTTTTGGATAAGTCGTGCAGGCTGTGCCTCGATGCGACGACGGCCTGGAGCCTTAGTGCCAATGCAACTGCAAACCTGAGTACCGGGAGCGGCCTGGCGAGATGGCGGAGACTGCCAGACCATACTAAGGGGGAGTGGGCGCGGCACACTCCTACCCTTGAGTAGGTGGAATCTTGTGTATGATTTATCCTTGGCGCCAACCCCTCATTCAGGGGACCAGGTCAAGCAGTTAACCCAGACGTGAGAGAGCGCCGTGTAACGTTTCGAGTTTAGGACGTGGCGCCGTGAAAGCGACACACCCCGCCAGGCTGCGCTAGTCCGGCCGTCGGGCAGACAGGTATACGGCCGGTCTTGTGAGCGTGCGGCAAGTCGCACGGGGCAAAACGTATGTTAACACCTTTTCACCCTGTGAACGGGAAAATTCCGATTATCGTACGGCCCAGCGAGGTAACCCATGGTTGGTAAAGCTCCCGGCGCACTCGTAAGTAAGTGAGCTATAAGGCCGGGGGAGTGACCTGAAACAAGAACACGCGGCTTATATATCACTGGCCCACGTCTGTCAAGTAGTGAATTTTGGCTATCTCTTTTGAGTGATGGGAGTTACCACACCCGCCAGTGTGCGGAAAGGCACGCTGCTATCTTAAGTCCCCGCTATTTCGTTTGATTAAAAACGGCTAAAAGCAGGTGAATCCCAAGTTGGTTTGGCCCGGGCGCCTCGCGCGACTTGTCAGCCGATAGCCATATTTCTGTTCGCCTCGCGTTCAACCTCAGGTTGATCCAGCTTATCAGCAGCACCTCCGACGGGCTTCATAACTCGGGTGCGTGTAGGAGTCCGCCATCGTCACGGGCTAGACCAAGGATGTCACGGCGCACCGCCTGAAGACCTTATACCCGGCGAGCGATGAGACGACGTTGTTAACCAACCGGTCGCGCTGCCGCGCGCCGGCGCGTCATTCGCGAACTGGTGCGCGCGGCGCTGAAATCAAAATAGAGCAGCGGGTAGACAGAAAGTCAGATCAGTCGGGCCGCCGCCTGAGCCACGCCTCCCGCCCCTCGGGGCTCGCCTCAAGCCTCCTCTCCGGCGTGAGCCTGGCCAGCCCGAGTCCGCACAGGGAAGCAATCGCCTCCCTGGCGGCGTCCTCGTCCACCTCCGCCTCACTTCCGAGCACGCGGTCGATGACCCACCCGGCCAGCCCCACACGGTCCTCGCCCGCCGAGGCCGCCAGCCGCTCCGGCCCGTAGCGCGACGGCAGTTCCACGATCACCCCCAGCAACGCCAGCGGTATCCCCGTCAGGCCGGTCGCTGGTGTGGGCGCGTCGGCAAGGAGGGTTGGGACCGGACGACTGCTCTCGACCTCCGGCGCGTCCGACAGAGGGAGCCCCGCCTGCGCCTCGTCCGCCCAGGCACGCGGCCGGTACTCGCCCCTCAGCCCGCGCCCGACCTGATGCTCGTAAAGCATCAGCGTGGCCGCCGCGTCGAGCGCCGCGTAAGCGACCTGTCGCGGGTTGAGCGGGCGCGCGCCCCAGTCGCTCAGCCGCTCCCCTTTGTCGAGCGCGAGCCCCAGGTGTCTTTCGGCCTGCGCCTTGAGCGAACAGCCGCGCTCCCCGCCGCGCCGCGCCGCGAGCATCGTGTCGTGGACGGGCGCAACGCGGAGGCCGAGGTGGCGGTCGAGCCGCGGCACGTCGAAGGAAGCGTTGTGGACCGCCTTGACCATCCCGGCGGACTCAAGCGCGAAACGCAGTCCGGTGACCTCGAAGCCCGCCAGGGCGTCCACGACGGCGACCCTCACGCGCCCGGCGTCGCGGTAAGCGAGTTGGATCAGAGAGACGCGCTCGGCCCTTGGGTCCCACCACGACGCGGTCTCGATGTCGAGGGCGAGGGCCGAAGAGGTGGGAAGCGCCTCGGCCAGGGCGGCGAGGCGGCGGGCGTCGTTGACGTAGGTGACCTGATAATTGACGTTCATCGCGTGGCGGCGCGGCAGGGATATTTTAACCACCGTACGCGCGGGAGCCAATCCCGACGGGCTCACGACGGGAACGACTGACCGCCCCGGTCTGAGCGAGCACGCCCAGAGGAAGGCTCGGCACCCCTATGAACAGGGTCGGCCGCCCCTCGCGCACGCCGGATGAAATGTAGAGGAGGAGGGCGACGAGGCACAGCGCGAAGAGGAACTTCAGGCGGGAGGGCACGGGCGGTTTCCTATGGCTCGGGCCGTGCGTCCTGCCGGCCTCCGGCTTTGGCGGAGCAGCCGACGAAGCGGTAGCCGACGCCGACGACCGTCTCGATGGAGTCGCCGCACTCGCCGAGCTTGGAGCGCAGGCGGCGGATGTGCACGTCCAATGTTCTGGTGTCGCCGTAGTACTGCTGCCCCCACACGTCGTCGAGCAACTGGTTGCGCGTCGCGACCTTGCCGAGCCTGCGCGCGAGCGCCGAGAGCAGGGCGAACTCCTTGCGCGTGAGCCTGATCTCCTCGCCCTCGCAGAGGACGTGCATGTCGTCGAAGTGAACTTCGAGCTTCTCGTCCTCGTAGCGGGCGGCGGCGGGGTCGTCCGTACGGCGCAGCACGGCGCGCACGCGCGCGACCAGCTCGCGCACCGAGAAGGGCTTGGTGACGTAGTCGTCGGCCCCGTGTTCGAGCCCCGCCACACGCTCGCCTTCGGAGTCGCGCGCCGTGAGCATGATGACGGGCGTCCGGCGCGTCCGGGGCTCGCGCCGCAGGCGGCGGCACAACTCCATCCCGGACATCCCGGACAGCATCAGGTCGAGCAGGACGAGCGCGGGCGGGTCGTTCTTGTCGAGCGCCAGCTCCAACCCGCGCTCGCCCGTCCCGGCCACGACCGCGCGCAGCCCTTCACGCTCCAGGTTATACCGGAGCCCCTCCGCGATGTCCGGGTCGTCCTCGACGATCAGCACTGGCCTCATAGTTCGTGAATCGTAAACAGTGAACCGTGACGAGAATTAAAGCCTGTTCTTTCTTGTCACGGTTGACGGTTCACTGTTTACGCCCTCAATAGCTGTGTTTGATGACGGCCGCCTCGGCCATGTAGACCGTCAGCTCGCAGATGTCGGTGACGTAGTCGGCGATTCTTTCCAGATGCTTGGCGACGAAGAGGAGGCGCGCGGCGCGCGGCGTCGCCGCCGGCTCGCTAACCATCAGCCCGATCAGGTCGTGGAAGAGCCCTTCGTACATCACGTCGATCTCGTCGTCCTGTTCGATCACCCGGCGGGCGGCCCCCGCGTCTCCCTGCGTGAAGGTGTCGAGTGCCGCCCGCAGCATCGAGGAGGCGACCTCGGCCATCCGCGAGAGGTCCGGGAAATGTTTGAGCTGAGGCTCGTCGTTGAGGTCGAGCGCCACCCGCGCGATGTTGCAGGCGTGGTCGGCCAGCCGTTCGAGGATCGGCGTGATCTTGGCGACCGAGATGACGAAGCGCAGGTCGCGCGCGGCGGGCTGGCGCAGCGCCAGGATGTCGATGCAGAGGCGGTCGATCTCGACTTCGAGCTGGTCGATCCGGTCGTCGCCCGCCAGCACCTCGCGCGCGGCCTCGCTGTCGCGCTCGGTCAAAGCGTACATCGCGCGCCCGAGCGCCGCCTCGGCCTCGCCGCCGAGCACGAGCACCCGGTCGCGCAGCACGTCCAACTCGGTGTCCAAACGCCTGTGGTAGTCCATCTCCTTAAATTCCTCTTGAAGCTGTTGCTTTCAGTCTATTCCCTTTGTGGCCTTTGCGCATACCTTCGTGTCCTCTGTGGCTAAGTCAGACTCTCTTAACCACAAAGGTCACAGAGGACTTCACAGAGGGCACAAAGGTGACTGCCGGCAGCTTCATCA
>JBJMGP010000153.1:0-21223 GCA_045807865.1 Pyrinomonadaceae bacterium
ACGCGCCTTTTAAGTCATATGCTTCAAAGCCGCGTCCCTGTCTCTCTACGTCTAATTCTTCTTCGCCCTGCCGACCTGGACGAATGTGTTCGACTGGCGCAGCGGCGCGTCCACGTCGCCGCAGGTGCCGCAGCCGGTCGCGCACGAATCGCCCTTGCCCGCCTTGAACGAGCGCAGACGCCTGAGCGCCCGCCGCCCGACGTAGAGCAACGCGCCGGCGACGATAAGAGCGACCGCGATAGTCTGCCAGTCGAAATTCATAAACATGAAAAGCGCGCTCAACTCAGTCCCAAAAGCTTCCCGCCCTGGTACGTCACGAACGAGGCGACGTAGGCGATGACGAGCATGTAGGCCACCATGAAGAGCGGCCAGCGCCATGAGTTCGTCTCGCGCCGCACGACCGCGACCGTGGACATGCACTGGCACGCCAGCACGAAGAAGACCATCATCGAGACGGCGACGAGCGGCGTCCACGCGGGACTCCCGTCCGGCCGCTTGGCGTTACGCACGGCTTCGATGAGCGAGGGCGACTCGGCCTCCGTATCTTTGCCGACGTTGTAGACGATGCTCAGGGTCGAAACGATGGTCTCGCGCGCGGCGAATGACGCGACCAGCCCGATGCCCATCTTCCAGTCGAACCCGAGCGGCGCAATGACCGGCTCAAGGACACGCCCGAGCCTGCCCGCGTAACTCTGCTGCAACTGCGCGCCCTCGTCCGCCGTGTTGCCCTCCGCCTTCGCCGTCAAAGGCGCCGGCTCGCCCTTCGCCTCGACCCCCGTCTCGCGCATCGCCTGCACGGCCGCGCCTTCCTGCGCGTCGGGCAGGGGCTTCACGGCCGAGCGCGGGAAGGTCATTAAGGCCCAGAGCAGAATCGAGATGGTGAGAATCACCGTGCCCGCGCGCTTGACGAAGAGCCACGAGCGCGACTTCATCGTATGCAGCACGTTCATGAAGTTCGGCACACGATACGGCGGAAGCTCAAGTACCAGCGGCGGCGGCGGAGACTTCAGAATCGTGTGCTTCAAGACCCACGCGACGACGATGGCCACGACGATGCCGAGCAGGTACATCGAGAGCATGAGCAGCACGCCGACGGGCACGAAGCCGAAGAGACGCACGTCCGTGAAGAAGGCCGCGATCATCAGCGTGTAGACGGGCAGCCGCGCCGAGCAGGACATGAAGGGCGCAATCAAGATCGTGGCCAACCTGTCCTTCGGGTTCTCGATGGTGCGCGTCGCCATGATGCCGGGGATGGCACACGCGAAGCTCGACAGCAGAGGCATGAACGCCTTCCCGTGCAACCCCACGCCCCGCATCAGCCTGTCTACCAGGAACGCCGCGCGCGACATATACCCGCTGTCTTCCAGCAGCGCGATGAAGAAGAAGAGCAGGAGAATCTGCGGCAGGAAGACCAGCACGCCGCCCACGCCCGCGATGACGCCGTCCACGACGAGGTCGGTCAGAAGCCCCGCGGGCATCTGCGCCCGCACCGTCTCGCCGAGCGCGCCGAACGCGCGGTCGATCAAGTCCATCGGCAGTGTCGCCCAGGAGAAGATCGCCTGGAAGACGACGGCCATCACGAGCAGAAGCAGAAACGGCCCGAAGAACCTGTGTGTGACGAAGCGGTCGATGCGCTCGGTCGAACTCGGCCGCGCGTTCTTCACGCCGCGCACGGCCCCGGCCGTGACCTCCTCGATCCAGCGGTAGCGAGCTGTCAGAGGCTCCTGCCACCACTGCGGGTTTGCGCCGGAGAGTCTTGCGCGCGCCGCTTCGACCGCCGTGCGCCGCTCCGCGTCCTCGGGAAGCTCTTCCGAGTAGAGGTCGCGCAGGGCCTCGGCGCGGCTCGGCGCGCCGGCCGCGTAAAGACGACGCACCTCCGCCTCCGCCTTCGGCGACATTCGCCAGAGGGCGCACGGCTGCCGCGAGCCGACCGCGTCGAGCACGGCCCGCGCCAGCTCGTCGAGCCCGCGTCTGACCTTCGCCGTGACGGGGACGACGGGCACGCCGAGCGAGGCCGAGAGCTTGTCGGCGTCAATCTCAAGCTTCGCGCGCTCGGCCAGATCGAACATCGAGAGTGCGAGGACGAGCGGGCGGCCTGCTTCGAGGAGTTGCGTGACGAGGTAGAGGTTGCGTTCGAGGTTTGTCGCGTCAACGACGGCGACAACCACGTCGGGCGCGGGCACGCCCTCCATGCGACCCGTGAGTATGTCGCGCGCGATCTCCTCGTCGATGGATGCGGCGTCGAGGCTGTAGAGGCCGGGGAGGTCTACGAGGCGCGCGGGCGCCTGTTCGGCTTCGAGCGGCCACAGACCTTCCTTGCGCTCGACCGTGACGCCCGGGTAGTTGGCGACCTTCTGGCGGAGACCCGTGAGCGCGTTGAAGAGGCTGGTCTTGCCCGCGTTGGGGTTGCCGGCCAGCGCCACGACCAACTGCCTGGCCCCGGCCCTGGCGCCGGCTCCCGCGGGCGCGTCCGCTTGCGGCGGGGATTCGAGGATACTGCTCATAAGAAAAGCTGTCGGCCGTTAGCTGTGAGCCCTCTTCGGCCGGGGCAGGTTTGAGCTAAGAGCTAAGAGCTAAGAGCTAAGAGCTAAGAGCTAAGAGCTAACAGCCGACGGCTTACTCGTCACTCATCACGACGGAGACCGTCTGGGCCTCGCTGCGGCGGAGCGCAAGGTGGTAGTTGCGCACGCGGACTTCGAGGGGGTCGCCGAGCGGGGCGGCCTTGATGACGCGGACGGGCGCGCCGGGGACGACGCCCATCTCCATCAGGCGGCGCGCCACCGCGCCCGAGCCGCGCACGGCCGTCACGCGCGCGTGCGCGCCCGCTTCGAGCGCGTCGAGGGAGACGGCGGCCGGGCCGAGAGGTTCGGCCCGCTTCAGCATTTCACCAAGACCAAGCTCTTTGGCTGCGGCGTAGGCGAGACTCATAAACGTTCACCGATGATGACGAAGGATTCAAGATCGAGGCGGCACAAAGTTGCGTGTGCCCCGACAGAGAATATACTCCTCTTGAAAATAGATTTCAATTTCATTTGAGGGTATTTTGGGGACGAGGCCGGGCGGGGCGAGGCTCCGTCTATTGCAGCGCGGTCGGGATGATGGCCAGGTCGGCGCGGACTTGGCCGAGCGGGGTGACGGCCGTGAGCCGGAGCGGCAGCCGGCGCTTGTCCGTACTGACCCAGAGGCGGAGGGCGAGGCGGTCGCCTGCCGGGTCGTTCGTGGCGAGGGCCAGCTCGACGGCCGGGATGTTCTGCCCGCCGAGCTGCAAAGTGGCTGCGCGCAGCGCCGTGATGAAGAGGATGCGCGGGCGCTTGTTGAGAAGCAGCGAGACGGAGTTGCGCTTGCCCGGCGTGAGGTCGAAGGAGCGCAGCGCGTAGAAGACCGAGAGCAGGTCGTGTGTGCCGAAGGGCACCTCGACGCGCGTCCCGTCCTCGAAGAGCGCGCTGCCGGACTGCTGGTCGGCCGAGACGACGAAGCGCGCGCGCCGCTTGCCCTCCGCGATGCTCAGCTCCGTGCGGAACGGGAAGACGGTCGCGGCGTCCACGTAAGAGTTGATCTGGTCGCTGACGGGGAAGAGCGTCTGCACGGCGCCGGCCGACTGGAGGTTGGCCGTCAGCAGCAGGCCCTCGCGGTTGAAGTAGCGCGCGCGCGGCCGCACGAGGAACGAGGCGGAGCCCGCGGGCTGCGCGTTCGGCCCGAGAAAGAAGTTGAAGTTCAGCTGCTCGCCCGGCTTGAAAGGCAGGTCGGCCGGCGGCGTGCCGGGCGCGGGGCCGTTCGGGCGCGCGGGGGCAGGGGTCGGGATGGCGGCGGCCGGGCCTTTGGGCGCAAGCTGTCCCGGCGGCAGTCGTATCCCCGGGTCGGCTGGCGTGGGCGTCGGCGCGGCCGCGGTGAGAGGGTCTGGCGTGTCGTCCGCGAACTCCGCGCTCGCCAGTTCGATGCGAATCTCACCGGCGCTGTGGCGCGCACTGATGAGAACGGGCACATGCCGCTCGTCGTCTGTGAAGTAGAGGCGCACGCGGTAGTCGTCGGCCTGTGCGTTGCCGTGCACGCGCACCTGTGCGACGACCGTGTTCGCGGAGCCGACGTTGGTCTTGAGCGTCTCGCGCCCAATGACCTTCACCTCCGCGTCGTAGGCCGTCTCGTTCTGCCTGACGCTCAACACGTAGGTCGCGCCCGGGGCAAGCGGCAGCGCGCGCAGGCGGTAGAGCGCCGAGAGGAAGTCGTAGGTGCCGGCCGAGACGGGCACCTCGCGACCTTGAGCGGACGCCATATCGACGAGAGGCGAGTTGTAGTCGGTCGCGGCATCCTGCACGCGCGCGTTCTGGCTGAGGGACTGCTGCACGCGGTAGGGGAGTCCCGTGGCGGGATCGATGAAAGTGAACTGGTTGAGGTTGAGCGCGAGGAGCGCGGCCGAGACGACCCCGATGGTCTCGACGTGCGCGCGCAACTCTATGCCGTCGCGCCCCTGGAACTGCCCGCGGCCTGCGACCTGCGTCTGGACGTGGGCGGCGGTCGGGAAGTTGGAGAAGGAGACCGTATAGGTCAGACGCTCGCCGACGCGGTACGGCGCCTGCGAGAGCGGCGCGCCCGACGCGTCCGTGCGACCCTGCCCCGACGCGGCCGAGCACATGTACAAGACCGTCAGCGCCGCCGCCAGCCAAACCCTCGCCCTCGAAACTCGAACCAAAGAGTGCCCCCTTCTTACCCCGCCTGACATCTTCGCAAATAAAGCCCGTGCGCGACAAACGCCCGAGCGCGTTCTGGTTACACGCCCGCCGCGCGCCTTCGTTCCAACGGCGCCCGCGCGCGGCTCAAATCGTCTCGAACTCCCCGAGCCATTCACGGACGCTGACGCGCCCCGAGAGGAGCGCGACGTGCCCCGTCCCTTCCAGCAGCTTGAGCCGCGCGCGCGGGAGCAGGGCGGCCATCTGGCGCGCGGCCGTCACGCTGTCGAGTAAGCGGTCGGCCGTCCCGGCGACGACGAGCGAAGGCGTCTGGAGTTGGCCGAGCCGCGGGCGCAGGTCTGTGTCGCGGATGATGCGCAGGCGCGAGATGTACCCCTCGCGCCCCACGTCGGCCGTCTGTTCGCGGAAGAGCTGTCGATCCTCTTCGCACACGTCCGGGCTGAAGAGGATGTGGCGTGCGCCGCGCGTCCGGTGCGCCTTGAGCATCGGGTAGAAGGCGCGGAAGAGGATGCAGCCGGCGTGAATCTTGAGGCGCTGTGCGAAGTGTGGGAAGGTGTTGACGAGAATGATACGGTCGAACAGTTCCGGGTGTTCGACCGCCGCGGCCATCGTCAGCAACCCGCCGAACGACTCGCCCAGAACGGTCGCGCGCCCGCCGTTCTCCCGGATGACCCACGCGAGGTCATCCACGAGCTGCTCCATCCCGTACCAACCGTCCCTGCGCAGCGGAAACGAGACGACCCTGTGGTCGCGCGCGAGGTCTGCGGCCTGCTTGTAAAAAAGCTTCCCGGACCCTTCGATCCCGCACACGTAGACGAAGACCGGCCCGCTCCCTTGCTTATGATACTCGACCATTCTCCATCTCTTGGACGACGGCGCGCGCGGCCGCGGCGGGGTCGGGAGCGTTGAGGATGGCGCGGCCGACGACGATGAAGTCGGCGCCGCGGCGGACGGCCTCCGCGGGGGAGGTGACGCGCTTCTGGTCGGCGTAGGCGGCGGCCGTCGGGCTCACGCCGGGCGTAACGACGAGGAAGCCCGCGCGCGCGACCGTCTCGCACACGGGGATGATCTCGTGCGGCGAGGCGACGACGCCGTCGAGCCCCGAGGCGTCGGCGAGCCGTGCCAGACGGCGCACATGCTCCTCGACGCTGGCGGCCGTGACGCCCGTCTCGGAGATGGCCTCGGCGTCCATGCTTGTCAGGACGGTGACGGCGATGAGGCTCGGCTTCTTCACGCCCAGACGCGCGGCCTCTGTGGTCGTCGCGTCGGCGGCGCGGCGCATCATCTCGGTGCCGCCCGCGGCGTGGACGTTGAAGAGTGCGACGCCGAGGCGTGTGGCCTCGCGCGCGGCCGCGGCGACCGTGTTCGGGATGTCGTGATACTTGAGGTCGAGGAAGATGCGCGCGCCGTCGTTCACGAGGCGGCGGACGAGGTCAGGTCCGGCCGTCGTGAAGAGTTGCGAGCCGACCTTGAACATGCCCGCCTCGCCGCGCAACTCGCCGTAAAGCCTTAGAGCCTCGTCGGCGCTCTCCACGTCGAGCGCGACGATGAGCTTCTCTTTCGCGGAGACGGTCTCGGCCGTGCCGGTGGTCAACATGTCTGCTCCTCTCCCTTCGACGAACTTTTAGTTAGCCCTGCGTGAACTCGTCGGCGCGGCAGCCGACGGCCTCGTCGAGCGTGCGGAAGCCGTCCCGTTCGAGCAGCGCCGGGAGCCCCTCGTTGATGCGCCGCGCCGAGCCGAGCCCCTCGTAGACGAAGCCCGTGTAGAGCTGCACCAGGCTCGCGCCGGCGCAGACCTTCTCCCAGGCGTCAACGGCGTCGAAGATGCCGCCGACGCCGACGATCTCCAACGTGCCGCGTGTCAGCCTGCGCAAAGCCGCGACCAGACGGGTCGAGCGCTCGCGCAGGGGCGCGCCGCTCAAGCCGCCCTCGCCGCACGCGGCGACCGCCCGCGAGTCGGTGCGGAGCCCGGCGCGCGAGGTCGTCGTGTTGGTCGCGATGATGCCGGCGACTTCGGCGCCGCGCGCGGCTTCGACTATCAACTCAAGCTCGCCCGCGCCGAGGTCGGGCGCGACCTTGACGAGCAGAGGGACTGTCCGTCCACCTTCGGCGTCGGCCAACTCGCGGTTGCGGCGCTGGAGCGTGTTGAGCAGTTCACTCAGCAGGTCTCCGCGTTGCAGCTCGCGCAGGCCGGGCGTGTTAGGCGAGCTGACGTTGACGGTCACGTAGTCGGCGTACGGCCTGACCGTCTCAAAGCTCGCGAGGTAATCGGCGGCCGCCTCCTCGACCGGCACGACGCGGCTCTTGCCGATGTTGACGCCGAGCACGCAGTCGGGCTTTGCCTGCGCGAGCCTGCGCGCGAGGCTGGCGGCACCCTCGTTGTTGAACCCCTGCCGGTTGACGAGCGCGCGGTCGAGCGGCAGTCGGAAGAGTCTGGGGCGTGGGTTGCCGGGTTGCGGGAGGTTCGTGACGGTGCCCACCTCGACGAAGCCGAAGCCGAGGGCGGCGAGCTGCGGCGCCACGCGCCCGTCCTTGTCGAAGCCGGCGGCGACGCCGACCGGATTCTTAAAGCTCAACCCGAAGCGGCGCAGCTCGCCGAAGCGCGTGTCGCCGGCCGGCCCCCCCGCGACGCGGCGCAGCAGCCCCCGGCCGAGGCCGAGCGAGAGCGCGTGAAGGGCGAACTCGTGTGCCGTCTCCGGCGGCAGCTTGAAGAGCAGGGGACGCAGCAGCGAGCGATAGAGCATCAAGGGGACGTTGTCTCAGGGGAGTGCCTCAAGAGCGAGTCGAGCGTAACAGAGCCGCCGAAAGGCTGTCAAAAACTTCCCGCCCGGGGAGCGACGCCCGTGCCCCTCAATCCCTTATCGTGAAAGCAACTGAAGGTAGGCACGGTGTCTTTGGCGAACGTTTAAGGAGAGAGTTCCATGATACAGCAGCAGGAGGGAGTAGATTGCATCGGCTGCTTGCTTCACAGGCAGAACCTGTCTACTGTTACTTTTTGGATTTGCAAGACGTAGATGCAATGGTGAACTCTGGCTCAATGGTGTTTTCGCCAGAGAGGAAAGCACTCATACTTGAGCAAGTTCTTATAGGAATTTTCAACCCGGACGGTAATGCAGTTTAGCATTACATGCATAGTTGTATGGACGCTCGCCGCTGACGCTCGGCGTTCGGCTGCTCGGAAGGGGTAAGGATGCAGCAGGAAGTTACGGTCCTTGAGGTCGATTGGACGGAGGCAGTCGGCGCGGCGACGAGCGTCGGTTCGCCATATCTGTTCGGTTGGTTGCGCGCTTATTATGTGCGGCCGGGCCTGATCGCCGAGGGGCAGGTGGTCGTCGTGGCGCGCGAGGAGCAGTCGGCCGAATGGACTGAGTACCGAGGGGCAGTGACCCTGCCGGAGGCGGACACACTCGTGTCCGCCTTCGCTGTCATTGGCGTCCCGGAGCGAGCCCCTCGGGTCGAAAGCATGGTCGATTCATCCGACACCTTGTCCACGTGCAGCGTCCGGGTGGTCGTTGATCTGCGAACGCAGAGCTTTACCGTCCAGGCGCAGAGCAGCGGATTCGGCGGGGAAGATGCGGATGGCCTGCGCGAAATCTTTCAACGGATACTCAACCTGTCCGGCTATGGACAACGGCACACGATGTTTGGTTAGAGCGTTTTGACCCGGCGTTCGAGGTCGGCGGTGATGTGGGCCGGGTCTTCGTCGGGCGCGTAGGTGACGGGCTCGCCGAGCCGGATGGTGACGCGGTGTGGGGAGGTGAAGCCGCGGCGGCCGGAGAGCTTTAACTCGATCAGGCCGTCGATGCGGACGGGCACGACGGGGATTCCCAACTGCGAGGCGAGGACGCCGATGCCGGGGCGGAAGGGATTCATGCCGAGGCGTTCGGCGCGGATGCCCTCGGGGAAGACGAGCAGGTTGTAGCCGCGGTCTACGGACTCGCCCGCGTAGTTGAAGCTGCGGCGGAAGCCGCTCGCCTTCGGCAGAGAGAAGGTGTCGAAGATGACGACGACGAGGTAGTACTGCGCGAGCCAGCGTAACCTTCTCAAGAGCGGAGTACCGGCCGGCGGCTTGCGCCACAGGCGCAGGCGCTCGCCCTCCTGCGCGATGGCGAGGCGGCGCCGGAAGCGGCCGGGCATGGCCGACATGATGAGCGCGTGGTCGAAGTAGGTGATGTGGTTCGAGACGAAGAGCGCCGGGCCTTTTAAGTTCTTCACATTCTCCCGCCCCTCGATGCGGGCCCAGCAGAGCAGGGAGGTGATGGGGAGCACGACCGCGTAGTAGATGGCGACGCGCAGCCAGCGGACGGGCGCGCTCTGCGCCCAGGCGGGGTAAGGATACTGCGCGGCCTCCTCTGCGCGCGCCCCGCCGGCGCTGACGATGCGCTCCACGTCTTCGACGGTCGTCACGGCGGTGAAGCTCGCCTCGTCAATCTCGATCTGGTAGCGGTCTTCGAGCGCGCTCAGAAGCTCCACGCGGCCGAGCGAGTCCAGCTTCAAGTCGGTCGAGAGGCTCGAAGCAGGGCCGAGCGAGGCAGGCGCCTCGCCCCCCGCGCGCGACGCGAGTGCGGCGATGAGTGAAGCGGGCGAGGGACTGAGTAAAGAGTGTTGAGTGTTGAGTGTTGAATTGTCGGCGGCGGCACTCTCGACACGCGTCCCGTGCCCGTTGCCGTTCTTGCCGTTTTGTTTCGGGCCGAGTCGTTCGAGGATGTCGCGCTTGCGAACCTTCTGCGTGGTCGTGCGCGGGAAGTCGGAGTCGGGCCAGACCTCCCAGCGGCGCACGTGCTGGTGGCGCGCGAGTGACTCGTTGGCGCGCTCGACCGCCGGAGTGGGGTCGTCCCCCGCGTCGTTCAAGATGAGCACCGCGAGCGGCTCGGGGCCGCGCGGGCCTTCGACGCCGACGACGGCGCTCGACTTAACCTCGGGCTGGCGGTTGAGCGCGGCCTCGATGTCCTCGGGATAGACGTTCAGTCCCGCGGCCGTAACGATCACGTCCTTCTTGCGTCCGCGGAAGTAGATGTTGCCGGCCGCGTCCATCTCGCCGAGGTCGCCGGTGCGCAGCCAGCCGTCCGCACCGAGTGGCTCGCGCGCGGCCTCGGCGTCGGGGCCGCGCCAGTAGCCGGGCGAGACGTTTGCGCCGCGCACGAGAATCTCGCCCGACTCGTCGAGCCGCACCTCCTGCCCGCGCAGAGTCTTCCCGATGGAGCCGCGCCCCGTCTTGAACGGATGGTTGACCGTGACGAGCGACGCCGTCTCCGTCATCCCGTACCCTTGCACGACCGCGAACCCGAGCCGCCGCCAGAAGGTCTCGGTCTCGGCGCCGAGCGTCGCGCCGCCCGTCACGAACGCCCAGAGCCTCCAGCCGAAGTAGCCGTGGATGCGCCGAGACAGCCAGAGCCGCTTGAGCGGGTGCGTGCCCTCCGCGCGTTCGAGGCGGCGGCGCAAGTCTGAGAGCAGACCGCGCGACTCCTCGCGCCGCTCGACGTGCTCGCGCAGAGAGTCGAGCAGGCGCGGGACGGTGACGACGACGTTGACCCGCCTACCCTTGACCGTGTTGACGATCTCCGAGGGGTTGAGCGCGTTCAGAAAGATGACCTCGCCGCCCGCGAGCTGCGGGACGAGGATGCCCATGAACTGGCCGAAGACGTGGCTGAGCGGGAGCAGGCAGATGAAGCGGAGCGGGCCGACGAGCCGCACCCACTTCATGTACTTCCGCATCTCCTCTTCGAGCGGCGCGAGGTTCGCGAGCAGGTTCCGGTGCGTCAGGCAGACGCCGCGCGGCTCGGCCGTCGTCCCCGAAGTGTAGATGATCTCGACGAGGTCGTCCGCAGAGATGTCAACGTTCACGTACGGCGTGTCGGGACGACCGGCCAGAACACTCTCAAGCTCTTCGAGCGCGATGGCGGGCGGCCCGAGCGACGCGGCCTGCGCGCTCGTCTCGGCACTGTGGAGCACGAGCCTGGCGCCGGTCTGCGCCTGCACGCGCGCGACGAAGTCGGGCGCGCTCTCCAGGTCGAGCGGCACCAGGACCACACCGCGCAGCGCGCACCCGTAGAAGGCCGCGACCCACTCCGGCCCGTTCGCCGCCCACAGCAGCACGCGCTCGCCTTTACTAATGCCGCGCGCCTCCAACTCATGCGCGAACCGGAAAGACGCTTCCGCCACGCGCCGGTACGACCAGCGCACCATGCGCAAACCACGCCTATGCGCGAAAGCAGTCTCGCTATCGCGCTTCAAATAATCTTCCAGATAACTATTAATCGTCGAACGCATGAAACCCCTTGCCGCATGTGTGCCGCCCGATAGATTCAGGCGCGGGCACACGCCTAAATTTTGAGCCCCGCGCATCTCATTGTCGAGGCGGCGCGGGGCTGCGTCTGGGGGCAGTGTGACACTTTCTCATCTGGCCGGTTGGAGCGTCCGCAGAGAGCCCTGCTCGACCAGCACGGTGACGGAAGAACTGAGCCCGCGCGAGCGGTAGACGCGTTGCGTGGCCCTCTGGAAGTCGGCGGCGGTCGCCTTCGGAATCTCCATGAACTTCTGCGGATTCCTGTCCACGACCGGGAACCACGAACTCTGCACCTGCACCATCACGCGGTGGCCGCGGCGGAAGTCGTGGTACACGTCCGGCAGCTCGAACTCGATGTGCGCCGGCTTGCCCGGCGTCAGAGCGACGGGGCGCTCGAAGCCCTCGCGGAACTTCGCGCGGAAGGGCTCGCCGCGGACGAGCTGCTGGTAGCCGCCCATCCGTACGTAGTTCGGCGGGAGCCTCTGCCCTTCGGGCACGCCGGGCTGCGGATAGTCTGCGGGGTACACGTCCACGACCTTGACGACGAAGTCGGAGTCCGTCCCCGTCGTCGAGACGTTGAGGCTCACCTTGACGGGGCCGGCGATGACGAGGTCTTCGTCGAGCGGCCCGGTCTCGTACGTCAGAACGTCCGGGCGCTGCGAGGCGAAGCGCTGATCCTCGGTCATGTAGTCCGAGGTCATCCCGCCGACGACATAGCCGACGAAGGGGACGGGCCGGTTCGGGTCGCTCACGTACGCGTCGAACCCCGCCGCGCCCTCCTCCGTGGGCGCGTCCGTGGCCAGGCGCCCGCCGTCGTCGAAGTAGAGCGTGAGCGGTTTCGCTTCCTTCGGCGGCCACACTTCTCGGCCGCGCCACTCGTCGGCGCCGGTGAGGAACACGTACGCCTCGGGCAGCGCCGCGGGGCGGTCTTTGAGGTACTGGAGGAAGAAGGGGAGCTGTATCCGCTCGCGGAAGAACTCCCCGGTCTTGACGGCGAAGTTGAGGTTGCCGAGCCGGTCTCCCTCCGCGCGCGCCCAGCCGCCGTGCGACCACGGCCCCATCACGAGCAGGTTGACCGTGCCCGGGTTGAACTCCTCGACCGCGTGGTAGACGCGCAGAGGCCCCAGAGGGTCTTCGGCGTCGAACCAACCGCCGACGTTGAGCACGGCGCAGCGGACGTTCTTCATCAACTTCCAGACCGAGCGCCGCTTCCAGAAGTCGTCGTAGGTCGTGTGGTCGATGATCTCCTGCCAGAAGCGTGCGCGGCCGCCGAACAGACGGTCGTCGGCCGTCGCGAGCGGCCCCATGTGAAGGTAGAAGTCGTAGGCGTCGGGCGTGCCGAAGTCGAAAGAGGTGTCGCGGCGCGACGGCGGCTCCGGCCCGTCGGCGCGCGGGACGAACGAGGAGTAGAAGCCGAAGTTGGCGGCGAGCATGAACGCGCCGTTGTGGTACACGTCGTCGCCGAGGTAGTAGTCGGCGGTGGGCGCCTGCGGCGAGGCGGCCTTCAGTGCCGGGTGCGAGTCGATGATGGACGCGGCGACGTGGAAGCCCGGCTGCGAGATGCCGACCATCCCGACGCGCCCGTTATTGTTCGGCACGTTCTTCAAAAGCCACTCGATGGTGTCGTACGTGTCGGTGGACTCGTCCACGTCCTGCGGCCCGCGCTTGACGGGGACGTGTGGCCGCACCTGCTGAAATTCGCCCTCCGACATGTAGCGCCCCCGCGCGTCCTGGTAGACGAAGATGAAGCCCTCCTTCTCGAAGCTCTCCGAAGGCCCCAAACTGGCGCGGTAGTTGTCCGCCCCGTACGGCGCCACGCTGTACGGCGTGCGCGTCAGCAGGAACGGGTACTTCTGCGAAGCGTCCTTCGGCACGTACACCGCCGTGAACAGACGCACCCCGTCCCGCATCGGCACCCTGTACTCATACTTCGTATACCGCGCCCGCACGCCTTCAGCCCCCTGCGGCGCGTTGGCCTGCGAGTACGCCACCCCTGACAGGAGCAGTATGAGTGCGGCGGCACAGAGCGGTCTGAAGCGTGTAGCTATGAACAAGGCTTTACCCTCCGAGAGAAGCGTCGATTCCGGCCCGCAACGCAAGTAAGTTGTGAAATCATATGGCCCGGCATGGTCATAGGCAACGGCGCAGCCGTGTCACTTGAATCAGTTTATCATCACCACTTGAACCATCTCATGCCCACCCGTGTCTCTGAAATCGCGTTTGTAAACTGCCAAAATCAATCCGCGCGGCGGCGTTTTGCAGAATCCCGGTCGCCCTATCTTAAGGCAATGGAGATGGCTTCCGTGCTTTTGTGAACGGTATGATAATTGACTGTTCCGGAGGAGACGAAGGAACGTTTACCGGAGGCGTGCTCCCAGGAATGACGGCGGCGACGGCCGAAAGGCGTATACGTCAAAGGCTGCTTGAGGCGGCGATACCTCTGCTCGCGGAGCAGGGGCTCGCGGGCGCCCTCCTGCCCCGGTCGGCCGCGGCGGCGGGCTGCACGCTCGAACGCGCGCGGCTCTTCTTCGGTCGAGACGAAGAGCTTGTGCTCGCACTCTACCTCCGGCTCGCGGCGGAACTCGAAGCGCGCGTGCCGGAGTTGCCCGAAGGCACGATGGCGGAGCGCTTCCGCTCGGCGATGCTGACGAAGCTGTCGCTCGTCGCACCGTACAGAGACGCGCTCGCGGCGCTTCTCGCGACGGCACTCGACCCGCGGCATGAGCTGGGCGCATTGAGCGAACAGACCAGCCTCGTGGGGGGCCGCGTGGCGGGCGTCTTCTCGGCGGTCGTCCTCGGCGCATCCGACCGGCCGGAGGCGGAGGCCGCGCGCGCGCTGGCGCGAGTCCTCTACGGCACGCACCTCGCTCTCATGCTGCTGTGGACGCAGGATCGGACCCCCGACTGCTCAGCCACGCGGAGCGCGATAGAAGCCTTCTGCCAACTGCTCGCGTCGGCGGCGCCGTTCCTCCGGCTGCCGCAGGCGGGGCCCACGCTCGTCGGGGCCGACCGGGTTCTCGCGCCACTCCTCGAACCCGAGCCGGATGCCGCTCACACCGCGACCGCCGAGAGAATTCTTCGGACGCTCTTCCGCCACCGCAGGCTACACCCCGACGCGGGCCCGTGCGCGGAGAATCCTTGCGAGCAATGTCTCGGGTTGCACTTGCCGAAGGTGAGAAGGTTCGTTGCCAACCACGAGCCCATACACCTCCTCCTGCCGGCCTTCCCGGCAAAGTCGCCGAACACGTCGAAAGTGCTCGGAAGACTCCCCGACATGGCGGAGGAGCTGGCGATAGGTTTTCTCGAAGATGTCTGTCGGGAGATTAAAGAGTTCCACGCGCCGGGCGCGCGCGTGACCGTCTGCTCGGACGGGCGAGTCTTCAGCGACCTCGTCGGGGTCTCGGACTCTGACGTGACGGAGTACGGGCGCGAGATAGCCTCAATGCTCGTCCGGCTCGGCGCGGAGTCGCTCGACACCCTGAACCTCGAAGACCTCTTCGACAACGACGACAAGCAGGCACTCCGCGAACAACTGTGCGAGCATTACGCGGAGCCCCTCGCGGCGATAGAGGAGCGCGTGCGCGCGTACGAGCGACACCGCGCGCTCTTCAACGGCATACACCGCTTCCTCTTCGAAGACCGTCTCGTCATCGAGCCGGGCAAGAGCAGAAACCGTCTGCGCAACGAGTGCAGGGAGCGCGCCCTCCGGGTGATTCAACGGAGCGAGGCCTGGGGGCGACTCATTCAGGAGTGCTTCCCGACGGCCCTGCGCCTCTCAATCCACCCGCAGCCCCCACACTCGGACAAGATCGGCATCCTGTTCGGTGACGCGGAAGACGCGTGGCTCACCCCCTGGCACGGCGTTGCCCTCAAGACCGAAGCCGGGTTCAGGCTCGTCAGGCGTCACGCAGCCGAAGCGCTCGGCGCGCGCCTCGTGCGCCGCGAAGGGCGCGCCAGTCATTACGAGACGGGGGCGACCGCATGAGCCAGGAGACCACACGAGGCGCTGGCGACAAGACGGTGCGTGCCGGCCGCGACCGCTACCTCGCGGAGAACTCACTCGCCGTCGAAAGTTACACCGCCAGCGGATTCCCCGTTTACGTCGGGCGGTGGCCCGTGCGCTTGCCGAACCCCGGGCTGCTACACCTGCACGACCTGCATCATGTCGTCACGGGCTACGGCACGGGCCTCGTCGGCGAGGCGGAGATTAGCGCATACGAGCTGCGCGCAGGGTGCAGGTCGTTCATGGTGCATCTGCTCTGCGTCGGGGCCGTCGTCGGCGCCATGTTCTTCGCGCCGCGCCGCATCATCCGCGCGTGGAGGCGCGCCCGCGGCGCGCGCACTCTCTACCACACGGACATCCCTTACGAGACGCTCCTTGAGATGAGAGTGGACGAGCTGCGCCGCCACCTCAACATCGTGCCGGACCTGTGGACGGAACAGTCATGAGGGAAGAGACCAAATCTGAATGGGCGCTCGAAGCGCTTGAACCCTTCGGCATCGTGGTCAGGGCGGCGCGTGAGGGTGCCGACGCCGGGGTAATTCCCGCGCGCCTTTTAGAGGAGTGGGTCGAGCGCGGCGGCCTGCTCGTGGCGCGCGGGTTCGCGCCGCTCGCAGGCGACGCGCTGCCGGAGTTCGGCCGACGTTTCGGCGAGGTGCTCGGGTGGGACTTCGGCGAGGTCAACGACCTGCGCGTGCAGGCGGATGCGCAGAACTATCTCTACACCAACCACGAGGTGCCGTTTCACTGGGACGGCGCTTTCATCGGGCGCGTCCCTCGCTACATCATCTTTCAATGCGAGGCCGCGCCGCCCGAAGGCGCGGGGGGCGAGACGCTCTTCTGCGACACGCGGCGACTGCTCGAACGCGCCACGCCGGAAGTGCGCGAGGTCTGGGGGCGCGTCACCGTCACCTACACGACCGAGAAGGTCGTTCACTACGGAGGGACTTTCACCTCTCCGCTACTTGCGAGTCACCCGATCAGCGGCGAGCCGGTGATGAGATACGCGGAGCCTGTCGAAGACCTGAACCCGGTGCGTTCGGAGGTACGAGGTCTACCCGCCGGAGCGCGCGCGGCGTTCCTGCTGGACATGCGGCGGAGGCTCCGCGACCCCGCGGTCTGTTACGCGCACCGCTGGCGAGACGGCGACATCCTCATGGCGGACAACCAAGCGCTGCTGCATGGCCGCCGGGCCTTCGCGGAGTCGGCGCCGCGACACATCAGGCGTGTTAACGTTCTCTGAACGCGCGCGAAAAGGTCGTCGTGAGTCTATGACCGTCAAACGCTTCTTCCTCTACATGCTGCGCATACGCCGCGTCGAATTTCGCGTCGCGGAGATTCCGATACTCGCCATCCCCGTGCTCCTCCTGATTAAAGACGCCGCGCCGCTCAAGACTTTCGCCTTCTGGGAAGGCATCTTCATCTTCTTCCTCCTCTTCGCGTTCGGCGACATGATCAACTGTCTCGCCGACCGAGACCTCGACGCTGTCTACAAGCCGCATCTCTCCGAGGCCGTCTACGGACTGGGCGTCCGCTTCGTAACCTTTCAGGTGTCGGCGGCCGCCGCGCTCGCGCTCGCGCTGTCCGCGCATCTATCCTGGCTCACGGGCCGCTGGCAGCTCTGCGTCCTCGTCGCGGTGGGGCTCGCGCTCGGCGCGGCCTACTCCGTCCCTCCGGTTCGTCTGAAGGGTAGGGGCTTCGCACAGCTCGTCTGCCTTTGGCTCATCATATTCGTCGGCCCGATGCTCTTCGTCGCACTGCTCGTCGCGGCCTACCCGCCCCCGGCGTTAATCATCTTCCTGGCGGCGGCCTACGGCACGTTGCAGATGGGCGTCATTCTCGTCAACACCGCCGAAGACTATCCGGAAGACCGCGCGGCCGGCGTCCGCACGACTGTCGTCGCGACGGGGTTGCGCGCCGGGGTCACGCTCGCGCTCTGGCTCGCGGCCGCAGGCTCCGCCGGACTGCTCGCCGCACTGTTCGTACTCTTCCGCGTGCGCCGGGCGGGCCCGGTGTGGGCGGCCGCGTTGCTGCCCGCCGCGTGCGCGTACTTTTACGTCTCGCGCGACATCTGGAATCTGAGACGCTCGATGGCCGGGGTTGATCTGGGCGAACAGGTGAGGACGGTCAAACGCGTGGCGAAGAGAGTTCCGCTGTGGGTGACCGTCGTCGCGTGGTCTACGCTCGGCGCGGCCTACGGCCTCTATCTCTCGGCGGAAGGTGACGGCTGAGAAGCGTGCGCTAGATGAGGGCCTCACCCGGGTCGCGGCGGCCACCGACCGCCAGGCGTGAAACCTTTCAAGTCTGGCGGGCTCTGTGGTAGTATCCGCGCCGATGGAATTCGTCGAGAAGGCTCGCATCATGGACGGCATGCGCATCAACCGCGCGCTGGCCCGGCTCGCGTCCGAGATCGTGGAAGAGAACCACGGCGCCGGGCACCTCTACCTCATCGGCATCCAGCGCCGCGGCGTGCCTTTGGCGCAGCGCCTCGCCGACAAGGTCGCCGACATCGAGGGCGAGCGTCCGCCCGTCGGCGTGCTCGACATCACGCTCTACCGCGATGACCTCTCGACCGTCGGGGCCAACCCGATAGTTAACAGAACCGATTTGCCGATTGATGTCGAGGGGCGCAACGTCCTGCTCATCGACGACGTGCTCTACACGGGGCGCACCATCCGCGCCGCGCTCGACCAGTTGATCGACTTCGGCCGGCCCCGCCGCGTGCAGCTCGCCGTGCTGGTTGACCGCGGGAAGGAGCACCGCGAGCTTCCCATCCAGGCCGACTTCGTCGGGAAGTTCGTGCCGACGAAGAAGAGCGAGATCATCAAGGTGATGCTCGACGAGTTCGACGGCGAGGAGGCCGTGGTCATCGTCGAAAGACCGGCGGGTCAGGAAGAGGGATGAGGAGAGGCGGCCAGCAACGGCCGCTTTTTCGTATCCGGACATACAGCCGAGACGGTTCCACATGACGAGCGCCGTGCTGAAGCAGAGAAACTTGCTCGGGATCCGCGGGATGAGCGCCGGGGAGATCACGCACATCCTCGACACGGCCGAGACCTTCCGCGCAATCTCCGAGCGCGAGATCAAGAAGGTGCCGACGTTGCGCGGGCGCACCGTCATCAACCTCTTCTTCGAAGCCTCGACGCGCACGCGCACCTCGTTCGAGATCGCCGGCAAGCGTCTCTCCGCCGACGTCGTCAACATCAGCTCCTCCTCCTCCTCCGTCACGAAAGGCGAGACGCTGCTCGATACGGCGCGGAACCTTGAGGCGATGGGGCCGGACCTCATCGTCATCCGCCACCCCTCGGCCGGCGCGCCCCACCAGCTCGCGCGCGTCTGCCGCGCCGCGGTCGTCAACGCCGGCGACGGCGCGCACGAGCACCCGACGCAGGCGCTCCTCGACGCGCTCACCATCCGCCAGCGCAAAGGAGGCTTTGAGGGCCTGCGCGTCGCCATCCTCGGCGACATCCTCCACTCGCGCGTCGCGCGCTCGAACGCACACCTTTTGACGACGCTCGGCGCGAGCGTCACGGTCGCGGGGCCCGGGACGCTCGCGCCGCCCGAGTTCGCGGCTCTGGCCGGGGAAGGGGACGTATGCGTCGCCCGGCGTGTCGAGGAGGCGGTCGAAGGCGCGGACGTGTTGATGGTTCTGCGGATTCAAAGAGAGAGACAGGACAGCGCGTTCCTCCCCAGCTTACGCGAGTACGCCGTCCACTACGGGCTCAACCTGAAGCGGCTCTCCCTGGCTAAGCCCGACGCCATCGTCATGCATCCGGGCCCGATGAACCGCGGCGTCGAGATCGCCTCGGACGTGGCCGACGGCGCGCGCTCGCTCATCCTCGACCAGGTCGCCAACGGCCTCGCCGTGCGCATGGCCGTGCTCTACCTGCTCGGCGGCGGCGCGGGCGTCATGACCCCGACGCAGAACCCTGCGGCGCAGACGAAGCCCGAGCCCGAGCCACAGCCCGAGCCGCTCAGCAATGCCGCGACCGCCTCTCGCTCGGAAGGCACCAAGTAAAAGATGAGACTGCTTATCGCCAACGGCTACGTCGTAGACCCGACGCAAGGTGTGAACGGCGGGCGCGACATTCTGATCGAAGACGGCCGCGTCGCCGCCTTGATTAAAAGTGGTGAGCCCGCGCCCGAGGGCACCGAGGTCTTCGACGCGACGGGACTCGTCGTCGCGCCCGGCTTCATCGACCTCCACACGCACCTGCGCGAGCCGGGGCAGGAGTACAAGGAGACCATCGCGTCGGGCGCTTGGGCCGCCGTCGCGGGCGGCTTCACCTCCGTCTGCGCGATGCCCAACACCGACCCCGTCAACGACAACCCGGCCGTCACGAGCTTCATCGTCGAGCAGGCGGCCGCGGCCAAACTCGCCAACGTCTTCCCCGTCGGCGCCATCACGAAGGGCTCGAAGGGCGAGGGGCTGGCCGAGATGGGCGAGATGAAGCGCGCCGGCATCGTCGCCGTCACCGACGACGGCCGCCCCGTCCCTTCGCCGGGTCTGATGCGCCGCGCGTTGGAGTACGCGCGCGGGTTCGACCTGACGGTGATGGATCACTGCGACGACAAGACGCTCGCGGCCGGCGGCGTGATGCATGAGGGCGAGTGGTCTCTGCGGCTCGGCCTGCGCGGCCGTCCGGCGCTCGCCGAGGAGTCGGACGCGATGCGCGACTGCGCGCTCGCCGAGCTAACGGGCGCGCGCGTGCACCTCGCGCACGTCTCGACGCGGGGCGCCATCGAGGCCGTCCGGCGCGCGAAGGGGAAGGGGTTGGAGGTCTCGTGCGAAGTCACGCCGCACCACTTTACGCTGACCGACGCGGCCTGCGAGGGCTTCGACACCAACATGAAGATGAACCCGCCGCTGCGCAACCGTGAGCACTTCGACGCGATACTCGAAGCCATCGCCGACGGGACGGTGGACGCCATCGCGACCGACCACGCGCCGCACCACGCCGACGAGAAGGAGCTTGAGTTCGACCACGCGGCCTTCGGCATCACCGGCCTTGAGACGGCCGTCGGCCTCGCCTTCGAGCGCCTCGTCCACGGCGGGCTCATCACCCTCGAACGGCTCGTCGAACTCTTCTCCGTCAACCCCGCGCGCATCTTCCGCCTCGAAGGGCGCGGCACGCTCCGCCCCGGCGCTCACGGCGACGTGACCATCCTCGACCCGGAGCTGCGCTGGACGTTCGACGCCGCGCGCTCCAAATCGAAGAGCCGCAACACCCCCTTCGACGGCTACAACTTCCACGGCGCCCCCGTCGCAACCGTCGTCGCCGGCCGCGTCGTCTTCACAAGGGAAGAGGCACTCGCGGCTCAAAGCAGATAGCCGACAGCCAACTGCCATCGGCTAAAAAAGAAGAGGCCCGCTGCGCTCTCCCCTTCGCAGCGGGCCTCTCCTTGTGCGGTCGCTCACTTACGTTCTGACGGGGGCGACCGAACCCTCGGACAGCCTTTCAGGAGGCCGTCAAATTTCGGTGGGAAGCCCGCCCGCGCTCTCCCCTTCGCTTGCGGGCTTCCTCCGATACGGCGGCCCCGAGGGGTCGCCGATCTCGTTAGAACTTACTGCGCCCTGTACTCGGGCAGAGAGACCGCGCGGTTGAGGATGACGCCGAACGTCGTGCCCGACTTCACCTCGGCCTCCTGCTCCTTCTCGTAGACGCGCGCGCCCGTGCCGAGCCCGCCGCCGAGGATGGCGCCGATGGCCGCGCCCTTGCCGCCGCCCGCGATGGCGCCGATGATGGCGCCCGTCGCCGCGCCGCCGCCGATGAAGACCGCGTCGCGATTGCGGTTACCCTTGCCCGCGACCGTGCTCTCGTTGTCGGAGTTCACGTCGTCGGACTGAAGGCTCGACAAAGAACCGTTGATGGTGTGGCGGATGCCGCTCGGCAACTCCACCTGGTTGAAGCTGACGGTGATGTGGCCGGGCGTGCGGCGCCCGGCGCGGGTCACCGCGGAGACGCGCCCCCAGATTTTGCTCCCGACGGGAATCACATCCACGCCGCTGCCGCCGCCGTAGACCGGCTCGGTCACCGTCGTCGAGAAGCGGTCGCCGACGCGCGCCGAACGGGAGTTCAACTCCGTGTCCATGCGGACGCGGACGACCGTGTCAGCCGGCACCGAGAAGTAACGAAGTGGAGGCGGCGCGGGCACAGTCGTGCGCGTCGTCGTCCTGCGCACAGGCCGCCGAGTGCGGCGGCGCCGCTGCGCCGAGGCTTCGGGCGCGACGGCGCCGAGCAACAGCGCGAA
>JBJMGP010000154.1:0-59192 GCA_045807865.1 Pyrinomonadaceae bacterium
AGCAAAAGCAACAGTCAATCAACAAAGGGTAAGCATAAAGAGTAAGGCAGTCGAAACGCTGGCGCGTCTTGACTGCCTTTCGCCTTAGTGCTTTCTGTCTACTGCTTTCTTGAGTGCCTTGCTTCTGCGTTGCGCTTGCCGGCTCGTTGCTAAGTCCGGAAGCGGTCAGTGGCCTTCAACGAAAGCTGAAGTGTTCAGTTGGGGAGGGTTACATCTTGATCACTTTCTCAGCCTGCGGGCCCTTCGGGCCCTGCGTGACCTCGAACTCGACCTCCTGCCCCTCTTCGAGGGTCTTGAAGCCGTCGCCCTGGATGGCGCTGTAGTGAACGAAGATGTCGGAAGAGCCGGGCTGCTCGATGAAGCCGTAGCCCTTCGCGTTGTTGAACCACTTGACCTTACCGGTAATTCTAGGCATAGCTGACGAATCCTCCTAACGATTCGGTGAAAAAGGGTCGGGCGGAAATCTCAAGGGCATCCGCCGTCCCCACAAGGTTGATCCACGAGCCGAAGCGCGACCGCAACAAGTCGCGCCCAAACACTCAAAAAAATGCCCGCGACCGATGGCCCTCGGCTTTAAAGCCTTTCGGACTCATCGTTCACGGACAGGGACAGAACCACTGCAACTTCATTGCTAACACTGCAAGTCTAACGGTTTGGGCGAGTTAAACCGCCCGCGGCGGGTTGACGACGGCGCATACTAAGCGAAACCTTACGCTCTGTCAACACAAAAATTCACGCCGCCCAAAGCTTTAAGACGCCCGCGGGCGTGAAAACCTACCGCTCAGGCAGGTAGTGCAGTGGGCTGACGGGCAGGTCTCCGAGCCGCACCTCGTAGTGGAGGTGTGGGCCGGTCGAGCGCCCCGTGGAGCCGACGAGCCCCAGCTCCTCGTTGCGCTTAAGCTCTTGACCCACCGCGACTTCTACCTTGGAGAGGTGACCGTACCGGGTCGTCAACCCGTTGCCGTGGTCGATGACGATTGTCTGCCCGTAACCGTTCTTCCAGCCGGCCTCGATGACCGTGCCGTCGGCGGGCGCAAGGACGGGCGTGCCGCGCGGGGCGGCGATGTCCTGGCCGGGGTGGAACTCGGCGCCGCCGCCCCCGAACGGGTTGCCGCGGTAGCCGAAGCTGTCCGTGGATTCGCCCTCGACCGGCCAGATGGAGGGGATGCGCGCCTTCTCCTTCAACGCCGCCTCGTAGACCTGCAAGTCCATCTCTAACCGTGCGGCGCGCAACTCCAGAAGCTCGACCGACGCGGCATCGAGCGCGGGGCCGCCCGCGCCGTGCGGGCTCGTGCCCTCCTCCGTCTGCGGCTGCTGTTGCTCCTGCTGCTCCTCGGCGGGGACGCCGGACATCTCGGAGAGGCGCCGGGAGGCGTCCTCGATGGCGTCCACGCGGTTTTCGAGCTTCCGGAGTTGCTGGCGCTGGCGATCGTTCTCCATGCGAAGGCGGTTGTTCTCCTCCTCGATGCGGAGGTGGAGGGCCTGCTGCGTCAATCCGTAGACGCCGTAGGCGGCCGCGCAGAAGAGGAAGGCGACGAGGACAGCCGAGGCCTTGACCCAGCGCTTGTGGATGGTGATGCGACGGACGTAGGAACGTGAACGCGAGGTGGTAGAAACGATGAAAGCGTAAAAACGCTCGTCTCTGTTCATCGGAGTGTGCTCCTTGGGCGCCCCGTCCGCGCGCCCGCCATTGGGAGCGTAGGCACACGGATGAGCGCGAAAGGCACTGTCTGCCGAAAGAAGGCGACGAGTGCGAAAGCTATTTATTTACCGGGTTGCTTGTTTGCGAGAACCCTTCCCGAAAGGTGCTGCCCAGGCCCGCCTTCTGAAGATACAGCCATGGCGGGAACCTGATTGGGGCTGCACAAGGAGCTAGACCCTACCACAGGGGGCTTTTGATTGCAAACCGTCGAAAGTCGACAGCCCACCTTCCACAACAGAAAGCACCCGCCGCCTGAAGTCTCCGCGCGGAGTTCAGGCGGCGGGTGCCGTGTCTTGTCCGATCTGTTGACGGTCGGGTTTTAAAGCCCCTCGGCCTCGCGCCGGCGGCGGTTACGCGCGCTCAAGAAGGTGATGACGATGAGCAGCATCAGGGCGATGAAGGCGACGACGATGCCGACCTTGAGGACGATCATCAGGAAGCTGACCAGCGTGATGAGCTTCTTGACGAGGATGATGAGCAGCGCGATGAGCGCCGCGATGCTGCCTAAGCGACCTGCCGCCATGAGAAAGCCTGACATCTCTTTAAATCTCCTTCCCCGTACCGAACGCTCGAACGTCGCGCGCCTTGCGCGCGAAACATCTTAACAGAATTTCAGAACCGCGGCTCGTTGGGCCAGCCGCCGACCGGCTCGCGCGAGCTGACCTGCGTCACCAACTCGCCAGTCCCGAACCTCGTCACCTCCGAAGGGAGCGAGCCCGTCGCCCCGCTGACCACGGAGGGCGGTCGCGAGAACGTGTCGAAGTTCGGCACCTCGCGCCGCGTGCCGCGTACTCGGGCCCAGTCGAAGAGCATATAGGCGCCGAGCAGCACGAGCACGACCGGAAGGAACTCCCGCACCGGCAGACGCACGTTGAAGAGTGTGTGGAGCAGGAAGACCGTGCCGAGCGAGATCATCGTCACCGCCCACGCCAGAGGGTTCCCGTAGAGCCTGCGCGCGATGGCGTCCTGCTCCGCCTCAGGGGCCAGGCCCGAGCGTATGAGCTGCGCGGTGCGCACGGCGTCCACGGCCGCGAACAGCCAGGTGCCGATGATGCCGAGGACGAAGAAGAGCGTCCCGTCGGTAACGGTCGCCATCTGGAAGAAGCTGGCGAAGATGGTGAAGTGGACGAGCGCCTTCGAGGTCTGCCCGTTGTAGGCCGCGCCCAGGCCGGGGCAGATGAGCGAGAGCAGCAGGGCCACGAACGCCGAGGTCTTGCGCCGGACGACGCCCGCCGCCCCGGGCCGCGCCTGCTGTTGCTGCAAGGTCTCGACGCCGGCGACGATGCAGTCCTGGCAGTAGGGGAAGCCGCGGATGCGGTGATCGCACGCGGGGCACAGGGGACGGCCGCAGCGGCTGCACTGCACGACCGCGCGGTTCGTCAGGTGATACGCACAACTCATCAGACCTGCTGCCAAGAGTTTCGCCCCGCCTCCCGCCTGCTCAAGTTACTTCTGCTGCTGCTGTCCGCCGTTCGGGCTCTGCTGCGGTTGCTGCCCGGAGTTGTTCGAGTTCCCCGACTGCGGCGAGGAGACGAGACCCGTGGTCGCGCGCTTCAACTCGTCGGCGGTCACGGCGCCGTACTTATAAGTCTGCGAGGCCAGACGCAGGCTCTTGTTGTACATGCCCGCGATGGAGCCGTCGTCGGAGAGCGTGCTCGTGCCGACGAGGACTGCCAGCAGCACCATCGTCGCTACGGTCGCGAGCTGCGGCGTGACCATCACATCGAGCCAGCCGCGCATCCATTCGGTGATGCGCGCGCCGAGCGGCGGCCGCACGGCCTCGGCCTCGGTCGTGCCGAGCGTGGCTTGCAGGATGCGCGCGTGCAGTCCGGCGGGCACCGGCAGCTCCTCGCCGATGTAGGAGGAGCAGGCGCCGATGGCCCGCACGACCTGTCCGGGCAGATCGGAGCAGGGGTTGCAGAGCGCCGCGTGGCGCTCCCATCGATGATAGAGGGTGGCGGGCAGAAAGCCGTCGAGGTAGTCCGTCAGGTACTCCTCGAACTCGTGGCACGTCATCGCGGTCTCGGGCGCCGTCTTCAGGAGGATGCGCGCCTCCAGGCCCGGCGTGGGCTGCGGCGGCACGTCCGTGCGGCACTCGACGATGGCGTTCTTGACTTCGTTCAGAAGGTCGTGGCAGACGGGGCAGCGCAGGGCGTGCTCGCCGAACGCGCGTTGGGTCTCGCCTTCGAGCGCGCCGTCGAGGTAGTCCGTCAGACGATCTTCAAACTCTGTGCAAAGCATTCTAAATCCGCTCCATCCCTTCCACTCCCGGTTTTAAAACGACCGGCGCCCACCGAGGTTCGTTCACCCTACGAACCGGAGACGCCCCGACCCCAACCCTTTTATCAAACGTCGCTCATCGCGACCACGCGCATCCGGCGCAGGATTTTCGCCAGCTCGATGCGCCCGCGGTTAATCCTGGACTTGACCGTCCCCTCGGGAATCTTCAAGTGGTCAACGATCTCCTGGTAACTCAGCTCTTCGATGTCGCGGAGGATGACACAGGTTCTCAAGTCCGGCGGCAGCTTATCGATCGCGGCCTGCACCTGCTCGCCCAACTCCTGCCGCTCCATCTCGCGCTGCGGCGTGTTGCCGGCCGCACGCAGGTGGTAGGTATGCCCCTCGATGTCCTCGGCCTGCGTGTCCTGCGGCGCGCGCTGGCGGCGGCGGTAGTCGTCGATGACTAAGTTACGGGCGAGGCGCATCAACCAGTTTTGCAGATCGCCCTGCTTCGGGTCGTACTGTTCGAGCGAGCGGTAGACGCGGACGAAGACCTCTTGGGTCAGGTCTTCCGCCGCGTCCGAGCGCGACGTGAAGCGGTAGGCGAGGTTGTAGATGCGGCGGGAGTACGTCGAGACTATCTCCTCCCAGGCCGCCCCGTCCCCGGCGCGACATCTTCTGACCAGCTCAGCCCCTTCGCCGACGTTCACCGCTGTAGCTACTCCCACCTCGCGCCCCTTCAAATCCCGCCGCGGCTTCGATTTAAGCGCCCCGCGTGGGTGGTCAACCCATTGTCAAACGGGCATTACGACCGCCTGAAGGGGAAAGTTCCCGCCGCCCCTCGCACGCCCCGGGGCGGGCTTTTTCGGCGACTCGGTGCGCCGGAATCGGGCCTCAGAACCCCGCGGCGTCTCGGCCCCCGCTGTGACTATTCTAGCCGAACGATGTTACACTATATCTTGTGTCCAACGCCGCGCGAAGTCAAATCCGTGCACAAGTAAGGGGCTGCCCGCAAGTCTCCGTGACCGGCACTGCGGGCGGGTGCGAGTACCACGGGACTATTTCTCTTGCGTAAATACCTGAAATTCCTCGTCCTGTGCCTGGTCGCGGGCCTTGCCCTCTGGTGGTTCGGGCGGGGCATGGACTGGGACAGGGCGTGGGCGGCTATGAAGCGGGCCGACTGGCCTCTGGTGGCGCTGGCCGTGGCCCTCGTCTGTGCGACGTGCCTGATAAGGGCGCTGCGTTGGAAGACTTTACTGCGGGCGCTCGCGCCGGACGCTTCGTTGCGCGAGGCTTTCGCGGCGACGTGCGTGGGCTTCAGCGCCATCTTCCTCCTGGGGCGTGCGGGAGAGGTCGTCCGTCCGGCCTTCCTGCCGCTGCGTGACCGCGCGGTGAAGCCCGGCCCGGCCTTCGTCACCATCGCTTTGGAGCGCATCTGTGACACGGCGGCCGTCATCCTCCTCTTCGCCGCCAACCTGCTCTTCGTCAGACTGCCCGGTGTTGACGAGGCGACCTTCGCGCTGGTGCGCAAGTATGGCCTCCTCATGTTCGCGGGCGCGGTCGTCGGTCTGGGCGCGCTCTACTGGTTCGGCCAACGCGCCGAGGGCGTCACGGCATGGTTTGAAGCGAGGGTAGAGCGTCTGCCGCACGCCTTGCGCAAGGCGTGCGGTCTGGTCGTGGGGCTTTTAGGGCAGCTCGGGCGGACGCTGGCGGTGCTCGCCGACGGCCGCGCGCTGCTGGCCACGGCCGGTCTGACGGCGGCGCTGTGGGGGACCATCACGCTGGCGAACATGCTCGTGCTGAGGGCCTTCGGGCTCGACGTGGGCGCGAGCGAGACGGTCTTCGTGCTGGGCTGGTCTTTGGTCGGGTCGGTCGTGCCGACGCCGGGCGCGGGCGCGGGGACGTACCACGCGGCGACCGCGTTCGGGCTGACGCGCTACCTGGGTTACCCGGGCGAAGACGTGCAGCCGGCGGTCATCATCCTGCACCTCGTTGTCTTCGGCTCGCCGCTGCTCTTCGGTCTCTACTACTTCGTGCGCAGCGGCTTCAGCGTCACGAGCCTGCGCGAGTTGGTCGCGGCTGAGGAGGCGGAGGCGCAGGCCGCGGGGCGCGTCGCGCCGGGGCGCGAGGGAGAAGTTAAGACGGCGGGCGCCGCGAGCGCGGCGAACGCGTGAAAGGGTGAGGGGAGGCTCTTCAACCCCTGCGGGCTTCAACCTGAGGACGCTCTTATGAGATGCCCCTTCTGTACATACCTCGAAGACAAGGTCGTCGATTCACGCGAGTCGCGCGAGGGCGACTCGATTCGCCGCCGCCGCGAGTGCCTGCGCTGCGAGCGGCGGTTTACGTCCTACGAGCGCATCGACGAAATCCCCTACATGGTCGTCAAGAAGGACGGCCGGCGCGAGCCGTTTGACCGCAACAAAGTCATGGCGGGGTTGCTGCGCGCCTGCGAGAAGCGCCCCATCCCGGCGACGAAGCTCGACAGCATCGTCAACGCCGTCGAGAAGTACGTCCAGGAGTCGCCCGAACGCGAGCGCCCGACGACCAAGGTCGGCGAGATGATCATGCGGCGGCTGAAGGAGCTCGACAAGGTCGCCTACGTTCGCTTCGCCTCGGTCTATCTGGAGTTCGAGGACGTGACCGAGTTCATGAAGGAGTTGAAGACGCTCGTCCGCAAGCGCGACGGCGCGGCCCCGCGGAGATGAAGAGGACGATGCACGCGGCGATTTTCGACCGGGGCGAGCTGGAGCGCCTGCGCGCGCGCGTGGGCCGCCTGTTCGTGGCTTTGCAGGAGGCTTCGGAGATGGCCGCGGGCGAGGCGGGCGCGGCCTGGCTGCCGGCGGTGGACGTGTGCGAGTCGGAGGCGTGCGTGACGGTGACGGTCGAGCTGCCCGGCGTGCGCGCCGAGCAGGTCGAGGTGGCGTTGACGAACGAGGAACTGCGCGTCCGCGGCCGCAAGCGCAAGGGCGCACCGCGCGGCGTCATCTCGCATCTATGCTCCGAGCGCAGCTTCGGCCAGTTCGCGCGCGCCATCCCGCTTCGCTGGCCGGTACGTAAGGACGGGGCCACCGCCGAGCTTAAAGACGGCGTGCTCACCGTACGGCTCCCCAAGCTCGAAGACCGCCGCGGCGTCGAGCACAGAATTGAAGTGAAGGAAAGTGAAGAGTAAGCTGTTAGCTCTTAGCTGTTGGCTCTTAGCCTTTTTGTCTTCAGCTAAGAGCCAACAGCTAGTAGCTAACAGCTAAAATTTTATGCCCCAGATTTCAAACATAGCTGAGTCGATTGAAGCGGTGGACGCGGGCGAGCAGCAGTTGCAGATACCCGAGTATCTGCCGGTGCTGCCGCTCCGCGACATCGTCATCTACCCGTTCATGATCGTGCCGCTCTTCGTCTCGCGCGAGAAGTCGATCCGCGCGGTGGACGAGGCGCTGGGCGAGAACCGGATGATCCTCCTGGTCTCGCAGCGCGACCTCGACAAGGAGGAGCCGGCGGGTGAAGACCTCTACACGACGGGCACGGTGGCCGTCATTATGCGCATGCTCAAGCTGCCCGACGGGCGCATCCGCATCCTCGTGCAGGGGCTCGCGCGCGCGCGCGTCGAAGAGATCACGGACACGGGCGAGTACCTGAAGGGGCGCCTGACCGCGATGTCAGAGACGGGGACTGTCGAGCGCTCCCTCGAAGTCGAAGCGCTGGTGCGCAACGTCCGCGCGTCGATGGAGCGCGCGACCAACCTCGGCAAGAACATCTCGCCCGAGGTGATGGCCATCGTCGCCGGCCTCGACGACGCCGGCCGCCTCGCCGACCTCGCCGCCTCAAACCTGGAGTTGAAAGTCGAAGACGCGCAGTCGGTCCTGGACATCGCCGACACGACCTCGCGGCTGCGGCGCGTCAACGAACTCTTGAACAAGGAGATCGAAGTCCTCACCGTCCAGCAGGAGATCAACACGCAGGCGCGCGCCGACATCGACCGCTCGCAGCGCGAGTTCTTCCTGCGCCAGCAGCTCAAGGCCATCCAGACCGAGCTGGGCGAGGGGAACGAGCTGGCCGAAGAGATCGCGCAGTTCCGCGAAAAGATCGAGGCCGTGGCGATGCCCAAGCACGCCGAGGAGGAGGCGCTCCGGCAGTTGAAGAAGCTTGAGCGCATGCACCCGGACGCGGCCGAGACGGCGACGCTGCGCAACTGGATGGAGATCATGACCGACCTGCCCTGGTCGAAGGCTTCGGTCGATAACCTCGACTTGATTAAGGCGCAGCAGATTCTCGACGAAGACCACTACGGCCTGGAGAAGGTCAAGGAGCGCATCGTCGAGGCGCTCGCCGTGCGCAAGTTGAAGGAGAAGCCGAAGGGCTCGATCCTCTGTCTGGTCGGCCCGCCGGGCGTCGGCAAGACTTCACTCGGCCGCTCCATCGCGCGCGCGCTCGACCGCAAGTTCGTGCGATTGAGTTTAGGTGGTCTGCACGACGAGGCCGAAATACGGGGCCACCGGCGCACGTACGTCGGCGCGATGCCCGGTCGCATCATCTCGGCCTTGCAGCAGGCGGGGACGAACAACCCGCTCATCATGCTCGACGAGATCGACAAGGTCGGCGCGGACTTCCGCGGTGACCCTTCGTCGGCGCTGCTGGAAGTCTTAGACCCGGAGCAGAATAACTCGTTCCGCGACAACTATCTCGGCGTCACCTTCGATCTGTCGAACGTGATGTTCATGACGACGGCCAACATCCTCGACACCGTCCAGCCGGCGCTGCGCGACCGCATGGAGGTCATCCGCCTGGCCGGCTACACCGAAGAGGAGAAGCTTGAGATCGCACGCCGCCACCTGCTCCCCAAGCAGCTTGAGGAGAACGGCATCACGGCGAAGAACCTGCACATCTCGAAGAAGGCGCTCGCCGTCGTCGTCCAGCAGTACACGCAGGAGGCGGGCCTGCGGCAGCTGGAGCGCGAGATCGGGCGCATCTGCCGCAAGGTCGCGCGCCGCATCGCGGAGGGGAAGTCGGAGACCGTGCGCGTGACCCCGAAGAACGTCCACGAGTACCTCGGCCCCCCGAAGAGCTTCCCCGAGGAGATTCTGCGCAAAGACCAGATCGGCGTGGCGACCGGCCTCGCCTGGACGGCCGTCGGCGGCGACGTGCTCTTCATCGAGGCGTTGCGGATGAAGGGGAAGGGGCAGCTCGTCCTCACGGGCCAGCTCGGCGAGGTGATGCGCGAGTCCGCACAGGCCGCGTACTCCTACGCCAAGTCGCGCGCCAAGGAGCTCGAAATCCCCGAGGAGGACTTCGAGCGCTTCGACATGCACATACACATCCCCGAGGGCGCCATCCCGAAGGACGGCCCCTCGGCCGGCATCACGCTGGCGACGGCGATGGTCTCTTCGCTCTCGCAGCGCGCCATCCGCAAGGACGTGGCGATGACGGGCGAGATCACCCTGCGCGGGAACGTGCTTCCCGTCGGCGGCGTCAAGGAGAAGGTGCTGGCCGCTCGGCGCGCGCGCGTGACCAAGGTCATTCTCCCGCACCTCAACCGCCGTGACATGGAGGAGCTTCCCAAGGAACTCTTCGGCGAGATGACGTTCATCTTCGTCGAGAACGTCCGCGAAGTCTTCCGCGAGGCTTTGAAGGAGAGGGCGCCCGCCCCGGCCGCGCCCGTCCCGCGCCCGCCGAGGCTGCCGCAGGCCGCCGCCCCTCGCGTCTGAGGCCGCTGTACGGCCGGTTAATTTGACCGATTCCGGAGTGCGGTCTGTCCGACCCCGTTTTAAGCTCCTGTAAAGCTTGAGACGGGGCCGGGCAGACCGCTTTTTAGCTTCCGTTTAGGCCGGTTCGGGCCGTGGTCGGGCGCAACCCGCGGGGCGTCCGAGGCATCTTAAAGTTCCCCCGAGGCGAAGCGAAAGAATACAGGAAACCAGGGTCGTTTCGCCGTTTATTTGCATAGAGATGCAGGCATAAGGGTTGCTTCTTCGATGAGGGCTGTGGTACCCTCCGGTCGGTTTTGAGGGTTCTGCTCTCCTGCGAAGGAGGCCCACGAAGTAGAACCGACTCCTTCATCGAAGGGTTATCATTTCAGGAACTTTAGTGGATGCCGCTCGTGCGACCCCTCGCTATGGTCGCCATCGTGGATTCGCTTTTATCTCGCAAAGGAGATCGACGATTGAATAACACGAGCCTCCCCCGCCGTCTTTTTAACGCCGCGGCCCTCGCGGCCCTGCTGCTCCCCTCCGTCTCGCTCCAGGCCCAGGTACCCCAGCAATCATATCTCCGCAACACGCCCAGCGAGATCGAGCGCGAAGACCCGCGCGTCTCCAAGATCGTCGAGGACGCCGAGAAGCATTTCCGCCTCGGCGAACTGAACCTCAAAGACCAGAAGCGTCAGGCCGCCCGCGAGGAGTTCGACAAGGCCGTCGATACCGTGCTTGAGTCCGGGATGGACGTGCGCTCGAACCCGCGGCTGAATCGCTACTACGTCGAGTTGGTCGAGCGCGTCTACCGCTACGAGGTGCCGCAGGCCGTCCCCAACGCGCGCCCCGCGAACGGCGGGACGTTCCAGACGGTCGCGCAGGTGGACGGGCAGCAGCCGGCCGCGCCGGCCGAGGTCGGCTTCGTCGAGCAGAAGTTCGAGCCGTCGCCGCTCGACGACCTGCGCACGCTCAAGCTCGACGACAAGGAGTCGAACGTTTCCGCCGACGACGTGGCGAAGCTTGAGAACGAGATCAAGAACACGCTCGACTTCAGCTTCACGCCGCACCCGCTCGTCCAGGGCTTCATCAACTACTACCAGGGGCGCGGTCGCGCCACGATGGAGACGGGCCTGCGCCGCTCGGGTCAGTACATGTCGATGGCGCGGAAGATCTTCCGCGAGGAGGGCGTGCCCGAGGACGTCGTCTGGCTCGGACAGGTCGAGAGCGCCTGGCGCCCGACCGCCCGTTCGTGGGCCGCCGCCTCGGGTCTGTGGCAGTTCATCCCCGGCACCGGCTCGCGCTTCGGCCTGCGCCAGACGGCCTACATCGACGAGCGCAACAGCTTCGAGAAGGCGACGCGTGCCTCCGCCCGCTACCTGAAGTGGCTGCACGACCGCTTCGGCAACTGGGAACTGGCGATGGGCGCCTACAACACGGGCGAGGGTAACATCGACCGCGCCATCTCGCGCGCCGGGGTCCGCGACTTCTGGTCTATCTACCCCTACATCGCGCAGGAGACGCGCAACTACGTCCCGAACATCCTCGCGGTCATCCTGATCGCGAAGAACCCGGAGAAGTACGGCTTCCACAGCGTCCAGCGGATGACGCCGCTCGCCTACGACACGGTGAGCGTGCCTTCGGCGACGAGCCTCCAGTTGGTCGCGTCGTTCTCGGACACGAGCCTCGACAATATCCGCAGCCTCAACCCCGAGCTGCGCCGCGACTCGACGCCGCCGGGCGAGGCGTACCTGCTGCGCGTCCCGCCGAAGCGTGGGCACCAGGTGGTCGCGCTGCTCAAGCGCATCCCGCCCGACCGCCGCAACCAGTTGGCGCGCGTCGTTCAGGCCACGCCGGGCGAGACCTGGGACGCGGTCGCCTCGCGCGCCGGTGTGAGCGCCGCCTCGCTCCAGCAGTGGAACGCGGGCGTTGACCTCGCCAAGGGCGGCGCGCTCATCGTCCCCGCGGGCGGTCGCGTGGTGCAGACGCTCAAGAGCTACGAGCGTCCGAACAGCGCCGCCGCGCCGGCCGGCGCAGGGCTTGTGAGCTACACGGCTAAGGGCGGCGAGACCATCGCGCAGGTCGCGGCGCGCTACGGCGCTTCCGTGGCCGAGGTGGCCAAGCTCAACGGCGTGGCCGCCGACGAGCCGCTCGCGCGCGGCCGGCAGATCCGCGTGCCGCAGGGCAACACGGCCGCCCCGGCCGCCCCCGCGCGCCGCCGCTAAGAGTTGAAAGACGCGCCCCCGACAGGGCGCCTGCGTTAGAAAGGCGAGCGCGCTTTTGGTCAAGTCCAGGAGCGCGCTCGTTCTCTCTTCCAAAGACACGGCGCCCGCCAGCGCCTCACACGACGCACACGCTGGCACGCCTATGCTCTTCCGCACACAGTCCGCCGCCGTCTACGGCATCGACGCAGACCTCGTTGACATCGAGGTTGACCTGACCCCGGTGCGGGGCGAGTCGGATGGGAACCCCTCGGTGACCATCGTCGGCCTGCCCGACCTCGCCGTGCGCGAGTCGCGCGAGCGCATCCGCGCCGCCGTCAACAACAGCGCCTTCTTCTTCCCCTTTCACAAGACGACCATCAACCTCGCGCCGGCCGACGTGCGCAAGGAGGGCGCGAGCTTCGACCTGCCCATCGCGCTCGGCATCCTCGGCGCCAACGGCGACCTCGGTAACGCAGAAGGTCTGACCGACGTGCTCTCGGTCGGCGAGCTCTCGCTCGACGGCCGCGTGCGCCCCGTGCGCGGCGCGCTCCCCATCGCGCTCCGCGCGCGCGACGCCGGCATCAAGAGCCTCCTCCTGCCCGAGGAGAACGCGACCGAGGCCGCGGTCGTCAAAGGCGTAGACGTGTACGCCGCGGGCACTTTGCGTGCGGCCGTCGAGCTGGTCGGCGCTCTGCGCGCGGGCACGGCGCCGCCGCCGCTGCGCGCGGACGAGTCGAAGCTTCTCATGGATGAGGGTTCATACGACGTTGACTTCCGAGAGGTGCGCGGCCAGCACGCCGTCAAGCGCGCTCTCGAAGTGGCGTCGGCAGGGTCACATAATATTCTTCTCATCGGCCCGCCGGGCTCCGGCAAGACGATGCTGGCCAAGCGGCTGCCGACGATCCTCCCTCCCCTGGAGTTTGAGGCGGCGCTTGAGCTGACGAAGATTCACTCGGTGGCGGGACTGACGAACCGCACCGGCCTCGTCAACGCCCGCCCCTTCCGCTCGCCGCACCACACGATCAGCGACGGCGGGCTCATCGGCGGCGGATGTTAATTACAACAATTAATGCGACTTTACAAAATAAGCTGCGACTCCAATAATAATTCCTGCAACCATCACATGCGATGATATTTTGTTCGTTCACCTGAGTCCACTGTAACGAGCGACAAAAAGTTAATGGCCCATTATAGTGGTTTATCGGGCGATGTATATCCCCTCCATCTAAAACCGAAAGACGACGAACTTCTTTCGTCGTGGGTTACTCGGTTGGCATCAGCACATGGCCTGTCCCTAAAAGAATTTTCTAACATTCTTCAACCTCTAACTAAACTGTCTTTGTGGTCGGTGCTGGATATTGATCTAGGAACCAAAGAGGCGGCTTTCAACGCCTTACTTGCTACCTTATCTTTAAAGTGTGCGACGCCTGCAACTCGTGTATGGGAAACAACCTTATTAGAATTTCAAGGGCGGCTGTTCGAGGACAGATTAGTCGCTAAATCCGACGCTTGGATTTTGCGCCAAGAAGTAAATCCGAAATTGCGAACGCAGAGATTAAGAGTGCAGGCGTGTCCGTCGTGTCTCGTCGAAGATAAAGACCCGTACTTCAGACGCCGGTGGCGATTAGCGTTCGTAGTGATATGTCCCCAGCATAAGTCCGTTTTAATAGATCGCTGTCCCGGCTGCGGAGAGAGCATACAGTTCCACCTCAACGCATCAGTCAACATAGACGATAATGATGGGTCGATGGTGGTATGCCGAAAATGCCGATTCGACTTACGAGATGCGGCGATCCAGCCAAGAGCTGAATCGGAGGTGATTGAGTTTCAAGAGCATCTTCTCGACGTGGCAAGGCAGGGCTATATCAAAATCAGAGTAGTTAAGAATGTCGCTTCACCTACCTACTTTTCCTTGTTGTATTGGATGCTGGGTATGTTGCTTGAAAAGCACAGACTTATGCGTGGGCTTCAGTCTGCAATCTTTAAGCATTACGCGCTCGATTTAAACATCTCGAAACTTCCGAAGAAGTATGCTTTGGAAAGCCTAGCTGTAGGTACGCGGTACGAGTTGATGTGGTTGCTGCACCGCTTGTTGCTGGATCATCCCGACAGGTATCTGGAAAAGATTTGGCAACCGGTTCAAAAACGGCTCACGTCTGACGTTATGGTTGGAGTGTGGCGTTCTAGGTTCCTACGAACATCTTATTGGTGTATTCCTGTGGCCGATATGGAGAGCAATCGGAATCGAACCCTCGGAAGGGAGCAGGCTGACACCAAGCGATCAAAATCGGCAACCGGCGGCGGGAGAAGACCAATATGGATTGATAGAATTGATGAGGTTGATGAATACTTAATAGACAATAATTTCATCCTGCCGTTTCGTTACACCCAACGCAGCATGGTTTTCACAACACCAGTCTCAAACGAGCTTAAGAAGGCAGTGCGTCAACTCTATGCTGATGGATTCCCTGTCATCAAGTTAATGTATATATTCGACACCTACGCCAAAGCCGTCCTGAACTGGATAAAGAAGAAGTGATGAAGCTCCTGACTTACAGGCATTAGAATGACTTCAGGGATGTGGGGTTCAGCCCGAATATTTTCTTATCACCGTTACACCATCGAGTACGGTACATCCGTCGTGTAAGATGCTTCCTATGAAGGTATAGTCGCCACTGGCGCTCGAAGGATTTTATCCCGCCCCTACGACTTTCACTGTCGCGCGACCTACCTTCGCACTACTGAAATCAGTGAATGACTTTCGTTTGCGAAAGACATCCCGAGAGCCGAGAAGCTCGGAAATGGCCTTTCGGTAAGCGACGCCTCCCGAACGGTTGATATGAGCGATTGCCGCGACGACCTCCTCGTTTGAGGCGCAATACGACGTGCGGTAAAGGTGGTCGTGTACGACGCTCCAATACCAAAAAGGCGCTGGCTCGAAGTCACGCAACAACGTCGAACTCCATACACTCACTGACCCACAAATTCTTATGAACCTTTGTGACCAGTCTCCGAGCAGGTACGCCGCGAGTGATTTCAGTCGGTGACGATCAACCACGCGCAAAGACTCGATGTCGGTTCTTTTCGCGGGAAAGAGCGGGGCGAATGGTGCCGTCCCCGTCTCGTGGCATAGGGTGGCGAGCAGCCTACTTCCTCGACGGGTGGCAAGCACTTTCATCAGTTGCCGCAGTACCGAAAAGTAAAGAAGGGCGTAAACCCTTTGCTCGCCGACATCCACCCATCCGTCAGTGATTGCCTGCAACAGCTTAGATTGGTAGCCAATCGAATCACCCCAATCGCCATGCGGCGCGAGGCTGCACACGGCTCGTAAATCGAATTTACAAAAGAAGCAGCAGGTCATTCCGTCTCCTACTTGCTTGCTTCGCTGGCCCAACTCGTCGCGGTGAAAGTTGACGGCCGAATGGCAGCGCGGGCAGGCGTCAAACAGCAAGCAACGGTGCTTCATGCAGACGGTCACTAGAGCCAGTCGCCACGCCCGGCGGAAGTACGGCTTCTTATCTTCGGCAAGGCAGTTTGGGCAGTATTGCGTTCCGTGCATCCGCCGGACGCGGTGGTAGATGCCGAGCGGCATGATCCAGACGGTGTTTCCCAGCGCGTTGTGCCGCTCATACAATACGCCTTCGTAAGCAGCGAGCGTCGTCGCGCGTACGCGCTCAATGGGTAGCCCCGTGCGCCGAGCCAACTCGTTAAGCATGGCGTCATCGGCGCACTTGTCTATGTCACGATTCCAGATGGATCGTCCACCCCACACCAGCGTGCTGAAGGTGTGCAGTTTTGTCCCATGCGCCATCGCCAGCCGTACAATCCATGACGACAGCAACTCATCGGAACGTGGTTGCAGGGGTACGGGGAGTAAGTCCTTCGGTAATCCGTTCGGACTAAAACTTGACACGTCTATTCCTACTTGAGTGTTGGAGAGGGGCGCTCTGAGGGAAGAATCCAATTTGAAGACGCAAGTGATTCCAGCAGTTTAAGGGAAATGCGTTCCTTTTTATCCTTGATGGCGGCGACGGCAGCGCGGCTTAATATATTTGCCAATTCACCAATGATGCCTTCACTCATGTAAAGCAGTTGATCCGCGATGGCATCATCAACTAAGTCGGAAGGCTTTTTGAGCGGAATCATTGTCTCAAAGCTTACGAGCAGGCGTAAGTATTCGTCGTTATCCTGCCACCTCGGTAACGTCATCGGCTCAAACCGGTTGGAAAGCTGTGGGTCGGTGTTGATGGCGTTGTAGGCGTCTTCCGTACCGACCCCGACTATCGGGATGCGTAGCCTGTTGCCGAGGTTCTTAATTAAATTTAGGAGAGCCCGCTGACGGTTTAAGCTCCCCGCGATGATATTGTGAAGCTCGTCAATAATAAGCATTCGGGTTTCTAGCCCCTCAAGAATACGGAGTATCTGAAAATACTTCTTGCTCTCTTTTTCTTTTATCTTAAAAGGCGCATTGAGCGAGGTAAGTATCTCATCATAAAACTTTCCCTCGTCAGGGACGTTGGGGGCCTGAATGACCAACACCGGAAGCACAATGCCGTCGCCTTCTGCATTGTCGTGAGCCGGGTGTTTTGATTGAAAACGCTGGACGATCATTGTTTTGCCATTGTTCGTATCTCCGACGATGAGCAAATTCGGCATCCGGTGTCTCTTCGGAAAGCTTAATAAATACTCCAGTTTGTCGAGGATTTCTTCGGCGCGGGGATACTTAATCCAAAACTCACCGTTGATATAGTTGATGCGTTCCGCGTCGGACAGATTCAACGCGGCTTGCGTTTCTGGCGTTAGGGGCTCAGGCATTTAGAAAGTGTGCTCCTGATGTTAGAAGCTTCGTCCCGTAGGAAAGTAGAACTAGGATACGCTGACAGAAATAAGTCGGCAGATGTGTTGCCTACGTCTGAGCGGCATTGCCACTACGTTCACCATGTAACTAATATCCTTTCAGAATGCGGGGGCCGGAGACTGTAAGGTAGGCCGCCTATGTTCGGCATAGCTTATTAACCGCCCGATCCGGTATCGGCTACCTTTTGCCCCTGCATTGGTGTGAACGCTGGGGGGCGAAAATCTCCAACTGCCGTCCCAAGTCGTAATCCGTATAGATTACGTCGCTTGTGCGCGTCCGGCGACATTTATCGCACTTCCACCAGAGACGGATGCCGAAACACCTACCTTCCGACTCCGGCGGTAAATTCTCATAAAGTTCATAATACGTCGAGATAAACCTGAGTTCATCAACACGCGCTATCACCTGCCGGCCCCTGATCGTTAAGTCCACATCGTATTCTTTGCCGCAGACTGCATAAATCCGTTCCAGCAAAACAAAGGTTTGCCGAGTTACGATGCGCTCCCACTTCAGTTCATCATCGACGTGGTGAAGCCACGCGGCTTTCGCCCGCTCGCGCAACGGCTCGACTGTGGTAATAGTCCTTCGGCTCATGCAGCTAAGGCCAGCTTTATAATGACACTTAGATGACGACGTAAATTTCTTTACCGGAGGCAGGTCTTCAGCCCACACTTCTATTGCGAGAGATAATCACAGCATCCATGACGGTTGTAAGTCTAGTGCCTGGGCAGGGAGCCGGCCGGATATTCACCGCAGTTGCGGCGGCCTAATCACTCGTAACGAGTCGAAGAAGCGGCGACATAATTCCTTATCCACCTCGCGCCCTTCGAGGCGCGACCCGCAGTATGTGGTATACCTCCGGCCGTGGCTCATGGTGATACGGTCTATCCTGTGCGTGAACTTACCTGGCGTTCGTGACGGACTCCACAGCTCCATCTGCGTAGAGTTCTTCGACTGCCGCCGTATACTCACCACCTTGTTGCCTCTATCCTGAAGTAAAGCCGAGACGGTCTCTTCGTAATCAGGCTTGAGCACACTGGCCGCTGGCCCAACATCTTCGTAATCAATCCCGAAGTAAAATGAGTCGTTAGTCGAAGTATATCGCCTGATCGTCGAAATCAGTCCCGCAGAATCTCTCTCCTGCTCGGGCTTCGACGGGAACCTTAGTGTGAAATCCCCGTCCGGGCCGGCGAAGGCGTACCAGCCGTCAGGCATCCCCGCAGCGGCACGCGCCCCGCGCCGCGGCCCAGGCTTCTTGAACTCGTTGATGAGGAAGATATGCCGCCGCTTCCCTCCCATCGGGTAATTCGTGCCGACCCAAACAGCGTATAACTCTACGCTCTCGCCGCGGCGCAGCTCCCGCCTGAAGCGCGGCACGAGTTCGTCACGCACCAGCAGCCAGAACTCCGCCTTGCTCTCTCGGAAGAGCATCTCGGTGGCGAAGCCGCTGCGATCCTCCGGCGTTTCATCCTGTAAGACGTAGGAGGTGATGAAGCGGCGTTCCGCGAGCGGGGTCGGGCGTGAGAGGCCCGTGTAAGTGACGGTGGCGCGCACCGGGTCGGAGCCGATCTCTACGCCGCTCCGCTCAGAATCGGGGTCGGTTTCCGCGTGTGCCAGGACGACGCGGCTCAACTTATCCGGCTTGTATCGGGCCAGTGTCTCGTCGCTTTGGCCGAACGCGGCGGTTACATGGACTAGGAGAAAGAGTAAGAAGCAGATGCGAGAAAGTTTATTCATGGCGCATGTCTCTTGAGGCTTGCTAGAATACTCATCCTCGAAAGCGCGGCTTCTTTGAAATCGGTCGAACGCTCATGCGCGCAAAGGCCCGACAAGCTGTTGAGTGATGAGGGCCGCCGGGGATTCACGAAGGGGATTCCGGGCAGCCAAGGGCGTCAATCGGAATATACTCGCATTTGCGGTCTTTCACAACGGGCAGAAGCTCGTCCCATCAGGAGGGTCACTCTGATGGGACAGCGACAGCGACCACGCCCCAAGCGCCTCGCCGCAAAGCTCCGGCAAATCCGGGCGCAGCTCGATCTCACGCAGGAGCAGATGGCCGAGCGATTGAAAGGCATCGAATCGCCGCCGCAGCCTGGGCACATCTCTGAGTTTGAAAGTGGCAGGCGCGAGCCGTCACTACTATTCCTGCTGGGGGTGGCGCGGCTGGCCGGGGTGATGATGGAACTGCTGGTTGATGATGAGGTAGATTTGCCGGCAAAACTGCCCCGCGGTGAAAAACGTGTGAGTAAAGCGAACAGGCAACGTTGAGGTTTAGCGTTAGCCAGCGGCGTCACTTCGATCTAGTCATATTTAATGAGGAGTGCCGATCCATGTAACGCAGAATTTCAGCTTACAAACACCTTCTTTGGTGGCTTTGCCTTTCGCTAATCGGCTGTGTTGCTAAATTGTTATTCTGCTTGAAAGCCTCTTGTTATCAATATCGTAATTCATAAATTTGTGAATTGACAAATCGACCTTTCTGATTTAATCTGCTCACCGTTCGACCAGCCACAATATATGGGCGGGCAACAATATGGATGAAGTAATAATGCCGGGTGCGGTAATAAAGCGAGAGTTAGAAGCGCGTGGATGGGAGCAGCAAGACTTAGCCTTCTTTATGGGGCGTCAGCCGTCAGAGGTAAGTGCATTAGTGCTAGGCAAGAAAGCAATCAACCCAGAAGTCGCATATGAACTAGCCGCAACGTTAGGACATAGCGCAGAGTTTTGGCTTCACTTGGAAGCAGCATACAGTCTGACTAAGGTCGAATTTGACGAGGGCGCGGTAACTAAGAGGCTGAGGTTATTCGAGCGGTATCCAATTAAAGAAATGATGAAACGTCGTTGGATAGAGCCGACCGACGACATCAATCTTATTGAAGAAAGGCTCTGCGGCTTTCTTGGCGTTAAATCCCTTGACGAACGCCCGCAACTAAATCACGCCGCCCGCAAATCAACTTCATACTCAGACACAACGCCCGCGCAGGATGCGTGGATAGTCCGCGTCCGCCAGTTGGCCCCCTATGCTCCGGCAACCAAGTTTACCGACAGGGCGTGTAATGAGGCACTAGAAAAGCTGAGCGTATTGCTGAAAGACCCCGAAGAAGTTAGACACGTTCCGCGCATCCTGTCTGAATCCGGCATCCGCTTTGTTCTCGTTGAAGCGTTGCCCTCGACAGGCATTGACGGCGTTTGCACTTGGCTTGATAGGCACTCGCCCATTATTGGAATCTCACTGAGGCTCGACCGCATAGACGGCTTTTGGTTCACGTTGCTTCACGAAATGCACCACGTCAAACACCACGCGGGGCAAGAGAATCCGATACTGGACGTTAATCTCGTTGGCGAGGACGCCAAACACATTAACGACAAGCCTGAAATGGAAAGGCTCGCGGATGAATTTGCCGCAAACTTTTCCATTAAGAAGTCCGATCTTGATAATTTCATCGCTCGCATTCGTCCGCTGTACTCGAAACAAAGGGTTAAAGCGTTCGCCGCTCGGATGATGGTGCATCCGGGCATTGTTGTAGGCCAACTCCAACACAGAGGCGAAATTCCGTACTCACACCAAAGGGAAATGCTAGTTAAAGTCAGGCATCTTCTAACCGATGCAGCCTTAACGGATGGATGGGGATACAAACCTAGCATTACCCAAAAGAGTGCGCGCGTAGCGTGAGGATGAAAAATGAGCTACATCAAACAGATGCAAGACCTCGCCGACGAGTTCTACAAAACGACCGGTAGGACTACGGCAAGCACCAAAGAAATGGCAAAGTGGGCAATAAGTACGGGCAAGTGGCAGCGCCACGAAGACGCCGCTTTGAGGCAATGCGCCCAAGACTTCGCGGACGCGTTACGCGAACACTATGAAACCGACCCGGCGACCGGGCGCAGATACCGCACTAAACACGTCGCGCCCGTTAGTCGCGGCGGCAAATCCGTGATGCTGTGGGCTGATATGAAGCGCGCGGCGCGTGAGTTCATGGAGTCTGCTTTCAGGCTGAGGCGTAATCAAGTTGTGGGTGACTGCTACCAACTCAAACAGGACGTGGATGTCTATAACGAGAGATATAACAAGGGCGAGCAAATTGTATTGCCACTAGACATCACGCCCGACGTTGAAGAGCTTGAAGAGATGGCGAAGATGAAAAAAGACGCGGCCTAAACTGGCTACGTCTTATTCCATCTCGTATTTGCCGCCTTCTTGGCGATGGCGGAGCGTTCCTTAGCGGATAGCTTTTGCGCCCTCGCCTTGCCGCCCTTAGACCCGCCTTGTCGCCCCCGTTAGACGGCCTGCGGGTCTTTCTCTTTAACGGGCTGCGGCTCTGCTTCTGTCTCTTCGATGATGAGGTCAATGACCGCTCTGGCGAGCTGGCTTTCGTCCGTGATGCGTTTCCGGCTCTGCTTCTTGCTAGACCGCTTTTCCATTCTTTCGATATGGCACAGCCGAACCTAGAAGGCTAGAACCTTCTCAAACCTAGCAACACAGATTTAGGACATCACCCAAAGTTGGAGTAATATTCTGTAGGTTCGCGGGGAATTGCCCAAATAACCAATAGGGCAAGCAGACTTCCCTTTGGGAGAGCAGCCCGCCGTTCCCACGAACCGTAAGAGTTATTGATTGACTCTGAACCTAGATGGTGCTCGGCAATCTACTTACTTAACGATGTCTTTTATTCCATGTAACTGCGTCATGTAAGAAAAAGGTTGTTTCATGTAAAATGAAGATATGAAGCAGGTTAGTTGGTGTTTTTATAGACTTATAGCAATGTGACGGGGGCAGGCATCTTCCTTTTCATCTTCAGGGTCGGTTTCATAGAGATCAAAGAGAAAAGTTCGCTGTTTCACCTTTGCAACTTTATCTTGCACCTGCAAGGCGTATGTGGTATACGCTAAGCAGTATCTTTGCTAAGTGGCAAAATGGCATTATTCTGCCCAATTTCAGACATAGTAGTCCCCTGAGAGTCTAGACGCTCTCTCGCATTTACCTATTTGACATCTTCAAGTTTATTCAAGGGCAGACATAAAGGATGCAGGCAGCCGCATACAGGAAGCTGAGCGAAATTGTTGAACGATTCAACGGCAGCCGGACTATCAGGCCGGAGGCTTGGGCGCATTCTCTATTTGAATCACTGGATTGGGGAGACCGCTCGACCTTCGCTATCGAGCCGGACAATGACAAGAGTTATCATCTGCTGGTTGATAACGTTCCGGTCGTGAGTGTGCTTCCCGAATCTCCTGACAATGTTGAGAGTGTTTATTACGCATTAAATAGAGCATACAACCAAGATGTCCCGTGGGTCGTTGCCACGGACTTCTACTCCTTAGGCTTATTTGGTTCATACTGGATAAGCTTCAAGCATGACATTCAATCAGCGACAGCTCTCAGGATTAAGCATTCAGAATATCTAGCCGAAGCTCACCAGCTAGAACTACTCACGCCACGATCCGTTGCCCGCAATGAAATCGGTGAACTGTATTCTGCCTTCCCAGGGCGGAAACGTCGGATACCAATCGACAGACATTTAGTAGTCCGCATGGAGCAGTGGCGACGGTTAGCTTTACATGCGTTAGGAACGGACGCTCTAAATGCAGACCCTTTAATCCATCGCCTCATTAACACACTCTTCCTCATTCGCTATCTTGAGGATACCGGGAAGACTTCAGAACAGTCTCTTCAAAAAGTAGCAAGTGAAACTAACGGTGAGAAGTTCACCAGGCAGTTACGGGGTATATTTGACCGTATTGCTAAACGAACCAGGTACAACGTACCAACCCGCGAAGAACTTAATAATTTACAACAAACCCCTTTACGAAATTTAATTCAACAGCTATATGGTTATCCTGATTACGGGATCATCTACGACTTCGCGGCCATGAACGTTGATATTCTCGGGCGCTTCTACGAAGAATATTTGCGCCGCGATGTGGTTCCAGTTCAAGAGACTAGGGCAGTGCTGACTTTATTCGAGCCACCTTCCTATGAAATGGAGGATGTCAGGAAGCAACGTGGCGTATATTTTACGCCTCGGTATATTGTTGATTTTATACTTAACAGCTTAATAGAGCGTTTTAAGGCCCACTCCTCTAGAAAGCTTCCAGTAGTTCTTGACATGGCTGCCGGCTCTGGAACATTCCTCTCCGCAGCAGTAGATCATTTGCTCAAGGCATATCCGAGAATCAAGACCGAGCCTACAGAACTCGTTAATAACCTAATAGGATTGGATGTAGATGTAAGAGCGATTGAGGCGGCTAAATTTCACCTAACTGCGAAGCTCATAGGTGAGGGTGTCCCTGAACCAATACCGCAATTAAAGCTGTCACAGGTTGACTTGATTTTTGGCGGCCCAAATCAACCTCAAATCAAAGAAATCCTGTCAGAGGGTGGGGCTGATGTTATTGTAGGAAATCCACCATACATCCAATATGAACGGCTTAAAAAGCATTACGAAGTGTCCGACTTTTTTGCTTTGTTTGAGACGGCAACAGGACGCACTGACTCTTACATAATGTTCGTTGAAGCTGCCGTAAAACTCCTGAAGGACGGGGGATTCGGAGGACTAGTCCTACCAAATAGCATTTTAAGGACGAGTGCCGCTGGAACCTTGCGCCAATGGCTAACTAAAAGAGCGGACATTCTTGAGATCATTGACTTCCTAGAACAGCCAGTCTTTCAGGCGGTGAACGCTTACGTTTGTCTATTACTATTCCGAAAGCGTTCTGCCGAGAGTCCATCTACCTCTTCCCGTGACGTTACTGTTGCTAAGGTTTACAAGCTATCCGAAACTCCGGCCTCACAATTAGCTGGCATCTCGGTATTGGAAGAGCCCCCGGAAGGATGCGAAGTATTCAGGATAAACCAGCCAACGGGAAAAGGGCCATGGGATTTAAAGAATAAAGCGGAGGTTGAGTTACTAGACCTTATAAAGAATGCATCTGATGAGACTGTTGGCGATGTCTTAACGTTACGTCAAGGTGTGAAGACTGGTGCCGATAACATATTCGTAGTCGAAGCCTCACCTTTAGATACCGACTTGTTTATCCTACATGGCAGTCCGAAAGCTTATAAACTAGAGAGGGAGCTGCTAGTTCCAGTTCTTCGTAACCGTGATCTTCGCAGGTGGGGTGCTCGTGCCAAAGCTTTTTTAATTTACCCATATGATATGGAAGCGCAACGTCCCCTTACTTGGAAAACAATTGAGAGAAAATATCGGGGTATCGCGGCATACTTAGAATCTCACCAAGACGCCTTGTCAAAGAGGAAGAGCCGAAGAGGCGAATACTGGTATGAGTTGATCGAACCTAGACTGGCAACGATAGCCTCTGAGTCTCCGCAGATCGTAGCTGCTGAGATAGGTTTACGCCCTGTCATATGCAAAGTAGCGCCGAGCGGTTCAGCGATAGTCGGTAACGCGTGGCTGATGCTCAAGAATGAATCCTATGAACTGGACGTGCTGATGGCCTACCTGAACTCGGCGGTTGCGGAATGGTATCTCCGTCAGGTCTCTCCGCTCCTTCATGGTGGCTACATATTATTACGTCAAAGTAATATCTCTAGGCTTCCTCTGCCGCGCTTCCTCAAGGATAAGGACTCCTTCATTTACGGAGAATTAAAGAGGTTGAGCACCGACTTGTCAGGTATGGTTCTCAATGCGACTAACCTTAATCACCCTCAGCTACGTGTAGAGGTCAAAAAAACAGAAGAGCAGATAGATTCTCTCATCATGGAGGCTATGGGCTTTAAGGCTTCCCACGGTGAAGAGCTACGGAAGTTTAATTCCATAACAAGGAGAGCGGCCTCACGTGCCAAGAACTACTAAAGTTCCCACTCTCTATGACTCTCTGAAAGAGAGGAGGGAGAGGCTCCGGCAGAATCTAAACAGGCTGGCAAATGCACAGTTTACTCTCGTCAGATTTGAAGATGACCCTACCGAAGACGATTTGCCGCGCGCCATCCTGAAGGGATCAGTTCGCGTTCGCAAGACTAATTATCTCTTTCACGTTTGGGAAGACTTTAGGGATTCTGACGGAAGGCCATTTCTTTATGGTTTTACCTACAGCCTACAGTCGCAAGACCCAGCATCGGAGCCGGTATTTCGTTACGAATGTCATCCAGATGTGGAAGACCAAGACCCTTCGCATAATGAAGAAGAAGAGAGCGAAATTAATGTCGATTGGGACAAACGTAACCCCTACGGCTTATACCCACATTTTCATCCTCACAAGTCCCTTAGCCATCCTATCAGCCGCTTACATTATCCTTTTCAACGCTCCGAACGAGAAGGTATAGTCTTTTCTCTTATAGCTTGGATCGACAGGGATTTAGTCAAACGTTTTTATGATTCGGGGAGAGTAACAGTCGCCAGTTAAGCGCCTCATGGCGTGGCCCCTAGTTAAAAAACTTCAATTGATTATCCCGGATTAGCTACTGCTTCGCGGACTGAAAAAGAATCCCATTCGCCCTTTGATAAAAAAAACTCAGTGATTATTTGGTAGACACAAGGAACTAATTAAGGAAGGGGCAGCCTAAGTGTCCTCCCCTTTGCCTTCTTGTGCCTTTTCTTTTTCCTCGGCCAATTTGACTTGGGCGTCTAATTTTGTCCAATACTCTTCTTCGTTTCGGTTGAAGAGTTCCCCGGCTCCCTTCCACGGCGGTGATGCGATAATCTCATGTGAAGTTCCGAAAGCATCCACAACAATTAAAGTCAATAGCCGTATCTCTTTTATCTGTTCGTGCGACACTTTAGGCATGATGAAATTTAGCCAACCTGTTCGCCCTTCGCCATAATTGAGAGGTGAGGCATTCGGGGATTCTATGCTCGGCAGATCAACGATGATAGTTTCATTATTTGAGACAGGCAGATTGAAAAAACCGTAACGCTTTTCTTCTTTTCGCTGAGCCAAATCGCCCTGCTTCCACCTATTTATATGTGCGAAGTATTCGCCCGAATTTGTCTCCACTTTTAGTACAAAGTCCTTGATGGTCGTTGACACTTGGCGGATATTTACTAGATGTACTTTGATGGTGATGTAATAGTCGAGATAGTGGGGATGCTTACCGCCTTGAGATATAGCATCTCTAAAATGCGTTTCAAGTAATTCGCCTTCAATTTCAGGCCGTTGGTTTTTGGCGCGTTCTGCATTTAATTCTTTTCGCTCGACAGTCCACACGTGATATGCGCCGTAAACAAAACAGAGGGCGGCGGCCATAAAGAACAGCCATTTAGCGTCACCTTGCTGGAAGGCGAAGATTATGCTGAAGACTGTGAGAAGGAGGGATGCGCTGCCGCTCATGCGTCCCCTCCAATCCGCAAACAACTGGGTAAGAAAATCGGAAAGCATACGCGCAAGAATATTCCACTGAGTTTCCTTGCATCAACTAGGTAGTCAGCAGAAATTTAATCGTGGAGAATCATACTCAAGACATCGAGCGATTTATCGCTTACGTCGGAACGCTGGCTGGCGACGAAAAAGGCGAAAGCCAAGTCTTTTGTGACCGCCTTTTCCAAGCGTTCGGTCACGCCGGATACAAAGAGGCTGGCGCAACCCTTGAATATAGAGTGAGGGGGCCGGGTGAGCGCACGAAGTATGCAGACCTGCTCTGGAAGCCACGCCTCCTGCTCGAAATGAAGAAGCGCGGCTCGAAGCTCGACCGCCACTACAGCCAAGTGTTCGACTATTGGGTGCGGCTCGTACCCGACAGGCCGCGCTATGTTGTACTCTGCAACTTTGACGAGTTCTGGATATACGACTTCAACTCACAGGTTGACGAGCCTGTTGATAAGGTCAGGCTCCACGAACTTTCCACTCGCTACACCGCCTTCAACTTTCTTTTCCCCCAAGAGAAGAAGCCGCAGTTCCGCAACGATCTGGTGGCGGTGACGCGCTCCGCCGCCGACAAGATTGCGCAGGTCTATAAATCCATCATTGATAACGGCGGCGAATGGGACGACGCCCAGCGATTCATGCTTCAGAGCGTCATGGCTCTCTTCTCTGAAGACTTCGACCTGCTGCCGCGAGGACTCTTCACGGAGCTGATTGAGGATTGTCGCTCCAGAGCCGGGAACTCATACGACCTGTTTGGAGCACTCTTCAACCAGATGAACAGCCCCATCCCCGCGGGCGGAGGCAGATTCAAGAGCGTGCCTTATTTTAACGGCGGGCTCTTCAAGGTCGTGCGGCCTTTCGAGTTGAGCAGGGATGAACTCGAACTGCTGGCGGCTGCCTCCTCCGAGAATTGGGGCAGGGTGAACCCCGCGATCTTCGGGACTCTCTTCCAGAGCAGTATGGACAAGAAAGAGCGTCACGCATACGGCGCTCACTTCACCAGCGAAGCTGATATACAGAAGGTGGTGAGGCCGACGATAGTCAGGCCGTGGCGAGAGAAGATTGAAGGGGCCAAGACGCTGAAGCAGATGCTTGCTGTCCGTGATGAGATGGTGAGATTTAGGGTGCTCGATCCGGCGTGCGGCAGCGGTAACTTCCTCTACATTGCGTACCGAGAGATGAAACGCCTTGAGATGGATTTACTGAAAAGAATCCACGACGAGTTTGGCAAGAGTGCGACAGCGAAAGTAGGCACGACATCGCTAATCAGCCTCAACCAGTTTTACGGGATAGACAACAACCATTTCGCCGTCGAACTAGCGAAGTTGACGCTCGTGCTCGCGAAGGAGATCGCTCTTAGGGAGACAAAGGGCGCACTCGACGCTGCCCAAGAGGATTTACCGCTGGAGCGAGACCAGCCACTCCCACTCGATAACCTTGACGGCAACATCATTCAGGCAGACGCGCTTTTCTGCGATTGGCCGAAGGCTGACGCCATCATCGGCAACCCACCTTACCAATCTAAGAACAAGATGCAACAGGAATACGGTGTCGTGTACCTCAACAGACTGCGGGCGCGCTACCCCGGCGTGCCCGGTCGCGCCGACTACTGTGTTTACTGGTTCAGGAAGAGTCACGATGAACTGCCGCAGGGTGGGCGCGCGGGGCTAGTCGGAACTAACACAATCCGGCAGAACTACTCCCGCGAGGGCGGGCTCGACTACATAGTAAATAATGATGGCACGGTTACTGAAGCTGTCTCGACGCAAGTGTGGTCGGGGAGCGCAGCGGTACATGTCTCGATTGTGAATTGGGTGAAGGGCGACGAGCCGGGTGTGAAGCAACTATACACACAGAAGGGAGATAAGGTTGATAGCCCCATTGAGAGGGTAGAACTGCCTTATATCAACTCCTCACTTTCTACAGGCGTAGACGTGAGTTCGGCCGTAGTTCTCGCCGCAAACAGAGAGGCAGATGTTTGTCACCAGGGACAGACGCACGGACATGAAGGGTTCTTGCTGTCGTGGGCTGAGGCAAATGTCATGCTGCGTAGTACACCGAAAAACTCCGAGGTGATCTTCCCTTACATGACAGCGGATGATTTGCTAACAACGAAGCCCCCAAGTTCCGAGAGATATGTCATTGACTTCCACCCACGCGACGTTATCGCCGCCGGCAAGTACCTCGCGCCATTTCAGAGAGTGAAAGAAACTGTGTTACCCGCGAGGGAGAAGGCTGCGGAAGAGGAGGAAGAAAGAAATGCATCAGCTTTGGCTGACAACCCTAAATCTAAAGTGAATATGCACCATCGAAATTTTCTTAAGAGGTGGTGGCTCCTCTCATATCCGCGAGAAGAATTGATTCTTAAAATCAGCAAACTTCCGCGTTACATTGTTTGTGGGCAGGTGACGAAGCGCCCGATCTTTGAGTTCATATGTCCCAACATACGTCCGAACGCCGCCTTGATGGTATTTACCCTCCCAGATGACTACTCATTCGGCATTCTACAATCTGACATGCATTGGAAGTGGTTCGTTGCCAGGTGTTCGACGCTAAAAGGCGATTTCCGCTATACCTCTAACACCGTCTTCGATACTTTCCCGTGGCCTCAATCGCCGACCTTAGCACAGGCCAAAAAGGTTGCCGCGCGGGCCGTCGCGCTACGCGAACTCAGAAAGCGGTTAATGGAAGAAAATGACTTAAGTTTACGTGAGCTATATCGAACCCTTGATTTGCCGGGGCAGAGTCCGCTTAAGGATGCGCACGACGCCCTCAATGCAGCAGTCCGTATGGTATACGGCTTGGGAGAGGCAGACGACCCGCTACCATTTCTACTTGATCTTAACGATAAGCTAACAATGAGTGAAGCGTTCATGCAATGTGTGGTCGGCCCTGGCCTACCCCCTGTCGTGAAGAATCCAGAGGAGTTCATTACGAACGATTGCGTGTAGCCCATCTTTGGGTCAGGGTTAACACTATGCCTCCGATTCCGAACTACTACTTAGCTTGTTCAATCTATCTCTACCCGTCTGAACAGGCGGCGAGGGACGGGGAGCGGTTTGGCGGTTCGGGTTTTCTGGTAAGTGTTCCCGTGGAAGGACATGAAGGTTGGGGCAGCTTATACGCCATAACAAATAGGCACGTTTTAGATGAAGGCTGTCGCTTCGTTCGGCTCAATACATCTTCAGGTGGGATAGATATTCTTGAAACTGAACGTGATTCATGGTTGGATCATTCTGACCGCTACGATGTTTCCGTTTTATCGCTTGATGTTGAAGGGCGGCAATTAGACTATTCCTCTATCAGCATTGACAAATTCATCACGCGGGAAATTATAGACGACTATCGTATATGTCCCGGCGATGATGCATTCCTTGTTGGGCGACTTGTTACGCCGTGGGGCCAGCAGCGAAACACGCCTGCGGTAAGGTTCGGCAATATCTCCATGATGGCAGACCCAACCGAACCGGCTCGGGGTTACGGTAATGTAGAGCAGGAGTCCTTTTTGGTGGAATGTAGGTCGTTAAGTGGTTTTAGCGGCTCTCCGGTGTTTGTATCTACTACTCGCACCTATTCGGCTGACGACCATATTCCGGGCGGCGAGCAACCAAAGCGTCCAGAGCCAGAAGAAGGGGGGAAGGGGGGAATGACCGTTGTCGGCCTTGTTAGCACTACTGGCACATTTGGCCCGTGGCTTCTAGGTATAGACTGGGGACACCTCCCTTTGTGGAAACCTGTGTTTGAGCAGGATAAAGAAACACGGACGGGGCATTGGGTAGAGCAGAATACTGGAATCGCATGTGTTCTTCCAGCTTGGTATATTTTCGATTTGCTCAACGAGGAGGAACTGGTGAGGGAACGAAGGAAAGACAAGGAAGAACTAGATCGAAGAATACGAGATTAGTGATCCTTGTAGAACAGGCTCCTCATAGGAGATGAGTCTCATAAACTTCTAACTATCACATGCATTACTTTCTGCTTATTTGTCTTTCTCAGATAACCAAGACAGTAAAGCCAAAATGCCAAGCCCTCCTAGAATCCATGCCGCTCCGTTGCTGTTGGGTTGGGGGGTCTGCGAGATGGCAATCTTTTGCCTTACTTGTTCAATAGCTTGGTAGGGGTAGTGTCGGTTAAATCTAACGGTATTCTCATACATGCCTACCCAGGGGGCGACTTCTACCGTGTCTTCTATCAGGAAGATCGCTGGTTTGTTATGCAGATTCGCGAGCTTGAACTCAGAATATACCCGACCCGTTCTTCCAAGTGGCCCGGCACTGGTTATTAAGCCTATAAACAGAGCAGCGTTCTTGATGTCATTTGACGTTTGTGGGTCAACCCAATTTGACTGGTTATAGCTCGTTACTAAAGTAAGTCCGGTTTCACCGAGTTTCTGGGCGAGGAGGTTCAAGATGTATTGTTCGTGCGCGCCTATAGAGTAGGAAATAAATGCGTTCATATTTGACCTCCTTCCATTGACTGAAGGAACTTATAATACTCTGGAAAATGTTTTTGAATAAGAGGTCGCGGTGGCTGTATGTAGAGCTGATTCTTGAACTCACTTCCCGTCCAAATCATGTAGCTGTAGCTCATCTTGCACCTCTCTCTTAAGCTCTCAAACATCGCGCTTACAGTCGAAGTCACATTCCCTTTACACACCAGTAAATACCCGTCTGCCCTGTACTCGTGAATTAAGGTCGGAATATTTATCTTTGCGAGTTCAGACTTGGATACGGATTTATTGTAGAACTTACATTGAACAACCCACTTACGCTGAAAGGGAATGATAGAGTCCGTTAGCTGAAACGTGACTAGAATATCTCTGCCACCGTCTGAACCTTCACCTGATGATTCAACTCTAATATCAACAATATTCTTCTGTTCTTTAATCTCCCGGAAGTAGTCAGCTACTAAGTCCTCAAACGCCTGCCAGCTTGGGATTTCGTCAAAGTCTATTGTCTCTTTTAGAGCTTTCCTAGGCATTTTGATTCCTGCTTACCCAACTAACGCCTTCAAAGGCTTGGGCGCAAGCCTCTGCGCTTCGCTTTGGCAGCTATCTGATCTTTTCAATCTCATCAAACGGCTTGATGGCTGCACGCGATGTGCTTTTATCTCCAGTAGGTGGAGCTACACTCGGTTCAGGCGGTGGCAAAGGAATTGCCTGTGAGGTATTAATGCGCCGGTGCTCCTTCGCGCGGCGAATGCTTTTGGTTTCCTTAAAATCGAATCCCCGATAAAAACATTATTTTATATTAGGTCTTTGGCTCGGTTGATGTTTGAGAAGAATGTTTTTGGCATGTTGCCTCATAATTGTTGCCTCATCTTCTCTATGTAAATCTGATAGTAATAGAGCATAACTTACTAATACGTAGGCTTCGTAAATACTTCCAGCTCCTAGCGATTTTTCGATATTATCAAGTGCCCGTTTGAATAAGCCTTCAGCTTCCTTATACTTCTTTTGAAGAGTATAAAGGTTGGCGAGATAGGAGAATGTCATTCCAACATTAGGATGGCTAACGCCTAGCGTCTTCATTGAAATATCCAGCGATCTAAGGAAGATAGGTTCCGCTTCTGAATACCTCTCCTGCTTTATGAGGAGCAGCCCGAGGTTGTTAAGCGAGGCGGCGATCTCCGGGTTGTCAGGGCCTATTTTTTCCCTTATCAATAAGGCTTTTCGTAGTATCAAGTCAGCCTCACTAAGTTTCCCCTGAGCAACATAGAGGAACCCGAGGTTGTTAAGCGAAACAGCCACCTCGGGGTGTTCAGGGCCCAACGTCTTCTCCAGAATCTCCCGCGATCTCAGGAAGAGAGGCTCCGCTTCTGCAAGCTTTCCTTCGTTCATGTAGAGCATAGCAAGCTTCTGAAGCAGAATGGCGACATCGGCGTGCTCAGCACCTAGCACCTTTTCTTTTATTGTCAAGGCTCTTCGTAAGAGAGGTTCCGCCTCGGCGTACACTCCTTCGACAACGTAAAGATCAGCGATGTTTTCAAGGGAGTCGGCGACATCCGGGTGGTCTGGGCCCAGGGCTTTTTCTCTTATTTCTAATGCTCTTTTTAAAAGAGGCTCTGCTTCGGCATAATTTGCCTGATCGGTGTAGAGCAATCCGAGGCTGTTGAGCGAAGCGGCGACATCCCGGTGGGTGGGGCCTAGAGTTTTTTCTCTTATTTCTAATGCGAGCTTATAGAACGCGGATGATTCAACATATCTTCCTAGCAACTGATAAAGCCTTCCTAGATTATCGTAGGTTGTAGCTACGGCAGGGTGATCCCGCCCTAATTTCTCCCTTATTACTAACGCATGCTTATACTCTTTCTCAGCATCAAGATACATCCCCTGAGTTTCATACAATTCTCCTAAGTTATTAAGAACAGAGGCATAATTGGGGTGCTCGCTTCCCAGCGTCTTCTCTGTATTTTCTAACGCCTTTAAGAAGGCCGCTGCCGCTTCTCTATAAGAGCCCGATTTCGTTAAAGCCTTCCCAAGTTTATTAAGAAGTGTAGGATTGTCAGGGGATAGCTCCAGTGCCCTCTGAAAGCTGGATATGGCTTCCTTATATTTCCCCAGTTCATAATAAGTCTCCCCTTGTAATTCCAGCGTTTCGCCAAGCTGTCTTTTAATCCGCTCGTACTCCTCCTCTCTTGTTTTCAAAGATGTTGCGAATAAAGATGCCGCTTCAGGATAATCAGCCGTATAAAGAGCGGCTACAGCCTTCTCATACGGATCAGAAGCCTTTCCTCCCCATTCGCGTATTGCCTGATCTATCTCTGCGGGAGTAAGGCCATAAATCTTCGCAACTTGTTCCAGAGATGCCCTGCGCTGCTTAGAAGTGTCCGGCGTGCCGACTGTTTTAGGCGCATTCTTCTGATTTATAGCGTTAATGATCGCGGATAGTGAGCGGCTATCCTGTAATAAGGAGGAGGAGCCACGTTCAGCCAGCACAACCCTCACGGGTAATTGCTGGGACTTTTCAAACGGGGGAACGGTGATACGACCGTTCCACGGTGAAATGATGACCAGATTCCGTTGTGCTTTTACTATGTACAGTTCTGCGGCTGAACCTGGCTTGATATCAGGGGTTAATCGAAAGCGTACCATGCCGCGTCGATCTGAAATTGCGCTCGTAGAGACTCCACCCTTTAGTGCGAGGTACACATTGGGGATTGGCTTGTCCTGCGTATCAGTAATGAAGATGCTTAGGGTATGATCTTCCTGAGCACGTGCTATACCGCCCAGCATAAACAATATGACTAGTGAGCAGGCTGAGAATTTTGAACGTGTGATTTTCATTGCCTATTAATCTTATTTGGGCAAACTCGACCTGACTTCACTGGCAAGGGCTTTTTGTTTCTCCGCTTCTTTTGCCCTGTTTAGTGCGTTAAGCACAATGGAATACAATTCATAAGTTAACGCAAGATCGATGGAAGCAGGTTTCCCCGTTCTGATCTCCAGACACTTCTCGATATAGGGTAATGCGTCCGAATATTTTTTTTGTCGGAGCAGACATAACGCGACGTAATACAAAACTTCGTCGCTGTCCTGCCTTTTTTCTAGCACCTTCAAATAAGCCGTCAAAGCTTCGTCAAAGTGATTTCGGTTGTATTCTGAATGTCCCAGTTGAATGTATGCGTTAATTAACTCGGATTGCAGCTTCTGATATTCTTCTGCCGCTTTTAAAGTAACTGTTGGTATGCCGCCTGGCATCATGCCGGATGACGCGAGAGTGTTGTTCAACGCACCACCGGTAGACGTTTGTTGAGACACGGACAACTCTTTAGCTCTGTTAAGAGACTTTCTTTTTAGTAAGAGCGTGGTATGTGCGTTGGGGTTATTATTAAAGGCATGTATTAGCGGCTGGTAATTAGGGATTATTTCCCAGCCGTCATTTTCCTTTACATCTACCGGAAGCACTAAATCAATTTCCTCACCGGCATTAACCTCTCCCTGCAATATAAGTATTGTTCTTCCTGAGCCGTCGGTTGGCTTACACTGGGAGCCTTTCCCTTTGGTGGATACCACGATGCTAGAAATCGCGTTGCCTTCGATGTCGGATACATACACTATCAGCTCATACTCCTTGTTTTTTGGTGGAGGGTGTTGTGCATTCCCCTGTACCCTGCAAACAAGCAGCGTTACTAGGATGTAGATTAAAAAAAACTTATGCCTCATCGATCATTTGTTATTTATGGAAAGGCGAATTGTAGCAGTCTGACTTCCGGCTTGGTGAACCACCTCCTTCGGAGCGTATCCTTCTTTCTCGGCGCGTATCCAGAACATTTTCCCCTTCGCAGAATGCATTGCAAGATTGAATGTTCCGTCCGCCTTTGTGGTCACTGACTCCCCAGCGTAACCATCTATATTCACGCGCGCGCCGGCAATCGGCTTTCCGGTTTCTGCGTCAATGACAATACCGCTTACTCTATCAGTGCCCTCCGTGCGGCCGGCTGTAGCTCCCGGATTATGATTTGTGTCTTCCGTAGACTTCAGGATGGGGGGCTGCGCTCCGGGGGGAGGGGAAACAGTTTGTACCGGCTGTGCGGGGATAGGGGAAGGTAAGGGAGTTAAATGGATTATTTGGATTCCACTGATACCTGCCGGGACGACTCCCAAATCGAAACTTTCATACCCGGCCGCCTCTATTCGGAGATGAATCTCTTGTTTGGGGTCTTCTACCGGGAATGAAAAAACTCCTTCTGAATCCGTAAAGGCGACCGCCGGCACCTCGCCGCTGCCCTCCAAACTGATCTTAGCCGCTTTAATATTTCTCCCTGTAACTTGGTCGAGCACCCTGCCTACATATTTATATGTTCCTGTTCGCTGTGATTGCTCGGAACTTTTGCTAGGCCATTTGGTAATAAATGCAGCAAAGACTGTTCCTATTGCCGCAATCACGGCAATAATTATTGTCCCCTTACGTGAAATCAGAGCGGATTTAACTGAGGCATCATCTTTTAAATTCTGACGATATGTTGCCTTCCTCGGCATATTTAGAGATGCCTCCCATCGTTCAAAATACCTTAAGGTTTTGAGGAGCTGACTGCCAACCGGAGGTTTACATCCGTAAACTACATACGACTCAACTGTCCCACCAGCATTCGCGCCTTGCTTTTAGCAGCTATCCGATTTTTTCAATCTCATCAAACGGCTTGATGTTCGTTCGCGACGAGAGTGTATTTTCAGTCGGCGAAGATACACCCTTTTCAGGCGGCAGCAAAGGAATTGCCGGTGAAGTATTAATGCGCCGACGCTCCTTCGAGCGGCGAATGCTTTTGGTTTCCTTAGTAGCCTTTTCTTCTAATGTCCGCAACTTTTTAAGGGCGGCGAAGATGGCGTTCTCATCTATGTTCCTGCGCCCCTCCGCCTCCAAATACTTTTTCGCCGCACGGAGTTCCCAAATACTGGCAGCCGGATGGCTCAAGTTACGGTAAGGTATGGCCGAGTACCGCTTGAGAACGGGGTTGTAAAAGTAGAGTCGGCTGATGTTGCGCGGGTCGCGTCTAAAGATGAACTTTCGCTTGTTCCTCTTCTTAGGGTCTGCCGGGTCAGTGGAGTTGATAAACGGGCGCAGCACGTCGTGATAGTATTCGACGTTATCTATTTGCACCCCATAGCTCTGGACGGTGCGCTCGAAGTACGGCATGAAGTCCAGACGCAAGCGAGTCTCATCGGTGAATCTTTTCTGGAGTCCCGTGCCGGCTTGTTCTTTCGTTCCCAAGACGCCTTGCATGTACTTTTGGGTCGGACTCATGCCGAGGGTGCTGTGAAGGCGTTGGTGATAAACTTCGACAAAGAAGGTAGCTAACCATGTGTCCAGTTCGTCGAGGGTAAACACGGCTTGAGCTTCCGAGTCGTAGTCGCCTCTGGCCTTTGGGTTTGAGAAGGTTGTTCCGGGCAAGGCGTGGATTTCGGTAGCGACTGTTCCGATCAATCGCTCGATGTGCCCGCCGTAGTGCGGCGTCGCTACGAGCCTAAAGTTGGTGTTAATGCCGTATTCCTGACACGCCCGTTTAAGCATATCTCCGCGGAAGTCTTTGGCGTTATCAGCGTGGATAGTACGCGGGAGACCCCAGACAGACCACGGGGTTTCAATGTTGTGCTGTTTCAACCATTTCTCTTTCGGCAGTATTGCGTGGGCGATAGCAAGTCCGGTCGAGAGAGCACCGGGCGATTCGAGCGAGACGTAGAAGCCACATATCATACGGCTGAACACGTCAATGGCGACCGTCAGCCAGGGGCGACCGACAGGGCGACGACTTTCCTCGTCAACTACTATGATGTCGAGCAGTGCGTGGTCAATCTGAATATAAGCGAGCGGGAAATCTGCGCCGGGAAAACTTCCGCGGACGGGTTCAGAACCTTGCTTGGCGGCACGCGCCCCTTCGCGGCGAGCTTTCTTTTCTTTCTCGGAGATCGCCTTGATGCGATTACGGACTGTATTTGGATGCGGCGGGTCGAGTCCGGCATTGCGGCAACGATTTTCAACTTCTTCACAGGTTTTGCTGACCGAACGCTTCCGTTTATGAAGGTAAAAGTCTTCGATAGTGGCTCGCACAATCGCATCAACTTCCTGTGATAATCGAATGCTTCCTTCTTTGAACCCGCGCTTATTTGGGAGCAACACCGATACATGCTCGGTGGTACGGAAAGCTTTTATCCAGCGATAAATTGTACCCGGATGTACACCACCGGCCCGCGCCTGCTCTTCAACCATTTCACGGGTGGGCCGCGCGGCCTTTAGGAGAGGCTCGATGAGGGCGTACCGGCGATTAGCTTCCTCCCAATCGGGTTTATCAACGGACATAACTTCAGTGTCCGTGTCCGCTCCTTCAGTTTCATCAGTGGCCGCGTCCATTTCGTCCGCTGGAGTTAAGTCCCCAATGAAAAACCGTTCTAAGCCGCCTGTGGCTTCGTCAGCGGCAAGAACGGTTTCGAGATCGAGTATTCGCTTGATGCGAAGGCGGCGACCCCGGCAGGACACGGAAACGCCGGGCGCGATCTGTATAGAACTGCTCATGTGTTGATCCTTCTAGATTAACGTTTCTGAGCCGAGCGTCCATATCGGACTTACCATCGTCAGTCGCTCGTCGAGATTGCACCCGATCCGTTTTAGAGTGATGAGTCTCCACAGAACAGGCATGAGTTCAGCACCGCGCATTATGTCTTTGGAGCAGGCTAGAAGTAGCGACTGTGGAGTTGCTGTGCGGAGTGCGGCCAAGTTATCAAGCAGCAGGTTTACCTCGTCGGGTACGAGTTCCGTGCGCTCGTAGAGGAGCAGAAAGTTTGCATTCGATAAATACGGCGTGCGGATTTCATTTTCGGTGAAAATGCTGAAACGTTGCCAACCTCGTTCGCGGGAGAATGCACGGGCTGCTTTGAACTTAGGCTTTAAATCTTTCCACTCAGCAAATAGGTCTATGCGATATTTAACTTCCGCGAGCATAGGTGGAAGTTGATGCCCGGTAACGGGGTCGGCATTGAAGTGAATGAGTACGTCAGGGGTATAAGTGTGGGTGTGACCCTGCGGATCAATATAAGGGATGGTGAGAGGCTGCTCCTCGAACCCAGCGAAACGCTGCTTATCAAAGACGAGCAGAGTATATAGGTCGCGCTCCAACGAGGACTCAAAGTCCGCACTAGTCTGATGATTAGGTCGAGCAACTCTTCCGGTGAGACTTCGGCCGCTGGGGCGAATTTTCCTGACGGGCATTGTTTGCGCCTTAAATTGATTGCGTCAATTTAGGTGAAATGACAATCTGGTTGCATCAATTGCTGTACACAGTAGCACCCTATTCTGTTAATAACCATAGAAAAGAAGTCATATAGTTACATTAATTACTGTAATTCACAGCGGAGCCATCCCGCGCCCTGGCGAGGTCTCACTCGCGCACCACGGCGTCCTCTTCCTCGACGAGCTGCCCGAGTTCGACCGCTCCGTCCTGGAAGTCCTGCGCCAGCCGCTCGAAGACCGCCGCGTGACGATCAGCCGCGCCGCGATGACCCTCACCTTCCCGGCCTCCTTCATGCTCGCCGCCGCGATGAACCCCTGCATGTGTGGCTATTTTGGGGACCCGATGCGTGAGTGTCGCTGCACGCCCTTGCAGATTCAGCGCTACGTCAACCGGATCTCGGGGCCTCTGCTCGACCGTATCGACATCCACGTAGATGTCCCGGCGGTGAAGTTTAAAGAGCTGGCGAGCACCTCCGCGCCGGAGGGCGAAAGCTCCGCCGACATCCGCGCGCGCGTGCTCGCGGCCCGAGCCCGACAGGCCGAGCGCTTCCGCGGTCGTCCCGTCTTTGCCAACGCGCAGATGACCCCGCGCCTCATCCGCCGCCACTGCCGCCTCGACCCGGAGGGGGAGAGTCTGTTGGAGCAGGCCATGACCCGCCAGGGGCTCTCCGCCCGCGCCTACGACCGTATCCTCAAAGTCAGCCGCACCATCGCCGACCTCGAAGCCTCCGACGACGTACTCCCCAAACATGTCGCCGAGGCCGTCGGCTATCGCTCGCTCGACCGCACCTACTGGGCCTGAGGGGTGGGCTTTACGGATTACTCGCCCGGCAATGTATATTGGGCTCGATGCCGCGAGAGATACGGGAACTGGCGGAGAGGCTGTGGGACTACCACCACATGAATCAACGTCCGGAGAGGTCGGACGTGATCTTCGTCCTCTGTAGCCACGACACGGCTGTGGCCGAGCGCGGCGCCCAGTTGTATCTGGAAGGGTGGGCGCCGCTGCTCGTCTACTCGGGCGGGCTCGGCGTGATCACGAAGAACCTCTGGAGCGAACCGGAGGCGGAGCTGTTCGCGTCGATAGCGCGCGGGATGGGCGTGCCCGAGACGAACATCCTGGTCGAGACGCACTCGACCAACACGGGCGAGAACGTCCGGTTCACCAGAAAACTTCTGGCCGAGCGCGGGCTCGAACCGCGGAGCCTCATCCTCGTGCAGAAGCCCTACATGGAGCGCAGGGCGTACGCCACGTTCAAGAACTACTGGCCCGGGCCGCGCGTCTGCGTCACCTCGCCGCAGGTCTCGTTCGAGGAGTATCTGAAGAGCTACTCCAACAGCGCGCTCACGGAGGACGACGTGGTCGGCATCATGGTCGGAGACCTACAGCGCATCCGTCTCTACTCCGAGAAAGGTTTTCAGATACCGCAGGAGATTCCCGCGGACGTGTGGGCCGCTTACGAAGAGTTGGTGAAGGCCGGCTACGACAAGTACCTCATATAGAAGGCAAAGGTAAAAAGGCAGAAGGCAAAAGTGAAGAGAGGCAGAAGTCTTAAAAAGTTACTCGCGCGGAGCGCGTCCACACTTTTGGCTTTTGCCTTTTTACCTTTGCCTTTCCCGGCGGCGTACGGGCAGGGCTCACGGAAGAGTTGGCCCGCGCAGGCGAAGGGGCAGGAGGGTTTGCGCGAGCCGCAGGAGCGTTCGACGCTGCCCGTGCCCACTTCGGATTTCTCGAAGCCTTGGGCCAGGGCGGCAGGTGCGCCGGGGCCGGCGCTCACGCCGCGCGGTGTTGGCGAGTGGGCGCTCGCGCGCGGCTGGCGGATGGCCGAAGCGCCGAAGGTGCCGGATGAAGGCGAGGCGGTCTCACGTCCCGGGTATTCGGTCGAAGGTTGGTTGCAGGCGACGGTGCCGGGCACTGTCTTGACGACGCTCGTGGATCGCGGCGTCTACCCCGACCCGGACTACGGCCTGAACAACCTCGCCATCCCCGAGACGCTCAACCGGCAGGACTACTGGTACCGCGCGGAGTTCACGCCGCCCGCCGACGCGAAAGGGCGGCGCTTCACGCTCACACTCAACGGCGTCAACTACTCGGCCGCGGTCTGGCTCAACGGCCGTCGCCTGGGCGAAGTGCGCGGGGCTTTTCTGCGCGGCGTGTTCGACGTGACCGGCGTGCTCGTGCCCGGCAAGGTCAACGCGCTCGCCGTGCGCGTTCAGCCTCCGCCGCACCCGGGCGTCCCGCATGAGGAGTCGGTTAAAGCCGGCCCCGGCCCGAACGGCGGCGCGATGTGCCTGGACGGCCCGACCTTCTTCTGCACCGAAGGTTGGGACTGGATTCCCGGCGTGCGCGACCGCGCGACAGGGCTGTGGCAGGACGTGACGCTCAAGGCAACGGGCGCGGTGCGCGTCGGCGACGTGCAGGTCGTGACGCGGCTCCCGCTGCCCGACACGACGCGCACCGCGGTCAGCCTCCACGTGCCGCTCGTCAACGAAACGAAGGAGGCGGTCGCCGGTCTGCTTGAGGCTTCGTTCGAAGGCGTCACGGTTCGCAAACGTTTGGCGGTCGCGCCGGGGCGGACGGAGGTGACGCTCGCGCCTTCGGACTTTCCGCGGTTGCAGTTGCAGAGGCCGCGGCTCTGGTGGCCGAACGGCTACGGGCGGCCGGAGCTTTACCACCTGCGCGTCAGTTTCAAGACGGGCGCGGGCGTGTCGGACGAGAAGCGCGTGCGCTTCGGCGTGCGCGAGCTGAGCTACGAGCTGACGCTGTCGGACGGCGCTGGTGCCCTGCGCCGCGTCGAGTACGACCCCACGAAGACGCAGGGCGAGCGCGTCGTCAACGTCAAACACGAAGGGTTGGTCGAGTCGGCCGAGGGCTGGGTCGCCTCGTTGGTCAACGGCCGGGAGGCTTCCCCCGCGCTGCGCGCGCTCGCAGACCGTCGCGCCTCGCCGTATCTGGTCGTGCGCGTCAACGGCGTGCGCATCAGTTGCCGTGGCGGCAACTGGGGTCTGGATGACTCGCGCAAGCGCGTCTCGCGCGAGCGTTTGGAGCCTTACTTCCGACTGCACCGCGAGGCGGGACTGACGATGATTCGCAACTGGTGCGGCCAGAGCACCGAGGAGGTTTTTTACGAGCTGGCCGACGAGTACGGGCTGCTCGTCTGGAACGACTTCTGGCTCTCGACGCAGGACTGGAACCTTGAGCCTTTAGACCCGGCGCTCTTCCTCGCCAACGCGCGCGATGTCATCTCGCGCTTCCGCAATCATCCTTCCATCGCCGTCTGGTGCGGGCGCAACGAGGGCGTCCCGCCGCCCGCGATTAACGAAGGGTTGGACGACCTCATCCGCACGCTCGACGGCACGCGCTACTACTCGCCCAACTCGCGCGACGTGAACTTGCAGGGGAGTGGGCCGTGGCACTACGGCGACGCCTTCAAGTTCTTCACGACGCGCGGCCGCGGCTTCTCGACCGAGCTGGGCCTGCCCTCGCCGCCCTCGGCCGACACCATTCGCGCAATGCTGCCGGCGTCGGATCAATGGCCGCCCGACGACACCTGGGCCTATCACGACTGGCACTACGGGGGCGGCGGCGACAACAAACAATTCATGACCGCCCTGGCCGAAGAACTCGGCGAGCCGACGAGCCTCGAAGACTTCGAGCGCAAGGCGCAGCTCCTCTCTTACGCGAGCCACCGCGCGATGTTCGAGGGCTTCAACGCGCACCTGTGGAACCCGAACGCGGGGCGTCTGATGTGGATGTCTCACCCGGCGTGGCCGAGCATGGAGTGGCAGATGTACAGCTCCGACTACTCGACGCACGGCGCGTACTTCGGCGTGAAGAAGGCTTGCGAGCCCTTGCACGTGCAGCTCGACCAGCCCGACCTCGACATCACGGTCGTCAACAACACGCAGTCGCCGGAGCGCAACCTGATTCTCGTCACGCGCGTCATCGACATAACAGGCGCCGGGATTTCGGGGGGCTCGCAACCGGTCTCCGCGCCGGCCAACACGGCCGTGCGCGTCGGGAGGCTCGAAGTGCCCGAGCAGGCGAAGGAGGGCGTCGTCTTCATCCACCTCGCGCTCGTTGACGGGCTGGGGCACGTCCTCTCGCACAACTTCTACTGGCACGCGGCCCGGAAGGCGGGCTACCGCAAGCTGAACGACCTGCCCGAAGTTCCCGTGGACTGTCGCGCCGTTCGGATGACGTGGGAAGATGGCCACCTGGAGCGCGTCAACATCGATTTAGTCAACAGGGGGCGGGTCGTCGCGCTCGCCGCGCAGGTCGTCGTGCGCGACGCGCTGACGGGCGCGCGTGTGCTGCCCGCCTATGCCGACGACAACTACGTCTCGCTGATCCCCGGCTCGCTGTATACCATCCACATCAAAGTCCCGTCCACGCCGCGCGCGTTGACGGTCGAACTGGAGGGCTGGAACGTGCGGCGCACTCTCGTCCCCGTCGCGGCGCGTTGACGCCGGGCGCCGTTTCGTTTAGAAGTTGTCCACACTGCTGTTGACCGAACGGCCCGCTCTACTTTTCAACTCTAAAGTCACAGGCTCGCGGAGGACGGACGGATGTACTCTGGACGTAAGCGGTTTCTCGCGCTGGCGCTCTCGTACCTTGTTCTTTCCCAGACCGCGTCGGCGCAGACGAGGCCCGACCTGACGAAGGAGCCGACGCTCTACGTCGTCGGCTACGCGCACCTCGACACGCAGTGGCGCTGGGAGTACCCGCAGGTCATCAACGAGTACCTGCCGAACACGATGCGCGACAACTTCGCGCTCTTCGAGAAGTATCCGAACTACCTCTTCAACTTCACCGGCGCGAACCGCTACCGTCTGATGAAGGAGTACTGGCCCGAGGACTACGCGCGGCTCAAGTCTTACGTCGCCGCCGGCCGCTGGTTCCCCGCGGGCTCTTCGATGGAGGAGGGCGACCCGAACTCCGCCTCGGCCGAAAGTATCGTCCGCCAGATTCTCTACGGCTCTACTTACTTCCGCCGCGAGTTCGGGCGTACGAGCGCCGAGTACATGCTGCCCGACAGCTTCGGCTTCCCCGCCTCTTTACCGTCCATCCTCGCGCACATGGGGCTCAAAGGTTTCTCCACGCAGAAGCTCTACTGGAAGTCCGCGGCGCGCGTCGGCGGCCCGCAGTCTCCTGAAAGAACTCCCGACGGCGTGCCCTTCAACGTCGGGCTGTGGACCGGCCCCGACGGCCGCGGCATCATCGCCGCCTTCAACCCGCGCGACTACACCTCGAACGTGCGCGAGGACTACAGCAAGAGCCCGCCGGCCTCGGCCGCCAACCCCGCGGTCAACTACACGCCCGTCGATTGGCCGGCGCGCATCCGGCGCAACGGCGAGGTGAGCGGCCTCTACACCGACTACACCTACTTCGGCACGGGCGACGTGGGCGGCGCGCCGCGCGAGTTCTCGGTGAAGGTCGTGGACGCGGTCGCCGGGAGGAAGATGACTGTGCTGCCGCCGCCGCCGCCCGTCATCCCTCCGGTGAACCTGGAAGGCACGCCGGTGCAGGTCGGCGACGGCCCCGTCCGCGTGCTGTCGGCGACGGCCGAGCAGATGTTCTTAGACATCAAGCCCGAACAGACCGCGCGCCTGCCGCGTTACAGCGGCGACCTGCTTCTGAGCGACCACTCGGCCGGCTCGACCTCTTCGGAGACCACGCAGAAGCGTTGGAACCGGAAGAACGAGCTGCTGGCCGACGCGGCCGAGCGCGCCTCGGTCGCCGCGGCGTGGATGGGCGGGCGGCCGTATCCGCAGGCGCGTCTCAACGCGGCGTGGACACTCGTGATGGGCGGGCAGTTCCACGACATCCTGCCGGGGACGGCGACGCCGAAGGCTTTCGAGTTCTCCTGGAACGACGACGTGGTCGCGGCGAACCAGTTCGCCGGCGTGCTGACGAGCGCGGCCGAGTCGGTCATCGGCGGGATGGACACGCGGGGGCGGGGGACGCCGGTCGTTGTCTACAACCCCCTCAACGTCGGGCGCGAGGACGTGGTCGAGGCCGCCGTCTCGTTCGCGGGCGGCACGCCGAAGGCCGTGCGGGTCTTCGGCCCCGGTGGGTTCGAGGTGCCCGCGCAGGTCGTAGGCCAGGAGGGCGGGGCGACTAAGATCCTCTTCCTCGCCGAGGCGCCTTCCGTCGGCTACGCGGTCTACGACGCGCGCGCGGCAGAAGGCTCGGCCAGCAGCAACCCGGCGTTGAAGGTGAGCGAGTCGTCACTTGAGAACGCGCGTTACCGCGTCACGCTGAACGGCGACGGCGACGTGTCGAGCATCTTCGACAAGACGGTTGGCAAAGAGTTGCTCGCCGCGCCGGCGCGGCTCGCCTTCCAGACCGAGCGGCCGAAGGACTGGCCCGCCTGGAACATGGACTGGGCCGACCAGCAGAAGCCGCCACGCGGTTACGTCTCGGGCAAGGCTGTGATTCGCGTCGTCGAAGCCGGCCCCGTCCGCGTCGCGGTCGAGATCGAGCGCGAGAGTGAGGGCTCGAAGTTCGTCCAGACGATCCGACTTTCGGCGGGCGGCGCGGGCCAGCGCGTCGAGTTCGCGAACCGCATCGATTGGAAGTCGGAGGCGGCCGCGCTCAAGGCCACTTTCCCCCTGACCGCCTCGAACCCGCTGGCCACCTACAACTGGGACGTGGGCACCATCGAGCGCGGCAACAACGACGAGCGGAAGTACGAGGTGCCCTCGCACCAGTGGTTCGACCTGACGGACAAGGGCGGCGCCTACGGCGTGACCGTGCTCTCCGACTGCAAGTACGGTTCGGACAAGCCGGACGACTCGACGCTCCGCCTGACGCTGCTCTACACGCCGGGCCTGGGCACGGGTAACGGCTGGGAGTTCCACGACCAGACGACGCAGGACTGGGGCCGCCACGAGTTCACTTACGCCCTTGCCGGTCACGCGGGCGACTGGCGCGCGGCGCAGACCGACTGGCAGGCGCAACGCTTGAACCAGCCGCTCGTCGCCTTCGAGGCCGCGCCCCACGCGGGCGCGCTCGGCAAAAGTTTTTCATTACTGAATGTCAGCAACAGCCGCGTGCGCGTGCTCGCCGTCAAGCAGGCCGAGGAGTCGGACGAGGTCGTCGTGCGCCTCGTCGAACTCGATGGCAAGGTGGCGCCCGGCGTGCGCCTGCGCTTCGCCGGAGGGGTCGCGTCCGCGCGCGAGGTGACCGGGCAGGAGCAGCCGCTCGGCGCGGCACGTGTTGAGAAGGGGGAGTTGTTGACGGACTTCGGCCCGTACCAACTTCGCACCTTCGCGCTGAGGCCCGTCCAGTCGCGCACGAAGTTGACTGCGCCGCGCTCGCAGCCCGTCGAGATGCCTTACGACCTCGCGGCGTCGAGCCCGCATGTAACGAAGGCCACGAAGGCGGCGGGAGACATCAAGAGCGTCGGCGGCTTCGACGGCACGGGCAACGCCCTGCCTGCGGAGATGCTGCCCGGCGAACTCTCTTTCGCGGGCGTCCGCTTCAAACTGGCACCGGGCGGCGCTGCGAACGCGCTCGTCGCGCGCGGGCAGACGTTGAAGCTGCCCGCCGGCAACTACAAACGTCTCTACGTGCTCGCGGCCTCGGCCGGCGGCGACCGGCGCGCGACCTTCCGCGTGGGCGGGCGCGCCTTCGACCTCGGCGTGCAGGACTGGGGCGGCCGGGTCGGGCAGTGGGACACGCGGCAGTGGCGCGCGGGCGAGCGGCAGGTGCCGCCCGGCGCCTCGGCCGAGACGGCCGCGCGCATCCGCTCGCCTTATTACCGCAACGACCCTTACGCCGAGATGACCGGCATCAAGCCCGGCTTCATCAAGCCCGCGCCCATCGCCTGGTTCGCCTCGCACCACCACCGCGCCGACGGCCTGAGCGAGGCTTACGCCTACTCGTATCTCTACGCCTACGCCCTCGACATCCCCGCGGGCGCGAAGACGCTGATACTCCCTGACGACGACAAGGTTCGCGTTCTGGCCGTCACCGTGTCCGATGAAGGTGATGCGGTCAGACCCGCGCAGCCTCTGTTCGACTGGCTTGAGCGCGTCAAGCCTTAAAACCTCAAACGAGAGATGAACGAGTAATGCACCGACCTTTTGTGCCGGCTCTCATGCTTACCCTGACCCTCGCCGTCTGCGCCGTCGCGCAGGAGCGGCCGGTGTGGCAGATCGGGCAGTTCGACAACTCTTCGGACGAGTTCGGCGCGCAGGCCGCGGAGCCGTTCGAGGCCGCCAGTGGTCAGGTCAAAAACTGGGGCGCGACGCAGCAGGCCGTCGTCGAGGCGAAGGCCGACCCGACCGCGGCGCGCAGGATTCGCTTCGAGCTGGCGGACGCGCCGCGCGGCCTCTACACGCTGAGGCTCGGCCTCATCATGACCTCGCCGCGCCTGCCGGTCGTGCAGGTGGAGGTGAACGGGCACAAGGGTTGGTTCTACCAGCGGCCCGAGAGCGAGTACAAAGAGGGCAACCTCGAAGCGTACATCTTCCCGCAGTACGCGTTCGGCGTGTTGCCGGCGGGGATACCCGCGGAGTTTTTGAGGCAGGGCGCGAACGAGATCGCGCTCACGGCCGTGGCCGACCCCGCCTCGACGGCGCTCCCCGGTGGCGAAGACACGTCGGACGCCGTCCTGCGCTACGACGCGCTCGCGCTCGTGCACGGGGAGAACGGCTGGCCTCGCTCAACGATGCACGTGACGCCGACGGCCCTCTACAAGCGTGAAGGCGGGAAGCTCTACGAGGTCGTCCAGGTCACCCGCGGCTGGATGGGGAAGGCGCGGTCCGGCTCGCTCAGATTCTCGGTCGGCGGTTGGGGCGCCACGCGGGAACTGTCGATGGCGCGCGAGTTCGGCGAGCAGCGCTTCGAGTTCCTCGTCCCGGAGTTCGCCGCGGGCACGCCCGCGAAAGCCTTCGTCGATTACGGCACCGGGATCGAGCCGGGCGTCTCGATGAAGCTTATGCCGAAGCGGAAGTGGACGGTCTACCTCGTCCCGCACGAGCACCTCGACATCGGCTACTCGGACTTCCAGACCAAGCTGGCCGAGCTGCACAGCCGCGTCGTGGACGAGGCGCTTGAGATGACGGTGGAGCGGCCCGAGTTCCGCTTCAGCCTCGACGGCTACTGGCAGGCGCAGCAGTTCCTCGAAGGGCGTAGCGAGGAGGAGCAGAGGAAGTTTTACGACGCCGTGCGCGCGCGCAAGATCTTCGTGCCCGCGCAGCACTCGGTGATGCTGACGGGGGCGGGCACGGCCGAGGTTCTGCTGCGCTCCTTCTACGCCTCGCACAAGCTCAACCGCGAGCACGGCGGCCCCTGGGACTACGTCAACATCACGGACGTGCCGTCGTATACCTGGTCATACGCATCAATCCTCTCGGCGGCGGGTATCAAATACTTCTCGGCCGCGGCCAACGCCGACCGCGGGCCGACGCTGATGCTCGGCGACCTGCACCGGCGCTCGCCCTTCTGGTGGGAGGGGCCGGATGGGAGCCGCGTGCTGCTCTGGTACGCGCGCCACTACCACCAGATCGGGAGCGAGTTCGGCCTGCCGCCGAAGTTGGCTAACGGCTACGAAGGCATGCAGACTTTCCTACAGGTTTACGAGCGGCCCGACTACGCGCCCTCGGCGGTGCTGCTTCACGGCAGCCAGTGGGAGAACACCTCGCTGCACAGGACGCAGGCCGACATCGTGCGCGAGTGGAACGCGCAGTTCGAATACCCGCGGCTCGCCTTCGCCGGCTTCGGCGAGGCGCTGGAGAAGATTGCGGCCGGGGTTGAGAGCAGGCTGCCCGTCGTGCGCGGCGACGGCGGGCCGTACTGGGAGGACGGTGTCGCGTCGGACGCGGCCTACGCCGCCATCGAGCGCGAGAACGAGCGGCGCGCCGTCTCGGCCGAGAAGCTCTCGACCATCGCCTCACTCGTCGATCCGCGCTCGCGCCCGCCGCGCTCGGCGCTGGACTCGATGTGGGATAGCATCTTCGTGATGAACGAGCACACGTGGGGCTGGGGGCGCAGCGTGACCGAGCCGCACAGCGAAGACTCGGAGCGGGAGCTGGCCTACAAGCGTCTGCGCGCGTTGACGGCGCGCGACCGTCTGGACTACGTGCTCGACCGCGCGATGACGACGATTGCCGGGAGCGTCGAGACTCCCTCCCGCGCGCTCGTCGTCTTCAACACGCTCAACTGGCGGCGCGACGGCTGGGTCGAGTTCGACTTGCAGAAGACGCGCGAGCTGGTTGACCTTGAGACGCGGCGCGTCGTCCCCTTCGAAGTGCTGCACGACGAGCCGGCCTACCAGCGCGTACGCTTCATGGCGCGCGCCGTCCCCCCGATGGGCTACCGCACCTTCCAAGTCCGCGACAAGGCGCCGGCGCAGACGACTTCGTCAACGACCACTTCAAGCACGCCCGCCCCGACGACCCAGCCCGACGCGATTGAGAACAACTTCTACCGCGTCCGGTTCGACGCCGAGAGCGGTTCGATCCAGAGCATCTACGACAAGCAGCTCGGGCGCGAGCTGGTGGACGCTTCGAGCCCGTACCGCTTCGGCCAGTACCTCTACGTGACGGGCGGCGAAGGCTTCCCGAACCAGTTGCTCACGTACCGCAAGACCTCGCCCGTCGCGCGGCTCGAAGTGCACGGGGCGGCGGCCGGACGCGTCGTCTCGGTGGAAGAGACCCCGACGACCATCGTCGCCCACCTTGAGAGCAGCGCGCCGAACACGCCCCGCGTCGAGACGGAGGTCGTCCTCTTCGACGACGAGAAGAAGATCGAGATCAACTACCGCGTGCGCAAAGATGCGGTCTCCCGGAAGGAGGGCGTCTACTTCGCCTTCCCCGTCGCCGTCCGCGACCCGCGGTTTCACTTCGACGTGCAGAGCGCGGTCGTCGATCCTGCGAAGGACATGATGCCGGGGGCGGGGCTCGAATGGTTCTCGTCGCAGAACTGGGCGTCGGTGGGGGACGACACCCTGACGGTCGCCGTCGTCAACCGCGATTCGTTCCTCTGGACGTTCGGTGATATCGTACGCGGCACCTGGCCGAAGGAGTTCGGGCGGCGCGCGCCCGCGCTCTACTCATACGTCATGAACAACTACTGGAACACCAACTACGTCGCGGCGCAGGGGGGCGAGTTCACGTTCCGCTACGTGCTGACGAGCGCGCGCGTTTTAGACCGGACGGCGATGGCGCGCATGGGGTGGGAGGAGACGACGCCGCTCGAACGCACGCTCGTCAAGGCGCAGGATCAGACCTACCCCGCGCGCAAGACCCTGCCGGCGGCGCAGTCGAGCTTCCTGAGCGTCGACAATCCCTCGGTGCTCCTGAGCGCCTGGAAGCAGGCCGAGGACGGCACGGGCACGGTGATGCGCTTCATCGAGTTGAGCGGCGCGCGCGCGCCGGTGACGGTGGGCGGCCTGCTGTCCGGCATCTCGGGCGAGGCCTGCAACGCGGTCGAGGAGTGCGGCCGGACGATCCCCGCCAGCGCAGGCGGCCTCACCTTCGGCATCGGCCCGCGGCAGATATTCACGCTGAAGGTGAAGCCTTCGACGGGCCGGGTCGCCATCATCGAGTAGTCTTCGCGGAGACGGTGGGAGTTATCAAGCGCACCCGATCAACTCGCTAAGGAGGTCAGCGGCTATGCAGGTCAGCGAGACCCGAATCCCCGCCGCCACGTTCGACGCGGCGCGGGCGACAAACGCGCGCTACAAGGTGCTGGCGCTGCTCGTGGCGCTGGCGTCGCTCACGTACCTCGACCGCCTGTGCATCTCCATCGCCGGGCCGTCCATCATGAAGGAGTTCAACTTCAACGCGGAGACGATGGGCTACATCTACAGCGCCTTCACGCTCTCCTACGCGCTGCTGGAGATCCCGAGCGGCTGGCTCGGCGACCGCTTCGGCACGCGCCGCGCGCTGGCGCGCATCGTGCTCTGGTGGTCGGCGTTCACGACGCTGACGGCCGCGGCCGTCGGCTTCTACTCGCTCTTCTTTATCCGCCTGCTCTTCGGCGCGGGCGAGGCCGGCGCCATCCCGAACAGCGCCTCGACCGTCTCGCGCTGGTTCCCGGCGTCGCAGCGCGGCCGCGCGATGGGCGCCGTCTGCATCGGCCACGCGCTGGGCGCCACGGCCACGCCCTTCATCGTCTTCCGGCTCATCGAGTGGCAGGGCTGGCGGCTCCCTTTCGCCGAGTTCGGCGTGCTCGGCGCCGTCTGGTGTTTCGTCTGGTACCGTTGGTTCCGGGACACGCCCGAGCAGCACCCCTCGGTGAACGAGGCGGAGGTCGAAGTCATCCGAGGCGGCCTGCCCGTCGCGCGCTCGCACTCGCACAAGATTCCGTGGCGCACCTTCCTGCGGAGCCGGAACATCATCTTCCTGTGCGCGATGTACTTCTGTTACGGCTACGGCCTCTACTTCTACATCACCTGGCTGCCGACCTACCTCATCAGGGCGCGCGGCTTCGACACGGAGTGGGCCAGCATCTTCTCTTCGCTGCCGTGGCTGTGCGGGGTGGTAGCCTTCCTGTGCGGCGGTTGGATCACCGACACGCTCGTCCGGCGCGGCGCGCACAGGCTCGCGCGCTGCGGCCTCGGCGCCTTCGGGCTGACAATGAGCGCGTTGATGCTGGTCTTCGTCGGGCTCGCGCAAGATCGCTTCGTCGCGGCGGCGCTCATCTCGGTGGCGCTCTTCTTCCAGTTCCTGACGACGCCCGCCGTGTGGGCGACCTGCATGGACATCGGGCGCAGCCGCTCGGGCGTGGTGAGCGGGACGACGAACACGTTCGGCAACTTGGCGGGCACGCTGGCGCCCATCGTCTTCGGCTTCGTGGTGCAGCGTCTGGGTTCGTGGACGCTCCCGTTCTACATCGCGGCGGCGGTGATGGCCTGCGGGGTCGTGATGTGGCTCTTCATCGACCCGCGCCGGCCTCTGGCGGAGGCGGCTTAGGGGAATGGCAGACAAGGGGAGAGGGATGGAGCGCGAGTTCGACTTGCTGACGATGGGGCGTAGTTCCATCGACCTCTACGCGAACGAGGTCGGCGCACCCTTCACCGAGATTAAAAGTTTCGCCGCCTACGTCGGCGGCTGCCCGACCAACATCGCCGTCAGCGCGCGCCGTCTGGGGCTGCGCACGGCGCTCCTCAACGCCGTGGGCGAAGACCTCGTCGGCGACTTCGTCAAGAGCTTCCTCGACCGCGAGGGCGTCGAGACGAAGTACGGGGTGCGCAAGCGCGGCCGGCGCACGAGCGCCTTCCTGCTCGGCATCGAGCCCCCCGACCGCTTCCCGATTGTCCCTTACCGGGAGGGCGGCCCCGACTTCGAGCTGAACATCAACGACGTGCTCGCCGCCCCCATCCCCGCGAGCCGCGCGCTGCTGCTGACGGGCTCGGGGCTCGCGCGGCAGCCGAGCCGCGACGCCACCCTCTTCGCCGCCGAGCAGGCGCGCGCCCATCACACCGTAGTCATTCTCGACCTCGACTTCCGCGCCGAACTCTGGTCGGACGTGCGCGCCTACGGCGTCGCCGTCCGGGCGCTCCTGCCGCTCGTCGATGTCGTGTTGGGTACGTTCGAGGAGGTGAGCGCGGCCTTCCTCTCGGGCACGACGGGCGAGGCCGTCGCGCGCGTGCTCGCCGCGGGGCCGGAGGCTCTGGTCTTAAAGCGCGGGGCCGCGAGCACGCTCGTCCACACGCGCGGCGGGAAGGTCTTAGAGGCGCCGACCTTCAAGGTCGATGTCCTCAACGTGCTCGGGGCGGGCGACGCCTTCGCGGGCGGGTTCCTCTACGGGTATCTAAAAGACTGGGACTTGTACCGCGCGGCGCGGATGGGGAACGCCTGCGGCGCCATCGTCGTCACGCGCCACGGCTGCGCCAACTTCATGCCTTACGAGGCGGAGGCTCTCGGATTCGTCGAAGAGAGGGGAGGGTTCTGACTTTTGAGTTTTGACGCGAAAGAATTTCTGCCGGCCTCCGTGCTGGCGAAGGTGACCGACGTGAGGGTCACAGACCCCGAGCGTTCCCTGCGCGCGGCGCAGAAGAGAAAGAGGCGCGAGAGTCTGACGAAGGACGGCAAGCTCAACATCCTTGCCGCCGACCACCCGGCGCGGCGCGTGACGCGCGTGGGCAACGACCCGCTCAGGATGGCCGACCGGCGCGAGTACATGGCGCGCATCCTGCGCGTGTTGATGTCCGGCGGGGTGGACGGGCTCCTCGCCACGATGGACATCCTCGAAGACCTGCTCATCGTCCACGACCTGCTGAAGGAGTCGGGCGCGGCCGGCTTCCTCGACGAGAAGGTTCTGCTCGCGAGCTTCAACCGCGGCGGCCTGCTGGGGAGCGTCTGGGAGATTGACGACCCGAACTCCGGGCCGACCGCGGCCTCGTGCAAGGAGTGGGGACTCGACGGCGCGAAGATTCTCCTGCGCATCTGCGACGACGAGCCCGATTCGCGGAAGACTTTGCTCGACACCGTCAAGGCCATCACCGAATTGAACGCGGTCGGCCTGCCGATGTTCTTAGAGTCGCTGCCGGTCGTGAAAGAGTCGGACGGGCGGCACGGAGTCTACCGAATCGTCAAGACGGCCGAAGAGCTGGCGCGGACGGCGGGCGCGGCGGCGGCCCTGGGCGACAGCGCGCGCTACCTCTGGCTGAAGCTGCCGTACTGTGAGAGCTACGAGCTGGTGGCGAACGCGACGACGCTGCCCATCCTGCTGCTCGGCGGCGAGCCGGTCGGCGACGCGACGCCTTTCCTGAGGGAGCTGGCCGCGGGCCTGCAGGCCGGCCCGAACGTCCGCGGCGCGCTCGTCGGCCGCAACATTCTCTACCCCGGCGACGACGACCCGCTGGCCGTCATCGAGGCCGTCGGCGGCATCATCCATCAAGGCTGGACGGTAGAACAGGCGCTCGACCAGCAGGCCGCACACAGGGGAAGGGATATGGATTGGCTCAAGGGCATAGCCTGAGATAGAAGAGATTCAAACAGGGATGGACAGGATGGTCAGGATAAGGAAACTCTTATCCTGACCATCCTGTCCATCCCTGTTAATTTCCCTTCCTTCAGCCGAACGTTCTCTTCAACTCTTCGACCTGTTCGACGGTCAGGAGCCGGACGTGCTCGCCGCGAAGGATGAAGTGGAGGCGCGCCGTCTGCTCAAGCTCTTCCGTCCGGTCGACGGCCTCGGAGAGCGTCGAGCCGGCGCAGACGACGCCGTGGTTCCGGAGCAGCATGCAGTTGTGCCGGGGCGCGGCCTCGCCGACCGCTTCGGCCAAGCCTGAAGAGCCGGGGCGGAAGTAAGGGAGCACGGCCAGCGGCGCGACGCGCATGAAGTAGTAGGGCGTGAGCGGCGGCAGCCCTTTCTCCGCGTCGAAGGAGTCGAGGCACGAGAGCGCCACCGAGTAGAGCGTGTGCAGGTGCACGACCGCGCGCACGTCCTCGCGCCGCGTGTAGACGGCGAGGTGGAAGGGGAACTCCTTCGACGGGCGGTTCTCGTTCAGGCTCTCGCCCGTTAAGTTCACGCACGCGAGCTGCCCGGGCCGCAAACCCTTCAGGGACTTCCCCGTCGGAGTGATCCAGACGCGCTCGCCCGCGCGCACGGAGATGTTGCCCGTCGAGCCGAAGGCGTAGCCCCGTCTGTAAAAGCTTTCGGCGGCCTCACACAAGTTTTCCAACACGGCGTCTTCCATCGTTCGCACAATCCCCTAGAAGAGATACTCGCCGGGGCGCGTCACGGCTTCGAGCGCCTTGCTGTAAAAATCCATGCCGCCGAAGTTGCCGGACTTGAGCACGACGGGCAGGCGGTGACGCCCGAGCGAGTAGCAGAGCGGCACGCCCGGCTCGATATTGCGCCCGACGCGGAGCGCGCCTAAGTTCAGACGGCGGCAGAGCGCGCCCGAGGTCTCGCCACCCGCGAAGACGAGGCCGCAGACCGTCTGGCCTTCGATAATCTCCGACACGATGTCGGCTAACGCGTACGCGAGGCGTTGTCCGAGCGCGGGCACGTCCAGTCCCTCGCCCGCAGCCCACTCCTGCACGCGCGCCACCTCCGAAGGCTCGTCCGTCGTGTAGAGCAGGCAGTCACGCCCCGCGGCCACGTGCGCGCGCACCTCCGCGACGAGAGCCGCGGGGCGGAACCCTTCGCCGAGCAGTTCACGCGGCTCGACGCGGAAGGCCGGTGCGCCGCGCGCAATCATCCAGGCGTTCTGTGCGCGCGTGGCGAAAGAACAGCTTCCCGCGACGACCAGGCACCCGCCGCGCGACTCGCCCGCCGCGGGCGTGTCCAGCGGCGGCGCGGGCAACTCTTCAACCCACCCGCGCTCGCGCCAGACGGGCGGCAGTCCCGCGCCGAACGCGGAACTGCCGGTCACGAGACGCAAATCCACGCAGGCCCGGCTGATCGTCTCGACGTGCACGTCGCTCAGGCAGTCTACGACCGCCACGGCGAAGCCAGACCCGCGCAGTCTCTCGAAGCACTGTCTGAGTTCTTCGGGGCCGGCCTCGACCTCTTCGTAGCGCGCGATACCAACCTCACGCGCGGTCTGGAGGCCGAGCAGGTGAACAATGTTCGGGTCGGTCATCGGCGTCAGCGGATGTTTGCGCATGTGCGAGTCGCTGAGCAACTGCCCGTTGACGAAGTGGTAACCCTGGTAGGTTGTCCGGCCGTTGACGGGGAGCGCGGGGAGCGCGACGGTGAACTCTTCGCCGAGCGCTTCGAGCGCGGCGTCGATGGTCGGGCCGATGTTGCCCTCGGGCGTCGAGTCGAACGTGCTGCAATACTTGATCTGGAAGGCACGTGGGTCTCTCGACTTGAGGAGCCTGATCGCGGCGCGTGTGCGGATGCGCGCCTCCGCGGGGCGGAGGTTGCGCGTGCCTTCGGCCATGACGACCGCGTGGTGCCCTTCGCTCCACTCTGCAAACTGCCTCTGTTCGGGGAGGTCGATGACGAGCAGCGTGCGCAAGCGTTGTTCGGCCAGCATCCCCGCGAGGTCGCTGGCGCCCGTGTCGTCGTCGGCGACGGCGCCGAAGAGGAGTCTGCCGGTCATCTCAACTGGAAAGGCCGAGCGCCTCGCGGATCGCTTCGAGGCTCGTGTGGAGGCTGGTCAAGACTGGGACGCGTGCGCCGCGTTCAAGAAGAGGGAGCGTGCGCGCCATCGAGACCTGCGCGAGGACGACCGCCGAGACGTCCTTGCGTTGTAAGCTCTCGACGGCGGCGGCCAGCAGTTCGTCGTGAGTCGCCGCGTCGTTGGCGAGCAGGGCCTTGTAAGCCTCGGGCGCGACCTCTTCGACTATCTCTATTTCGCGGCCGGCCTCCTGCGCCGCTTCGCGCAACAGTCTGGACGTGGGGACGAGGGTCGGCGGGAACGTGGCGGCGACGCCGATCCGGCGGCCCGCGCTGACCGCGCGGCGCGCCATCGGGTAGTCGATCTTCAAGACCGGAAAGTCGAAGTCGCGCGCCAACGACTGCGTCAGCTCCCTTGAGACCGAGGAGCAGGTGACCATCGCAAGCTCCGGCTCGTAAGTCTCGGCCGCCGCGCGCAGCATCTCGGCGAGCCGACGGCGCACGTCCCCGGCCCTGCCGGCCGCGAGCAGGCGGAGCAGTCCGTCGTCGAGCAGGTTCGTGATTTCGATCTCCGGCGCGGCCTCCGCGTAGAATTGCATCAAGGGGCCGATGGCCGCCGGCGAGGTGTGGATAAAGGCGACGCTTCGCTTCGTCTCAGTCATCTGGTTCTGAGCGTTTGAACTTTCAGAGCTTCCTGGCCGCTTGTCGGCCGGCGCGTCGAACTGTTAATGTTCGACTCACATCCGGAAGTTCTACGTCCCGTTTGCTCTCTAGATTCTGAATCATAGCATAGACCCCCGCGAGGCGGGCGCACGTCCCCCGGCGGGCGACGGCGCCGCGAGGCGCGCTCTTCCAAGCTTCAACCGAAAGGTCTGACTCAACCGATGAGATTAAACGTTTACGCACTCTGCCTGGCCCTCCTCGTCGGGCTCCTACTCGTGTCGAGCGGCTGCAACAAGGGCGCGGGCGGTGGCGGCGGCGCCGCCGGCGGCAAGCGCATCGGTGTGACGCTCCTGACGCGCGAGCACGTCTTCTACAAAGACCTGGAGGCGGGCCTCAAGGAGGCCGCCGACAAGCAGGGCTACCAGCTCATCGTCACCTCGGGCGACATGGACTTGGCCAAGCAGCAGTCGCAGATCGACAACTTCATCGTGCAGAAGGTGGACGCCATCATCCTCTGCCCGGCCGACTCGAAGGGCATCGCCCCGGCCATCGAGAAGGCCAACAGCGCCGGCATCCCCGTCTTCACCGCCGACATCGCGGCGCAGGGCGGGCAGGTCGTCGCGCACGTCGCCTCCGACAACCTCTCGGGCGGCCGGCTCGCGGCCGAGTTCATCGCCAAGGCTTTGAACGGCCAGGGCGAGGTCGGCGTCATCGGCCAGCCGGAGGTGCAGTCGGGGCTCGACCGCGAGACGGGCTTCAAGGAGGAGATGAAGAAGTACCCCGGCATCAAGGTGGCCGCCTCTTTGAACGGCGGCGGCCTGCGCGACAAGGCGCTCAAGGCCGCCGAGGACATGCTCCAGGGGAACCCCAACCTCAAGGGCATCTTCGGCATCAACGACGACTCGGCGCTCGGGGCTCTGTCGGCGGCCGAGGCGCGCGGCAAGAACGACCTCGTCATCGTCGGGTACGACGCCATCCCCGAGGCGGTCAAGGCCATTCAGCGCGGCAGCGCCTTGAAGGCCGACGTGGCGCAGCAGCCGCGCGACCTCGGCGCCAAGACCATCGAGGCCATCAGCAAGCACTTCGCCGGCAGCCCCGTCGAGAAGAGCATCGCCGTGCCGGTCAAGATCGTGGACGCCAACTCGCTGAAGTAAGTGCGCGACTGTCTGCGCCGCGGGGCGGCGTCTGAATTTGGCCGGGCGTTTCAACGCCCGGTCACCCGTGGCGGATGTACCGCGTCGCGTCAGCGACGCCTGAACCGTTCAAACGTCGCTGACGCGACGCGGCCGGCTTCGACTCGACTTACCCGGCCTTGAAAGGCCGGGCTAAATTCAAGCGCCGCTTCGCGGCGAACTCCCATGAGTGAAACCGCCAGCAAGCCCGAGGTCGCGCCGCGCCCGCGATATCTTCAGTGGCAGACCATCGCCGAGTACGTCATCGTCGTCGCGATAGTGTTGGAGTCCGTCTTCTTCGCCTTCTACGCGCCGGCCTTCCTCTCAGTCCCTAACCTCATCAACATCGCGCTGAGCATCGCCATCACGGGCATCCTCGCCGTCGGCATGACGGCGGTGATCCTGACGGGCGGCATCGACCTCTCGGTCGGCTCGGTGGCGGCACTCGCCGGCATCGTCGCGGCGATGGTCGCCGCGGCGAGCGTGCCGGGCGCGGTGGCGCTGGCGGCGCTGGCCGCAATCGGCGTGGGCGTGGCGGTCGGCGTCTTCAACGGCTTGATGGTCGCGCGGTTCCGCGTGCCGCCCTTCGTGGTGACGCTGGCGATGCTGACCATCTGCCGCGGGCTGGCCTTCGTCATCACCGACGGCCGCTCGATCAGCGACCTCCCGCCGGGCTTCGGCCTCTACGGGCGCGAGCTGTTCCTGCGCGTGCCCGTGCCCGTCTGGCTGATGCTGCTGGTCTTCGCCGCCGGCTGGTTCGTTTTGAAGCGGATGACGTTCGGGCGCTACGTCTACGCCGTGGGCGGGAACCGCGAGGCGGCGTTCCTCGCCGGCGTGAACATCAAGGGCGTGACGATGCTCGTCTACCTTTTGAACGGGCTGCTGGTGGGACTGGCGGGGCTGGTGCTTGCGTCACGTCTGGGCGCGGGCGTGCCGAACGCAGGGAACCAGTACGAGCTGGACGTAATCGCGGCGGTCGTCGTCGGCGGCACGTCTCTGAACGGCGGGCGCGGGAGCGTCATCGCGACGCTGTGGGGCGCGGTCTTCATCGGCGTGCTCAATAACGGCCTGAACCTCGCCGGCGTTGACCCGTACATGCAGCGCATCGCGCTCGGCGCCGTCATCCTGCTCGCCGTGCTCGCCGACCAACTCAACAAGACGCGCGGTCAGGTCATCGCCTGAGAAGCGCGCGGGTAAAGCTCTCCGGTCTTCTTCGATGAGACGCTCAAAGGGTTCGACGTTGGTTCGGGCGGCGGCGGCTGGCCTGTTACTGCTGGCCGCCGCCGCCGTGTCTGCGGCTCAGACGCCTGCGCCTTTGCGGCCGCCGGCCGTGCCGCTGGTGACGCACGACCCTTACTTCAGCGTGTGGTCGATGAGCGACCGTCTGCCGGACGACCGCACGAAGCATTGGACGGGCGCGCCGCACGGCATGGTCGGCATGGTGCGCATCGACGGCCATGCGTACCGCTTGATGGGGCAGTCCCGCAACCCTCTGCCCGAGCCGTTGAGTCAGACCGGGCTCGAAGTCACGCCGACCCGCACCGTCTACCGCTTCGAGGCGGCCGGGGTCGCGCTCGCGCTCACCTTCATGAGCCCTTTGCTGCCCGCAGACCTCGAAGTGATGTCCCGCCCCGTTACCTACCTGACGTGGGAGGCGAGGGCCACGGACGGGCGTTCTCATCAGGTCTCGCTCTACTTCGACTGCACGGCGGAACTGGCCGTCAACACCACCGACCAGCGTGTGACGTGGATGCGCGCGAAGGTCGGCGAGCTGCGAGTGCTGAGCGTGGGCACACAGCAGCAGCCCGTGCTCGAAAAGTTCGGCGACGACCTGCGCATAGACTGGGGCCACCTCTACCTCGCCGTCCCGCCGTCCGCGGCCGGGTCGGAGGTCATCGCGTGGAATCAGGCGGCGCGGCGTGGCTACGCGGAGACGGGCGCGCTGCCCGACACGGACGACCTGCAAAGGCCGCGCGCCGCGAAAGACCAGATGCCCGCGCTCGCGGCGGTCATCGACCTGGGTTCGGTCGGCGCGCAGACGGTCGCGCGCCACCTGCTGCTCGCTTACGACGACGGCTACTCGGTCGAGTACTTCAATCGCCGTCTGCGTCCTTACTGGCGGCGCAAGGGCGCGGAGGCCGCAGACCTTTTGCAGGCGGCGGAGCGCGACTACGCTTCGCTCAAAGACCGTTGCGAGAAGTTCGACGCGGAACTGTTGGGCGACCTGCGCGCGGCGGGCGGCGAGGAGTACGCGCGCGTGGCGGCGCTCGCCTTCCGGCAGGCCGTGGCGGCGCACAAGCTGACGGCCGACTGGGACGGGACGCCGCTCTTCTTCTCGAAGGAGAACTTCAGCAACGGTTCCATCGATACCGTGGACGTGACCTATCCGTCCGCGCCCTTCTTCCTCCTCTTCAACCCGCAGCTCTTGAAGGCGCAGCTCCGGCCGGTGCTCGACTACGCGGGCTCGGCGCGCTGGAAGTTCCCGTTCGCGCCGCACGACCTCGGCACCTACCCTCTGGCGAACGGCCAGACCTACGGCGGCGGCGAGCGGACGGAGGAGAATCAGATGCCCGTCGAGGAGAGCGGGAACCTGCTGCTGCTCGTGGCGGCGCTGGCGCGGGC
>JBJMGP010000155.1:0-25395 GCA_045807865.1 Pyrinomonadaceae bacterium
GGATGCGAACGTGGGGGCGCTGCGCGAGCGGCGCGTCGCGGTCATCGGGTACGGGAGCCAGGGGTTCGCGCAGTCGAACAACCTGAAGGACTCAGGCGTTGACGTGACCGTGGGCCTCAAGGCCGAGAGCCCTTCGCGGGCGAAGGCCGAAGGCGCGGGGCTCAAGGTCTTGCCCGTGGCGCAGGCGGCGGCCGAGGCCGACATCGTGATGATGCTCGTCCCCGACGAGCAGGCCGCGGACGTGTACGCGCGCGAGGTGGCCGAGTCGATGACGCCCGGCAAGTACCTCTCCTTCTCGCACGGCTTCTCGATCCACTACGGCTTCATCAAGCCGCCCGAGGACGTGAACGTCTTCATGGTCGCGCCCAAAGGCCCCGGCCACCTCGTCCGCTCCGAGTACGTCCGCGGCGCGGGCGTGCCCTGCCTGCTCGCCGTGAATCAAGACCCGACGGGCGACGCGCGCGACCTCGGGCTGGCCTACGCCTCGGCCATCGGCGGCGGCCGTGCCGGCGTCATCGAAACCTCCTTCCGCGAGGAGACCGAGACCGACCTCTTCGGCGAACAGGCCGTGCTCTGCGGCGGCCTGACGGCGCTCATCAAGGCCGGCTTCGAGACTCTGACCGAGGCGGGCTACGCGCCCGAGATGGCCTACTTCGAGTGCCTGCACGAGATGAAGCTCATCGTCGATCTGTTGTACGAGGGCGGCATCAGCGAGATGCGCTACTCCATCTCGAACACGGCGCAGTACGGCGACATGACGCGCGGCCCCGTCGTCGTCAACGACGAGACGAAGCGCAGGATGCGCCACCTCCTCGCCGAGATACAGTCGGGCGCCTTCGCGCGCGAGTGGATGCGCGAGAACCGCAACGGCAAGGCGCGCTTCCGCGACCTCGAACGCCAGACCGAAGACCACCCCATCGAGCAGGTCGGCCGCAACCTGCGCGAGATGATGCCGTGGCTCAGCGGCGGGCGTCTAGTTGATAAGGCGAAGAATTAAAGACCCATGCAGACGGCGGTATGATGTCTGCCGCGTCAGCGGCAAGATGAATTTAGCCCGGCCTTTCAAGGCCGGGGGTAGCGACAAAGATATTGCGCCGCGTCGCGTCAGCGACGATTGAACGGGCCGGGCCGGCTCGGGCGTCGCTGACGCGACGCGGCACGTTTATAATCGTCGGCGTTCCCGGCCTTGAAAGGCCGGGCTACATTCAAGCGCCGCTGACGCGGCGACCTCCTGCCGCCTATTTTTTTATGAGCGACAACTTCAGAAGCAGAACCGTCACGCACGGGGTCGAGCGGACGCCGAACCGGGCGATGCTGCGGGCGGTGGGGTTCGGCGACGACGACTTCGAGAAGCCGGTCGTCGGCGTGGCGAACGGCTACAGCACCATCACGCCGTGCAACGCGGGGTTGAACGTGCTGACGGAGCGCGCGGTCGGGGCGTTGTCCGCCGCCGGCACGATGCCGCAGACCTTCGGCACCATCACCGTCAGCGACGGCATCTCGATGGGGACGGAGGGGATGAAGTACTCGCTCGTCTCGCGCGAGGTCATCGCCGACTCCATCGAGACGGTCTGCCAGGGGCAGAGCCTCGACGGCGTCCTCGCCATCGGCGGGTGCGACAAGAACATGCCGGGCGCGATGATCGCCATCGCGCGCATGAACATCCCTTCGGTCTTCGTCTACGGCGGCACCATCAAGGCCGGCCATTACCGCGGCGAAGACCTGACGGTCGTCAGCGCCTTCGAGGCGGTCGGGAGCTTCTGCGCCGGGAAGATGAAGGAGTCAGACCTGCTCGAAGTCGAGCGGCGCGCCTGCCCCGGCGCCGGCTCCTGCGGCGGGATGTACACGGCGAACACGATGTCCTCGGCCATCGAGGCGATGGGCCTGAGCCTGCCCTACTCTTCGACGATGGCGGCCGAGGACGAAGAGAAGGTGGAGAGCGCCGTCCGCTCCGCGGAGGTGTTGGCCGCGGCCGTGCGCCGGCAGATCCTGCCGCGCGACATCCTGACGCGGCAGGCTTTCGAGAACGCGATTACGGTCGTGATGGCCGTGGGCGGTTCGACGAACGCGGTGCTCCACCTGCTCGCCATCGCGCACGCGGCCCGTGTGCCGCTCGCGCTCGAAGACTTCGAAGCGATACGCGCGCGCGCGCCCGTGCTGTGCGACCTGAAGCCTTCGGGCCGCTACGTCGCGACCGACCTGCATGCGGCGGGCGGCGTCCCGCAGGTGATGAAGATGTTATTGGTGAACGGCCTGCTGCACGGCGACGCGCTGACGGTGACGGGGCAGACCCTTGCCGAAGTGCTCGCCGACGTGCCCGACACGCCGCGCCGAGACCAGGACGTGATCCGACCTTTCGAGCGGCCCGTCTACCCGGACGGCCACCTCGCCGTGCTGAAAGGCAACCTCGCGCCCGAGGGCTCGGTCGCGAAGATCAGCGGCGTGAAGACGCGGCAGTTGAACGGGCCGGCGCGCGTGTTCGATTCGGAAGAGGCATGTCTCGCCGCGATCCTGCGCGGCTCGATCAAGCCCGGCGACGTGCTCGTCATCCGCTACGAAGGGCCGCGCGGCGGGCCGGGCATGCGCGAGATGCTGGCGCCGACCTCGGCCATCATCGGCGCGGGCCTCGGCGACGCCGTGGCGCTCATCACCGACGGGCGCTTCTCGGGCGGCACCTACGGGATGGTCGTCGGCCACGTCGCGCCGGAGGCGGCCGTGGGCGGCCCGCTCGCGCTCGTCGAGGAAGGGGATTCCATCACCGTCGATGCCGAGGCGCGTCTGCTCAATCTCAACGTCACCGAGGATGAGCTTGCGCGGCGTCGTGCCGCCTGGACTCCGCCCCCCGCGCGCCACACGCGCGGCGTGCTCGCCAAGTACGCGCGGCTCGTCTCTTCGAGCAGCCTCGGCGCCGTGACGGACGGCTTCGTTTGAAGGGCGCGTTGCTTGACTTGACCGCGAACGGCGGTTAAGGTTTGGCCGGTGGCCGCTCACAGGGGGCGGCCTTATCTATTTCCGGAGGGGACGACATGGCAGAGCCTCTGCCGCCGATTGCTGTCTACTACGAGCACCCCGAATGGTTCCGCCCGCTCTTCGCGGAACTGGACGCGCGCGGGACGCCTTACGTTAAAGTCGATGCCGCGCGCCACCGCTTCGACCCCGGCGCCGCGGGCGCGCCCTTCGCGCTCCTCTTCAACCGCATGAGCGCGTCCAGCTACCTGCGCGGCCACGGCAACGCCCTCTTCTACACGCGCCAGTACCTCCGCCACCTCGAACGGCTCGGCGTGCGCGTCGTCAACGGGAGCCGCGCCTTCGACTACGAGACCTCGAAGGCTTTGCAGCTCTCGCTCTTCGCCTCGTTGGGTTTCGAGTTCCCGCGCACGCGCGTCGTCAACGGCCTCGAAGAGGTTCGGGAGGCCGCGCGCGAGTTGACATTCCCTCTGGTCGTCAAGCCGAACATCGGCGGGCGCGGCGCGGGCATCGTGCGTTTCGAGACGGCAGACGATCTTGAGTACGCGCTCGGGGCCGGGTTGGTCGAGCTCGGGATTGATTCGACGGCGCTCGTGCAGGAGTACATCAAGGCCGGCGGCGGCCACATCGTGAGGGTCGAGACCCTGGCCGGCAGGTTTCTCTACGCGATGAAGGTCACGACCTCCGGCGAGAGTTTCAACCTGTGCCCGGCGGAGATTTGTGACGTGGAGCGGGCGCAGGAGAGCGCGGGCATCAGTGCGGTCGGCGAGGTCTGTCTGGCCGACGCGCCGAAGGCGGGCTTAAAGGTCGAGCGCTATGAGCCGCCGGCCGAGATCGTCGCGCAGGTCGAGCGCATTGCCGCCGAGGCGGGCCTGGACATCGGCGGCGTCGAGTATCTGATCGACGAGCGCGACGGTCGGCCGAGGTTTTATGACATCAACGCGCTCTCGAACTTCGTCGCGGACGCGGTGCGCGTGGTGGGCTTCGACCCACACGCGCGGCTGGTCGATTACCTTGAGGAGGAGGTGCGCCGATGCGCTACGGCTACTGGCTTCCGGTCTTCGGCGGCTGGCTGAGGAACGTCGAGGACGAGGGGATGGAGGCGAGCTGGGACTACGTCCGCCGCCTCGCGCGGAAGAGCGAACGGATAGGCTACGACCTGACGCTCGTCGCCGAGCTGAACTTGAACGACATCAAGGGCGCCGAGGCGCCGTCGCTCGACGCCTGGTCTACGGCCGCGGCGCTCGCGGCCGTGACCGAGCGCCTGGAGCTGATGGTCGCCGTCCGGCCCACCTTCCACAACCCCGCGCTCCTCGCCAAGCAGGCCGCCAACATCGACCACATCGGCGGCGGCAACCGCCTCTCTTTAAATGTCGTCTCGTCGTGGTGGGCGTCGGAGGCTTCGAGGTACGGCGTGCACTTCGAGCAGCACGACGACCGCTACGCGCGCACGGCCGAGTGGCTCGAAGTCGTAGACCGCGCGTGGAAGGAAGACCACTTCTCTTACGAGGGGAAGTTCTACAAGGTCGCGGACACGGTGCTGCAACCCAAACCAAAGACTCGGCCGCGCCCCGTCATCTACGCGGGCGGCGAGTCGGAGGCGGCGAAAGAGTTGATCGCCTCACGCTGCGACGCCTACGTGATGCACGGCGACCCGCCCGAGCGCGTGCGCGAGAAGGTGCGCGACATGTCGGCGCGGCGCGAGCGCATGGGCCTGCCGCCGATGATCTACGGCGTGGCGGGTTACACGATTGTGCGCGACTCCGAAGCAGAGGCGCAGAGAGAGCTTGAGCGCATCACGGACGTGCGGCAGTCGGCGGCAGGTTACGCCAACTATCAGCAGTGGCTCGCGGGCACGCAGTTGGAGCAGCGCGTGTCGCTCGAAGACTACTCGGTCTCGAACCGCGGCCTGCGCTCCGGGCTGGTGGGGACGCCCGAGCGGGTGGCGGCGCGGGTCGAAGAGTTCGAGGACGCGGGCGCCGGTCTGCTCCTGCTCCAGTGCAGCCCGCAGCTCGAAGAGATGGAGCGCTTCGCCGCACAGGTCATCAACCGGCAAGGGTCGAGCGTCGCCGCCAATAGTTGAGCGCGACCGGTCAGAAGTGAGAGGCGTTGAACACAGAGACACGGAGACACAGAGACACAGCTTCTTGAGTTATAGACTCCAAGCTGTGTCTCCGTGTCTCTGTGTCTCCGTGTTGAATGGTCTGCGCTATACTCAAGATTGAAGTAAGGAGTTTTAAAGAGTGTCAATTCGTAAACTCATCGTGCTCGCCGGAGCGCTCGCACTCTCTGCCGCCTGCGCGAAGATGGAGGAGCCGCCAAAGCCGCAGCCTGCGCCGGCTCCCACGCAGCAGGCCGCGGCGACCGTTTCGTACGAGGAGGGGTTGGAGCAGTGGAAGGCGAAGCGGCTGGCGAATTTCAAGGGCGAGGACAGCTGGCTGACGCTCATCGGCCTCTTCTGGTTTAAAGAGGGCGAGAACCGTTTCGGGAGCGACCCGACGAACGAGATCGTCCTGCCCGGGGATAAGGCGCCCGCGCTGGCCGGCACGCTCCGGCTCGCCGCGGGCAAGGTGACGATTGACGCGAAGCCCGACGCGAAGATCACTTCGAAGGGGCAGCCCGTCACCACGCTCGAACTCAAGTCCGACGACGAGGACGGCGGGCCGACGGTGCTGGAGATGGGCACGCTCAGCTTCCACGTCGTCAAGCGCGGCGAGCGTCTGGGACTGCGCGTCAAAGACCGCGCGAACCCCGCGCGCGCCGAGTTCAAAGGGACGGACTACTACCCCGCGGACAGGAAGTGGGTCGTGGGCGCGCGCTTCGAGCCTTACAACCCGCCGAAGCAGGTGCCCATCCTGAACGTGCTCGGGATGGAGACCGAGGAGACCTCGCCGGGCGAGCTGGCCTTCGAGGTGGACGGCCACCCTTACAAGCTCGAAGCCCTGAAGGAGAAGGGCGAGGAGCAGTTCTTCATCATCTTCGCAGACCAGACGAGCGGCAAGGAGACCTACGGCGCGGGGCGCTACCTCTACGCCGACCCGCCGGGCGCGGACGGCCGCGTCACGCTCGACTTCAACCGCGCCTACAGTCCGCCCTGCGCCTTCACGCGCTATGCGACCTGCCCGCTCCCGCCCGCGCAGAACCGCCTCCCGCTGCGCGTCGAAGCCGGCGAGCGCTACCTCGGCAGCCACTAAAGGCGCGCAGCATGAACGTCCTGATACTAGGCCACGACGAAGTCGTCGAGCTTCTGCCGATGGCGGAGTGTGTCGCGCTCATGCGCGAGGCGCTCGTCTCGCTCGCCGAAGGGCGTGTGCATCAGCCTTTGCGGACTATCGTCCGCCCTTCGGGCGCCGCCGGCGTGATGGGGCTCATGCCCTCCTACTCCGAAGGCCCGCGCGCCGCCTTCGGCCTGAAGGCCATCTGCATCTTCCCGGGTAATGCCGCGCGCGGCAAAGACTCGCATCAGGGCGCCGTGCTGCTCTACGGCGCGGAGACGGGCGAACTGCTTGCCGTCGTCAATGCCTCCGCCGTGACGGCCGTGCGCACGGCGGCCGTCTCGGCGTTGGCGACGGATGCGCTCGCGCGCCCGGGAGCGTGCGAGTTGGCGGTCATCGGCGCGGGCGTGCAGGCGCGTTCTCACATAGAGGCCATCTCGCACGTCCGACCTCTCAGGCGTTGCCGCGTGGCGAGCCGCCACGTCGAGCACGCGCGCAGACTCGCCGAGGAGTTGCGGGGAAGCTACGAGTTCCCCGTCGAGGCCGTCGCGACGGTCGAAGAGGCGCTCGGCGGGGCCGACCTGATTGTGACGGCGACGAACTCGGCCGAGCCGGTCGTGCGTCGCGCGTGGGTCTCGGCGGGCGCGCACCTGAACGCGGTCGGCTCCTGCACGCCGCACACGCGCGAGCTGGACGCGGCAACCGTGGCCGCCGCAAGCCTGTTCGTTGACAGCGTCGAATCGACCATCAACGAGGCGGGCGACTATCTCCTTGCGTTGCAGGAAGGGCTCGTCGGCCCCGAACACATACGCGCCGAGTTAGGGGAAGTCCTCAAAGGGGCGAAGCCGGGTCGGACTTCGGACGGCGAGATTACTCTGTTCAAGTCTCTCGGGCTGGGCGTCGAAGACCTGGCGGCGGCCGCCTACCTCTACGACAAGGCCGTAGAGACGGGCGCGGGCACGTGGGTCAGTTTCTAGAGAGGAGGAGGGGAAGGTGCTCATGCTGCCAACTCTCGCCGCCGTCGAGGAGGCGCGACACCGCGTCAAGGGCGCGGCGATACGTACGCCGCTCGTCCGGCTCAACTATCGCGAGGCGCCCGCCGAAATCTACCTCAAGCTGGAGAACCTACAGCCCATCGGCTCCTTCAAGATACGCGGCGCGACGAACGCGATGGCGTGCCTGTCGCGCGAGGAGTTGGCGGGAGGCGTACTCACCGCGTCGGCCGGCAACATGGCGCAGGGCGTTGCGTGGCGCGCACGCGACCTCGGCATCCCCTGCACGGTCGTCGCGCCCGAGACCGCGCCCGAGACTAAAATCCGCGCCATCGAGCGGCTCGGCGGCCGCGTCATCAAAGTCCCTTTCGAGGAGTGGTGGAGCTGCTTCGAGCAACGCGCTTACCCGGGCGTCGAAGCGCACTTCGTCCACGCCTTCGACGACCCCGACGTGATGGCCGGCAACGGCACCATCGCCCTCGAAATCCTCGAAGACCTTCCGGACGTGGATGCGGTCGTCATCCCGTGGGGCGGCGGCGGGCTGGCGTGCGGAATCGCGGCGGCGATGCGCGAGCTGAGGCCGGATTGCAAGCTCTACGCGGCCGAGGTGGAGACGGCCGCTCCGCTCGCCGCCTCGCTCGCGGCCGGAGAGCCGCGGCCGGTCGATTACCGACCGACCTTCGTGGACGGCATCGGCGGGCGCGGGGTCTTCCCGGCGATGTTCGAGCGTGCACGTGGGCTGCTCGACGGCTCGCTCGTCGTCGGGCTCGAACAGGTGGCCGCGGCGCTGCGGCTGCTGGCCGAACGGAACCGCGTCATCGCCGAAGGCGCGGGCGCCTGCCCCGTCGCCTGCGCCCTCGAAGGCAAGGCGGGCGCGGGCAAAGTCGTGTGCGTCGTCTCCGGCGGCAACATCGATCTCGCGAAGCTCTGCGCCATCCTCACCGAGAGTTAACCGAAGGCTGTGCACGAATCGGCCGCGTCAGCGGCACATGAATTTAGCCCGGCCTTTCAAGGCCGGGGACGCCGAACATTAAAAAGAGGCCGCGTCGCGTCAGCGACGCCTGAACCGCACCGATTCGTTCAGGCGTCGCTGACGCGACGCGGCCTCTTTTTGCGCAACCTTAACCCGGCCTTGAAAGGCCGGGCTAAATTCAGACGCCGCTCCGCGGCGACGCAGGCGGACGCGGCTAGTTGGCCTTCGGCTGTAGGCGCTGGACGGAGCTGTCGTTGATCTCGAACTGGTTGCCCTTCAACATGCGGATGACCTCGGCGCCCGCGAGCAGCACGGGGCCGTAGCCGTGCGCCGCGTAGGGGCTGACGGGTCGGAAGTAGTAGAACGCGGGGTCGAAGGCCATCCCCGTCCCGACGCAGGTACCTTCGACCTGCCCCCGCGCGTTGACCTTCGTCGAGATGGCGTTCCACGCGAGCAGGGTCGTGGGCGCGTAGGCGGTCGCGTCGATCCAGCCGCGGTTGATGGCGCGCGCGTAGGCGTAGGTGTAGATGGCCGTGGCCGAGGTTTCGAGGTAAGAGTCCTCGCGGTCGAGGAGCTGGTGCCAGAAGCCCGAGCCCGACTGCAACGCGGCCAGGCCCTTGGCGTGCGCCCTTAACAGCTCAAGCAACTGCGGGCGCTGCGGGTGGTTCTCGGGGAGCACTTCGAGCAGCTCGACCTCCGTCATGAAGGCCCAGCCGTTGGCACGCGCCCAGCGGAACTCGGGGTGCTCCGTCATCGACTCGACCCAGCCGTGCATGTAGACGCCGCGCTCGCGGTTGAACATCCGCCGCGCGAAGCTCAAGACCTGCCTGCACGCCTCGTCGTAAAACTTTCTCTCGCCCGTCAGCTTGCCCATCTGCGCGAGGGCCGGCACGCTCATAAAGAGGTCGTCGAGCCAGATGGTGTTCGGCTGCGGGCGGTTGCGTGCGAGCGTCCCGTCCTTCAGGCGGTGCTCCTTCGTCATGATGTAGTTGATCGCCGTGTCGATGAGCGGCCGCAGGTTAGCCTTACTCCCGGCGCGCGTCGCCTTAATCATCGCGGCGCACATCGCCCCGCAGTCGTCGAGCGCGCGCGGCGCGACGAGGTTGCGCATGGGCAGACCCCCGCCCCAGTCGGAGGCGTGCTCGGCCGCGGTCTTGCTGACGTACGGCGCCGACTCGGCGATGAACTGCAAGCGCCGTTCGGTGTAGTCGCGGAAGCGCGGGTCGCCGGTCGCCTCGCTCGCCAGAAGCATGCCGGCGTAGGTCACGCCCCACTCGTAGCTCACCAGACGGAAGTCGCCGCGCCGTAAGGTCGTCTCCCGGTCGATTAAGTTCAAGTCGGTCAGCGCGGCGCCCGTGCGCGAGTTGACGAAGCCTACGGGTGTCGTCTCGTCGAGGTAGGCGTGAATCAGGTTGAGCAGTTTGGCGATCTCCTCCGGCTGCGGGATGCCGTAGGGGACGGGGTAGTTTGGGCGCAACTGGTGCAGGGGCGTGGTCGCGTCGGTCGCGGGTTGTTGCGGTTGTTGTGCGCAGACGGGCTGTGCGACGAGCAGCAGCGCGAGGCAGGCGGCGATTCTGATCCTCATGTTTCTCATCCGAAGCGTGTTCAGCGTGTGTACATGTCGATGACGCGCTCGATGGCGCGGCGGCAGACGGCGCAGAAGTGGTTCGTGCGTGTGAACATGATGCAATCGACCTCGGGCCGGTAGAACCCTCTGGCCTCGTAGTTCGCGCCCTCGAAGGCGCCGACCCGGCCGGCATATTTTTCCTGCTTGAACATGGACTGTTCGTGCCCGAGTTCTTCGCGGAAGAGAGCCTCCATCACCTCCTCGGGCTTGCGCTCGGCCCTGATCTGCCGGCGGCGCTCCTGAATCCCGTTCGAGTAAGCCTCGAAAGCCTCTTTGCCCCAGGGCGTCGGAATCGGCGTGTCGTTGGAGACGAGGTCTTTCCACTTGAGCGCCGAGGGGTCGAGCAGGGCGGTGACGTTCGGCTCCCAGGGCTCGGCGCGCTCGGCCGAAGGGGCGTAGGCGACCGAGGAGGTGTAGTACTCGTCGGCCAGCCCCGCGAAGTGGTGGCCGAACTCGTGGACGAAGACGTAGTTGGCCCAGGCGTTATCGACGGCGACCGTCGAGTAGAGGTTGTGGATGCCGCCGCCGCCGTAGGTTCGGTTGTTGACGAGGATTTCGACGAACTCGTAGGGGGCGAACGAGGCGGCGCGCCTGAGCGCGCGGTTGTCGAAGGTGAGGACGTAGCGCTCCGAGCCGAAGGCGTCGAAGGTCGCGCCGAGCGGCGAGTCCCGGTAGACGCCGGTCGAGGGGCGCGACACTCCCGACTCCGCCGCGGGCGGGCAGAGCGCCCAGACGTTGAAGTCTTTGCGCCGCTCCTTGAAGGGCGAGGTGGCAAAGAGCACTTCGGTCATCCGCCGCGCGTCCCTCTCAAACTTCGCCGCTTCGGCCGCCGTGTAGCCGTCGCCGATGATGAGGAAATCGACCTTCGACGCGGAGTCGCCGTTCTTCTGAATCTCGATGAGGGGCGCGGGCGCCTGAAGGGGCGAGCGGTCGATGAAGATGTCCGAAGGGTCGAGGCTCGTCGTCCAGACTTCGCGGAAGAGGTTCTGCTTGTCGCGCTTCTTCAGAACGATCTGGACGGGGGCGTCGGGCGCGGGGAAGCGGAGCGACTCCTGGAAGGTGCGGCGCACGGTCTTGGCCTCGTCCGTCGTCTCCCACTCGCCGTAGATCGAGGCGAAGCCGCGCGAGTAGAGGACGCGGCCCGACTTCGCTTCACGGACTTCGAAGAAGTACTTGCCGAGGTTCGAGTCGTCAACCGCGTGGCGCGGGTTGCCCGGCCACGGCAGGGGCTCGACGACGGCGCGGTCGAGGCTGAAGACCTCTTCGGTCGCGGTGCCCGTGTGGTAGAAGTCGAGCCGCATCGTCCGCGTCGCCTGGCGCGCGCGGGCCGCGGGCAGAAGGGACAGGACGACGAGCGCCAGGGCGGCCAGCACCGTTTTAGCCATGCGCACATTCTACACAAGCGCGGCCCGGCGTTAAGAAATATATGGGCCGCAAACAGACCGGACGCGTGATAATGTAAGGGCCCGGTGAAAAGTAGACCCGCCTTCATCCTTCTGCTGATAATCCTGCTCGCCGCCCCCGTGGCAGTCTCAAACAGCGGCGCACAGGCGAACTACGCCCGGCCGGGGAGAGAGACTTATCTGAAGCTCGCCGAAGAGGCCGAGGAGATGCTGCGGCGGGACGTGCTGGGCGTCTGGTTCCCGCGGACTGTGGACACGGAGCACGGCGGGTTCCGCTCCAACTTCACGCGCGACTGGCAGCCGGCGCCGAGCGAGGGCAAGTTCTCCGTCTTCCAGGGGCGCATGACGTGGGTCGCGGCGCAGGTGGCGGTGCGCCGCCCCGACCTCAGAGCACAGTTTTTGCCGATAGCGCGGGACGGCTTCCACTACCTGAACGACGTGATGTGGGACCGGGAGGCGGGCGGCTTCTACTGGGGCCTGGACGACGCGGGGCGCGTCACGCCGCGCTACACCGACGGCAAGCACCTTTACGGGATGAGCTTCTGCCTGTACGGCGCGGCCGCGGTTTATAAAGCGACGAGAGACCCCGCGGCGCTCGCGCTGGCGCGGCGCGCCTTCCGCTGGATGGACGCGCACGCGCACGACGCGCGGCACGGCGGCTACTTCGAGTGGCTGACGCGCGACGGCCGCGTCGTCGAGGGGGCGGGTGGAAAGGGGAGGGTTGAAGTAATCCCCGTCTCGGGCTTCCCGCTCGGCTACAAGTCGATGAACACGCACCTGCACCTGCTCGAATCCTTCACGGAGCTGTACGGCGTCTGGAAGGACGAGACGTTGCGCCGGCGGCTCGAAGAGTTACTCGCAATCGTGCGCGACCGTGTCAGCGTCGAGCCGGGCGCGATGAATCTCTACTTCACGAACGACTGGCGCGCGCTCCCCGGCCACGACTCCTACGGGCACGACGTGGAGGCGGCCTACCTCATGCTCGAAGCGTCGGAGGCGCTGGGCCGAAAGGATGACCCGGCGACGGCGAGGATGGCGAAGATGCTCGTTGACCACGCGCTGGCCTACGGCTGGGACGAGACCTACGGCGGCTTCTACCGGGAGGGCACGGCCGCGGGCGAGCCCGAAGACACGAAGAAAGAGTGGTGGGCGCAGGCCGAAGGTCTCAACACGCTGCTCCTCATGCACGAACGTTACGGCCGCGAAACGGACGCGTACTTCAAAGCCTTCCGACGGCAGTGGGAGTTCTTGCGCGACCGGCAGGTCGATAAAGAGTTCCGCGGCCTCTACGACACGGTCGGGCGCGACGGCACGCCGACCGACACCCCGAAGGCGCGCATCTGGAAGGCCGCCTACCACGACGGCCGCGCGCTGCTGAACGTCACGGAGCGGCTCCGCAGACTCGCGGCGCATTGAAAGGAGACCGACGCCAGATGAGAATCACGCTCGCACTCGTTCTCACCCTTTCCGCCTGCGCCGCGGCGCGGGCGCAGAAGTTCGACGACCTCGCGCGGACGCCGCCGATGGGCTGGAACAGCTGGAACAAATTCGGCTGCGACGTGAGCGAGAAGCTGATCCGCGAGGCGGCCGACGCGCTTGTGTCGAGCGGCATGAAAGAGGCCGGCTACCAGTACGTCGTCATCGACGACTGCTGGCACGGCCAGCGCGACGCCGAGGGGAACATCCACCCGGACGCCGCGCGCTTCCCCTCGGGGATGAAGGCGCTGGCCGACTACGTCCACGCGAAGGGTTTGAAGCTCGGCATCTACTCGGACGCCGGCGCGAAGACGTGCGGCGGCCGGCCGGGCAGCCGCGGCCGCGAGTACCAGGACGCGCGGACGTACGCGTCGTGGGGCATCGACTACCTCAAGTACGACTGGTGCAACAACGAGGGGCTCAAGGCGGAGGGCGCTTACACGACGATGCGCGACGCCCTGTACGCCGCCGGCCGCCCCGTCGTCTTCAGCCTGTGCGAGTGGGGCAGCAACAAGCCCTGGGAGTGGGCGAAGAACGTCGGTCACCTCTGGCGCACGACGGGCGACATCACGAACTGCTGGGACTGCGAGAAGAGCTACGGCACTTGGTCGCCCCTGAGCGTGACGCGCATCATCGACCTGCAAAGAGACCTGCGCGCGCACGCCGGCCCCGGCCACTGGAACGACCCGGACATGCTGGAGGTCGGCAACGGGATGACGACGGACGAGGACCGCGCGCACTTCTCGATGTGGGCGATGCTGGCGGCGCCGCTCATGGCGGGCAACGACCTGCGGGCGATGAGCCGGGAGACGCAGGCCATCCTGACCAACCGCGAGGCCGTCGCCGTCGATCAGGACGCGCTCGGCGTCGAGGGCTTCAGGCTCTACGCCGAGGGGGCGCTGGAGGTCTGGCTCAAGCCCTTGCAGGGCGGCGACTGGGCCGCCTGCTTCCTCAACCGCGGGGAGGCGCCGCGCAAGGTCACGTTCGACTGGAAGCAGCGCGCCGTCACGGACGGCCTCTCGCAGGCGAGCTTCGGCCCAGACAAGATGATCTATAAGATACGCGACCTGTGGGCGAAGCGGGACGCGGGCACGACCGCCACGCCCTTCGCCGCCGAAGTCCCCGCGCACGACGTTGTCATGCTCCGCCTGTCGAAGTAGCCGCCGACCGCTTTCACCATTATGAAGATGAAAAGCCTGACGCTCGTCTTTCTCCTGCTGGCCGCATCGCACGCGGCAGCCCAAAGCTTCCAGCCCGTCAACAGGGACGCTTCGCCGGAGGCGCGCAAGCTCTTGAGTTACCTCTACGGCCTGCGGGGGAAGCACACGCTGGCCGGGCAGCACAACTACAACCACGAGCTGAACAAGTACGTGGAGGTGGCCGAGACGCTGACGGGGAAGCGCCCCGCCGTCTGGGGCACCGACTTCATCCTCGGCGGGACGAAGGACTACGGGCCGGAGATCGTCGAAGAGGCGATTAAGAAATACAGGGAGGGCTACATCGTCACCCTGATGTGGCACGCCGGCCGCCCGCAGGACGACCCGCCCTACGGCTGGAAGGAGAGCATCCAGGGCGAGCTGACCGACGCGCAGTGGAAGGAGTTGACGACGCCGGGCACGCCCTTGAACCTGCGCTGGCAGGCGCAGGCCGACCGCGTGGCCGCGCACCTCAAGCGCCTGCGCGACGCGCACGTGCCCGTCCTCTGGCGGCCGTACCACGAGATGAACGGCGTCTGGTTCTGGTGGGGCGACAAGAAGGGCCGAGACGGTTACCAGAAGTTGTGGAAGATGTTGTTCGACCGCTTCGTGCACGTGCACGGCCTGAACAACCTGCTCTGGGTCTTTAACGCGAACGCGCCGCGCGACATCCCGAAGGACGAAGCTTTCAGCTACCGCCTGTACTACCCCGGCCCTCAATACGTGGACGTGCTCGCCGCCGACGTGTACCACTTCGACTACGAGCAGAAGGACTACGACGAGTTGCGCGCGCTGGCGGGCGGGAAGCTGATCGCTTTAGGCGAAGTGGGCGAGTTGCCGAAGGCGGAGATTCTGGAGGCGCAGCCGCTCTGGTCTTGGTTCATGGTCTGGTCGAGCTGGCTCGTCACCGACAACACGCCCGAGCGGGTCAAAGAGATTTACGCGCACCCGCGCACCCTCACGCATGAAGAGGTCGCGCCCCCCAGATGAGGGTTCGGCCGCCGGCCGGAAAAGTGTCGAAGGCGTCGGCGGGCGCGTGCATGATAGACGCGGCGCCATCCTACTAAGATTCGCAGAGGAGAATATGAGGAACGGAACGAAACAGAAGCTTCGCCTGGTCGCCCTGGCCGCGTTACTCATCGCGGGTAGCTCATGCTCCTTAACGGGCTTAACGAAGGGTAAAGGGCTGGCCGAGACGGCCGTCGCCCATTTCCACGAACAGTATAACGCGGGCCAGTTCCGCGAAATCTACGCCGAGGCCGACGAAGAGTTTAAGAAGTCCGCCAGCGAAGCGGATTTCCTCGCCTTACTCGAAGCGCTGCGCCGAAAGCTGGGCACGGTGGGGCAGGCGGAGCAGGCCGGATGGCATGTCAACGCGACCACGATGGGGACGATGGTCACTCTCGGCTACAACGTGGAGTTCAGCGAAGGCAAAGGCGCGGAGCAGTTCGTCTTCCGCGTCAGCGGCGAGAAGGCTCTGCTCTATAACTACAACGTCAACTCGCCCCTCCTGATTACGAAGTGACGGGCGGCAGTCTCGACGTTGATTTGGTAAGGAGTGTCAGCGATGGTCTCACGCGCTTTCCGTCTCTCCGTGCTGCTGGCCGTCATGTTGTCGGGGGCGGCGCCCGCCCGTTCGCAGACGACGGCCGCGGGCGGCCTCACGTTTGAGTGGGCCTTCGACGAGGGCCGCCGGGTCGCGAGCGTGCCGTCGCACGCCTGGCTGTCGGACGGCAGGCTGCTGCTGCTGGACGTGAGGCGGCCGGCGGCGGAGCGCACGTTCGAGGTGTTGGAGCCTGCGACGGGCGCGCGGCGACCCGCGCTCGACATGGCCGCCGCGGTGGGGAGTCTGAACGCGCTGCTTCCGGACTCGGGCGTGACCGGGTCGCTCGACTGGCCCGAGGCGTTAGACCCTTCGGGGCGGCGCGCTCTCTATCTCTTCAAGGGCGACCTCTTCCTGCTCGACCTCGCGGCGGCACGCTTCACGCGCCTCACGAAGACCGAGGCGGCCGAGCAGTCGCCCGGCTTCTCGCCCGACGGGCGTCGGCTCGCGTTCGTCCGCGTACACGACCTCTACGTGTCGGAGGTGGAGACGGGAACCGAGACGCGCGTGACGCGCGACGGCTCGGAGACTTTGCTGAACGGCAGTCTGTCCTGGGTCTACTGGGAGGAGATTTTCGGGCGGCGCGACATAGGCTACTGGTGGTCACCTGACTCGCGCGCGCTGGCCTACCTCCAGACCGACGAGTCGGCCGTGGGCGAGAGTGACTTCGTGGACTTCCGGCCCGACAGCGCGCCGCGTCTCATCCGGCAGCGCTACCCGAAGGCCGGCACCCCCAACCCGCGCGTCCGCGTGGGCGTCGCCGAGATCGGCCGCGACACGACCACATGGGTGAGCATCAAAGACCGCCCCTTCGAGTACGTCCTGCGCGTCAAGTGGCTGCCGGACGGGAGGCGCCTGAGCGTGCAGACGCTCACGCGCGACCAGCACGAGTCGGGGCTCTACTTCGCCTCGCGCGAGACGGGCGCGGCCGAGCGCGTCCTGACCGAGACCGACCCGGCCTGGGTCAACATCCACGACGACCTGCACTTCCTCAAAGACGGCCGCCACTTCCTCTGGGCGTCGGAGCGGGACGGCTACTACCACCTCTACCGTTACACCCTGGACGGCCGTCTAGTTAATCAGGTCACGCGGGGGCCTTGGGCGTTGGCCTCTTCGGGCGCGGGCGTCTTCTGGGTCAGGCAGGCCGTCGTCGGCATCGACGAGGCCGAGGGGTGGGTCTACTTCACGGCCCTCGAACGCTCGTCCGTCGAGCGACACCTCTACCGCATCAGGCTCGACGGCACGGGGATGACGCGCCTGTCTACGGAGCCGGGCGTGCACCGCATCTCGATGTCGCCGGACGCGCGCTTCTACCTCGACAACTTCTCCGACGTGCGGACGCTCCCTGCGCTCACGCTGCACCGGCCCGACGGGGCGCGCGTCTCTGTGCTGGCGCCCCCGCGGCCGGAGCTGCTCGCGCGCTTCGACTTGCAGTACCCGGAGCTTCTGACCATCCCCGCGGCCGACGGCTTCCGGATGCCCGCGCGTTTGCTGAAGCCGAAAGAGTTCCGCCCCGAACGGCGCTACCCGGTCATCATGTACATCTACGGCGGGCCGTCCGCGCCTTCGGTCACCAACGCGTGGTCGGGCACATTGCTCAACGACCAGCTCTACCTCGCCGAAGGCTTCGTCCTGCTGACGGTGGACAACCGCGCGGCGACGGGGATCAGCAAGAAGTTGGAGAACAGTATCGTGCGCGGCGCCTACGAGCCGGAGACGAACGACCTGCTCGACGCGGTGCGCTGGCTCAAACGGCAGCCCTGGGTTGACCCTGACCGCGTCGGCGTGTGGGGTTGGAGCGGCGGCGGCTCGATGACGCTCAGCCTGTTGACGCGCTCGAAGGAGTTCAAGGCGGGCATCTCCGGCGCGCCCGTCACGGACTGGCGCTACTACGACGCCAAGTGGGCCGAGGCGCTCGTCGGGATGCCGGCCGAGAACCCCGAAGGGTACGAGCGCTCCTCCTTAGTCAAACTCGCGCCCAACCTGCACGGCCGCCTCCTGCTCGTCCACGGCACCTACGACGACAACGTCCACCCGCAGAACACGCAGGCGTTCGCCGAAGCGCTCGTCCAGTCCGGTAAGCTCTTCGAGCAGATGATCTACCCCATGCGCAAGCACGGCATCAGCGACCGCGCCGGCGCGCTGCACCTCCAACGCACCATGCTCGACTTCTGGAAAAGAAACCTGTGAGCGGAGGCATATGCCCGTGGACAGACGACAGAAACGCGACCTCCACGCCCTCGACACCGACGGCATGGTCGTCTGCAACCCGCGGGACAGGGAGGCCGCCCACCGTGCACAGGTGGAGGGCATCGCCACCGCCGACCGCGCCGCCGTCACCTGCCGAAAGTGCCTCTCGTTGCTCCACCGGCACGACCGGGTTAGAAACGAGGAGCCGTGAGGTTCAACGGAGAACCGCCACCCAAAATACAGAGGGGCTGCCGGTTGGCAGCCCCTCTGTATTTAATTCTGCTCGATGGAGCCGAGGGGGATCGAACCCCTGACCTCTTGAATGCCATTCAAGCGCTCTCCCAGCTGAGCTACGGCCCCGTGTGTGCGCCGCAGGCGGCGCGGCACGGAAAAATAAAATAGCAGCCCGTTGGGTAAAACGCAAACGAGGCTTCCGGCGCCGCGGAGGCCCGTTTTACCTGCGGCGGAGGGCGGCGAAGAGGGCGAGGGCGGCGCCCGTCAGGAGCAGCAGGAGGCCGAGGAAGACGCGCGCCATGTTCGGCACTTCGCGGACGGCCGCGTCGGTGATGACGACCGCCGCGCTCGGCTCCACGAAGTAGGAGCGGTAGGCGAGCACGCCGCCGGCGGCCGCGAGCACGATGCCGAAGATGACGAGGGCGGCCCGCAACGTACGGCCTCCTTCCGTGGCGCTCACACTCCCTTGAAGTCGGGCTTGCGCTTCTCCAGAAACGCGCGGACGCCTTCGTCCTTGTCCTGGCTGGAGAAGGTGAGGGCGAAGAGGTCTATCTCGCGGCGCAGGCCCTCGTCGAGGTTGGCGCGGGCGGCGGTCTTGACCGCCTCCTTGGCCATGCGCAGCGCGACGGGGCTCTTCTCGGCGATGCGGTTCGCCAGCTCAAGAGTCTTCGCTTCGAGGTCGGCCGCGGGGACGACGAGGTTGACGAGGCCGAGGTTGTACGCGTGCTGCGCGTCGATCATGTCGCCCGTCAGAATCAGCTCCATCGCCTTGCCCTCGCCGACGAGGCGCGTCAGGCGTTGCGTGCCGCCGCCGCCGGGGATGATGCCGAGGTTGATCTCGGGCTGGCCGAAGCGCGCCGTCTCGCTCGCGACGCGGATGTCGCACGAGAGGGCCAGCTCGCAACCCCCTCCGAGGCAGAAGCCGTTGATCATGGCGATGACGGGTTTGGGGAAAGTATCGACGGCGGTGAAGAGCGAGCGTGCCGTCATCACGTCGCGCTGCGAGACGGCGGTGCGCCCCTCGAACTCGCCGATGTCGGCGCCGGCGACGAAAGCCTTCTCGCCCGCGCCGGTGATGACGACGACGCGGACGGACTCGTCCTCGCGCAGCTCTTCGAGCGCGGCCGCGCCCTCCGCGCGGGTCTGGATGTTGAGCGCGTTCAGCTTCTGCGGCCGGTTGATCGTGATGACGGCGACGCGCCCGCGCCGCTCGACCAGAAGTGTCTCGTATGATGCCATTGTCATTCTCCGAATGCGTAAACCGTTGAAAGACCGTGAACCGTAAACCGTGAACCGTGACCAGAGAAGGTGAACTCTCCTCCCTGTCACGGTTCACGGTTTACGGCTTACGGCTCTTACTGCCCCTCGGGCGTCTGCTGCTCGTCGGCGACCCAGGAGACGAAGAGGCGGAGCCAGTTCTCGGTCGGCTCCAGAATCTGCACGCCGACGCGGGCGGTGCCGTAGATGGCGGGCGCGGTGCGCACGACGCGCGCCGTGGCCTCGATGGGCGAGCCGTCGGGGCGGTGCGCGCGCAGGTAGAGCTGGTCGCCGCGCGCGACACGCTGGTTGAGGTGAAAGAGCGCGCCGAGGGTCGAGATGTCGTCCGTCTCGGTCGGCTCGCTCCACGCCGCCCCGTCCTCGGCGCGGCCCGACACCACGATGGGCAGCCGCAGCGCCATGCGCAGCGCGAATCGTCTCTCTTCGTTCGGTGGCCTCGTCATATTCGGTCAGCAATAAGCGGCGAGCAGTGAGCAGTGGTCGAGTTAAAAGGTCGCAGCCGGATTGCTTTTAACTGCTCACCGCTCAGCGCTCACCGCTCACTCCATTTATAAAAGCCCTCACCCGACTTCTTCCCGAGCTTGCCCTCGGCGACCATGCGCCGGAGGATCTCGGGGGGGCGGAAGCGCTCCGAGCCGAGTTTGGCGTGCAGGTACTCGGCGATGTGGAGGCGTACGTCGAGGCCGACGAGATCGGTCAGGCGGAGCGGCCCCATGGGGTGATTGTAACCGAGTTCCATCGCCGTATCTATATCTTTCGCTCCGGCCACACCCTCCTCGAACATCCGCATCGCCTCCAGACCCAGGGCGACCCCGAGCCTTGAGGAGGCGAAGCCCGGCACGTCCTTGACGACGATGGGCTCCTTCTTCATTTGCACGGCCACGGCGCGGACGGTCTCGACCGTCTGTGCGGAGGTCTCGCTCCCCGTCACGATCTCGACGAGGCGCATGAGGTGGACGGGGTTGAAGAAGTGCATGCCGACGACGAGGTCGGGGCGGCGCGCGCCTTCGGCGATCTCGTTGATGGAGAGCGAGGAGGTGTTGGTGGCGTAGATGAAGTCCGCCGGGTTCAGGGCTTCGACCGCGCGGAGCGTCTCGCGCTTGAGGTCGAGCCGCTCCGGGACGGCCTCGACGTAGAGGTCGCACGCCTCCGTCTCTTCGAGCCGCGTCGTCGTGCGTATGTTCGAGAGGGTGCGGGCGCGCTCTTCATGAGTCACCTTGCCGCGCTCGACGCCCCTGGACAGGTTCGACTCGATGGCGCGCAGGCCCTTCTCGACGAGCGACTCTTCGAGGTCGCGCAGGACGACTTCAAAACCCGCGGCGGCCGCGGCCTGCGCGATGCCGTGCCCCATCGTGCCCGCGCCGAGGACGGCGACGCTCCGCACGCGCGGGCCGGCGTGCGGGGTCGAATCTCTCTCCTCCTGCGGCGTGCCCAAAAGGTTTCTGCGGGTGCCGGGCGGTCGGGGCTCCGGCTCTCTTTGCGGTCAAATTCGACTACTCAAGGCGCGAAAAGTTATACTACACGCGCCGAGAGAAACGCTACCACCGACGCGCGCCGCTCGGTAAGCGCGCTTACAGACGGAGACCGTATAATCAAAGACATGATGAAAGAGACCCTGCACCGCGAAGTCGTCATCGTCGGCTCCGGGCCGGCCGGCCTGACCGCGGCCATCTACGCCGCGCGCGCCGAGCTGCGCCCGCTCGTCATCCACGGCCCGCAGCCCGGCGGCCAGCTCACCATCACGACCGAGGTCGAGAACTACCCCGGCTTCGCCGAAGGCATTCAAGGCCCCGAGCTGATGCAGCAGTTCGAGGAGCAGGCCAAGCGCTTCGGCACGGAGTTCCTCGTCACCTACGTCAACAAGGTGGACTTGGGCCGGCGCCCCTTCACGCTCTGGACGGAAGAGGGGCACGAGATCAAGGCCGAGACTCTGATCGTCGCCTCGGGCGCCTCGGCCAAGTGGCTCGGCATCCCGGGCGAGGCGCCGGCGCCGGAAGGTCTGGGCGGTCTGGGCGTGAGCGCGTGCGCGACCTGCGACGGCTTCTTCTTTAAGGGCAAGTCCATCGTCGTCGTCGGCGGCGGCGACACCGCGATGGAGGAGGCGACGTTTCTGACGCGCTACGCCTCGCGCGTGACGGTCGTCCACCGGCGCGACAGCTTACGCGCCTCGAAGATCATGCAGGACAAGGCGAGGGGGAACCCGAAGATCGACTTCATCTGGAACGCCGACGTGAAGGAGATTCTGGGCACGGCCGAGACGGGCGTGACCGGCATCAAGCTTCAGGACAACCAGACGGGCGAGGAGTCGGAGTTCGCTTGCGAGGGCGTCTTCATCGCCATCGGCCACAAGCCGAACACGGACGTGTTCAAGGACTGGCTCGACATGGACGCGGTCGGCTACATCAAGACGGCGGGCGTCTCGATGGCGACGAACATCCCCGGCGTCTTCGCCTGCGGCGACGCGCAGGACTCCGTCTACCGCCAGGCCGTCACGGCCGCCGGGACGGGCTGCATGGCCGCCATCGACGCCGAGAGATTCTTAGACAGCCTGCCCATCCCGACGCCCACCGGCGAAGAGGTCACCATCGAGGGCGAGATCGTCTAGGCCGACCACGAGCAGCTCACGCTGCCCGACGGCGAGGTCGTCTCCAACCACCCGGACGAGCAGCCGCCGCCCGCCGGTGGAACCCAGCCCGCTGTCGTCTACGCGCGCCCGTCCACGGAGCTTCCGTCCTAACGCGCCGCGCACCGTCCGGCGTTGAAAGACCCGCGACCCGCCGTGACGAAGAGCCGCGCCCCGGCACTGGGGCGCGTCTCTTCGTCTCGGCGGGTCTTTGCCTAACTCTCCCACTGCAAAAACTTCCGAAACTCCTGCCGCTCCCGGTCGACGTTCAGGTATGTGCGCCGCACCTTCACGAAGTAGAAGAGGAGTCGCTCGGACTTAACCAACTGGGCGACGTAGAGGAACAGCATGCACTTCAAGATCAGAGCGGCGTTGACGAGAGCCACCGCGATGATCGTCACCGTCGCCGCGTCAAAGACCTGCTTGCTCTTCGGGACGTTCACGAGAAAGATGAACAGGGGTTGAATCGCCGTGTAAGAGTAGAGCGCGACGACGAGTCCCGGGGAGGGGCCGAGAAACTTGCTTTGCAGCCGGCCCATGTAGAGCGCCATGCCGATGGCCCCGACAACTCCGCTGACCAGACTACAGGCGTAGAGCAGCCTCTCCATGTCGATCTCGGCGGGGAACAGTTGCCAGGGGACTATCTCGACGAGAAGGAAGACCGCCGCCAGCACCACGCCCCACACGATCCACTGGGCATCCAATATCTTCCGCTTGCCCTTCCGGGTCTGGTTGAGGACGTTATAGCAGAGGACGAACATCGCCGTGCTGAGGTTGTTGCACAGGGTGACTGGAATGTCCTTCCAGTCAGTCCCCGCCTTGATGAAGACGAGGCAGCAGTACAGGCAGAACCAGAAGACCAGTATGCCCCGCCAGTAGAGCCTGTAGCGCGACAGGGCGTCCTCTGCCACGTGCCGGGCGTCCTCGGCTTCGCGCGGGTTCTCATACCCGGCGGCCTTCCCGAACTCTGCGCTCAGCCCGTCCGGCCCCCGCAGTCCGTATCCGATGGCGAATAAGAGCATGAAGATTTGCGGGAGACTGGCCAGAGCCAGGGTGTCATTCTGTGCCCTGGCTACGACGGCATTCTGCGCCTTCTGCGCGTTTTCAACCTGCCCCGGCGGCGCGTTCGCGCCCGTGTTGATGTCGTTCCACTGGCTGAAGACCATCCCGCATGAGATCACCGCGGTCAAGACTATGCCGAGGCCGACGACCCAGCGAATTCGCTTGCCGGCGGAGAGCCATAACTCGCCGAAGCCGATCACCTGTTCCTTCTCGTCCTCAGCGGCGGCGTCCGCGCCAACGGCCTCTGCGCCGGCTGTGGGCTCTGCAACTGCCGCGGGCGGTTCGGCCATCCGCGCCGCGGCGGGCTCGACCTCCTCCTCCTCTTCCAACAGGGTCGCCGCCCTCTCGTCCGAAGCGACGAGCCGCACCTTCCTGACTTCGGCGATGAAGGAGTAACCGAAATCTTCCGTCCTGATAATCTCCGGGCGGTGCCGTGAGTCGTTCAGCTTCTCCCTTAAAACCGTAATCGTCCGCTCGATGGCGTTACGCCCGTCCCTGGAGGTCGGGCAGACCTTTCTCACGAGGTAGTCTTTGTCGAGCTTCTTATCCGGGTTCTCGACGAGCAGCCGGAGGGTGGCGAACTGTATGTCGCTGAGGTTGATGTCGCGATCCTCGAACAGGCGCTTCTGGTCAACGCTGAGGTAGAAGTCCTTGAACCGGTAGAGTTCTTCACCCATTCACCCCTCCGACTAACAACTAAGGTTTCAGCCCGGCGCCTAAGTGCCTGAGCCCGTTGGTATCCGAGGCCGAAAGCTTTTCAGCGGCTGTTCAGAGCCTTGTCCATTCCCTGTTCAGCCTCAGCAGCATATGTTGTCCGCTGTGAGAGCAAAGGGCGGCGGCCCAGGCGGAGCGCCAATTCTAAAGAAGGGGTTCGGGCGGGGCAAGAAAAAAGAGAGGGAGGCGGATGATAATGGCTGCGACGATTTCCAACTCGACGGGAAGGCCGACTCAAGAGAGCCCGGCGGTGGGGCCCGGCGGGCACCCGCGCGGACTGACGACGCTCTTTCTGACGGAGATGTGGGAACGCTTCTCCTACTACGGGCTGCGCCCTCTCCTCATCCTGTTCATGTCGGCGGCGCTGTTGGAGGGCGGCTTCGGCTTCGAACGCGGCCAGGCGTCGGCCATCGTCGGGATTTACGCGGCCTCCGTCTACCTCGCGTCCCTGCCCGGCGGCTGGGTCGCCGACCGTCTGCTGGGGCTGCGGCGCGCGATCCTCTGCGGCGCGGTGCTCATTTCGGCCGGCCACATCTCCATCGGATTGTCGGCGCTCGCGGGCGGGAAGCTGACGTTCTTCCTCGGCCTGATCTTGATCGTCTGCGGGACGGGACTTCTCAAGCCGAACATCTCGGCCATCGTCGGCGACCTCTACCCCGAGGGCGGGGCGCGGCGCGACGCGGGCTTCTCGATCTTCTACATGGGCATCAACCTCGGCGGGTTCGTCGGGCAGTTGGTGACGGGCTTCCTCGGCGAGACCGTCGGCTGGCACTGGGGCTTCGGCGCGGCGGGCGTCGGGATGCTCTTCGGCCTGGCGGTCTTCGCGACCCGCGCGCGCGCGACGCTCGGCGACATCGGGGCGCGGCCGACGCCGCTTCCAGACCCGGCGGCACAGCGGAGCCGGGAGCGGCGCGCAAAGCTGATGCTCGGCCTCGGGCTCGGCGCCCTCGCCCTCGTCGTCGTGCTGGCGGCGGCCGGCGTCGTCACGCTCGACGCGCAGGTCATCGGCCAGTACATGACCTACGTCCTCGTCGGGCTCGCCGTCCTCTACTTCGGCTACCTGTTTGTCGCCGGCGAGCTCGAAGCCGACGAGAAGAAGCGCGTGCTGCTCATCGCGGTCTTGTTCGTCTTCGCGGCCATCTTCTGGTCGGCCGTCGAGCAGGCGCCGACCTCGCTCAACCTCTTCGCCAAAGATTTCACCGAGCGCCGCCTCGGCGGCTTCGAGGTGCCGGCGACCTGGTTCCAGTCCGTCAACTCGGCCTTCATCATTCTGCTCGCGCCGGTCTTCGCCGCGCTCTGGGGGTGGCTCGGCGCCCGGAAGCTCGACCTGTCGAGCCCGGTCAAGTTTTCGCTCGGCCTGCTGCTGGCCGGGGTCGGCTTCTTCGTCATGATTCTCGCCGCCAACCTCGTGGCCCGCGGCGGCGGCGCGGTTAAGGTCTCCGCCCTGTGGCTCGTCGTCAGTTACTTTTTTCAGACCGTCGGCGAGTTGTGCCTGAGTCCGGTCGGACTCTCCTCGATGACGAAGCTGAGCCCGCGCCGCTACGTCGGGCAGATGATGGGCATCTGGTTCCTGGCCTCGGCCGTCGGCAATCTCGTCGCCGGACTCGTCGGCGGACACGTTGACCCGAAGAGGGTCGGACAGATGCCGCAACTCTTCACCACGACGACGGCGTTGCTTCTGGTCTCGGCGGTCGCGCTCGGGCTGCTGGCGCTGCCGATGCGCCGGATGATACGGGAGACGGAAGGGCGCCGACCCGTGCGGGGGGAAGAGAAGGGCGCCACGGTGAAGGTTAAAGAGCTGCCGGCATTGTGAAGAGCCGGAGGCGAGGCGGGAGCCCCGCC
>JBJMGP010000156.1:0-23827 GCA_045807865.1 Pyrinomonadaceae bacterium
CGTCCGCACGACCGAGACGAAGACCTGCGCCGACTGCCACGTCTCAAGGCGCGGCGACAACAACGCCTGGATGGCGCAGCTCCTGATGCAGGGGACGAACTTCGTCAACTTCATGGGACGTTACGTCTACGTCGCCGCCGAGGACGCGCTCGAAGTCGTCCCCGTCACCGAGCGCGACGAGCCGCAGGCCGTCTACGGGAGCAACCTGCACGAGCTCGCCTACCCCGACGACATTAAAAAGTTCGTCGCGGGCGGACGCAAACTGGAAACCGTCTACGAGCACAAGGGCAACCCCGAGGTGCTCGGCGTCCAGTTGCGCGGCGAGTACGCCTACGTCGCGGCGGGCGAGGGCGGCCTGCGCGTCTACGACGTGGCGCAGATCGACCACAAGGGCTTCTCCGAGCGCATCTCGACCGGGCCCGTCTCCCGCTTCGGGCAGAAGTTCTGGGTGGACACGAAGTACGCGACGGCCGTCGCCTCGCCGACGACGCTCGGCGTAGACCCCGCGCGCTGGCGCCTGACGGCCGACGGCCGCTCGGTCTCGCCGGCCGAGGCGCAGGTCTTGTGGAGCGCATGGCAGAAGCTGCCTTCGAAGGAGCGTGAAGGGCAGCCGGCGCCGCTCGCCAACGAGGAGCAGCCGATACATCCTCTGTACGCATACCTGTATGTCGTCGATAAAGAGGAGGGGCTGATCCTCGTCAACGCCGCGACGCTCCTCGACGGCGACCCGCTCAACAACTACCTGAAGCGCGCAACGCTCACGGTCGAAGGCCGGCAGGAAGACCACTTCAATCCCGGCGGCGTGCTCACCGACGCGAACAGCATCACCATCGCCGGGACGTTCGCCTACGTGACGACCGCGAGCGGCCTCGTCATCATCGACATCGACAACCCCTTAGAGCCGCGCGTCGTCAAGGCCATCGGCGCGCCCGAGCTTCGGCAACCGCACGCCATCGCCGTCCAGTTCCGTTACGGCTTCGTCGTGGACGACGAGGGGCTCAAGGTCATCGACCTGACGCTCGCGCCGCCCGAGGCTTGCAGGGGGCCGGTCTCCGCGCCGTGTAAATCATTCCCGCGCGCCGAGGTCGTCAAAGGCGCGACCGTCCCGCTGCTGCACGCGCGGGACGTGTACGTCGCGCGCACGTACGCCTACGTCGCGAACGGGCCCGAGGGCATCGCCATCGTAGACGTGACGCGCCCGGAGGCGCCGCGCCTCCACCTCAAGTTCGACGCCGAAGGCCGGCTCAACGACGTGCATCAGGTGAAGGTGGCGATGACCAACGCGAGCCTCTTCGCCTACGTCGCCGACGGGAAGAACGGCCTGCGCATTCTGCAACTCACCTCGCCCGAGACGATGCCGACCTACGGCGGCTTCAGCCCCGCGCCCGAGCCGCGCCTCATCGCCACCTTTAAGACGAAGGGGCCGGCGCTCGCCGTCTCCAAAGGGCTCGACCGCGACCGCGCCGCCGACGAGAGCGGCAATCAGCTCGCCGTCTTCGGCCGCCGCGGCGCGCGCCCCTTCAACCTCGCGGAGACGCAGCGCCTCTACCTCCTCGACGGCCGCCTCCGCACCGTCCTCGACCCGGAAGACTTGAAGGCGCCGCCGCCCCGCACCCGCGACCCTTTAAAATAGTGAGGCATTTCAACACAGAGACACGGAGACACAGAGACACAGCTTGAAGTTATAGTTCTTCAAGCTGTGTCTCCGTGTCTCTGTGTCAAGCGCCTTTCACATCGGGCGCACGCACCGCCGGGAGTCGTACTGGTTTCACCAACTAACCTACAGGCTCAGAAGCTCCGGCGGGCTCGAAGACGTGGTCGCGTGTGGCCTGCTCGACGCGCAGCAGCGGCCAGATGTCCACCTTCAGCTCTTCGGCGTAGTGGAGGACGGGCGCGCCCGCCGGGGTGTTGAGGCCGAGCGCTTCGAGCATGGAAGAGTCGAAGTCGCCGACCGCGGCCGCGCGCAGGGGCCAGGGCGCGTGGTGGATGCGGCAGCGGTAGAGCTGTTCGTCGGCGACCGAGTAGAGGCAGTAACGTTCGGTGAGGAAGAATTCGAGCGAGTCGGGCTCGGACGCGGGAAGGTTCGCGCCGACCGTCCAACTCCCACGGAACGTGGCCGGCGGCGAGTCCTTCTGTGTGCGAGTAGATGTGTAGGCGATCTGGTGCCCCTGTTGACTGAGGCTCATCTCGGCCTGGTGGTAGGGCAGGTAGAAGAAGCGACGCGCGCCCCACGTCGCGACGGCGCTGTCGATGTCGAGCGAGTGGAACCAGACGCCGGGCACGCCCTGGTGGTGGACGTACGTGCGGACGTTCAGCTCAAGGAACTCGTGCAGCCCCGGCACGGGCGGCGCGAACGAGGCGCGCACACCCCACATGCGAAAAGGGACGACTCCGACCCACGCCTGCCCCTCGAACGTGTCGATGGAGAGCTGCGGCGGGACGAGCGGCCTGAGCGCGCTCACCGGCACCGGCCAGTGCATGAAGAGGAGCTTGCCCCACCACTGCCGCATCAGCGGCAGGCCTCGTGGGCGGCGTCGGATGGAGAGTCGGTCGAGGGTTCTCGCGGTCATGCGCGGTCGGGGCGGAGCGCGCCGCTCCCTTCGGGGGTGTGGTTTGACAACGTGTCCGGCCGAGTCGAATAATGCCCGGGCGCCGCTGGCGGCCGCGCGGGCGTTGGCTTCGGGCGCTTTAAGTCGAACGCTTTTTTATCATCAAATCACGCCCGTGAACAGCGCCCGTTGGTTTTAATCCCGATGAGACTCCTCGCACCCTTAGTCCTCCTGCTCGCACTCGTCCTCGGCGCCGCCGCGGCACAGGTCAGGAAGGGAAGTAGTAAAAAGAGATCCGCCCCGTCGCAACCGGCGTCCAAGGTCGCGAAGCCGGCCGAGGCGTCGAAGACCGACATCCCGGACTCGGGGCGCACCGTCGTCTGCATCGACCCCGGCCACCCGTCTGAGGTCGCCAGCGGCCGGAACGTGCAGAACGGGACGAGTGAGACGCACGTCGATTGGGTCGTCGCCTCGCGGCTGCGCGAGGCGCTGGAGGCGCGGGGTTACGAGGTCGTGTTGACGAAGGCGTCGGAAGAGGAACTGGTCAGGAACAAGGAGCGCGCGCTCGTCGCCAATCGCGCCCGCGCCGCCCTGATGATTCGCCTCCACTGCGACGCGAGCACCGAGCGCGGCTTCGCCGTCTACTACCCGGACCGGCAGGGGCGCGCCCGAGACGGAAGCGTCGGCCCTGGCCAGGACGTGATCGAGGAGAGCCGCCGCGCGGCCGAGGCCATCCACGCCGGACTGGCCGAGGGCTTGCAGGGCGCGCTCAACGACAACGGCGTGCGCACCGACTACCAGACCAAGGTCGGGCGGGATCAGGGCGGCGCGCTGACCGGCTCGATCTTTTCGGAGGTGCCGGTCGTCACGATTGAGATGGTCGTGCTCTCGAACGCGGACGACGCGGAGTTCATCAAGACCGAGGAGGGGCAGAGGCGCATGGCCGAGTCGATAGCCGACGGCGTCAAGCGCTTCGTCGCCCCCGCGAAGGGCAGGTAACCCTCGTTGAAACTAACCTGACAGGACGCATGCAAAAGGAGCGTGCCCCCGTATGAAGAGACTCCCAGACCAATTAAGGCGAACGGCCGCGGCGGCCTTCCTCGTGCTGCTCGCGGCGGCCTTCTGCCCGGCGCAGGACGACGCCTTCAAGAAGCTCGAAGCCGTCGACTACGCGAAGCAGACGGCGACCCGCGAGCAGTTCAAGGACGTAGACCTCTGGAGCTTGAAGCTGCTGCGCGGCGTCGTCTTCGGGCGCCACGGCCGCATCTTCAAAGACCGCGACATCCAGGGCTACCTCAAGGATCAGGCGTGGTACAAGCCGAACCCCGGGTTCACCAACTCGATGCTCAACGCGACCGAGCGCGAGAACCTCGACCTGATCCGCGAGCTGGAGGCCGAGCAGCACGACGTGATCGAGCCGGGCGACCTGCGCTGGTGGCAGGCGAAGGAGATGACCGAGGAGAAGCTCGGCACGCACTCCGCGGCCGAGTGGCAGGTCTTGCGCGCCGAGGTCGAGGCCGTCCGCGGCAAGCGCTTCGACGACGACCCCTGGCTCCAGCAGTACTTCGAAGACCGCTACTGGTACAAGGTTGACCCGTCCTACGACGCGCGCCAGCTCACGGCGATGGAGCGGAAGAACCTCGCAGCCATCGACGACGCGACGCGCAAGCAGCGCCACGCCGCCATCTCGCCCGGCGACATGGAGCACTTCGAGAACCGCCTCGTCACGGAGGCGATGCTCAAGGGCCTGAGCCTCCACGAGCTGCGCCTGCTGCGCAACGAGGTCTACGCGCGGCGCGGGCGCCAGTTCCGCACCGAGTGGCTCTCGCAGTACTTCTGGAGCCAACCCTGGTACGAGGCGCGCGAGGATAACAAGGAGCCCGTGCTCTCTGAGACCGAGAAGAAGAACATCCAGACCATCGTCGCCTACGAGAGCAGGCTCAAGGAGTCCTTGAGCACGGCGCCCGTCACCGAGGCGCTGCTCGAAGGGATGTTCCTCGAAGACGCGCGCAAGCTCCGCAACGAGATTTACGCGCGCCACGGCAAGGTCTTCAAGGATCGCTGGCTCCAGAGCTACTTCAAGAGCTTCGACTGGTACAAGGCCAACCCGCAGTACACCGACGCCACGCTCACCGCGGTCGAGCGCCAGAACGCGGCCGCCATCGCGGCCTACGAGAAGAAGGCGACGAGCGTGCTCGACGCCGTCGAAGGTTGATAAGGCCGACTTGAGTCCCGCGTGACGGGACAAGAAAACGCAGAGTTGAAAGGGTAAGGGGTCGAGGGGAAGGGAAGGCTCTTCCTCTGCCCTTTACCCTTTCCCGCTTAGGCCGTAAATTCTCTCAGGATGAACTGTCCGAACTGTCATGAGCCTTTGCGCGAGGGGGCGCAGTTCTGCACGCGCTGCGGGGCGCGCACCGTCGCCATGAGTGGCGACGAGCCGCCCGTCTCCCTCTCGACGGCCGAGACGAGCACGGGCGCGGCCGGCGACGACGCGCCCGAGGCCGGCGACCCGCTCGTCGGGCGCGTGCTCGACGGCAAGTACGAGATCGTCGCGCCGCTCGGCTCGGGCGGGATGGGGGCGGTCTACCGCGCGCGCCGCGTCCTCATCGGCGACGAGGTCGCCGTCAAGGTCTTACACTCGCGCCTCACCGGCGACGAGAAGCTGGTCGAGCGCTTCCGCCGCGAGGCGCGCGCCGCCGCGCAACTCCACCACCCGAACGTCGTCACCATCCACGACTACGGCGAGGCGCGCGGCCCCGACGGGTTCGCCTACATCGTCATGGAGCTGGTGCGCGGCGAATCTCTGCGCGACCTGCTCAGGCGCGAGGGGCGCCTGGAGCCGCGCCGCGCGGTCGCCCTGATGCGCGACGTGTGCGCGGGCGTCGGCGCCGCGCACCGGCGGGGCATCGTCCACCGCGACATCAAGCCCGACAACATCATCGTCACGCCGGCCGACGAAGACAGCCCCGCGGAGAGCGTCAAGGTCGTGGACTTCGGCATCGCCAAGCTGCGCGACCTCGCCGCCGAAGGCTCGACGCTGACCGAGGCGGGCATGATGGTCGGCACGCTCTTCTACATGTCGCCCGAGCAGTGCAAGGGCGAGCCGCTCGACTCGCGCGCCGACGTATATAGCTTGGGCGCGATGCTCTACGAGATGCTTGCCGGCACGCCGCCCTTCACCGCCTCGAACATCACGAGCCTCATCTTCAAGCACGTGGCCGAGCCGCCGCCGCCCCTGCCTGAAGACCTGCCCGTCCCGGCGGCGCTGCGCGCGGCCGTCCTGCGCGCGCTCTCGAAAGACCCTGACGCACGGCCGCGCGACGCCGCGGAGTTCTCGCGCGAGATACAGTCGGCTCTGTCTGCCCCCGCAACCGGGACGACCAGCTCGGCGCACGAGCCCTTCTTCCCGGCGACGACGCACCCCGTGCCGGTCACGCCTTCGAGCGCGCCGCGGCCGAGCGGCCGGGCGGCCGAGACGACGCCGGACGCACAGGCGCAGGATGAGGTGACGGTCGTCCACGACCCCGCCCGTGCTCAGGCGAGGCCGTCCGCCCCTCTCCCGGCGCCCTTGCCGCAGCCGGCCCATTACCCGCCGCGTCCACACGTCGCTCCGCCGCCGGTGCCCGCGCCGCCGCCCCGCTCGCGCAAAGGGTACGTGGCCGGACTGCTGGTCGTGCTCTTCGTGGGCCTCCTGGGGCTCGCGGCGGTGGGAGCACTGCTCTACATGAACCGCGGCGGGGGCACGACCGTCAACGTCAACACGCGGCCGACCCCGACGCCTGCGCGCGCCAACACGAACGCCAACACCTTCGCGAGCCCGACGCCCACGCCGCTCCCAGAGCCGATGCAGCTCGCCGAGGTCAAGGTGCTCGGCGGCACTCTGCTCTCTCCCTCCGACCTCACGGGGATGACGAAGGAGCAACTGCGCCTGCTGCGCAACACCGTCATGGCGCGCCACGGCCGCGCCTTCAAGGACACGGAGCTCCGCGCCTACTTCCAGTCGCGCCCCTGGTACAACCCGAGCGGCGACTTTGACGAAGACCAGCTCACGACGAACGACCGCGCCAACACCGACCTCCTGAAGGCGTTCGAAGAGAACGACGGCGCGCCGCCGCGCGGCGACGCCGAACGCGTCCGGAAGGATGTCAAAGACGCGCTGGAAGAGTGGGCCGACGCGACCCGCAACCGCGACCTCGACAAGCACATGAGCCGCTACGCCGACATGCTGGAGACCTATTACAAGCGGCAGAACGTCGGCGCCGCGCAGGTGCGCACCGACCGCAACAACGCCTTCACACGCTACGACCAGATGGACGTGAAGCTCGACAACATCGAGGTCACGCCCGACCCGACGGGCCTGCGCGCCACCGCCGCCTTCGACAAGACCTGGGAGTTCGACTCGCCCGACCGGAACTCCAAAGGGTCTGTGCGCCAGCAGCTCACACTCATCAAAGCCGGCGGCCGCTGGCTCATCAACGGCGAGAAGGATTTGCAGGTCTACTACTAGAACAGCCAGGACTACTAAAGAGTCGTGAACCGTCAACCGTGACAAGAGGAAGGCAGGTTTAACGTGTCACGGTTGACGGTTCACGCGCTTGTCGCTTATGAGACTCATCGTCACAGAGAAGCCTTCGATGGGGCGGGACGTGGCCGCGGCGTTGGGGGCGGCGCGGCGGGGCGAGGGCTACATCTCGGGCGAGTCGGACATCGTGACGTGGTGTGTCGGGCACCTGGTCGAGCTGGACGACCCGCAGGCTTACGACCCGCGGTTCGAGCGCTGGCGCGTGGAAGACCTGCCCATCCTCCCGGAAGAGTTCAAGTACCACCCTTCGGAAAGAACGCTCGACCAGTTCAAAGTCATCCGCACGCTGCTCGGGCGCGCGGACGTGACGGAGGTCGTCAACGCGGCCGACGCGGGGCGCGAGGGCGAGCTGATCTTCGACCTCGTCTACACGCTCTCGGGCTGCCGCAAGCCGGTCGCGCGCCTCTGGATTTCGTCGCTCACGCGCGAGGCCATCCAGGAGGGCTTCCGCAATCTGAAGCCGGCCGAGGAGTACCACGGGCTGCGCGACTCGGCGCACGCACGGCAGCGCGCCGACTGGCTCGTCGGCATCAACGCCACGCGCGCGCAGACGGTGCGCGCGCGCCGCGCAGGGCACGAGGGCGTCTTCTCGCTCGGCCGCGTCCAGACGCCGACGCTCGCCCTCATCGTCGAGCGCGACCGAGAGATCGCCGAGTTCGTCCCCACGGACTACTTCGAGGTCGTCGCGAACTTCCGCGCGCCCGGCGGCGAGTACCGCGGCCGCTGGTTCGGCAAAGACGGCAGCCGCTTCGACAAGAGGGAAGCGGCCGCGGCGGTCGTCCGGAAGGTCGAAGGGAAGACGGGCGCGGTTCAGTCCGTCGAGAAGAAGGCCGCGCGCGAGAAGCCGCCGCTCCTGCACGATCTGACCTCCTTGCAGCGCGCGGCGAACGTCCGCTACGCCTTCACGGCGGCGAGGACTTTGGAGCTGGCGCAGTCGCTCTACGAGAAGAAGTTCCTCACCTACCCGCGCACCTCCTCGCGCCACCTCTCGAAGGCGGTGGCCGCAGAGATAGAGGCGCACGTCCGCGCCGCTTCGGTCGGCCCTTACGTCCCTTTCATCGAGAAGATTCTCGCGAAGGGGGCACCCAAGCTGACGAGCCGCCACGTTGACGACAAGAAGGTCACAGACCACCACGCCGTCATCCCCACCAAGCAGCAGATCAAAGGCGACTCGCTCTCGCCCGACGAGAAGCGGATTTACGATCTGGTCGCGCGCCGCTTCCTCGCCGCCTTCTACCCGGACGCGGAGCTTGAGCGCACGACCGTCCTCACCGAGGCCGAGGGCGAGCGCTTCATCACACGCGGCACGGTGGTCTTGAAGGCCGGCTGGCGCGAGGTCGAGCCGCCGGGGCGTGGCGGCGCGAAGCAGTCGGAGGAGGGCTCGAAGAAGGCGGGCGAGGAGGAGGAAGAGGAGTCGGCGGAGCTGCCCGCCCTCAAGGCGAAAGACCCGGCCGAGGTGTTGAGCGCGGAGGCGCAGGCGAAGCAGACGAAGGCCCCGCCGCGCTACTCGGAGTCGGCGTTGCTGGGGGCGATGGAGACGGCGGGCAGGAAGGTCGAGGACGAGGAGCTGCGCCTCGCGATGAAAGAGGCCGGGCTCGGGACTCCCGCGACACGCGCCTCCATCATCGAGACACTCTTAAAACGCGAGTACGTCACGCGCGAGAAGAAGTCGCTCGTGGCGACGGCGAAGGGCGCGGCCCTCATCAAGATGCTGCCCTCGCCGCTGTTGAAGTCGGCCGAACTGACCGGCCGCTGGGAGCAGAAGCTCTCGCGCATGGCGCGGCGCGAGTACGAGCTGGACGCCTTCATGGTCGAGGTGCGCGCGATGGTCTCGGAACTGGTCGCGCAGATCGCCGGCTCCGAGGTCGAACGTCCAGCGCAGGGCTCCGCACAGGCGCGACAGCTCACACGACCCGAGGGCGCGCTCGACTGCCCGAAGTGCAAAAAGGAGGAGCGCGCGGGTTTCCTGATCGAGCGTGAGGGCGCGAACGGAAAATTCCTCGCCTGCTCCCTCGGGCGCGAGGCGTGCGGTTACCTGAGCGACGCGCCGAAGAACGCGAAGCAGCGCAAGGCGCTCCTCCAGACTCCCTGCCAGACCTGCGGCGGCGCGATGCGCCTGCGCCTGCCCAAGGAGAAGGGCAAGCACGCCTTCCTCTCCTGCGTGCGCTACCCCGACTGCCGCGGCGCGCGCTGGTTCGACGAGAAGGGGGCGCTCGAAGAGCCCCGCCCCGAGCCAGAGACCGGGCCGCCCTGCCTCGTCTGCCAGACGCCGATGCTCAAGCGCGGCCCCACCTCGGCCGGCAGTTACTTCTGGTCATGCCCGCGCTGGCGCAGCGACGGCTCCGGCTGCAACGCCAAACCCGTCTGGATCAACGAGCGCGCCGGCTGAGCCCCACGAGCGCCGCCGCGAAAATAGATGTTGATTAAACGAAGACCAATCCGCTAATGTGAATGTGCGGGCCTTGTTCTGACGTGGCCCCGCGCCGTTGTGAAGTCCGACCCTCACGCCCCTTTTCAAGCGAACCGGCCCGGCCGCCCCGGAAGGAGTCTCGAACCCACATCATGATCGAACCCGGCACCCTGCTCCAGAACCGCTACCGTGTGACCCGGCAGATCGGGCGCGGCGGCATGGGAGCCGTCTACGTCGCCACCGACGAGCGCTTCAACAGCACGGTCGCCATCAAGCAGACCTTCTTCTTCGACGACCCCGCTCTGCGCAAAGCCTTCGAGCGCGAGGCCGTCCTGCTCAACCACCTGCGCCACCCCGCGCTGCCGCGCGTCAGCGACCACTTCGTGGAGGAGGAGGGGCAGTTCCTCGTCATGGAGTACATCGCGGGTCACGACCTTGGCGAGCTTTTGAAGGCGCGCGGCGGTTGGTTCCCCTTGACGGAAGTGCTCGCGTGGGCCGACGAACTGCTCGACGCGCTCGAATACCTGCACACGCAGGAGCCGCCGGTCATCCACCGCGACATCAAGCCGCAGAACATCAAGCGGACGGAGCGCGGCCGGATGGTTCTGCTCGACTTCGGGCTGGCGAAGGGGAACCCCTCGCGCGCGGGCCAGACCGCGACCGGCAGCGTCCTCGGCTACTCGCCGACCTACGCGCCGCTCGAACAGGTGCAGGGGACTGGGACGGACGCTTGCAGCGACATCTACTCTCTGGGCGCGACGCTCTACCACCTTCTGACGGGCGAGCCGCCGGTCGATGCGTTGACGCGCGCCGCGGCCGTCGTCAACAACGAGGCAGACCCCCTGCGCCCGGTGCATCTGGTGCAGCCGCACGTCCCGGTCGCGGTCAGCCGTTGTATCCGGCGCGCGCTGGCGCAGAAGGCCGCGCTCCGCCCGAGGTCGGCCGCCGAGATGCGCGAGCTGCTGCGGCAGGCGGCGAGCGGGGAGGCGCAGACGGCGCCCGCCGCCAGCGCGCAGCAGACGAACGGCGACGCGACCGTCGTCGATTCGATGACGAAGGCGTCGGGGCAGTCTTACTACTTCGGAGAGACGACACTCGACGCCGCGCGGGTCGGCGCGCGCCCCTATGCGACCGGCGCTTCACCGTACTTCGACGCGGAGCCCGAGCGGCGTTCGTTCGGCGCGGCGGCGAAGCTGCTCGTCGCCGCCGCCGTCGTGGCGATCTGCGCCGCGGTCGCCTACCCGCTGTTGAGCGCGCGCGCCCCGGAAGCCAAGCCGGCCACGCCCTCCGTCTCAACGACGCCGGCCGACGAGTCAACCGCGGGCGCGGAGATCGAAGCGCCCGGCACGCAGCGTCCAAACAAAGCGGACGCGAGTCTCAACTCTTCAACCGCCGCGTCGGCAGCACCGACCCCGGCAAAAGCGTCGGAGGCGTCTGAACCGCAGACCGATTCGGGGGCAAACAACGCGGGCGTTGCTGCTGAGCCGAAGCAGACCGCGACGCCTCAGAATACGTCCCCGATCATTGTTGTGATCAACCCAACCCCGACGCCTGCCGCCGAAGCGCCGGACGAGTCCGATGAGGCGGCACGTCGCGCGCAGGATGAACGCCGGAGACAGCAGGCAGGCCCGCCACCCTACGGCGGTCAGCCGCCGCCCGGCGGCATGCCTCCCCCGCCGCCCAGGGGCGGCCCGCCGCCGCCACCGCCACGCCGACCACCGTATTAGGTCGTTTGCATCAGTAATAGAGGTCAGAATCACCCGCTACCGTGGGTGGTTCTGACCTGTTTTGCATACAAGGGTTGACTGCTGCGTGGAGCGAGCGCCACGACTGGTGGAGGAGTTCGTCTATCCTGCGCCAGTCCTCTTCGGTGACGCCGCCTTCGTCGGCCCTGTTGTCGCGGATGGTCATCGCCTCGGCGCGCAGGCGCGCGTGCTCGGCGAGGCGCTCGGCGGGGACGCGGAAGAGTTCGGCCTGTAGGTCTGCGAGTGAGTGCGGGAGGTCTTCCGGCGGGTGCGCGCGCCGCTCGCGGTGGATGATCCACCATTCGAGTTCGAGACGCGCGGCACGCTCCACGTCGAAGTCTGTGTCGGAGACGGCGCGGATGGACTGGTAGAAGCTGACGAGGTCGGGCAGGGCGCACTCGTAGTCTGCGCGGGAGTGTCCGTCCTTGAAGACGAAGGCGGCCCTGGCGGCGCGGTAGGCGACGGCGTTCGAGCGCAGCAGCGGCAGACGGTACTGCGTGCGCAGCAGCTCCGTCATCTCGCGGAAGAGTGTGACTCGTTCGCGCGAGTAGTAAGAGCGCCACATCGCCGTCTCAAGCCGCGCCACCTCGTCCGGGTCGAACTCGCGCATAGAGGTGCGGCGCGGCGCGTAGAGGTCAAAGGCTGCCCAGACGAGCAGGGCGATGACGAGAACCGCGCAGTACTTAATCCAGCGCCGACGGCGCCGCGGGCGCGCCCTGGTGAGCTGTGGGACGGTGGTCGTCGAGGTCGTCATATCATCTCCGTTACTAGAGAAGGACTAAACGCCCTCCCTTACGGTCGGGCCTTCGGCTCGCTTCACGCGCCAGAGTTCAAAGCATTCATTGTCGAAGCCCTTGAGCATGGCTTCGGAGGGCTCGGCCGCGAGGCCGCTGGCAGGGTCTGCGAGCAGCTCCAGGACTTCGGGGTCGAGCCGCACGTCGGAGGTGATGACGCAGTCCTCGCCGGTCGAGAGCGGTTCGAGGCGCGCGGCGATGTTGACGTTCGAGCCGAAGTAGTCGAGCCGTTCGTTGAGCGTGACGGCGATGCAGGGGCCGGCGTGCAGGCCGGCCTTGACCGTGAGCGGGCGCACGCCCTCGGGGGGCGCGGCGAGCTTTCCCTGCGCGCCCATGATGGCGCGCAGCGCCGGGGCGGGGCGCGGGAAGACGGCCATGATGGCGTCGCCGAGAGTCTTGACGATGGAGCCGCCCTCGCGCGCGATCTCTTCGCGCAGCACGTCGAAGTGGCCCATCACGGCGCCGAAGGCCACGGCGTCGCCGATCTCTCGGTAGAGGCGCGTCGAGTTGCGCAGGTCTGTGAAGAGGATGGTCATCTGGCCGACGTTGATCTGGTCGCCGGGGCGCAGCGCCTCCGACGCGAAGAGGTCGCGAAAGAGTTGGAGCGCGGTGACCTCGGCCGCGGTCGCCGCCTGCCCGCCCCAGGCCTCGCGTTCGACGCGGAAGAGCCGCTCGTCGCCGGTGTCGTTCCGGAAGTGGATGACGGGATGCGTCGAGACCTCGAACTCGTCTTCACAGACTTCGCCGGCGCGGAGCGTCAGCTCTTCCGAGCCGGAGGCGTTGACGAGGAGCGTGCGCGCGTCGCCGTCCGCGCCGGTGCGGAGGCGGTGGCGCCCCTCTTCGAGGAGCGGCGAGACGGTGCGCGTCTCGCCCGCGGGGACGAGCTGCTGGACGACGACGTGCGGCGTGACCTGCGGGCCGCCGACGCAGAAGTCACGCGCCTTGACGCGGCGGACTGAAGGGTTGGGGCGGAAGACCACCTCGACCGAGAGGTCGAAGGCGACGGTGAAGTCTATCTGGCAGGTGTCGCAGTGCTGGTCGGCGCGCACGTCGCGCAGCGTCTCGGCCGACTGCTGCGGGCCGCGGCAGTGTGGACAGAGAAGCTCCCAGCGCAGATCGAGCAGGCCCGCGCGCGTCGCCCTCAGGCAGAGCTCAAGCACCTCCCGGCGCGGCGCGCCCCAAGTGTCGGCGAGCGCGTAAGGGCGCAGGCGCGCGAGCGTCAGCTCGTCCGAAGACTCGACCAACTCGCAGAGCTGCGCGGAGAGGCGCGCGTCTGCGCCCTCTTTGACGAGCTTGTCGCGCAGCGAGTCGAGCAGCGTACTCGCGCTCGCCCCGAGTTTGGCAACGCGGCCCGTCCCCGGCGCCTGAGCCTCTTCGTCGAGGGCGAGCCGGTCATAGCGGCGGAAGACCTCCGCGAACTTGCGCGCGCTGACGCGGCCGACCTGGAGAGGGATGACCGCGCGGCCGAGCGCGCCCCGCGGTCGCACGCGTACGTCGTAGACGAGGTGAGTGCCGCCGCCGTCGCGCTCCGTGAGTTCGGCCGCGACGCGCATCTCCGCGACCGGCCCCGTCCGGTAGCGCCGCGCCACGCCGAAGCGGAAGGGGCGCACCCACTCGAACGGCTCCTCCTCCCACTCGACGCCGACGCCGAACTTCCTGAGCTTGAGCCTTCGGCGGCCGAAGCTTCCCCAGCCTTCCGTAGCGCCTTGTGGGGAAACGTCCGGCAGGCCCGCGTCGCGGTTGAAGCGGTTCGTGTCGGAGACGAGCGGCCAGAGCGCCTGCGGGCTCGCGCGCAGGTCGTACTCCCAACGGTAGTGGAACTCTCTCTCGCTCACGCCGCCCTGCTTGTTGAAGGGAAGGTGTCGCGCCGCGCCGAAGAAGAGAAGGCCGGCGCGCGTCGGTGCCACATTCTTGACGCCGCGGCGCGGCGAGTCAACAAGTTTCTCGACCACGCGTTAATTACGCGACCGTACGCACGGGCGGATTTTAGGGCCGGACGTGAGAGAAAAGTTGATGACAGCGGCGACGCCATTTGCTACAAGTTGTCGAAGCTGTACAAACGACCAGGCGAAGAAGGAGAAAAGGGAATGGCTTCCAAAAAGTCCTCGAAGAAGTCGTCAAAGAAGGACGACGAGAAGACCTCGAAGAAGGGTGGTGCCAAGGGCGGCGCGAAGAAGTCCGCCGGTAAGAAGTCGGGCGGCGGTGGGGGCGCGAAGAAGGCCGGCGGCGGCAGCAAGAAGTCCGCGTCGAAGGGCGGCTCGAAGAAGGGCGGCTCGAAGAAGGGCGGAGCCAAAGGCGCGGCCAAGGGCGGTGCTAAGAAAGGCGGCGCGGCCAAGAAGGGCGGAGCCAAGAAAGGCGCGGCCAAGAAAGGCGCGGCCAAGAAGGGTGGCGCCTCGAAGGGGGGCGCGCAGAAAGGCGGCACCGCGAAGAAGGGCGGAGCCAAGAAGGGTGGTTCGAAGAGGGGCGGCTCGAAGAGGGGCGGCGGCAAGTCGCTCGCCACCAAGGCGAGGGAGATCGCGGGTGACGTGCTCGTCGGGGCGGGCGTCGGCGCTTTGATCGGCGCGGTCAAGGGCGGCGTCGAACAACTCGAAGAGAAGGCCGGCATCGAGGGCGAGCACACGCTTCCCGACGAGCAGGGTGGCGGTAAGAAGTAGCAAGGGCGTGAACCGTCAACCGTGAACCGTGACCAGAGGAGCGCAGTCTCCTTCTTGTCACGGTTCACGCCCTTCTTTCAGTCTTTCCGCCGCTTGAAGAAGATGGCGGTAGGCGTAGGCGCCCCGGGGCGCGGGTCGAAGCCGGGGTCGAGCGGGGCCTGACCGACCATCTCCCATCCTTCGTCGCCGAGCTTCGCGATGGCCTTAACCTGTGAGCTGCCGCCGAGCTTGGCCTCGACCAGCTCGGGCCTGACGGCCTCGTCCTTCTCCTTGTCCCTAATGTACACAATCGAGTAGAGGACGCGGGGCGTCCCGGCCTGCGCCTTGACGACCGCGCAGTACTCCCACTCCGAATCGCGCCGCGGCTCGGCGGCCGCGTGCGCCGCCGCCGGGGCCGCGAGCGAGCCGTAGAGCGCGTGCCCCGCGAGGCCGGCGGCGAGCGACAGCGCGACGGTCAAAAGGTAGTGCCCTCTGTTCATACTCACTCTCCTTAAAGAAAGAAAGCCGGCGGGGTTTGCGTCTCGGAGTCGGATGCGAGCGCTGGTGCGCGGGGGAGAGGACTAACGACGTACACGCCTGGGTACACGCTCAGAGCCGCGTGGTGTTCCCCTTGTCGCGCGCGAGCAGCTTGGCCATGAGGTTGCGCAGGCGGTCGAAGTCGATGGGCTTGGTCAGGTAGCCGTTGAAGCCCGCGTCGAAGGCCGCCTGGCGGAAGCCGTCGGTATCGAAGGCCGTGAGCGCGACGACGGGCACGTCCTGTAAGTCCGACTCCTCGCGGATGCGGCGCGTGGCGGCGAGCCCGTCCTGCTGCGGCATGGCGATGTCCATCAGGATGAGGTCGGGGTGCGCCAGCTTCGCCACGTTGAGCGCGTCGGCGCCGTTCGTCGCCGTGACGACGCGGTAGCCGAGGTCCTGGAGCGAGAGGCTGATGAGGATGAGGTTGTCGCTCATGTCATCGACGACCAGAACGGTCTGGCCGGTCTCGTCCTTCTGAGGCAGTTCAGCGGTCATGCGGGCATTATCTCCCACTCGCTCGGAAACCGAAACCCTTTGAGCGGCCTCCGCCAAAAAAGCTGAGGCCCGGCTGCGCTCTCCCCTTCACAGCCGGGCCCCGACTTTGTGGTTGCCGGCGCATCGGCACCGTAACCAGTCTCGTTTGAGAGACGCCATTAAGCTAAACAACCTGCGTGCCACATCGCCGGCCTGCGCGCGCGTGTGAAGGTTAACCTGTTTCCGGCCTTTTTCCTTCGGCGAAGTTGGGTCGTTCGGGCGAGGTATCTTGGCCGGGTGACGAAATGGTGGACGCCCTTAACCATATCGGCAGTGAGGGTCAGAGCATGTACGTCCAGCTCTGCTCGCCGTTCAACATGACGACGATGCGGACGCCCGCGGCCTTGAGCGCGCCGCGCAGGTGGCCGTTGCCGAGGAGCTGTGTGCCGGCCTCGCGCGTCAGCGTCGCGCCCGTCAGAGAGAGTGTCGCGCTCTGCGCGTCGCCGCTCAATGCCGCGTGAACCCTGTGCCCCTTCGCGGCGAGGTCGCGCGTCACCTCCGCGACCGCGTCGGTGCGCGAAGGCGCGGGCAAATTCGGAGGTTGCGGCGCGTTCTGTTGCGGCGTGACGGCAACGACAGGCGCGCCCGGCGCGGGTTGCGGGACTGTGCTGACGTTGGGCGGCGCGGCCTGCCAGTTCGTCGCGGAGTTTCCGGGGGGCGGCACGGCGGGGGCGGGCTGACCCGGCTGTCCCGAGAAGTTACCGAGCAGCGCCGAGTGCGCCTGATTGGTGGGATTGCCCTGTGACTGCTCCACCAGACGCGTCTCCGTGGTCTGCTTCCCGGAATGGGTGTCGGACGGGAGGAGCGATTTGGACTGTGCGGGGTCGTTCGCAGTCTGCCGTGCCTGCTGTGGTTCGCCCTCTGGGTTCAGCTCGGCCCGGTAGATTTCATAGGTGAGGCCGCCGACCATCCAGAGGCAGAGGAAGGTTGCGACCCCCGCCAGCGCCCAGACGGTCGAGACGTGCAGGCGCCCGACCACTGGGATGTCATAAAAGACCCGCACGGCGTGTCCGCGCATGGGCGCACGCGCGCGCCGGCGGTCGGCGAAGTAAATAAAGGTCAAAGCCCCGAGTATGCCCAAAGGGCCGAAGACCGCTCCCAGAAGGAGCCCAGGGAAGAAGTTCCGCCCGCGCTCCCTGAGCATCCAGCCCGTAATCAGGCCGGGCACTACCGCCCAGAAGAAGATCAGCAGAGCCGTTATCACTATGTTTTACCCCGGGAATCCCGCCTGTTCTGCCGGAAAAGAGTAGCAGCCCTCTTTTTATCACAAACTCAAGCCATTTTTTGAGTGGATTTCATCCCCGGACGTTCGCCCGTCAAATAAGGAACATTGCTCCTCAAAGAAGAAACATTCCTCTTCCGAGAAGGAACATTCCTCCTCAGGGAAGGAAATTTCCTTCTTCAAAGAAGAATCTTCCTCCTCAGAGAAGAAATGTTCCTCTTCAGAGAAGAAATGTTCCTCCTCGGAAGAGGAGCGTTTCTCCTCAGAGAAGGAATGTTCCTCTTTAAAGAAGGAGAATTCCTGCTCCGAAGAGAAACATTCCTGCTCCGGGGAGGAACGTTCGGGCTCGGGGGCTCGATTTTTCACCTCCGAGGCGCAACTTTTCACCGCCGGGACGCACCTTTTAGGTTCCGGGGTGAAACGGAGGAGTTCGGAACTCCTTTTCCCCTTTTGTGCGGGCTGTTCGCGGAATCGGCGGGTGGCGAAAGCCTCCAGTTTACAGGGAAAACGGCGAAACCGCGCCGACGGCTGGAATATATCTGTAAATTATGCTATTTCTTCGGTTAGAGCTTCGGATTTGGTGTCGTACGAACGAACCGGAGCGCTGTCTGCTGCATCTGAGGGGCGTGTCCGTGTTTGAACCTTCCCTTAACTGCTCGCCGCCGGGGCGGAGGCGCGAGTGCAACTGGAAAAGAGCGTCAAACATCTAATGTCACCCGTATCAACGATTTAATCGCGTGCGGGGTGGGGCGGCCGACGGCGTAAGGTTGGAAACTTAAGAGTCCGAAGCCACGTATTTAGACGCTTTCCGCGGCTAAGGCGTCTAACGGGGGGCGACGATTTGAGCGAGAAGATGAAGAAGCAGGGGTTGGATCTTTTGGAGACGGGCGGCGAAAAATTCTACGAGGGCTATGGAGAGGTCGTCTCGGGCGATCCAGTATCGGATCGCGACATCGACGATGTGCTTCAGAAGCTCGAAGCGGCGACCATCGGCGCGGTCGAGTCGGACGAGGAGCTGATCTCTGAAGTCGCCTCGCTCGCCACCGACGTGGAAGAGGAGGGCACGCTCGACGAGGTTGACGACCTCGACCTCTCGGCGGGAGAGGACGAGAAGTCGGCCGACCCCGTCCGCGTCTACCTGCGCCAGATGGGCACGGTGCCGCTTTTGACGCGCGAGCAGGAGGTCTCCATCTCGCAGCGCATCGAGCGCGGCCAGATCAAGACGCACAAGGCCATCTCGCGCTCGCCCATCGCCGTCAAGGAACTCATCCGCATCGGCGACGAGTTGCAGTCGGGCGACTTGAGCATCCGCGACATCGTCAACTTCTCCGACCAGGCCGACGTGTCCGAGGCCGAGGACAAGGCCGACGAGTATTTGCAGTGGACGCTCGAAGGCGTCGAGAACATCCGCAAGCACTTCCGCGAAGGCTTGAAGGAGTGGGAGAAGCTCGCCGCCGAGCAGAAGCTGACGCGCGGCAAGCCGACGAAGAAGCTCCTGCGCCTCAAGCGCAAGGTCGCGCGCACGCGCCTCGAAATCTCGCAGGAGATTAAGAACCTCAACTTGAAGGAGTCTGCGCGCCAGCGTCTCATCGACGCCATCGCCGTCGCGCACAAAGAGGTGCGCTCGGCCGAGCGCGAGATCAAGAAGCTCTCGGACAAGCTTGAGAACAGGCGCATCAAGCCCGACGCCGAGAAGGAGTACAAGCGCCAACTCCTCGCGGCCAAGCGCCGTGTGAAGAAGCTCGAAGAGGAGCACAGCATCTCGGTCGTCGAGATCAAGCGCACGCACCAGTCCATCGTCGCCGGCGAGGCCGAGACGCAGGAGGCCAAGCGCGAGCTGACCGAGGCGAACCTGCGCCTCGTCGTCTCGATTGCCAAGAAGTACACGAACCGCGGGTTGCAGTTCCTCGACCTGATTCAGGAGGGCAACATCGGCCTGATGAAGGCCGTGGACAAGTTCGAGTGGCGCCGCGGCTACAAGTTCTCGACCTACGCCACCTGGTGGATCCGGCAGGCCATCACGCGCGCCATCGCCGACCAGGCGCGCACGATCCGCATCCCCGTCCACATGATCGAGACCATCAACAAGCTCATCCGCACCAGCCGCGCCCTCGTGCAGGAACTCGGCCGCGAGCCGACGACGGAAGAGATCGCGGCGAAGGTGGACATGCCGGTGCCGAAGGTGCGCAGCGTCTTCAAGCTGGCGCAGCAGCCCATCTCGCTGGAGACGCCCATCGGCGAGGAGGAGGACTCGCACCTCGGCGACTTCATCGAGGACAAGTCGCGTGTGAGCCCGGCGGACTCGGTCGTCACGACCAACCTGCGGCAGGTGACGGACGCCGTGCTGGCGACGCTCTCGCCTCGTGAAGAGGTCGTCATCAAGCTCCGCTACGGGCTCGGGCCCGCGGGCGAAGAGCACACGCTCGAAGAGGTCGGCAAGAACTTCGACGTGACGCGCGAGCGCATCCGGCAAATTGAGGCGAAGGCCCTGCGCAAGCTCCGCCACCCCTCGCGCGCCCGCCTGCTCAAGGCGTTCACGGACAGCTTGCAGTAAGCGGCAAACTTAAACAAAGGTCAGAGGCTTGCTCACTCCCTCTACTTGAGGGGGAAACGGAGCAAGCCTCTTAACCTTTTGCGCGTGAACTTGACGGGCGAGGGAGAAACGTACATCCTTCCCCGGTCGTCTCAATCAAACTCAGGTCAACCCGGAAGAATGGAAGACAGCATCGATTCCATGTCGGCGTTCGAGCGCGTGAAGCTGGCGCGGCACCTCGAACGTCCCTACACGCTCGACTTCATCGAACGCCTCTTCGAGGAGTTCGTCGAGGTCAAGGGCGACCGGCGCTACGCCGAAGACCCGGCCATCGTCTGTGGCTTCGCGAGCTACCGCGGCGTGCCCGTCGGCCTCGTCGGCCAGCAGAAAGGTAGAGACGCCAAGCAGCGTCGCTACCGCAACTTCGGGATGACCAAGCCCGAGGGCTACCGCAAGGCCCTGCGGCTGATGCAGCTCGCCGACAAGTTCGGCCGCCCCGTCATCACCTTCATCGACACGCAGGGCGCCTACCCCGGGATCGACGCCGAGGAGCGCGGGCAGGCCGAGGCCATCGCCCGCAACCTCTTCGAGATGTCGCGCCTGCGCGTCCCCGTCGTCGCCGTCGTCATCGGAGAGGGCGGCTCGGGCGGCGCGCTCGCCATCGGCGTCGCCGACCAGGTCTTGATGTTAGAGAACGCGGTCTATTCGGTCATCACGCCCGAGGGCTGCGCCGCGATTCTCTTTAAGGACAGCGCGCAGGCGCCGCGCGCCGCCGAGTTCCTGCGCCTGACCGCGCCGGAACTATATCGCGCAGGCATCGTAGACTTAGTTGTACCTGAACCTACGGGCGGCGCGCAGAACGACCACGACGAGACGGCGCGACTGCTCGACGCGGCGCTGTGGGAGAGTCTGCGGCAGACCTCCGCGCTGGCACCGGCCGAGCGCCTCGCCATGCGTTATAAGAAGCTGCGCGCGCTCGGGAGCTGGGAGACTTTAAAGTAGATCGCGCTACCGCCTCGGCTGTTTCCCATTTGTCGGTAATTCGTGGATAATTGAAGAAAATCAATAAAGGAATAAATCAAGAAGTGACTGTAGCAGAGGTAGACAGACCGCAGGAGTCGGATTTTGAGCTGGCGAAGAAGGCCGCGGGCGGTGACGGGAAGGCGTTCGAGGAGCTGTACCGCCGGCACTACCGGCGCGTCTACGCGCTCACCCTGCGCATGATGGGCAACCCGACCGAAGCCGAGGACATGACGCAGGACGTTTTCCTCCAGCTCTACAACAAGGTCGGGATGTTCCGCGGCGAGTCGGCCTTCACGACCTGGCTCCACCGCATGACGGTCAACCAGGTCTTGATGCACTTCCGCAAGAAGAGCACCCGCTCGGAACTCCTCACGGAGGAGGGCGAGACCCCCATCCAGATCGTCAAGGGGACGGAGAACCCGGGCACGATGCCCGTCATCGACCGCATCTCGCTGGAGAGGGCGCTCCAGCAGCTCCCGCCCGGCTACCGCACCGTCTTCGTCCTTCACGACGTGGAGGGTTACGAGCACTACGAGATTTCCGGGATGCTCGGGATCGCCGAGGGCACCTCGAAATCGCAATTACACAAGGCGAGGCTCAAGCTGAGGCAATTAATCCGGGAGCAAGCCGCATCTAAGTAATCTTCCGGGGTTCGCCGGAAGGCCGACACTCGATTCCACCCCAAAGGAACGGCCTATGGACTGCGCCAGAAGTATCGAACTGCTCAGCGATTACGACGCCGGATTACTCGGCGACGCCGACAAGCTCTTCGTGATAACTCACCTGAGCACCTGCGCCGACTGCGACGGCGTCTTCCGCGACCTGAAGCTCATCGTCCAGACTGCGTTCGCCATGCGCAGCGAGAACGGCATCGCCTACCCGGACGAAGATGCTCTCTGGCAGCGCCTGAGCGCCAACCGCATCGTCCACTGAAGACCGTCCGCCAGACCTCAACCGCGGGCGCCGAAGGGAGTTCAACCCACGGCGCCCGCCGCGAGCATTTCCCGCGCTTCAGTCAGAGCCTTCCGCTCGCCCTTGAAGGCCAACATTTTTTCCGCCTCTTCGATCTCGACCCAGCGCGCCTCGTTCACCTCGTCGTCGTGCCCCGCCACGTCGCCCGAGACGAAGCGCATCAGGTAGAAGTGTACGAACTTGTGAAAGCGCACGCGCCGCTCTCCGCCCTTCGAGAAGTACCAGTACTCGACCCTCTCAAGCTCTGTGACGATTTCGCAGGCGAGCCCCGTCTCCTCCGCGACCTCGCGCAGAGCGGCCTCCTCCGGCGGTTCGCCGCGCCCGACCAAACCTTTCGGCAACTGCCAGCGCGCGGCTTCCCCGACTGAAATTAAAGCCACTTCGATTTTCTTCCCGCGCCGGCGGTAGACGACGCCGCCCGCCGACACCTGCTCCTTCGTCTCGAAAGTGCTCATGGTTGCGTTAGAGCTTAAGGCAAAAAACACGTAGGCGCGAAGTGTCGGGAAGTAAAAACTCCCGGGCTCCTTCGCGCCTTCGTGGCTTGAGGGGTGAGGAATTCCTGGCTGCTTCAGGCAGCCTTGCGGCGCGGCAGGCGGGCCGCCGCGGGCTTGAGGCCCAAACGTTCGCGCAGGCCCGCGCAGGCGTCCAGCTCCGCCGCGGGGATGCAGCGGACGCAGACCCACTTGCCGTCCGAGTTGCGCATGTGCAGCGTCTCGGACGCCGCGCGGCAGGCTTCGCACTTGAAAGTCTTGCTGCTCATCTGCCCTCCGACTCCTGAAAATCTTCTACGCGACGCGCGACATCCGGCGCCGCGGGTCGTACTCGAACTTGAGGTACTGCCGCGCGATGAACTTCAGCACCGCCGCGACATGCTTGCACTCGTAGCCGGGCTCGGCGTTGCCGCGGAAGATGAAGTCGGCGCAGGTGCAGGCGAGCGCCCGCGTGTCCGGGTCGCGGAAGAGGTGGTAGCCGCGCTCGACTCCAGACTCCGACTGCGCGATCCAGCCGTAGGGCTCGGCCTCGAAGACCTTGACCCGGTCGGCGCGCGCCGAGCGCTGCTCGGCCGGGGTGAACTGCTCGACCCGCGCGCCCCGCCTCTTCTCCGTCGTTTTCATGAAAATGATTCTAACACAAAGTCGGCGAGAGTGAAACGCTGTTTCGTGTATGCAACAAAATAATTTTAGGGGGACGAGCTGTTTCGTTTGGGCCGCGGGCGGCTTGACCATTGTCGGAGCGGTTCTCTAGGATGAGTTCATATGAGTAATGAGCCGAAGGGCGCGGGGGTGGCCGAGCCGCCCGTGGAGGCAGAGGGCGAGCGCGTGAGCGCGCGCGCGGGCGGGCGAGACGGTCACGAAGGCGCAGGCGTTCAAGCGGAGCCGGAGCGGAGGCCGGGGCCGCCGCACAGCGTCCTGCGCGAGTACTTCGAGTCGCTGGTCGTGACGGCCGTGATGGCCCTCTTCGGCATGACGTTCGTCGTGCAGGCGGTGAAGGTGCCGACGGGGTCGATGCAGAACACGATCAACATCGGCGACCACCTGCTCGTCAACAAGTTCATCTTCGCGCCCGGGCCGGTGCTTCCGTTCCTGCCGCAGCGCGAGATCCGCCGCGGCGACATCATCGTCTTCAAGTACCCGGGCAAGTACCAGGGCGAGGCGCGCTTCCGCGACAGCACGGCTGTAGACGACGAGCGCCCGGACAACACGCCGTACAAGACGAACTACGTCAAGCGCGTCATCGGCCTGCCCGGCGACCGCGTGGAGGTGCGCGACACGCAGGTGCTCATCAACGGCCAGCCGCTCGAAGAGCGCCTCGTCCCGGCGCGCAATCCACCGCCGGACGACCGGGACACGCCCCAGGACGAGTACGGCGCGCCGCTGACCATCCTCGACACGTCGCCGCCGTCTCAGCCTGCCGACGCGGACTACAGCGTCTACGTAGACCCGCAGATGCACACGACCTCCCGCCGGCCGGTCGAGGGCGAAGTGTTCGACGTGCCCGAGGGGCACTACTTCGTCATGGGCGACAACCGCGACAACAGTCAGGACAGTCGCTACTGGGGGTACGTCCCGCGCAACGCCATCATCGGCCGCGCGATGTTCGTCTACTGGTCTTTCGACGAGAGCAAGCCGCGCAGCGAGGCCCCGGCCCCCGTCAACTTCGTCATCGACTTCTTCAGCAACACGCGCTGGGGCCGGACGGGCACCTTCGTCAAATAGACTGTCGAACATTTAAAAAGGCTGAAGGCCGTCGGTGGTGAGTGGCCACACACCTCCGACGGCCTTCAGCCTTTTTA
>JBJMGP010000157.1:0-37363 GCA_045807865.1 Pyrinomonadaceae bacterium
CGACTTGAAGACATGCCCGGTCAAGGGCTGGTCGCGTAACGGGGCGTTCGTCCTGGCAAGCGTGTGGCTCTATCAGGTGATCTTCTTGAGCAACTACCGGGAAGGCAGACCGACGGCGCATATCAAAGAACGAGTTGATTTAGCGCGGTGGCGCATCGCTGCCTGATTTACGCGCCACCTTCAGTTAATTGCCTACTAATGCCGATTGCACCACGATCTAATGATTTATGATGTATTGCGCAAAGTGCTAATCCATTCTGGACACAGTCAGGACCTCCTGATTGATGCCATTTTATGTGCGCTGCTTCTAAGGCAAGATCACTTGGCCCTAACTTCAGGTCAAACCCACATATTGCACAGCGATGTTCATATGCACGAATGACATCGGATCTAAATTGAGGGGATCGTCTCCTATGATGGGTGGATACTGATAATCCCACCTCATTCAGTATGTCTTGATGCAACGACTCGGGAAAGTTACCTTCCAAGAGTATGCTTACAGCGCTCTCCAAGAATTTGGAATCTCTTGTAAAGACCTCATATATATACTCCGGGAGACCACCGCAAACCTTCTTCTTTATAAACTCACTCTTCAAGGGTGATGTACTGCCAGCCCTTCGGAGGAGTGAATCACCATTAGAAACCTCCCATAACTTGTCGCTCTGAAGCCACCAAAAGGGATATTCAGGGTGGACAGACTTTCTCGGTGGCCCATAGTCCTTCAAGAGCCAACTCAAAGGCTCCTCTATTTCACTAAACAAAGCAAGACGCTCACGTCGCTGTGTGACGCGAGCCAAAGCGAGCAGCATCAAGAGAGGCTTATGTGGCGCACGTTCACCACCTCGCTTATATACATTTAAGTTCTTTATTTGGGTGAGTATGAACCGTTTTGTCTCGTCCATGAGTTACTAGTCACGACACCGCTGCCCTGCTTGCTATCACATACTATTGAACGCATCAATGTAAGACCCTGTACGTTCGAGGGTAGCCCCATTAAGGTGTTTTAAAGAGACTTGTCAGCCTAACTACTAATCCCCCGTAATTATGCGTGTCTAAGGCGGCTTAAATGGTTAACTGTTGCTGATATACGCTCTACAACAAACTCTATATCGTCCGCCGTATTCTCTCTCCCTAAACCAAATCTTAGAGAACAGTGTGCCCGCTCTTCATTATAGCCTAACGCTAATAACACATGTGATGGCTCAACTCTGGCTGACGTACAAGCTGAGCCTGTAGAAAGTGCGACATCTGCTTTGAGTTGGACTAACAAGGCCCGGCTCTCTATTCCTGGCATAGCAATATTAAGATTGTGCGATAGCCGTTTTGTAGGATGACCATTTAGCTGAATTTCAGAAACATTTTTTTGTAGTTTCCCCCATAGCATATCTCGCAATCCGCCTAAACGTTTACTTTCACCCTCCATACAACTTCCGGCAATTTCAACGGCGAAACCTAAGCCTACGATACCCGGTACATTCATAGTACCTGAGCGCATTCCGCGTTCGTGCCCCCCCCCATGTAATTGAGGGGCTAGGCGCACGCGCGGGTGGCGCTTGCGAACATAGAGGGCACCAATTCCTTGTGGACCGTAGAGTTTGTGCGCGGACATCGAAAGCAAGTCAATGCACATAGCCTCCACATCTATAGGGATATGTCCTACTGCTTGAGTTGCGTCAGTGTGAAACAATACTTCATGCTCATGAGCGATGCGCCCAATTTCAGCAAGCGGAGCTAGGACACCAATCTCATTATTAGCCGCCATGATTGAGATGAGTACAGTTTGGGGCGTAATGGCTCTGCGTACGCCCTCAGGGTCTACTAACCCTCTCCCATCAACAGGTAAATAAGTCACCTGCCAACCACGACGTTCTAAATAAAGACATGGGTCAAGGACAGCTTTGTGCTCCGTGACACAGGTAATAATGTGATTACCTCGGTTCCCATACTGTTCGGCAGCACCTAAGATGGAAAGATTATTAGCCTCCGTAGCGCCACTGGTGAAAAGGATTTCGTCAGGCTGGGCATTAATGATTTTAGCGACTTTCTGACGGGCATTTTGTACAACTTGTGCTGCTTTAGCTCCATATTCGTGATCTATACTTGAAGCGTTTCCGAAGCACTGGTTGAAATACGGCAACATCTGTTCAAGCACGCGCGGGTCAACAGGCGTAGTTGAGTGATGATCCATATAGATAGGACGCCTTGATACATTATTACGCTCAGCCATCTCTTTCCCTATCAACTACTGCAATGCAGGGACCCGTCGTTGCGCATCAGCAATAATGTCAGCCAAATCCGCTAAGCTCTTGAGACGCTGATACAGCAGCATTACCCCTCTGCTCAGATGGGCTTTGAATTGCGCCTCCAGGTCGGCCTCAATATCTAGCTTGTCTTGCACTAATCGCTCTCGGAGTAGCGACATGTACAACACGTCCCACTGTCCTGTTAGAGTGTAGCGATTGAACTCACGACCCTGTCCATCGTTATACAGTTCCGGGTCCGGTACACCTGTTTCAGCTAGCGATAAACACAAACCCAGTCTACAAAGTAGATTGGGCGTTAAGCCTGTGCGCGTCTTTAAGGTACGCAGCCGCGAATCTACATCTCTGCCAACATGGATGCGATTAAGAGACATGAGTCATCCTTTTTTCTTCGACGAGGGATTCATGAACGTCAGTCCCTGCTAGCAGATAATAATTCTCAATAACTGTGCTTTCTTTTCGATCTCCATCAAAATCAAGACGGTAAATACGCGCTAAATACGGCTTAGCTTCATCAAGTAACTCTGCACCCATCTCCATATCAGTGGTGAATAGAATAACTTGCCCACTGATATTAGGAATATATGTTTGAATTAAACGGTGACGATGCACTTCATCTAAACGTGCGAGCGGCGTATCAATAGCTAGAGGTAGTTGCCGCCCACTTGCTTGGCGAAGACCTTGTAGTAAGGCTAAAGCATACAACTGGCGCTCCCCTGCTGAAAAATCATTCAAACTTAAACTGCCACCAGTTTCATGTTGAAGCTGGACGCTAAAGTTTTCTGGATTAATTAACACACCCTTTAGCAGAAAATCTTTACGACAGATCGCATTGAAACTATTGGTTAAGGCATCTTCCAGAGCACTTAAACGCTGACGCACCAGTGCATCCTTATATGCAGCCAAAACGAGGTTGCTTCGTTCTGCTACGGCAAATTTTCGCTCGTTTGCCTGAGATTTATGAAGTTGGTCTACTGCCTGCTGTAAATGCCGGGTATGCTCCTGACGCTGAAACCTTAAAGCGCCAATCTGATTGTTTAGTTCGGTTAGCTGTTGTCGTATATCATCTATAGATTCCTGTAAACGTAATATCTCCGCATGCATTGGTGCTATATCTTCATTGTCAGGAGCGCGACTGAGTTCCTTATTTATGTGGCTCTGTTCAGATTGCAGCCCCTTTAAATCCTTACATAGGATTTCAGCTGCTTGAGGTATAGCGAAAAGCGACTGCGTAATTAGATTTTGCAGTTCCTGCTGTTCAGTTTCAGACAGGTGATGAACGAATGACTTTTTACCTTTAATGCTTGAGATGCCCATACGCCGCAGTTTTTCATTTAGCCGATCTGTAATGACCTGTTTATCATTTCCAGTTACTTTTGTTCCCGTCCAGAAATCCTCATGTTTAAGGAAATCCTTGAGTGCTGAAACACGCTTTTTCCATACGAGATCCGCAACTTGTTGTACACGTCTTTCTGCTTCTTGATTAAGGCGCTGGCTTAGACTTTGGCAGAGCTTCGGCGCCAAGCTGAAAGGCAGTAGATCACCGCACATGTCGCGGAGTTGATTTTCTAAAACCTCTCTCTGCTTACTTACAACTGTAAGTCGCTCTTGAAGAGCCGAGCGACGTAATGCGTAATTACCACCTTTCGAGATTAACTTACGCTCTTTACCCGCGAGTTCGGCTTGATATTTCTTTTCAGACGTAGCTAAAGCTTCATACTTAGATTCGAGGTGACCCAACTGCTCATCACATGTATCAATAGCGGCTTGACACTGCATTATGTCACTGCGAGGTTTGTCAACTGCCTTATACCCGCCGCCTTGGGTGAGCATGTATCGCTCAAGGTCGGCTTGCAATTGTTCAACTAAATTTAGGCCAAGCAATTTATGGAGTGCGTCATCCAACAACGCATTTTGGCGTAACGGATCAGCAAAGGCGTCAAGTTGTTCAGAGTCGAAGAAACAGACGCTCGCTAAGCCTGGCGAGATCAGATCATTTAGCCATACCTGATAATCTTCAGGAGGCACATCAAGCGGCATGTCATTGACCGAAACTTTAAGTGTCTCCTGTACAGCTTTATCAGCTCTCTTCCAAGACCGCTCGACTTTAATGAGCTGTAGCCTCCCTGACTGTACATACTCAAATGTGAGACTCAGTCCGCCCTCGCTGCTGGTTACTTGCAGGCCCGTTCCCTCATAGCGATGCAGGCGACTGTACAGATAGTTGCTGTATGCCTGGCGACTAATGCGATCACCTAAGGCAAATGAACCATGTAATGCTAAAGGCAGTGCCTGAAACAGCGTGCTCTTACCAACTCCATTTAGACCGGTAACGATGGTTAAGTGTCGATGCCCACCATCTGTTTTACGCAATGGCGCAAAGTCGAAGTGGTGACTCCCCCGGAAAACACCTAGATTGTGAATGGTTAGCGTAAGGAGCTTCATTATTTAACTCTGCGCCTGTGCAGCGAGGATTTCTTCTTCATCACGCCACTCTTGTGACAACACAGCGCCTATGGCCTTCTGTATTCCTGAACGGCGTGCCATACCACTCGCGCGCCGTTCTTCCTCTAGCATCTTTGCAATGAGAGCTGGAGGCACTTCGTATTCTTCGCAGATATTGGATAGTAAGGACATATGGTCAGCATCGAATTGACCATCATCGTCCAGCAGCCAAGGCAAGTCGTAACCATTAACTTTGCGGAAAATCTTCGGCACTGAGTCTTCCCAATCTTGACGTTCAGTACGCCAAATTCGCCTAATCTCATGCAATTCCTCTTCGGAGATCAAAACGACTTGCTCATTCGGTTTATTGTTTCGCACCTCTGCCTGAGCGCGTAGTACTTTCTCAAGCATTTGCTTACTAACTTCTAGCTTATAGGTTCTAGCCGCAAGCGTTCCATCTTTCTTCAGAATCACTCTCCCATCACGACCTTTGACATCTCTAAATTCCCGCTTGCGATTCGGATCAACCGTTGTCATTAGCCAATCACGAAAAGTTAGAAGAGGCTCAAGCCATTCCTCACCGTTTTCGACTAAAGATTCCATCGTTGAGTCGCGTTGAGCTACTGTGCATACCCAACATCCGAAACGACTATTCCCACAAGTCGGAGTTGTTTTGTCGATCACTAGCGGGCACTCCCCAGCAGCGTTAGCACTACGGTACAGCGCGGCGAGGTCACGATTCACGCTTCCCCAAGGTGAAGGGTTTTGCAGGAGATATGTCCAAATGTCATCTGTTGAGAAATCAGCCACCGGTGCATAGACATAAGCACCTGTTAATGATGAGTGACGACGTAGTATGTGCCCTTTCACTTGATAGGTGCTCATCAACTGCATGCGCGTTGAGCTTTCTGCCTTACGCACACCAAGTACCATAATGACTTCGCCATACTGAGTGACCTTCTGTTCTATGAATCTATTAGCAGGGTTGATTTTCATCCGCTCCGTACACCAACGAAACCTTGTCGTGGGTGCCGGATAACCCCGCCCTAAGAGATTGACCCAAAAACTATCGTTGAGGACTGGGATGACTTTCTGCGTCTGGAAAGGCATTCCTAGATGCCTAGCCCGCTCACCGATGCGGTGAAGGGTGTCATCAATATAATTAACGATAACGGGTGTCTCAACCTTTGTGTCCGAAGCAATGACGAATACCGGCTTCTGTCTCTCTTCTGCTGGCAACTCTTCCAATGCGCTCCAAACTAGTTGCAGTACAGCAGTTGAGTCTTTACCACCGCTATACCCAATCACCCACGGCTGTGGGTATCGGAGGTAAACATCGCGAATCTCGGCGTGTATATCCTCTAGTGAGCGCTTATCGAAGATGGAGTGCTCTTTAGGAAGGCTATTAGACATAATATCTCACTTAAGTTTTGCAGGTCGTTGAGGCCTGGGAGTTGGCGCTGCCCTAGAAGCACGCTTAGAGGGTTCTGAGATTTGAGCGACAGATGCCTTTTCATTACGAGCCATCCCTCTGGCACCGTGGTGTCTCTCTAATTTTGTTTCCTTTTCCGAAAGGTTCAATTTAAGTGTCTGTTTCAAGAAAGCAGCAGTGAGGTATAAATTTTGACGCGCTTTACTCATCTGCCCGCCACTCATTGATCTCCCTTCCCAAGTTTGAACGTTCGAGCGTGACCAATCAACCTTCTGCAATAACCGCAGGCGCTGCTGCCATTTATTCGGGCACTGCTCAAGCAGTGCCCCTCCCGCAATACCTAGAGCATGCAAGACTACGGAATGGACATGAACGTAATCACTGCGCAACTCAGCACTAGTAACCTTGCGCGCGCTTGCCAGCTGCCATTCTGGGAAGTTTTTACCAAGCTCCTTCCAGAACCGAATAGCTAGATTCTTCTGCTCATTACTTACTGGCTGATTCTTATGCAGATTTAGAAGAGCACCGGTAGCGGTGTAAATCCCATTCAAGGTGAACAGTTTGATTGCACGGTTGGATATTGAGGTCTTCTCCATATCCGTTAAGTTCTTAAAATAGGGGACGCGTTCAGCTAGTTCACGCGAAAGGCAGGCTAAAGGATCACGATTATCATATAAAGCGCTTAGTGACTTCGTAGGCCTGACAGCATGTTTGTTAAGGTCTGCAAAGAGCTGTTGACTACGTTGTAGGCCCTCATCCAAGTAAAAGACCACGGCTATCGTTTCATCACCAAGTTCAGGCTTTTCAGTCAAAGCTGCTTCTATTGCTGCGCGCCTATGTTGTCCATCATTGATAATGAAACGCGATGACATCGATACAACTAACTGACCGGCATCGGAAGTACCATCATTACCATTAGGTTCAAAGCGAACCTCTCCATCGATAGAGGCTGTAATCGCTGAGAAGGCGTAATCACATGCATTCTCTACAATGTAGCGAGTAATATCAGGTATGCGAGCACTATTTAATGTGCGTTGTGCCCGAAATTGCGGCGGTAAAACTGGGTCATCAAACGAAAATAGCTTGGGTAGTAATTTGAGCGGACACATGGCGACAAAATACTCCCGCCCAGCTTGGACTCCGCGTAGAGCAGGAAATGAATGGGAGAAAGCCATGTGCTAGTCCATATGGAAGTATGTTTGAACTGCATTGGAAGTATTGCATAGATGAAACATGTTTTCAATATCTATTCTCAGATCAATACCTCTGCTAGAACTGATATGGATCTTTAGCAAGAATGTTAATGCTGGCTTTTTGCAGGTAGATGAAAGGGTAGGTGTATACGGTGTGCGTTCTATGCTGATGTTATGAAGATGATGTTCGGGAATATTCCGACCGAGAGGTCATACATAAGAACAACAGCTTCATTCAACCGGGCGCGACCGCCAGACAGGTCAGAACCACCCGCTACCGCAGGTGGTTCTGACCTGTCTCTCCCCGCGTCGGTCGCATTCGACTGCACCCCGCTCTAGGTGGAAGGCTGTTGGCTAACTCATGGCTAGCAGCCTTCTAACCTCCAGTTATGCACAAAACTATCAGCTTATGTTTAAGCCAAGAACTCATCAGGCTTTATATTTTTAATGCTCCTCGGTCATTCTGTTTTAAGTTATTGACCGCAACTTTTTAACCTCATGACCGACAATTTTAAAGAATTGACCGAACCGACAATTCTCACTTTATGCTTCAAATTTTCACACCATGTGCTTCCTGATTCGCGCTTTATGCTTCAGCCGACAACACGCCTACAGGCGGGAGTAGGTGAGGCCGGTTTGGCCCTGGTATTTGCCGCCGCGGTCTTCGTATGAGACTTCGCAGTCTTCGTCGGATTCGAGGAAGATGACCTGGCCGATGCCTTCGTTGACGTAGACGCGGAGGGGGAGGTCGGCGAGGTTGCCCAGCTCGATGACGAGGCGCCCCGTCCAGCCGGCTTCGAGCGGCGTCGTGTTGAGCATGAGGCCCGCGCGGGCGTAGGTGCTTTTGCACATGCAGATCCCCGTGACGTTGCGGGGCAGGCGGAAGGTCTCGACCGAGATGCCGAGGGCATAGGAGTGCGGCGGCAGGAGGTAGTACTTCGAGCCGTCTTCGGACTCGCGCAGCGGCGGCTCGACGAGCGAGTCTTCGTCGAAATTCTTCGGGTCGATCTCGCGCGAGTGGACGGGCGAGAAGACGCGGAAGCCGTCGTCGGAGAGCCGCATGTCGTAGCCGTAGGAGGAGGCGCCGGCCGAGATGATGCGGCGCCCCGCGGACTCGCGCACGAGGGTGGCGTCGAAGGGCCGGATGAGCTGTTGCTCCCCGGCCATGCGCCGAATCCAGCGGTCTGATTTGACTGTCATCGCTTCCGTGTCCGGTAAAGGTTTGCAGAGCGGCGGCGCGCCGCCCGCGCGGCCGAAGCGCAGCATAGCGGGCGTCGGACGGGAAAGGCAAGTAGTCAGTAGTCAGTAGAAACCCTTCCCAGTCGAATCATCTGGGTGCCACTGTCATCGCCCGCGGCGCGGAGCGCTACTGACTACTGTCTACTGCCTGCTTGCCTGATGCGCAGGGTGCCGTCGCCGACGGTGAAGGAGAAGGTGGCGCCCCCCTGGCCGGCGCGTGCCTGGAGGGAGCGTTCGGTGGGGGTGGTGCGTTCGCGCGGGACGAGCCCCGGGTGTGTGTTCTCGACACGGCCGGCGCGTAAGACCTCCGCGTCCACGTCGCCGCTGAAGCCGGCGGGCAGCTCGACCGTGAGGTCGCCGCTGACGAGACGCAGGCGGAGTCCGGGCCCGCGCCAGCTCCGCGCGGTCGGGCGCACCGTGAAGGGGCCGGACGCGACGGTCGCCTCCACGTCGCCGCCCGAGAGCGCGAAGAGCGAGTCGGGGCCGCCGCCCGCGTTGATGCGCAAGGCCCCTTCGACGCCCGTCACGACCAGCGCGCCGCGGCCCGCGTTGATCTCAAGGTCGCACACGGCCGGCACCTTCAAGTGGTAGTCGATGCGCCTGGGCATCGCCGGGAGGTTCTTCGGCAGGTTGCGCGCGGCCTGCTTCGCGTACTTGCGGTCGTGCAGGCCGAGGGTCTTCACGCGCACGTGGTTGATCTCCTCGTCCACGTTGAAGGTGTTGAGCGCGGCGAGCCGCGTGAGGTTCTCTTCGGTGTCGGCGCTCTGCTCGACCTCGGCCGTGACCTCGACCTCGCTCCGCTGCCACGCCTCGACGGTCACGGAGCCCTCCGGCGCGCCGTAGATCGTCACGGAGCCGCCGTAACCCAGACGCTTCAACTCGCGCCGCGTCGTCGTCCGCTTCAGCAGCGGCCGGGCGACGACCTGCGCGGGCTTCTCCGGCTGCTTCTCCTCCTTCGGCTGCCTCCCACTCTGGGCCGAGGCGGGATGCAGAAAGGCGAGGAGAGAGAGAAGAAGGGACGAGTAGATTTTCGACGGCGTGGTTGTCATCATTCGCAGGCTACAACAATAGGCGTGAACCGTAAACCGTAAACCGTGACCAGAGAGAGAACCTTCTCTTCTCCGGTCACGGTTTACGACGGTTTACGGTTCACGCCTATCTCGGCATGAAGACGATGGAGCCGCGGCCGTTGGTGGTGCTCAGGGACGCGCCGCCGTCGCCGACTTTGCCGACGACCTTGCGCTTCTCGTTGAAGAACTCGAACTCGCCCATCTGCGCGAAGCCGTTGAGGTCGATGTTGCGCGTCCTGGGGGCGACCGCCATCAGCCGGAAGCCCGACTCGGCCGTGATGCGGAGCTGGATGTCGCCCTGCGTCGAGTTCAGGACGTAGGTGCCCCCGCGCAGCAGTTCCGCGTCGAAGAGGATGTTGCCGACCGTGTTCTCGGCCATGACGGTGCGGGCGCGGATGCCGGTCAGCTCGATGTCGCCCTCGCTGGTGACGTGGGCGCGCACCATCTCGCCGCGGACGTTGCGGATGACGATGCCGCCGGTCATCGTGCTGATATCGACGGTGGAGTCGTAGGGGACGCGGATGAGGAAGTTCACGTCGCCCACGTCCTCGCGGTTGTCGCGCCGCACGTCGATGCGCACGCCGTCGGCCGTGGCCTCGGGCTCCATCTTCGCCGAGCGCGACTCCATCGTCGCGGTGACGCGGACGGTGTTCTTCTCCCAGGCGACGACCTCGATGCGGCCCGAGCGGTTGAGGATGTTGAGGCGGATGTTCGGCTGCGCGGGGTAGTCTTTCGAGAAGCGCTTCTGCGCGGCCGCCTGCGGCGCGAGCGCGCAGACGAGCGCGAGCGTGGCCAGGAGCAGTCGCTTCGCGGCGCGGCCGGGGTGGGGGTTGTTGACGGTCGCTTGCTTCATCTACTTACGAACTTCAATGACTTCCGCCTCGCTCGCGCTCGAAGCGCCCGCGCTCCAACGTGGGCGGAGGGGCGGGCGCCGCAAAAGGAGACTCGAAACTTCCTCTCTCCTTTCGCCGGGTCGGCCTCCCGCTACTGCTCGCCGAACTCGCGCAGCAGCTCGACCTTGTCGCGCAACGCGGTGTTGAGCATCTCTTCGGCCATCTCGTCGTGCGGGTTCTTCTGCAAGTCGTCGAGCGAGTCCTTGACCGACTCGTCGAGCACGAGGACGCTGTGGTCGAAGGAGGCGCGCATGCGCGGGTTCCAGCTCGCCTTGCGCGCCGCGACGCGCTGCTCCCAGTAGCGCAGGGAGGCCTCGTGCGGCTCCAGATACGTGCGGGGATATGTGTCGTCCGAGACGACGCGGCGCACCGTGGCGGCGCGCTCGGGTCGCGCGTTCGTCGAAGCGTAGCGGACGCCGAGCGCGGTCACGCTGGCTGCCGCGACGACGAGCGCGGCGGCGCTAGCCGCCAGCTGCGGCAGCGAAAGCTCGAAGCGTTGTCCGAAGAGGCGCGACCAGAAGCCGGCGCCGGCCGCGGCGGCGCGGTCAGGCTTGGCGGGGCGGCTCTCGGCCTCGACCTCTTCGCGCACGCGCAGCCAGAGGGCGCGCTCGTCCGTCGGGATGTAGATCTGCCCGCGCGCCTCGCGCGCGACGGCGATGATGGCGTGGAAGTCCGCGCGCGCGGCGTCGCAGAGGACGCAGGACGCCAAGTGCGCCCCGACCGCGGCGTGCTCCGCATGGCCGAGCGTGCCGTCGAGGAACTCGCTGAGCAACTCCTGGCACTTCTCGCAGTTCATCTCTCTAAACCTCTCGCAGTACATCAAGCTCACGGCTCGGTCTTAGGAAGACTTTAAAACTCTCTCGGTCGCGCGGCTGAAGGTGACGGGGAGTCCGCGCGAACACCTTTGGAAGCCTACTGCGGCTCGTTCTGTTGCCTGAGAAGCTGTCGCAGCTTCATCCTGGCCTTGTGGAGCTGGGACTTCGAGGTGCCGACCGAGCAGCCCAAAAGCCTCGCCACCTCCTCGTGCTCGTGCCCCTCGACGTCGTGCAGCACGAAGACGGCGCGGTACCCCGGCGGCAGCTGATTCACCGCCTTGTCCAGAGCGATCCGGTCCACCACCGGCATGTGGCTCGGGTTCTCCGTCCCCGCCACCACCTGCTGCGGGGACTCGCCGTCCTCGGTCACCTGCTCGACCCTGACCCCGCGCCGCCGGAAGTGCATCAGCACCTGGTTGACCGTCAGCCGGTGCAGCCAGGTCGTAAACGCCGACTCGCCGCGGAAGGAGCCGGCCTTGCGGTAGAGCTGGATGAAGACCTCCTGCGCGAGGTCCTCGGCCTCGGCCGTGTTGGCCGTCATCCGCAGGCACAAAGAGTAGACGCGGCGCGAGTGGCGCGAGTACAACTCCTCGAACGCCGCCATCTCCCCGGCCGACGCCGCCTGCGTCAACTCGAAATCTGTCGCCTGCCTCGCGGCCGAACCGGCTTCGCTCGGCGCCCCGACCTGCCAGAGAGGTATTGCTGCTTCTGTCATCTGTAAGCTCCAGGGTGGGGGAAACGCCCAACCCGGGCGTCCCGTCCTTCGAACCCTTCCGCGGGTTTTCGCGCCCGCGCTACGGAAAGGTCGAGCCACAAGGAGCAAGCGGGGTGCCACGAAGAAAGGCGGTAAATACCTCTAAATTTTGAGGTTTAAAGAGGTTTTGGTTGCCGCGTCAACCAAATAAGTCGCCGACAGCCGAAAGCGTGTAGCGGCTCATGCAGGTCTCTGCGCAGAAGAAATGTTGAGTGGGGTAGATGCAGGGGATGTGAGCGTACCTAACTTGGACGGTCAAACTGAATATTGACAGGAGCGGGGTTCGGGAATAGACTTCCTGGCACTTGGACAACTGTTTCAGGAGGCTGTACACGCCCAATCCCGCATACACTGGGTGAAAGCGTGAGAAGAATCAAACACGAGATTCTCTACAGTATGAGGTAGCGTACGCACCTCCTCCGCAAAATTGGGTCGGGCTTCTGACCCAGCGAAGCGCCCCGCACAAGCCTTTAGCGACCTGCGCGGGGCGATTTTGTGTCTGCGGTTATTCAACCCCGTCCAGACTTCCACCGAAATCTCGGCACACGACTCTTCAGCGCACAAAAATCGGGTTCGAGATAATCCAGGGCTTTCCGTCCAGTAGACTCCCCAGTCGATCCAGATAGACCTCGACGCGGTAGACGCCCTTCTGTCCGACGGCCAGATAGACGCACGATGAGTCAGGGGCCTCGTGCAAGACCTGCCCGTCGCGGTAGAAGACCGTCCGAGCCTGCACAGGCAAGGTCACACCGAGCCGCACCTCGCCGCCGGGCGGGAGCGTTATCTCGCCGCCCATGTCGGCCGAAGACGACTCGGAGCCGTTGTCGGCCGCGGCCTTGAAGCGGAAGCCGGTCGAGTCGCCGAACACGTCGAAGGCCAGGAAGAATCTCCCGCCGCGCAGTGCCGCGAGCAGGTGCTGCTCGTCGAACGGCTCGGCCTCCTCGGCTCCTTCATGAAAGATGACGTGCGTGCGGACAAGGCTGAAGCTTCGCTCGTAGGGGTCGAGCTTGAAGTCGAGAATCTTCCGGCCGGCCCTATCTTCAAACGCCCAGCCGACGTTGGCGTGCGCGTCGTTGCCGGCGAAGGCGTAGGCGCGCCCCGCGCCCGAGGCGTTGTACTCGTCCCAGCGGCGCAGGTTCTCGGCCGGCCGCTCGTAGAAGCGTGCGAAGAGCAGCTCCGGGCGACCCCAGTAAGACCAGAGACCGTCGAAGAGCATCGTCGCGTAGCTGATGCGCTTCGCATTGGTGTAGAGATTGTAGACTTCTATGCCGTCGAACCCCGACGGCAGGGGCGCGCGCGCCTCCTCGGGGTAGCCGACCACCGCGAGCCGCCACTCGGACTTCGCGCGCGCGACGAGTTCTTGCAGCGGAGGATTTCTTTCGGGGGCAGCGACGCCCGGCGCGACGTAGAGGCGGCCCCCGTCGGACGCGACCAGCTCGCTGCCGCCGACGAAGAGGACGCCGTCGTGCATGCCCTTGAGCGTGAGGGCCGCCGTGTCGAGACGCGGCGAAGGGTGTTCGGTCATCACGACGAAGGCGAGCCGCTCGGCCTTCGCCGCGCGCGCAATCTCTTCGAGCGTGCCCGTGCTGTGCCCGCCGAGGAAGGAGTGGACGTGGAAGACGCCTGCGTATTCGTCGGAGCGCTCGTCCGTGGGGGTGGCTTCCCGCTTCGCGTTGAGCGCATCAATCTCAGCGCCCAGGCGCCTGAGTCTGTAACTCCTGTAGGCGAACGGCGCCTGCGATAGTAGCAGCAGCGCCAGCAGGACGAGCGCGATTTTCTTCCGACGCTTCATCAGTCGTCTTCGAAATCGACGGAGGCGACGTGCTCGCTGATGGAGCGGCCGAGTTGGACGACCGCCCGGTGTTCCGGGTGTGCGTCGTAGGCTTCGAGCCCGTCGCGATCCTTGAAGGTCGCGACGAGCCCCGTGTGATAGGAGCGCGGCAGGCGCAGCACGTCGCGGCCGACGGCGAAGCTCTGTATCTCAGGGATGAGGCCCGAGAGCCGCCGCAGCCGCTCGACGTGCTCGCGCCGCTGCTCCTCGCCGACCTCGGGCTTGTACTTCCAGATGACGATGTGCGTCAGCATAATCTTCAACCTCCACCTTCGTTCAAAATGTCGGACAGCTTCTGGTTAAGCGTCTCCCACGCGCGTCGGACGTGTGCTTCGGTCGTGCGGATGTTGCCGATGGCGAAGCGGAGGGTGTAGGTGCCGTGCAGCTTTGTGTGTGAGAGGAAGAGGTCACCGGTGGCGTTGACGGCGCCCATGAGTCGCTCGTTGAGCGCGTCGAGGCGCGCGCCGCGTGCCTCTTCCGTCTCTCCGTCTAGGGCGGGGCAGGCGCGGAAGCAGACGACGCTCAAGGGCACGGGCGCGAGCAGCTCCCAGTCGGACGAGGCTTCGACCCAACCGGCGAAGAGAAGCGCGAGGCGGCAGTGTTCGCGGATGAGCGCGGCGAGCCCCTCGTGGCCGAAGTAGCGGAGAATCATCCAGAGCTTGAGGGCGCGGAAGCGTCGGCCGAGCTGCACGCCGTAGTCGGAGCCGTTGCGCACGGCGTCCTGCTCGGGCGTGCGCAGGTACTCTGGCGTGAGCGCGAAGGCGCGGCGCAGCACGTCGAGCCGGCGGCTGTAGAGCGCCGAGAGGTCGAACGGAGTAAAGAGCCACTTGTGCGGGTTCGTCACGAGTGAGTCGGCGCGCTCGCAACCTTCGAGTACGTGGCGCAACTCAGGCACGACCGCCGCGGAGCCGGCATAGGCCGCGTCTACGTGGAGCCAGAGCCCCTCGCGCTCGCAAACGTCCGCGACGGCCGGCACCGGGTCGATGCTCGTCGTCGAGGTCGTGCCCACGGTGGCGACGACGCAGAAGGGGAGATGGCCGGCCCGCCGGTCCTCTTCGATCAGGCGCCTGAGTGCGGCCGCGTCCATGCGGAACTCCGAGTCGGCCGGCACCTTGACGAGCGAGCGCTGGCCGAGCCCGAGCGCGATGAGCGCCTTCTCGACCGAAGAGTGCGACTGCTCCGAAGCGTAGAGCCGCAGCAGAGGCAAGTCCACGCGCCCGCTCATCCCTTCCTCGCGCACGCGCAGGTTTAAAGCCTCGCGCGCGGCTGCGACCGCGTGCATCGTCGCCACCGAGGCCGTGTCGTAGATGACGCCGCCGAACTCCTCGGGCAGCCCCATCAACTGCCGCAGCCAGTCGAGCGCGACCTCTTCCAACTCGGTCGAGGCGGGCGACGTGCGCCAGAGCATCGCCTTCGCGTCGAAGGCCGCGGACAACATCTCGCCGAGGATGCCGGGCGCCGAGGCGGAGGTGGCGAAGTATGCGAAGAAGGACGGGTGGTTCCAGTGTGTGACCGCCGGGACGACGAGGCGCTCGAAGTCTTCGAGTATCTCCGACATCGGCTCGCCGCGCTCGGGCGGGGAAGGGGGAAGTTGAGAGCGGAGCTGTCCGGGCTCGACCTGCGCGAGCACGGGGTACTCTTCCGGGCGCGCGAGGTAGCCCGCGATCCAATCGACGACCTCGTGCCCGAAGCGCCGGAACTCCTCCGGGCTCATGTCGCCGGCCGGCGGCTCGGGGCGCGGCGGCGGGGGTTCGGCTTTCGTCATGCGCGCCATCTTACAACCCGCGCGTCCGCGGCGCACAGCCGGCGCTTAGCCCGGGGCCGCTTCGGCGGCGACGGTGAAATAGAAGTCCTGGGTCGTGCGGCAGTGCTCGCATGAGACGTGGACGACGACGAGGCGGCGGTCGTCGTAGACGAGCCCCTGGCGCGAGGCGACGCCGCAGGTGCGCTGACCGCAGCCCGGGCATTTGAAGCCCGCGACGTAGTTCCCGATGTCCGACTCCGTGCCCAGCTTGATGGCGGTCTCCGGCACCGCGCCGGGGAGCGAGCGCGAGACGGCGTAGGCTTCGGCGAGCCGTGTGTAGCGCCGGCGCCTGACCCACGCGTAGAGGATGAACAGGCCGCCGCCCCCGCCGAGGAGCAGCAGGTAGAAGATGGCGAGCGCCGGACTGACGGGACTCCCCGAAATGTCCGGCGGCGCCTGCCGCAACTGGAAGCTCGCGATGTCGTTCGCCTTATCGAGAGTCTCCAGGTGCTGCCCGACCTTCGCGACGGGCACCGAGTCCTGCTTCGTGACCAGCGCGTAGCGGACGCGCACGACGTTTCCGTCCTGCTCGACGCGCGCCGTGAAGCGCAGCGCTTCGTCCTCCGCGGTCTTCTCGCCGGTCGTCACGCGGTGCGTGTACGGCAGGCGAATCTCGGTCAACTGCTCGGTGTTGTAGGGGAAGGTGACCGCCAGCGGGGAGGTGCGGCGCGAGATGCCCGGCTTGCCCATCTCGTCGCCGAAGTACTGCGCGGGGAACTCGTGCTTCGAGTCCTTCCAGAAGCTCTGGATGGTGTAGTGCTCGGTCAGCGTAATCACGTCGGCGCGCTCGTCGTCGGCGACCTCGGGCAGGCCGTCCGGCTGGATGGAGGGCTCGCGGTCGGCGTAGAAGTTGAGGTACTCCTTGCTCATCTCCTCGCGCGTCTGCCCGGCCAGGCGGTAGCGCTCGGCGTCGGCGTCGTCCCCGCGGTAGATGCTCGTGACCGTGAGGCGGACGGGCGCGTCGAAGCTCGCGACCTCGAACAGCTCGCGGATGGTCGTGGTCGGCTCCGAGGGCTTCGTGAGCGGAATCTCGGCCAGCGTCTGTGTGTCGTCGGCGACGACGAGCGCGCGCTCGTACTCGGGCGTCGGGGCGTTGGCGAGCGTGCCGCGCTGGTAGGAGATGGTCGGGTCGATCCAGTAGGTCTTGCCGTCGAGCCGTGCGCGGACGATGACGTGGTCGAAGGCGTAGGGCATGGGCTGCCACTCGTCGAGCCCGCGCCGTTCGTCGGTGTTGATGAGCGCGGGGCGCGCGTCGATGCCGAGCTCGTTCAGCATCGTCATCAGCAGGAGCGTCTTGTCCTTGCAGTCGCCGAAGCGTCGCTCGAAGACCTTCGAGGGCCTGGTCGGCGTGTGCGAGTAAGTCCCCAGCTCGATGCCGAGGTAGCGCACGTCGTCCTGCACGAAGCGGCGCGCGGCCAGCAGCCGCTCCTCGGCGCCGGGCAGCCGCCGCCACTCTTCGAGCTGCGCCTTGAGCGCGGGCGACAGCTCCCCCGGCGCATAGAGCGGTGCGGCCCAGCGCGCCACGTCGGCCCACGTCTCGAACTCGCTGAGCTGGACGTAGGGGGCCGGGTCGTACCAGGTGGGCGCCGAGCCCTCGTACTCGACGCCGGGGGCGTTGCGGCGCTCCCAGACGTACTCGACCTCGTCCGGCCCTTGCGTGACCGTGGGCTGGAGGTCGGTCCGCCGCGGGCGCACGAAGAGCCTCCGCGCGGCGGGCCACAGGAGTCGCGCGCGCAGGAGCGCGACCGTGTCGGAGTGCGCGAGGATGACCGAGTCGGCGAAGCGCCCCTCCAGGACGGGGTTGTCGCCGTTGACCGAGTAGGCGTAGTCGATCACGTCGCCGGGGCGCACGTCGTTGATGACGACCACGGCCGAGAGCGTGCCGTTGAAGAGCTGCTCGTCCAGCTCGTCCTCGCGCTGGATGACCTTGACCTCGCCGGGGCGCAGGGCGTTGATAACCTGCCCGGCGCGGACGACGTGGACGTGGTGGATGACGAGGGTCTGGTAGGAGGGCTCGAAGTCGAGCTGCAACTGCGAGACCCGCTCGACGGCCGCCGAGGTCGTCACCTGCTGGACGAAGTGGTTGTAGTTCTGCGAGCCCTCCGCGGTGACGCGCACCTGCCGGTCGTCGAGCATGCAGCGCAGCCCGTCCTCGGGCTCGTTCCTGTCTGCGTCGGCGGGCGGCGCGATGGGCTGCACCCAGGCCGGTGGGGGCTGCACGGTGAAGTTCGACTTGGCCGCCGCCGCGGGGCACACGAGGGCGACGAGGAGCGCGGCCCATGGGGCGAGGCGGCGGCGAAGGGGGAAGAGGCGGATCATCTGCTTAAGTGGCGTAAAGGAGTTCTTGAAGTTTTCCGGCCGGGCGTTCGGGCGGCGCCGCCGAGTGCCGTCCGGGGGATTCTACAGAGGAACCGGCGCGGCGTCACGGCCGGCGCGGCCTCCGGCGTGTCGCGCGGGGCCGCGGCGTGGTCGCGGGTTTGGCGCCGCAAAGGCGTCCGATTGCACTCGACACGGGACGGTAAAACTGTATAATGCGCGACGTAAGCCAGACACAATCTTTTCTGCGGGAGCTTGGCTGCGCACTCGGCTCGCGGTGATGACACCACAATCCGACCGCCCGATGTCGCCGGCGAGGGTCTGCACCACTGACCCGCCGCATGGCCGAGCGAAGTCACCGGGCACACCACCGTGCGCGGTTCCCGCCACACCGATAAACTGGACGAGGAAAATATGAAACGCACCTTAATCGCACTCGGATTGACGGCTTCGATTTTGGCCGCGGCGGCCTGCCAGGGCGGCCCCGGCGGCACGGCGGGCGGCGACAAAGTCAAGATCGGCGTCTTCATGTCTTTGACGGGGAGCACGGCGCAGTTCGGCATCTCCTCGACGAACGGCATCAAGATGGCCGCCGACGAAGTCAACGCCGCCGGCGGCATCAACGGCAAGCAGGTCGAACTGCTCGTGCAGGACGACCGCTCCGACGCGCAGGAGGCGGCGACCATCGTCACCAAGTTCGTCACACAGGACGGCGTGCAAGGCATCCTCGGCGAGGTGGCCTCGTCGCGCACCATCGCCGCCGCGCCCATCGCCCAGAACGCGAAGGTGCCGCTGCTCACCCCCTCCTCGACCAACCCCGAGGTGACGAAGAAGGGCGACTACATCTTCCGCAGCTGCTTCATCGACCCCGTCCAGGGCGCGGCCATGTCGCAGTTCGCCGGCAAGACTCTCGGCAAGCGGCGCGCGGCCCTCATGGTTGACCGCAAGAACGACTACTCGACCGGCCTCGAAAAAGTCATCAACGAGGTCTTCCCGAAGTTCGGCGGGCAGGTCGTCATCACGCAGTCGTACCAGGAGGGCGACACGGACTTTAACGGCCAGCTCACCTCGATCAAGGGCGCCAACCCGGACGTGATCTTCATCCCCGGCTACTACGGCGACGTGGCGCTCATCGCCAAGCAGGCGCGCGACAAGGGGCTCAACGTGCCGCTCGTCGGCGGCGACGGCTGGGACTCGGCGCAGCTCTACACCATCGGCGGCCAGGCCATCGTCGGCAGCTACTTCACCAACCACTACTCGCCCTACGACACCGACCCGAAGGTGCAGAAGTTCGTCAAGGACTACCAGACGCGCTACGGGCAGATTCCCGACGCGCTGGCCGCCACGGCCTACGACGCCGCGCACATCATGTTCGATGCCGTCAAGCGTGCCAACTCGCTCGACGGCAAGGCCATCCGCGACGCCCTCGCCACGACGAAGGACTTCCCCGGCGTGACCGGCACGGTCAACTTCAACTCCGACCGCGACGCCGTCAAGCCGATCATGATGATCCGCGTCGACGAGGGCGGCAAGTACGCCATCCAGGAGCGCGTCGTCGTCGAGGGCGCGGCGATGCCCTCTGGAACCAGCGGGGGCGGCGCGGACACGAACGCGAACACCAACGCGAGCCCCGCTACGAACACGAACGCCGCGGGGAGCACGAACGCGAACACCAACGCGAACACCAACGCCGCCGCGGCCAACGCCAACGCCAAGCCCTGACGGCCGCCGGACGGAAGAAGTGGCGGGGCGTCGCGGCGCACGGCGGCGCCCCGTTCAGTGACCTATGCGTCAGCGCTTAAGGCCAGTCCGACGGTTTTGACACAGCTCTACAATCTCATCGCCCGCGGCTCAGGGAAGCATGAGTACGTTCATCCAGCAACTCATTAACGGCATCTCGCTCGGGGCTATCTACGCCCTGATCGCGCTCGGCTACACGATGGTCTACGGCGTGCTGAAGCTCATCAACTTCGCGCACGGCGACGTGTACATGGTCGGGGCTTTCATGGGCTACTACCTCTCCAACGGCCTCGGCCCGCAGTGGGCGCAGAGGCTCGGCCAGAGTCCGAACGGCCTCCTGGCGCAGGGCATGCTCAGGAGCGGGGCGATGGAGCCTTCGCTCGTGACGGCGCTCGTCGTGATGCTCCTCGCGATGGCCATCTGCGCCCTCATCGGCGTCATCATCGAGCGGCTGGCCTACCGGCCCGTGCGCAAGTACTCGCGCCTGACGGCGCTCATCACGGCCATCGGCGTCTCGCTCCTGCTGGAGAACGGCGGGCAGGTCGTCTTCGGCGCCGACCCGAAGTTCTTCCCCGAACTCTTCAGGAAGCAGAACATCGACCTCGGGGGCGGGGTCTCGGTCAACTCCTCGGACATCGTCGTGCTCGTCATCGCCATCGCGCTGATGGTGCTCTTGCAGTTCATCGTCTACTACACGAGGACTGGGAAGGCGATGCGCGCCGTCTCCTACAACCTCCAGTCGGCGAAGCTGATGGGCATCAACACCGACCGCATCATCGCCTTCACCTTCGCGCTCGGCTCGGCGCTGGCGGCGGCGGCCGGCGTGCTCGTCGCCATCCGCATCCCGCGCATCGACCCGCTGATGGGCATCCTCGTCGGACTCAAGGCGTTCGTCGCCGCGGTGCTGGGCGGCATCGGCAACATCCCCGGCGCGATGCTCGGCGGCCTCCTCATCGGGATTACAGAGACGATGGTCGTCGGCTACCTTTCGCCGACCTACAAGGATGCGGTCGCCTTCGCGATCCTGATTCTGGTGCTCCTCTTCCGCCCGTCGGGCCTGCTCGGTTCGGTCGCGCAGGAGAAAGTCTGACCAATGCGGATTGCGGATTTAAAGATGAAAGCCTTTATGATTCCGGCTCGTTAATCCGCCATCCGCAATCCGACACCGAATCCTATGCCACGCTACGCGCGTAACCTCGCCATTGCCATCCTGCTGCTCGCGGTTCTCTACGCGCTGGACTATTTCCTGTTTGACCCCGGCCGGCGTGTGCTCAGCCCGTACGTCGCGCGCATCATCATGCTGGCGGGCATCAACATCACGCTGGCCGTCTCGCTCAATCTGATTAACGGCTTCACGGGGCAGTTCTCCATCGGGCACGCGGGCTTCATGGCGGTCGGCGCCTACTCCTCGGCCTACTTCTCGGTCAACCAGGGGGCCAAGATCGCCGCCGCGCTGGGCGACGGGGCGCTCGGGTGGGGGGTGGCGCTCCTGCTGGCGACGCTGCTCGGGGCGCTCATCGCCGGCGGCGCCGGCTTCCTCGTCGGCGTGCCGTCGCTCCGGCTCAAGGGCGACTACCTCGCCATCGTCACGCTCGGGTTCGGGCAGATCATCGTCGTCTTCCTCAACAACATCGAGGCCATCGGCGGCGCCCGCGGCTACTCGGGCATCCCCATCGTCAAGAGCTTCTTCTGGATCTTCCTCGTCGCGGTGCTGACCATCGTCGTCGTCCACAACATCGTGCATTCGGCCTACGGCCGCGCGCTCGTCTCCATCCGCGAGGACGAGCTGGCGTCGGAGGCGATGGGCGTCAACACGACGCGGTACAAGGTGATGGCCTTCGTCATCTCTTCGGCGCTGGCCGGGGCCGGCGGCGTGCTCTTCGCGCACTTCGACGGTTACCTCAACCCGAAGTCGTTCGAGTTTATCAAGTCGTTTGAAATCCTCATCATGATTATCCTCGGGGGGCTCGGCTCCATCGTCGGCTCCATCCTCGGGGCCATCGTGCTGACGGTGCTGCCCGAGGCGCTGCGCGGCTTCGCCGAGTACCGCATGGTCATCTACTCGGTGCTGCTCATCGTGCTCATGATTACCAGGCCGCAGGGACTGCTCGGCGGGCTCGACCCCTTCAAGGGCTGGCGCGCGCGCAACCGCGCCAAGACGCGCACCGAGGCCGAGGAGATCACGGCCGAGGACACGCGCGACAAGGAGTCGGTCGATAAGGCGACGCTGGGCGAGCGCGCGCGCGACACTTCACTCGGCGAGGGGGACACGCGGCCATGACACCCAACGCGGGGGCGACCCGCACGGACGCCGCGGCGCCGGGCGGCGGCGGCGCGCCGATACTCAAGACCGACAAGTGCACCATCCGCTTCGGCGGCCTCGTCGCCGTCAACTCGTTGGACATGGCCGTGAGCCCCGGCGAAATCTACGGCCTCATCGGGCCGAACGGGGCGGGGAAGACGACCATCTTCAACCTGCTCACGGGCGTCTACCGGCCGACCTCCGGCACCATCGAGTTCGGGGGCAAGCGGGTGGACGGCCTGCGCCCCTACGAGATCGCCGCGCTCGGCGTCTCGCGCACGTTCCAGAACATCCGACTCTTCCCCAGCATGTCGGTGCTCGACAACGTGATGACGGCCTGCCACATCCACACGCGGCAGAAGCTCGCCGACGCCGTGCTGCGCACGCCGCGCTTCGCGCGCGACGAGCGCGAGCACCGCGACTACTGCATAGAGCTGCTGGAGATTTTCGACCTCGCGCGCTTCCGGGACGAGGGCGGAACGTCGCTCGCTTACGGCAACCAGCGCCGCCTTGAGATCGTGCGGGCGCTGGCGACGCGCCCGCGGCTCCTCCTGCTGGACGAGCCGGCCGCCGGCATGAACCCTTCGGAGCAGGACGACCTCCTGAACCTGATTCATAAGATACGCGACCGCTTCGGCCTGACCATCCTCCTCGTCGAGCACAACATGAAGGTCGTCATGGGAGTCTGCGAGCGCATCCAGGTCGTGGACTACGGCAAGTCCATCGCCCTCGGCCTCCCGCACGAAATCAGGAACGACCCGAAGGTCATCGAAGCCTACCTGGGGGATTGAAGCCACGCCTTCCGCATCATGCTAACGTTAGAGAACATCTCAGTCAGTTACGGCGCCATCCGGGCTTTGAAGGGCGTGTCGATGCACGTCGAGCAGGGCGAGGTGGTGACGCTCATCGGGGCGAACGGCGCGGGGAAGACGACGACGCTGCGCACCATCACGGGGCTGCTTGAGCCGACCGAGGGGCGCATTCTCTTCGAGGGGCAGGAGATCGCGGGCCGGCCGACGCACAAGCTCGTCGCCCGCGGCATCTCGATGTCGCCGGAGGGGCGCGGCGTCTTCGCCAATCTCACCGTCCGCGAGAACCTGCAGATGGGCGCCTACCTCAAGAAGAACAAGTCGGAGATCGCCCACGACCTGGAGCGCGGCTTCCGCATGTTCCCGCGACTCAAAGAGCGCGAGGCGCAGAAGGCCGGCACGCTCTCGGGCGGCGAGCAGCAGATGCTCGCGATGGCGCGCGCGCTGATGTCGCGGCCGCGCCTGCTCCTGCTCGACGAGCCGTCGCTCGGCCTCGCCCCGCTCGTCGTCCACACCATCTTCGAGGCCATCGACGAGATCCGCGGCGAGGGGACGACCATCCTCCTCGTCGAGCAGAACGCGCACGCCGCGCTCAAACACTCCGACCGCGCCTACGTCCTTGAGACCGGCCGCATCGTGATGGAAGGCCCGTCCAAAGAGCTCGCCGCCGACCCGCGCATCAAGGAAGCCTACCTCGGCGAGTGAGGCGCGTGACGGCCCGCGCCGTGCAGACTCTTTCTCTTTAAAATGATGAAAAGGGGAGTGACCAAGGCACTGCTGGCGGCGGGGCTCGTGGGGGTGTGCGCACTTCCGTCCGCGCTCGCGGCCGGAGACGGCGAGGCGGCGCATGCCGGCGAAGCGGCCGGGCACGGGCTCGACCCCCTGGTGCTGGCGGGGCTCGCACTCATCTTCGTCGTGGCGAAGGTCGGCGGCGAGCTGTTTGAAAGGATGAACCAGCCGGCCGTGTTGGGCGAGCTGTGCGCGGGGATGTGCGTGGGCGCGCTCGCACTCGCGGGCGTCGGGGGCGTCGAGACCCTGCGCACGCACGCCGTCATCGGCGCGCTCGCCGAGATCGGTGTCATCATCCTGCTGTTCGAGGTCGGGCTCGAATCGAACCTCGGGGAGATGCTGGAGGTCGGCTGGTCTTCACTGCTCGTGGCGGCGGCGGGCGTCGTCGCGCCGTTCTTCCTCGGCTGGGGCGTCTCGGCCTACTTCCTGCCCGGGGAAGCGACGCTCGGTCACGTCTTCATCGGCGCGACGCTGTGCGCGACTTCGGTCGGCATCACCGCCCGCGTCCTGCGCGACCTGGGGCGGCTTCAGACGCGCGAGGCGCGCATCATTCTCGGCGCGGCCGTCATCGACGACGTGATGGGGCTGCTCATCCTCGCCGTCGTCGCGGGCGCCATCCGCGCTTCGGCCGCGGGCGGCGCGCTGGCCCTCTCGGACGTAGGGCTCATCGCGCTCAAGTCAATCGCCTTCCTCGTCGGCGCGATCCTCGTCGGGCACTTCGTCGTGCCGCATCTCTTCCGGGGGGTCGGGCGCTTCAAGAGCCGGGGCGTGCTGCTGACGATGTCGCTCGCCTTCTGCTTCCTTCTCGCGTGGCTGGCCGCCGAAGTCGGTCTCGCACCCATCGTCGGCGCCTTCGCCGCCGGGCTCGTGCTGGACGAGGCCGACTTCGAGCACTTCAGCGAGCGCGGCGAGCGCAAACTCGAAGACCTGATCGCGCCCGTGAGCGCCGTGCTCGTGCCCGTCTTCTTTGTGCAGATGGGGATGCGGGTTGACCTGAGCGCGTTCGCCCGCTGGGAGCTGCTCGGGCTGGCCGCGACGCTCACCGTGGCGGCCATCATCGGCAAGCAGGTCTGCGCGCTCGCGGTGGTCGAGCGCGGCGTCAACCGCCTCGCGGTGGGGCTCGGGATGATTCCCCGCGGCGAGGTCGGGCTCATCTTCGCGGGCATCGGCGCGTCGCTCATGCTGCCGGACGGGCGCGGCCTGCCCGTGCCGGTCATCGGCCCCGCCGTCTTCGGCGCGGTCGTCATCATGGTCATCGTCACGACGCTGGTGACGCCGCCCGCGCTCAAGTGGGCGCTCCAGCGCACGCCCGTCACGCCCGAGCCGGGGCAGGACGACGTTGTCGCGGAGTGCGGCGAGGACGCCGCGCGCCGCACCGAACTATGAGTGCCCCGTCGGCCGGCGGGGCGTATGATGGTTGAGATGTTGAGACGTACGACATTGACGGCCCTGCTCGCGCTCTGCGCCTTGATGAACACGGCGGGGTGCCGGCGGCAGGACGCGCGCGTGGTCGAGGCGCCGCCGCCCGTGCGCGTGCGCGTCGGCGCCTTCATGTCCCTGTCGGGCGACACGGCGCAGTACGGCATCTCGGCTCTGAACGGCATCCGCATGGCCGTCGAGGAGGCGAACGCCGCGGGCGGGGTCAAGGGCCACCGCGTCGATCTGGTCGTGCGCGACACGCGCTCCGACGCGGTCGAGACCTCGGTGGTCGTCGATAAGCTCACGCGCGAGGAGCGCGTGGACGCGCTCCTGGGCGAGGTCGTCAGCTCGCGCTCGCTCGCCGCGGCCCGCGTCGCGCAGCGCGAGCGCGTGCCGATGCTCACGCCGTCGGCCACGAGCCCGGAGCTGACGAACGTCGGCGACTACGTCTTCCGCAGCTGCTACACCGACACCTTCCAGGGCGTGGCGCTCGCGCGCTTCGCCATCGAGAGCCTGGGCGCCCTGCGTGCGGCGATTCTCGTAGACCGAGACCAGCGCTACTCGGTCGAGCTGGCGCGCCTCATCCGCGAAGACTTCGAGCGGCGCGGCGGCAAGGTCGTGGCCGAACAGGAGTACCCCGACGGCGAGTCAGACTTCTCCGTGCAGCTCGCCGAGGTCGGCGCCGCGCAACCGGACGTGGTCTTCATCCCGGGTTATTACACGGAGGTGGCGCTGCTCGCGCGGCAGGCCCGCGCGCTGGGGATAAACGCGCCGCTCGTCGGCGGCGACGGCTGGGACTCGCCGCGCCTCGCGCAGATGGGCGGGCAGGCGATCACGGGCGGCTACTTCACCACGCACTTCTCGGCCGAAGACCCAGACCCGCAGGTGCAGCGCTTCGTCGCGGACTACCGGCGGCTCTACGGCTCGGCGCCCGACTCCTTCGCGGCGACGGCCTACGACGCCGCGCGCATCATGCTCGCCGCCATCGAGCGCGCGCCCACGCTCGAACGCGCGGCGGTGCGCGACTCGCTCGCGGCGACCAAAGATTTCCCGGGCGTCACCGGCGCCGTCACCTTCAACCCCGAGCGCAACGCGGTCAAGCCCATCGTCGTCGTCCGCATCGGCGACAACGGCCGGCAGACCGTCGAGGCGCACGTCACGCCCGAAGACGTGGCCCCGCCCGCCACGCCCACCCCGAGCCCGACGCCCAAGCCCAAGCGCCGCCGCGCCTGAGTCACTGCGCGCGCACGTCCGCGGGGTACTTGAACGAGAAGTTCACCGCCTTCGACTCGCGCGCGCCGACCGTCACCTTCGCCCTCGTCTCCTTAAACTTCTCATGCCAGACCACGACCTCGTAGTCGCCGGGCGGGAGCCCTTCGATGGCGAACGTGCCGTTGCGCGCCGTCACGGCGAAGAAGGGGTGTGGGAAGACCGCGACGTAGCCGCGCTCCCAGGGGTGCTGGCGGCACGTGACAACGAAGGGCGGCTCGGGCTTCGTAAAGGGAATCTCGAAGCTGGCGCCGGGGGGGAGGCCCTTGTTGTAGAGCGGGTTGACCTTCGTCTGAAAGGTTGGGTTGTGGTGCGTCCGGTCGGCGTTCTGCACGTACAGGGTCTGGCCGGCCTGCATGGCGAGCACGTGCGGCACGGTGTGGCACCTGCGATTTCCGAGTGCCGGCGTCCACTGCCGCGGCTCGAAAGTCTGCCCGTCGAGCACGGCCGACTCGACGTAGACGAGGGCGTAGGCGAGCCGGCCGCGCTCGACGACGATGTCTTCGGCCCGCATCCCGCCCTTGTTCAGCGAGGCGCAGACGGGGTCGGACGCCATCGTCGAGATGATGGGTCTGGGCGGCACGACACCCTCGACGCTGATGACGCCCTGGAGCGTGCCCTCCTCGCCCGTCCATTTATAAGCAGTCTGTTCCTGTGGCGGAGGCGCGGGCACTTCCGAACGCACGCGCGCACCTGCCCCGAGCAACACGCACAGCATGGCGACAAGCAGGGCCACACGCAGGAGTCCGTTCCGCGTCATTCTCATCATTGACCTCTGAGTCCCGCGCGCGCGAAGGCCAGCGCCTCGCGCACGCGCCCGGGCGAGGTGCCGCCGGCCTGCGACTTCGTCGCCAAAGTCTGTTCGAGCGAGAGTGCCTCGTACACGTCCCCCGCGACGAGCGGCGAGAACCCTTGCAACTCCTCAAGCTCAAGCTCGTGCAGCTCAAGCCCCTTCGAGAGCGCGTGCAGAACCATGCGGCCCGCCGCCTCGTGCGCCTCGCGGAAGGGCTGGCCGCGCCGCACGAGGTAGTCGGCCAACTCGGTCGCGTTCATGTAGCCGACCGAGGCCGCGTCGCGCGCGCGCGCCTCGCGCAGGCGGACGTTACGCAGCACGGTCGCCGTCACTTCGAGTGACTCGCGCACCGTGTCGGCCGTGTCGAAGACGGCCTCCTTATCCTCTTGCATGTCCTTGTTGTAGGTGAGCGGCAGCCCCTTGACGATGGTGAGCAGCGCGAGCGCGTGGCCGTAGACGCGGCCGGTCTTGCCGCGCACCAGCTCAAGCGCGTCCGGGTTCTTCTTCTGGGGCATCAGGCTCGAACCCGTCGCCACCGCGTCCGACAGCTCGACAAACCCGAACTCGTTCGTCGCGTAGATGATGAGGTCTTCGGCCAGGCGGGAGAGGTGCGCCATCACGAGTGCGGCCGCGGAGGCGAACTCGACGCAGAAGTCTCGGTCGCTTACGGCGTCGAGGCTGTTGCGCGAGACCGAGTCGAAGCCCAGCTCGCGCGCGACCAACTCGCGGTCGATCCGGTAGCTCGTACCCGCCAACGCGGCCGAGCCGAGCGGCAGGACGTTGACGCGACGCCGCGCCTCGGCCAGCCGCTCGCGGTCGCGCGCGAACATCTCGAAGTAGGCGAGGCACCAGTGCGCGAAGAGCACCGGCTGCGCGCGCTGCAAGTGTGTGTAGCCGGGCAGCACCGCGTCCGTGTGCGACTCGGCGAGGTCGAGCAGCGCCGCCTGCACGCCGCGCAGGGCTTCGGCGCAGCGATCCATCTCGCCGCGCAGCCACAACCGCAGGGCCGTCGCCACCTGGTCGTTGCGGCTGCGCCCGGTGTGGAGCCGCCGTCCCGCGTCGCCGACCAGCTCGGTCAGACGCGCCTCGATGAACGAGTGCACGTCCTCGGCCGCCTCGTCGTCGAAGAACTGTTCCCCCTGACTCTCGGCCCGCGCGAGCAGCTCGTGCAGGCCGCGCCTGATGTCGGCGGCCTCCCCTTCGCTCAACACGCCGGCCGCGCGCAGCCCCTCGCAGTGCGCGAGGCTCCCGCGCACGTCCGCCGCGAACAGCCGCCGGTCGAAGCCGAACGAGCGGTTGTACCGCGCGAAGCCCGGGTCGATCTGCCCGGTGAAGCGCCCGCCCCACAATTTCTTCGCCTCAGTCATCCAACGTCCTCCCGCCCGCGATTCTACACAAAACCCGCGCCGCAGGCTTGCGTCCATGCATCTTTGCTGATAGTTTATGCATCTATTCAGTCGTTATGCACATTTGCTGCATAACGGTGGGGATCGGACTGTATGCAGAAGACGAAGCGCCAGCAGAAGATCATGAGCCTCATCCGCGCGCGCCGCATCGGCACGCAGCAGGAGTTGACGGCCATGTTGGAGCGCGCCGGCTTCATGGCGACGCAGTCGAGCGTGTCGCGCGACCTGGAGGAGTTGGGCGTCGTCAAGCACAACGGCCACTACACGCTGCCGCGCGCGGCGGCCGGCGCGGCGGCCCACGGGCTGCTGGGCCTGGACCCGGCGGGCGACTGCCTGGTGGTGGCGAAGTGCGAGCCGGGGCTGGCCTCGGCGGTGGCGGTCGCCATCGACCGCGCGGGCCTGGACGAGATCGTCGGCACGGTCGCGGGCGAGGACACGATCTTCATCGCCGTGCACGAGCGCAAGGCGCAGCGCGCGGCCATCAAGAAGGTGTGGGAGTTGTTTGGTTAGTCAAGAGAAGGAGAAGGCGTGACGGAGAAGATTAAGAAGGTCGTACTGGCTTACTCGGGCGGGCTCGACACGTCGGTGATGTTGCACTGGCTGCGGGCGCAGTACGGGTGTGAGGTCGTCTGCTACTGCGCGGACGTGGGGCAGGGCGAGGAGCTGGCGGGGCTCGAAGAGAAGGCTTTGAAGAGCGGCGCGTCGAAGCTCTACGTCGAAGACCTGCGCGAGGAGTTCGTCGAGGAGTACGTCTGGCCGGCGGTGAAGGCCAACGCCCTGTACGAGGGCGTCTACCTGCTCGGCACCTCGCTCGCGCGCCCGGTCATCGCGAAGCGGCAGATCGAGATCGCGCGGCGCGAGGGCGCCGACGCCGTGGCGCACGGCGCGACCGGCAAGGGCAACGACCAGGTGCGCTTCGAGCTGACCTACTACGCGCTGGAGCCGGACATCAAGGTCGTCGCGCCCTGGCGCGAGTGGGAGTTCAAGGGGCGGAGCGACCTGATCGCTTACGCGAAGGAGCACGACATCCCCGTCACGGCGACGACCGAGAAGCCTTACTCGACCGACCGCAACCTGATGCACGTCTCCTACGAGGGCGGCATCCTCGAAGACCCCTGGGCCGAGCCGCCCGCGGACATCTTCCAGATGACGGCGTCGCCGGAGTCGGCGCGTGCGGAGGCGCAGTACGTCGTCGTCGGGTTTGAGAAGGGCGTGCCCGTGAGCATCGACGGCGAGAAGTTGGGCGCGGTCGAACTGCTCTCTACGCTCAACCGTCTCGGCGGCGAGCACGGCGTGGGTCGCGTTGACCTGGTTGAGAATCGCTTCGTCGGGATGAAGTCGCGCGGCGTCTACGAGACGCCGGGCGTGACCATCCTCCAGGCCGCGCACCGCGCGCTCGAATCCCTGACGCTCGACCGGGAGGTCTTGAGGCTGCGCGACGCTCTGAGCCTGAAGTTCGCGGAGAGCGCGTACTACGGCTTCTGGTTCGCGCCGGAGTCGGAGCTGATGCGCGCGACCATCGACGCGACGCAGGAGCGCGTGACGGGCGAGGTCAGGGTGAAGCTCTACCGCGGCAACGTCATCGTCGCCGGCAGGCGTTCGCCGCACTCGCTCTACCAGGAGAAGCTCGCGACCTTCGAGGCCGACACGGTCTACAACCAGCGCGACGCAGAGGGCTTCATCAAGCTCAACGCGCTGCGGCTGCGCACGCTCGCGAAGGTCAACGCAGACTAGTTAAAAAGGGGGACGCCCGTGATGGAAGAGATGGGGACGAAGGTGTCGGTCGTGGAGGCCGACAAGATCGGTTCGGTCGTGTCGGGGCTGAGTCTCGGGCGGACTCTGGCCGTGGTGGGCGGCCGCCGCGCAGCGCGCGTGGGCGACGCGGTCGTGGTGCGCGCTCTGACCGACAGTGCGACGTATAACCAGCTCGAACTCCCGTCCGGGCGTCTGGCGAAGATCAACCCCGGCGACGTGCTGGTCGGCGCCCTGGGGAGCCGGCGCGCGCTGAAAGGCTTCGTCGGGGACGTGCCGGCGGAGGCGGGCGCGGGTGACCGCCTGCACCTCTTGAACATGGGCGGCGTCATCGGCTACTGCAAGGGGCACCACTCCTCCCTGAGCGACGCGATTGAGGTCGAGGTGCTCGGCTTCGTCGTCGATGAAAGCCAGCGGGTGCGGAACATCAGTGACGGCGCGCTCGCGCTGCGCGAGAGTCTGCCGGAAGGATGCGCGCCGCTCGTCATCGTGGCGGGCGCGTGCATGAACTCGGGGAAGACTTTCGCGGCGACCGAGATCGTGCGGCAGGCGTCGCGGCAGGGGCTGCGCGTGGCGGCGGCGAAGCTCTCGGGCGTGGCCGCCCTGCGCGACACGCTCAACATGGCCGACCACGGGGCGGTGGCGACGGCGAGCTTTCTCGACTGCGGTCTGCCCTCGACGGTCGGCGTCGGCGACCTCGCGCCCGTGGCGAAGGCGATCATCAACAAGCTCAACGAGTCGGCGCCCGACCTCGTCATCATCGAGCTGGGCGACGGAATCCTGGGCGGCTACTCGGTCGAGTCGGTCTTCAAAGACGAGGAGCTGCGCGCGGCCACGGCGGCCGTCGTCTTCTGCGCGTCCGACTACGTCGGCGCGTGGGGCGGCATCGAACTCTTCCGCCGCCGCGGCATCGACGTGGACGTGGTCGCCGGCTCCGTCACCGACTCGCAGATGGGCGAGGATTACATCACGAGCGAGCTGGGCGCGCCGGCCGGCAACGCCAAGCGCGACGGCGTGCGCCTCTTCGAGTTGATAAAGAATAAGGTCGCCGGTTTTCAGTCGTCGGTTTTCAGCTCGGCGGCGGCAGCCCCTGCCGTCGATTGAGTCTTGAGGGTCGGAAGGAGGGGCTGAAAACTGAAGACCGAAAACTCAAAACTGAGGGTGGGTATCTTCGGCGGTTCGGGCTACGGCGGGGCGGAGCTGCTGCGCATACTGCTCTTCCACCCGCAGGCGGAGGTCGCGCTCGTCACGGCCAACGAGCACGCGGGCAAGGCCGTGGGCGAAGTTCACAGGAACCTGTACGGGTTGACCGACCTGCGCTTCGAGAAGGCGCCCGAGGATTTCGAGAGTCTTTCGAAGCTCGACTGCGTCTTCCTCGCGCTGCCGCACGGTCAGGCTTTGGAGGTCGCGCCGCGCCTGCCGACGGGCGTGAAGGTCGTTGACCTTTCGGGCGACTTTCGCCTGCGCGACGCGGACGAGTTCCGTGAGCACTACGGGCGCGAGCACACGGCCGTCGAGCTGCTGCCCGAGTTCGTCTACGGGCTGACGGAGTTCAACCGCGAGGAGATCAAGAGTGCGCGGCTGGTCAGTAACCCCGGGTGCTTCGCCACGGCGACGCTGTTGGGACTCGGGCCGCTGGCCGCGTCGGGAGCGCTGAAGGGGCGGGTGGTGGTGGACGCGAAGACCGGCTCTTCGGGGTCGGGCGCGAAGCCCGCCGCGAACACGCACCACCCGCAGCGCTCCAACTCTTTCTACGCCTACAAGCCTTTCACGCACCAGCACGTGCCCGAGATCGAGCAGGCTCTGCGCGGGGTCGGCAGCGATGGGCGCTGGTCGAGCGAGCTGGTCTTTATGACCCACTCGCTGCCCGTCGCGCGCGGCATCTTTGCGTCCATCTACGCGGAGGTGAGTGAGGAGATGACGGCCGAAGGGCTGCGCGGGCTTTATGAAGAGTTCTACCGCGGCTCCTTCTTCGTCCGCCTGGTCTCGGGCTCGCCCGACATCAACTGGGTGAAGATGACGAACTTCTGCGACATCGGCTTCGCCGCGCGGGGCCGTCAGGTCGCGGTCTTCTCGGCGCTCGACAACCTCGTCAAGGGCGCCTCGGGGCAGGCCGTGCAGAACATGAACCTGATGTTCGGGCTCGAAGAGCGGACGGGGCTGATGCTCGTCGGGGGGAACCCTTGAGCGGGGGGAAGGTCTTCGAGCCCGCGCCGGTCAAGCCCGAGGTCACGTTCGACGTGGTCGAGCGTCTGGACGTGCGGGTCGGGACGATTGAGGCGGTCGGAGAGGTGAAGGGGTCTGACAAGCTCCTGAAGCTCACGGTGAACTTCGGCGACCACCGGCGCACGATCCTCGCGGGGATGAAGAAGGAGCGCGCGAACCCGCAGGAGGTTGTGGGGCTGCAAGCGCTCTTCGTCGTCAACCTCGCGCCGCGGCGGATGGCGGGCGAGGTCTCCGAGGGGATGCTCTTCGACATCGGCTACGCAGACGGCGTCAAGCCCGTGCTCGCCACGCCCGAGAGGCCCGTGCCCGACGGCGCGCGCGCAGGTTGAAAGTGTTGGTGACGAGAAACGAGATGACGACAGAGACGACGACCAAGTTTGCCGACATTGCGGCGCGCGAGGAGGAGTTCCAGCTCGCGACGTACAAGAAGTTCCCGTTCGCGCCGGTGCGCGGCGAGGGCTGCTGGGTGGAGACGAGCGAGGGCGAGCGCTTCCTCGACCTGTACGGCGGGCACGCCGTCTGCGCGACGGGGCACTGCCACCCGCGCGTGGTCGAAGCCCTGCGCGAGCAGGCGGGGCGGCTGCTCTTCTACTCGAACGTCGTCTACTCGGACGTGCGCGCCGCGGCGGCGGAGAGGTTGGTCGGGTGTGCGCCCGAAGGGATGACGAAAGCCTTCTTCTGCAACTCTGGGACGGAGGCGAACGAGAACGCGATGCGGATGGCGCGCATGAAGACCGGGCGCGAGCGTGTCATCACCTTCACGGGCGGCTTTCACGGGCGCACGGCCGACTCTATCAGCGCGACCTTCCTCGGCAAGTACCGCGAGCTAGGGAAGCCGAACGTGCCGGGCCACCTGTGCGCCGAGTTCGGCTCCGTCGAATCGGTCGCGGCGCTGGCCGACGAGACCGTGGCGGCCGTGATGCTTGAGCCGGTGCAGTCGATGGCGGGCGTGACGTTGGCGCCGCCGGAGTTCTATCAGGAGTTGCGCCGGCTGTGCGACGAGCGCGGGATGCTGCTCATCTTCGACGAGGTGCAGACGGGGATAGGGCGCACGGGCTCCTGGTTCTTCGCCGGGAGCGAGGCGGCGGGCGGCGTCGTGCCGGATGTCATCACGCTGGCGAAGGCTCTGGGGAGCGGCGTGCCCGTGGGCGCGTGTCTGACGACGGAGGCGGTCGCCTCCTCCATCAAAGAGAATGATCTGGGCACGACCTTCGGCGGCGGGATGCTGGCGATGGCGGCGGTCGTGGCGACGCTCGAAGCGATTGCGGCGGACGGGATGCTGGAGAACGCGCGCGCCGTCGAAGCCTTCCTGCGCGAGAGCCTGAAGGGCGTGCGGAGTGTCGAGAGCGTGCGCGGCGTCGGGCTCCTGCTCGGCATCGAGTTCAAAGAGCCTGTCGCCGCGCAGGTCAACAAGGCGCTGCTCGGACGGCGCATCATCACGGGCACTTCGAGCGACCCGAAGGTTCTGCGCCTGCTCCCGCCGCTCTGCCTGACCAGGGAGGAGGCGGGGCTCTTCGTCGAGGCGTTGAAGGAGATTAGCGCGTAAGCGATGCCGAGTAATTTTCTGACGACCGCCGACTGGACGCGCGAGGAGCTGGAGGGCCTGCTCTCGCGGGCGGCGCGCTTCAAGCGCGGCGAGGACGCGTCGAAGCCGCTCGCGGGCCGCTCGGTGGGGCTCGTCTTCTTCAACCCTTCCCTGCGCACGCGCGCGTCGATGCAGGTCGGCGTCTACGAGCTGGGCGGGAACGCGGTCGTGTTGGAGCCGGGCGGGACGAGCTGGACGTTGGAGCACCGCGAGGGCGTCGTGATGGACGGCGACAAGACCGAGCACGTCAAAGAGTTCGTGCGCGTGCTCGCGCGCTACTGCTCGGCCATCGGCGTGCGCACCTTCGCCGCGCTCAAGGACTGGCGGGAGGAGCGGCAAGACCCCGTGCTCGCGGCCTTCGCGAACTATTCGGACGTGCCCGTCATCAACCTCGAATCGGCGATGCACCACCCCTGTCAGTCCATGGCCGACATGCTGACCATGCGCGAACGCCTGGGCGAGGGGCGCAAGCGCGTGTTGATGACGTGGGCCTGGCACCCGAAGCCTCTGCCGATGGCCGTGCCGAACAGCTTCGCGCTCGCGGCGGCGCAGATGGGGCACGACCTGACGATTGCGCACCCGCCCGGCTACGAGCTGGACGAAGAGCTGATCCGCGAGGTCAACTCGCGCGCCTTCGACGCGGGCGCGACCGTCACCGTGACGCACGACGTGGAGGACGCCTTCGACGGCCAGCAGGTCGTCTACGCGAAGAGCTGGGGCAGCAAGGAGTTCTACGGCAGCCCCGCCGTAGACATCGAGGAGCGCGCGCCCTACCGCGCCGACTGGATCGTGGACGCGGCGAAGATGGCACGCACCGACGACGGCCTCTTCATGCACTGCCTCCCCGTCCGCCGCAACTGCATCGTCACCGACGAGGTGATCGATTCGCCCGCCTCGGTCGTCATCGACGAGGCCGAGAACCGCCTGCACGTCCAGAAGGCCGTCATGGCGGAGCTGCTCAAAGGGTAGAGGGGAGGGAAGCGTGAGTCAGCATCAGCAGAGACTTGACCTCCTGCGCGAGGCGCTGCCCTACATCCAGCGCTTCAAGGGCAAGACGTTCGTGGTGAAGCTGTCGGGGAAGGTGACGGAGGAGGCGGAGAACCTCGCCAGCCTCGCCGAGGAGCTGGCGCTCCTGCATCAGGTCGGCATCCGCGTCTGCGTCGTGCACGGGGGCGGGAAGCAGTTGACCGAGCTGGCCGAGCAGATGGGCGTCGCGCAGACCATCATCAACGGCCGCCGGGTCACGGACGACGCGACGCTCGACATGGCGAAGATGCTCTTCGCCGGCAAGATCAACACGGACATCCTGGCCGCCCTGCGCCAGCGCGGCGTCCACGCCGTGGGCCTGTCGGGCGTGGACGGCAACATCGTCCGCGCCGAGCGGCGCCCGCCCAGGGACATCCTCAACCAGGAGACGGGCGAGAGCGAGCGCGTGGACTTCGGCCACGTCGGCGACGTGGTGGAGATCGATGACCGCCTGCTGCGCGTGCTCTTGGATCACGACTACCTGCCGGTCGTCTCCTCGCTCGGGGCCGACGACGAGGGGCGCGTCTTCAACATCAACGCCGACACCATCGCCGCCGAGATCGCCGTCCGGCTCGAAGCCGAGAAGCTGGTCATGCTCTCGGACGTGGACGGCATCTACCTGCGCCCCGGCGAGCAGGCGACGAAGATTTCGAGGCTCGCGGCTTCGGAGGTCGAGGCGCTCATCCGCGACGGCATCGCCACCGGCGGCATGATCCCCAAGCTCCAGAACATCGCCGAGCTGCTGCGCCGCGGCGTCCGCAGCGCACACATCATCAAAGGCTCCCTCCGCAACGCCCTCCTCTCCGAAGTCTTCACCGACGAGGGGACGGGGACGATGATCATCGCCTGAAGACGATGGGCGGTAGACGGTAGGCCGCCTCCCGTCCCTCAATCGCCCGGCTCCCTCTGACACCCACTTGCGAGAAGGCGTGTCGCGGCGCGCGGAGGGAGTGTTGTGGGCGGGCGGAACAGATTTGCCGACCGGCGGAACCCTTTAGCGGCCGGGCGGGGGCGGTCAGCCGGCAGGCAGGGGCGCGTTGCAGGGCGGCGGCGGCACGTTGCAGGTTTCTGACAACCCGGCCCACGCCGGCAGAGGGGCTGTGCCGGGCGGCGGAGCCATTTGGCGCGGGCAGAAGCGTTCCGCCCGCGGGCAGAAGCACTCTGCCCGCGGGCGGAGGTGTTTCGTGAGCGGGCGGGGGGTGTCGCCCGGCCGGCGGAGGTGTTCCGCGCGGGCAGAGTGACTCTGCCGGCGGGCAGCACGGTTCCGCCGCCCGGCGGCGTGCTGCCGCCGGGCGGCGGAGGTGTTCCAGTTTGGGGTGGGGGTCGGGGGCAGTCGGAGGGGAGAGAGAAAAACGTTGTCAGGGAGAGCCGCTCGTGTGTAGAATCCGGCTGCAATCCGGTACGGCCGCCCTCACATCGGCAATGGCAGCCCCGCCGGGGCGCGAGAACCTACGGGCGCACTTTCAGGGGCGACGACCTCGCCGCCCACGCTCACAACCCTTCAAAAAAGAAAGGAGCCACGGGAATGAGACTCCCACGTACCGACCCCGAGCTGACGCTCTGGCTAACTAACTTCTCGACCTCTTTCGCCGCCTACGCCACCGCGCTCGGCTTCACGCAGGCGGACGTAAACGCCGTCAAGGCCGACGCCGCCATGCTCAACTACATCCTGAGCGACCTCCTGCCCACCTACAAGTCCGCGCTCCAGGCGAACACCTCCTTCAAGAATCTGGTGGTGTTAGGGCCGGCGGGCAACACGGGCGTCGCGCTGCCCCTGCCGCCCACGACCGGGACGGCGCCCGCCATCGTCCCGTCCGGCATCGTCCCGCGCCTGCGCAACCTCGTCCAACGCATACAGCTCGCGCCCGGCTATACCGAAGAGATCGGCCGCAGCCTCGGCATCAACGAGCCGGTGGGCGGCGCCGCGTCCGCCCCGGACACGACCCCGAAGCCCACCCTCAAGGCACGCTCGAACGGGCCGGGCACGGTACAGGTAGATTTCAGCAAGGAGAAGTTCGACGGCGTGCTGGTGGAGAGCCTGCGCGAAGGCGACGACGACTGGCAGCAGCTCGGGCTCGACAGCTACAGCCCCTACATCGACGACCGCCCGCCGAAGGCGGCGGGCAAGCCGGAGATGAGGCAGTACCGCGTCCGCTACCTGCTCCGCGACCAGGCCATCGGCGAGTGGTCGGAC
>JBJMGP010000158.1:0-6695 GCA_045807865.1 Pyrinomonadaceae bacterium
ATGTCGTCGGGCGTGTCCACGTAGACCTTGATGTCCATCTCGTCGAGCAGGCGCTGCTCGGCGAAGATGAGGATGCCCTCGATGATGATGATCGGCTGCGGCTCGACGTGCAGAGTCTCAGCGCGGCGCGAGTGGGTCTTGAAGTCATAGAGCGGCAGCTCGACGGCCTGCCCCCGCTTGAGCGCGCGGAGGTGCTCGATCAGGAGTTCGTTGTCGATGGCGCTCGGGTGGTCGAAGTTGACGACGTTCCGGATGTCGAGCGGGAGCTGGTCGAGGTTGCGGTAGTACGAGTCCTGCTGGAGGAAGACGACCTCGCCCTTGCTCACCGATTCGAGAATCCGGTTCGCCACGGTCGTCTTCCCCGACCCCGTCCCGCCGCAGATGCCGATGATCATGCTCCGCTTCGCTCCGCAGTAGTCAGTAGCCAGTAGGGAAACATTATCCCTACTGACTACTGGCTACTGAGTCTCGGTATCACTCTCCTCAGCAGTTCCGCGAAGGTCTCGCGGACGCGCTCGCCGGTCTCGATGACCTCCTCGTGGTTGATGGGCTTGTCGAGGACGCCGGCCGCCATGTTGGTGATGCAGGAGAGGCCGAGCACGCGCAGCCCCATCTGGCGCGCGACGATGGCCTCGGGGACGGTGCTCATGCCGACGGCGTCGGCCCCCAGCAGGCGCAGCATGCGGATCTCGGCCGGCGTCTCGTAGGAAGGCCCCGAGAGCGCCGCGTAGATGCCGCGCCGCAGCTCCAGCCCCATCTCGCGCGCCTCCGCGATGGCCGCCTCCTGATACTCGCGGTCGTAGACCTCTGTCATGTCCGGGAAGCGCGGGCCGAAGCGCGGGTCGTTCTTGCCGAGCAGGGGGTTCGTGCCCATCAGGTTCAGGTGGTCGCTGATGAGGATGAGCGCGCCCTGCTCGTAGGAGTTGTTCAGGCCGCCCGCCGCGTTCGTGAGCACGAGGCTCTTCGCGCCGAGCAGGCCCAGCACCCTGATGGGGAACGTCACCTCTTCGAGCGTGTAGCCCTCGTAGAAGTGGAAGCGCCCCTGCATCGCGGCCACCGTCGCCCCGCCCGCTTTTCCGATGACGAGGCGGCCGGCGTGCCCCTCGACCGTCGGCCGCGCGAAGCCCGGGATGTCGGAGTAGGGTATCGCCCGCGCGTCCTCAAGCTCGTCGGCGAAGGCGCCCAGTCCACTCCCCAGGACGAGGGCGACGCGCACGTCCTCGCCCGCCTCGGCGTGGATGAAGCGCGCGGCGTGCTCGGCGCGCTCGTAGAGTGTCTCCGGGTGCTGGCTCTCCTGTGGCGTCACTTGTCCTGGTCGCCCTTATCCTTTTCGTCGAAGAACATGATGTTGAAAACTAACACGACCGCGCCGATGGCCGCCAGCAGGAAGAAGATGATGGCGATGGCGGGGTAGCCCAGAATCGTCCAGGTGGACTCGACCCTCATCATCAGCGCCGCCCCCACGATGAGCGCCGCCAGGAGGAGCCCGACCGTGATGCGGTTCGCGATCTTGTGGAGGCTCGCGAGCAGGCTGTGCTCGTCGATCACGTCGGCGTCGATGCGGATGCCCTGCGTCGTCAGGGTGTCCACCAGCTGGTTGACGCGCGCCGGCAGCTTGTCCACGAACTCCTTCAGCTCCAGCACCGTCCCGTAGATGTTGCCGGCCGAGAGGCTCTTCTTGAACCGCCGCTCCATGATCACGTCGGCGTAGGAGCGGATGGCGAAGTTCGGGTCGAACCGCGGGTCGAGCGTGTGGACGACCTGGTCGAGGTTGAGGAGCGTCTTGGCGATCATCGTGAACTCGGTCGGCAGGCGGAAGTTGCACTCGCCGGCGATCTGCTGGATGCGCAGCACGACCCGCCCCGCGTCGAGGTTCTCCAGCTGCGCGTTCTGGTTCTCTAAGACGAGGTCGGCGACGGCGCGGCGGAAAGCCTTCTCGTCGAAGCCGGGCTTGGCCTCGCCCATCTTGATGGTGATATCGGCCGTGTCGTCGCCCTTCCCCTCGCTGATGGCGAGGAGGAGTTGAATTAAATTCTCCTGCGGGCGCGGCGCGATGCGCGCGACCATGCCGAGGTCGATGAGGGCGATGCGGTTGTCGTCGGTGAGGAAGACGTTGCCCGGATGCGGGTCGGCATGGAAGAAGCCGTCGATGAGAATCTGGTGAAGATACGCCTGGAAGAGGTGCTGCGCGAGCTGGTAGCCGTCGAGGTCGATCTTGGCGAGCGGCGAGAGACTTGTGATCTTCTTGCCGCTGATGTAGTCCATCGTCAACACGCGCGAGGTCGTGTAGTCCTCGACGGGCTGCGGCACGACGAGGCGGTCGAACTCGCGCAGGTTGTTGGCGAAGATGACGAGGTTGCGCGCCTCCAGGCGATAGTCCAGCTCGCGCAGGAGGTTCTTGCGGAACTCTTCGAGGAGCGGCGTGAACTCGTACCTGCGCCCGGCCTCGGTGTGCGTGTCGAGGAAGGCGGACATGTCCGAGAGCACGTCCATGTCCTTCGACATCTCCTCGCGGATGCCGGGGCGCTGCACCTTGACGACGACCTCGCGGCCGTCGCGCAGCGCCGCCCGGTGCACCTGCCCCAGTGAGGCGGCGGCGATGGGCTTCGACTCGAAGTTCGAGAACGCCTTCGAGATGCGCACGCCCAGCTCGGTCGCGACGATCTGCTCGACCTCGGTGAAGGGGAACGGCTCGACCTTGTCCTGAAGGCGCGTGAGGGCTTCGATGTAGGGCTGCGGCAGAAGGTCGGCGCGGGTCGAGAGGAGCTGCGCGAGCTTGATGAAGGTCGGCCCCATCCGCTCCACGTCGTTCGCGAGGTTCTCCAGCTTCTCGGGCGCGACCTGCACGTCGGGCTGCGAGCCCTCGATGGCCTCTTCGAGCCCGGCGCTCCGGACGAGGTCGGCGCGGCCGTAGCGCATCAGCAGGAGCGCCATGTCCTTGTAGCGCTTAAGGTGTTCGGGCCTGAGCGAGAGAGCCATAAGTAGACAGTAGACAGTAGTCAGTAGTCAGTAGTCAGTAGTCAGTAGAAAAACCACGAATGCTTCGTTTATTGAATTTGTGCGCTGGACTAATTTACTACCGACTACTGTCTACTGGCTACCGACTACTTCTCTTTCTGATACGGGATGCCGAGGGCGCGGGGGGCGCGCGAGGTGCCGATGAAGCCGGCGAGGACGACGATGGTCAGCACGTAGGGGATGATCTGGACGAACTGCGTCGGTATCTCCCAGTCATTAAGCCCGAGCCGGGGGAAGTTGTAGTGCTTGCCTTGAAGCTGGATCGTGAGCGCCTCCGTGAAGCCGAAGAGCAGGCAGGCGAGCATCGTCTGGACGGGGCGCCACTTGCCGAAGATGAGCGCCGCGAGCGCGATGAAGCCGCGGCCCGCGCTCATGTTCCGAGTGAAGAGCGAAGACTGGCCGATGGAGAGGTACGCGCCGCCTATCCCCGCGAGCGCGCCCGAGATGAGCACGGCCGTGTAGCGCATCAGGTTGACGCTCACGCCCGCGGCGTCGGCCGCCTCGGGGTTCTCGCCCACGGCGCGCAGGCGCAGGCCGAACGGCGTGTAGTAGAGCACGTAGTAGGTCAGAGGCACGAGCAGGCCGGCGATGACCATCGGCGTGTAAGGTATCAGATTCTCCTTCGGCACCTGCGGGGTCGAGCCCGAAGAGAGGAAGAAGGCGCCGCTCAAGAGGGCCGGCACGCCCGTCAAAAGGATGTTGATGGCCGTGCCCGAGACGACCTGGTCGGCCCGGTAGCGGATGCACGCGACGGCGTGGACGCCCGCAATCAACGCCCCCGCCAGCACCGCCGAGACGAGACCCACCCAGGGGCTCCCCGCGTACCACGTCACCGACGCCGCCGTGAACGCGCCCGCCAGCATCAACCCTTCGAGCGCGATGTTGATGACGCCCGCGCGCTCCGAGAACAACCCCCCGAGCGCCGCCAGCAGCAACGGCGTCGCCAGCCGCAGGGCCGAGAGCAGGAGGCCGACGTTGAAGATGTCTATCAGGTTCATAAATGTCAGGAGTCCGGCCTAAATCTTTGACCTCTTCAGCAGGCCGAAGCGGCCGAACGGGCCGCGGAAGAGCGCCTCGGCCGCGACGAAGAGGATGACGACGCCCTGCAACACCTGCACCAAGTCCTTCGTGACGTGCACGGAGAACGCGTCCACGAAGATGCCGCCGCGCTGCAACATGCCGAAGAGCAGCGCCGCCAGCACGACCCCGACCGGATGATTGCGCCCGAGCAGCGCCACGGCGATGCCCGTGAAGCCATAATTGTCGGAGAAGCTGTCGTAGTAGCGGTAGCGGTAGCCGAGCACCTCGTTGATGCCGACCATCCCGGCGAGCGCGCCCGACACCGCCATCGCCAGCACGATCTGCTTGCGCACAGAGATGCCGCCGTACTCGGCCGCCGAAGGGCTCGCGCCCGTCGCCCTGATCTCGTAACCCCACTTCGTCCGCCACAGGAAGACGTAGACGAGCGCACACGCGAGTATCGCCAGCAGGAACGCGGCGTTGAGCGGCAGGCGCTCGGGCAGCCCCGGCACGAACGCGCCGAGGCGCGGGATGTGCGCCGCCTCGCCGACGGGCACGCTCTGCATGATGGGGTCGCCCGGCGCCTTGTAGTAGTACTGCGTGAAGTAGCTGACGAGCGCGACGGCGATGAAGTTCAACATGATGGTCGTGATGACCTCGTGCGCCCCGAACCGCGCCTTGAGCCACCCCGGTATCGCGCCCCACGCCCCGCCGACGAGAATCGCCGTCAAGACCGCCAACGGCACCAGGAGCACGGCCGGCAGGCTCACCCAGCCGTAACCGAGCGGCGCGCCGGAGAAGTCCTTGATGACCGTCCCGCCCAACTTGATCGAGACCCACGCGCACGCGAACGCGGCGACGTAGAGCTGCCCCTCCGCGCCGATGTTCAAAAGCCCGCAGCGGAAGGCGACGGCCACGGCGAGCCCCGTGAAGATGAGCGGCGTCGCGTAGAAGAGCGTGTAGCCGATGCCGTCCGGCCACGTCAGGGCGCTCCCCAGCAGCAGCCCGTAGACCTCGAACGGGTTGTCGCCGATGACCCACACGATGATGCCGCCCACGACGAACGCCACCAGCACGGCGATGACGGGGAAAAGGAGTTCGCGGAGAAGTTTCATAGGATTCAAGTAGACAGTAGGCAGTAGGCAGTAGCCAGTAGAAGAACCTTCGCGATTGGAACGACCGACGGTCAGAAGTCAACGGCAGCAACGCAGAGCGCTACCGTCTACTGACTACTGTCTACTGTCTACTATTTCTCCCCTCCGGTCATGAGGAGGCCGATCTCCTCCTGCGTGGCCTGCTTCGGGTTCACCTCGCCGACGATGCGGCCGTGGTAGAAGACGAGCAGGCGGTCGGCGAGCGAGGTGACCTCTTCCAGCTCGGCCGAGACGAGGAGGATGGCGCAGCCCTCGTCGCGCAGCCCGACCAGCTTGCGGTGGATGAACTCGATGGCGCCGATGTCCACGCCGCGCGTCGGCTGCGAGATGAGCAGAAGCTTCGGGTCGAGGCCGAACTCGCGGCCGATGATGAGCTTCTGCTGGTTGCCGCCCGAGAGTGCTCGCGCCGGCAGATCGGGGTTGGCCGGGCGCACGTCGAAGTCGCGGATCATCTGCTGCGCGCGCGCGCGGATGCCGCGCAGGTCGAGGAGCGGCCCGGCGCTGACGGCCGGCTTGCGGTAGTGGAGTCCGAGGATGGAGTTCTCCGACAGGTCGAAGTCGAGCAGCAGTCCGCGGCGGTGCCGGTCTTCGGGGACGTGCGCGATGCCCATCTCGTAGCGTTCACGCGCGTTCGTCTTCGTGATGTCGCGCCCGCGGAAGAGGAGTTCGCCGCCGACGCGCGCGGCGGGGACGAGCCCCGCGAGCGCCTCGATCAACTCGGTCTGGCCGTTCCCCTCCACGCCCGCGACGCCGACGATCTCGCCGGCGCGCACCTCGAAAGAGACGTCGCGCAGGCCGCGCTCGCCGCCGCCCGCGGTGACCGACAGGCGCTGCACGCTCAAGACCGTCTCGCCCGGCCGCGCGTCCGGCTTCTCGACGCGCAGCAGCACGTCGCGGCCGACCATCATGCGGGCCAGCTCGGCCGCGCTCGTCTCCGCGGTCTTGACGCGCCCGACGACGCGGCCGTCGCGCATGACGGTCACGTCGTCCGAGATGGCCAGCACTTCCGAGAGCTTGTGCGTGATGATGATGACGGTCTTGCCCTGCTCGCGCATGCGCCGGAGGATGGCGAAGAACTCTTCGACCTCCTGCGGCGTCAGCACCGCCGTCGGCTCGTCGAGGATGAGCAGGCGCGCGTGGCGGTAGAGCGCTTTCAGCAGCTCCACGCGCTGCTGCTGCCCGACCGAGAGGTCGTGGACGAGCGCGTGCGGGTCCACCGAGAGCCGGAACTCGTTCGAGAGCGCGCGTATCTCTGCGGACGCCTTCGTCAAATCTATCGCGGCGACCGAGCCGGGCTCGGCGCCGAGCACGATGTTCTCGGCCACCGACATCGTGTCCACCAGCATGAAGTGCTGGTGAACCATGCCTATGCCGAGGCTTATCGCGTCGTGCGGCGTCTGAATCTGCCGCGCCTCGCCCCCGACCAGAATCTCGCCCGAGTCGGCCGTGTAGAAGCCGTAAGCGATACGCATCGCCGTGGACTTCCCCGCCCCGTTCTCGCCG
>JBJMGP010000159.1:0-16180 GCA_045807865.1 Pyrinomonadaceae bacterium
CCGGCTGCGCGGGCGCGGTTGCCGGCGCGGGCGGCGGGGCGGCGGCCTTCGGAGCGACGGCGACGGCGGGCGCGCCGTCCGCCGCCGCGGGCGCGGCCGGCAACGGTTGAGGCACTTTCGCGTTCTGGTTGATGAGTTGGATGGCCGCGGAATCGGCGAAGCGTTCGAGCGGGAAGGTCTCGCTCATGAAATGGACTTTGACCGAGCCGGTCAGGTCGGCGCGAACGTTGATGTCGCTCTGCGCGTTCAGGCTCGACGTGTTGACCATGATGCCGTTGGCCGTGAACTGATTGCGCGCCGCCTTCCCGGCCATGTTGCCGCCGGTCGTCTTTGACTGGTCGAAGCGGATGTTGGTCGTCTCGGAGGCGTCTATGTGGAAGACGAGCTTCGCGGCGATCTCGCCGTCCTTGACGACGATGCGGTTGATGCCCATCAGCACCATCGTCGCGAGCGTCTGCTGCCGCTGCTCGGCCATGCTGCGGCGCGCCGCCGGGACGACCTTCTGCTCCATCGCCTCGTCGTCGATGTCCGCGGGACTTGAGAAGCCGAGGTCTTTAAAGAAGCTCGGCATCTCGCCGTTGCCGTCCCCGTTCACGCGCAGCTTCGGCGCCCCCGCCGACGTGTCGCGGACGATGAGGCCGTCGTACCTGTCGGCGAGGTAATCCTTGGCCGTGTCCTCGGAGATGTTGTCGGACATGAACTGATCGACGGTGCGGGAGACGTTCTTCAGCAACTCCGCGTAGGCTTCCATCTGCTGGATGGAGGCGTCCACGATGGCCTGGAAGGTTCCCTGAATCAGTCCGGCGACGAAGGATGGGAAGTCGATGGCGTTGAGGGTCGCGCGCGCGACTTCGCCGACGCGGCCCGTCGTGCTCTGTCCGGGCGAGCCGCCCGCCGCCGGTGCGCCCGAGGCCGGCTGCGTCTGGCCCGGCGACGGCGCTGGTGAACCGGCGGGCGCGGCGCCCTGCTGCATCTTCCTCTGCAAGTCGGAGGCGGGCGACATCTGGCCCGCCAACGGATGCGCGAGCGCCGCGCCCGGATTCGCGCCGCCGAGGTAGTCGGTGACTTGCGCGAGGGCGTCGGTCAGCGCCTCCTGCGTCGGGGCATCGAGGTGTCGGAACGACTGCGACGCGGAAAGGAGTTCTTCGACCTTGCGCCTGACCGCCGGGCTGCTGCCCGCGCCGCTGGAATTTTGGTGTGGCATTGCCGCCTCGCTATTGCTCGACACCCGCCCGGGTGGACACGATGAGAAGTTTCGTTAGAGTTGGACGGGCTTGTCGTCGAAGCCTGCCTTCGCCTCGTAGATGCGCTTGACCCGCCGCCCCCAACTCTGGCCCGCAGATTCGCGCACCATGGCTTCCATCATCTGCTTGGCGTCGGGCACGGGGACGGGCGACACGACCGCGCCCTTCTTCCTCAACTCTTCGACCAGAGCCGCGTGCGTCATCGCCCCCAACTCGCCGTCGTTCTTCAGCCCCTTCGCCTTCTGGAAACTCTTCAGGTCGGCGTGGCCGAGCGCGGCCAGAACTTGCTGCAAGAGCGTGGGGGTCTTGACGGGGCCGACCGCCTTGATGATCCAGCGCCGCGCACCGCCGACGCCCATCTGCACCGCGCGGTCAACGATCATCGTCAGGGCGCGGTCGGTGTCGAGGCCCAGCGACTTGGCGAACGGCAGCATCGGGTCGAGGAAGTCTTTCGCGGCCAACTCTATCTGGGCGGCCTGGAAGAGCGGGTGCGCGGCGGCCTTCTGAAAACGCGCGATCCATTCATCCTCCCAGAGGTCTTTGCCGCCGACGGGCTGGACGCGATGCGAGCGTCCGTCGGGCGAGTCCTTCGACGACGGCCCGGCGGCCTTCGTCACGTCGAGCAGTTTCTGGTAATCGTCCCCGAACACGCTGACGAAAGTGTTTCTGTCCTTCGTCTTCATCAGTTCGAGCAGACGGCCGAGCTCGCCCGAGTCCTGCGTGAACTGAATGATTCCGTAGGAGAGGCCGACGTGGAATTTCTGGTAGGCGGGATGCTTCTTCCCGAACTTGCCCTCGAACTCGCCGTCGCGGTTGGCCGCCTTGTACAAGTCGTTGCCCGACTCGTCCTTCGTGATGTGCTCGATGATGCGCACCTTCTCTTTAATTCGGCGAATCTCCTCCGGCGACAGATTCTTCTGGTCGATGGCGGCTTCGAGCTTCGAGCCGTCGTCGAGCGCCTGATAAGCCAACTCGGCTTCGTCGCCGTAGGCCGCGCCGTAGCCGAGGGGTCTGCTCCCGCCTTCGGCCACGCCATAGCCGTCGTCGTAACTCAGGCCGGATGAATAATCGTCGCCGCCGGAGATGTCCGTATAACGCGCCCGCGCCGCGTCCCCGTTGCCGTTATGGCCGTGGGCGCCGGCGGCGAAGGCGGGCTCGCCCGCCGCGGCGTAGTCGGCCGCGTAAGAGTCGTGCCCGGACTCGGCGGAGAGTGAGGAGGCGAAGTCGTAATCGTCGTCGCCGTCTTCGCTCGAAAGACCTGCCCCGTCGGATTCGCCCTCCCCGTCGTAGAGGTCTTCGGGCTCGCCCATCTCCGCCGGGAAGGCGCTCGACTGCGCCGCGGATTGGAGCGCTTGCATCGAGCGGATCGGGCCCGCCTGCTCGAAGCCGTCCGAGTACAAATCGTCTTCGTCCTCGCCGTAATCGCCCGCACCGAGAGAGGCGCCGCCCGCCGCCGGCCCACCGCCCCACGCATCGCCGTCGTCCCCTTCGTACGCCTGCGTCTTGTAGAGTTCGTACGCGTCCTGCGGAGTCGAATCGTCGTCGGCCTCCTCCGCGGAGTAGGCGACCGACTCGGCCCACTCCTCTTCCGACTCGTCGGAGAGACCCTGCGCGGCGATGTTGTAGCCGTCCTCCCCTTCGCCGGTGTCGTCGCCCGCTTCTTCGCCGCCGAGCATGCCCGCGCGCGCCTGCGTCGCGTAACCGTTCGCGCCGTTCGCGCGGCTCTGCGGCGCGCTCACGCGCACCAGCATGTGCGCGGGGATGCCGAGCACGGTCGAGAGAGTGTGCCCTTTGAACTCTTTCGAGATGATGACGGAGGGGGCCTGCGCCGGCAGCTTCGCCGGGTCGTGCGCGAAGGCGGGGTCGCGGCCGTCCGCCCCGCCGTATGCGATGAGCGTGTAGTAGATGGCCTTGGGCTCTTGCTTCGTCTCCGCGAAGCTTTTCAGGACGTGAGGCTGCACCAGGTAGCGCGAAATCTGTCCGGTGGCCGCCGTCAATGTCGGCTGCGCGGCGTCGAAGCGGCTGGCGTGGAAGTTCGTGTCGTTGCGTTGCGCGTACTGGTCGGGGCTGAAGAGGCCGGGATGGGTCGCCAGCAGGACTTCGTAAAACGGCAACCCGCCTGTGTTGATGTCGAAACCGAGCTCGGGAAACTTGTCGTCAATCTGGTATCTAGTGGGGTTGATACTGACGGCCCCTATATTTGAAGCGCGCTGGCCGTCGTGAGCCGCGGGCCGTTCGTGTGGAGAGTCTGGGTTTGACATGATGGTTCACCTTCCTGACCCGGCGCTGTGACCGGCTGTGATTCGGCGGAGCGAGGGTCGCTCGCTTAATCTGGTCGGCGGCTGTTCTGCGGCTGTGCTAAGGCCCCTCTCAGGTGCGGCGAGGCGGCGAAGGTCGAAGCCGGAAGTGCGCGCCGTGTCGTGTGAAAAGAGGCCGGTCGGACTGTCGGCTGCCGGGCGGGTCGTGGGTTCTGGGCCGGCGGCACGCCGGGTCGTTTCGCAAAAAGAGGGCCGGGGCTAACGGCCCGAGGTGCCGTCGGCGCCCCCGATTCCTTTCCCGCCCTCTCTCAGGCGCGCCTGTATCTGCCGATACCTCCTCCTGTTTATCCGGTAGAGGGGTCGCGCATCGTTATTCCGGCTCTCGATGATGAGGCCATCGCTGACCAGTGCGGCGACGGCCTCTTTCACTTCGGCGGTACGCCGCCCGATATCTTGTTCCAACAGCCACCATTCGGAAATTCCCTCAATCGTATCCTGTGCGCGAGCGTGCTTCATCAGGTAGCGCAGGATGTCTTCGGCGATTTGCGATTTGTCCACCTTATACATTTTGAGGGGCACAGCCCCCGCTCTCACTCTCTCTTTCGCGGCGCACGGGCTGCAACGCACATGCCAACTCGATTTCCTGCCGTTTCGGCGCGGTCGTCTCCCGCGCGGACGTGTCCTTTTTGTCCAGCCGGTTTCCGTCCGGGCGGCGCAAAGTCTGTCGCGGACGAAGATAGCCGCAGGACAAAAATGTCCTGGCGCAGACCCGAGATTGTCTAGTTTTGCGCGGAGAGAGTTTTGAAGTGGCGCACGTCGATGTGGTGCTTGCGGATCAACTGCCAGAAGGCACGCCTGTTCTTGCAAGCCGTCTGCGCCGCCTTAGTGATGTTGCCCTGATACGCTGTCAGCAGGTGTTGTATGTAACTCTTCTCGAACTTCGAGACGACCTTGGCCTTGGCTTCCTTGAACGACTGTTGGGCGGCACTCTCGTCCGCCGTCGGGAAGACGATCTCCGCGTCACTTATCTCCCGGCTCTCGCACAACATCACCGCCCGCTCGATTGCGTTTTCGAGCTCGCGGACGTTACCCGGCCACTCGTAGAACTGTAGCTTCCGCAGCGCGTTGGCCGAGAGAATCGCCTCCTCCCTCTCGAACTCCGACGAGTACTTCGCCAGGAAATGGCGCGCGAGCAACGCGATGTCTTCGGGCCGCTCGCGCAGCGGCGGCAGCATGAGCAGCACCACGTTGAGGCGGTAGTATAGGTCGCGGCGAATCCGGCCCCCCGCGACGGCCGCCTCGAAGTCACTGTTCGAGGCGGCGATGATGCGCACGTCGGCCTTGCACACTTTGGACACGCCGAGCGGCCTGTATTCCTTCTCCTGTAAGAAGCGCAACAGCTTGACCTGCGCCAGCAGCGGCAAGCTGTCGATCTCGTCGAGGAAGAGCGTCCCGCCGTCGGCCTCGTTAATCAGGCCCAGTTGGGTACTCGAAGCGCCCGTGTAAGCGCCCCGCTCGTGGCCGAACAGTTCATTCTCCACCAACTCGGTCGGGATGGCCCCGCAGTTGACCGGGATGAAGGGCTTGCGCGCGCGCGGACTGAGGTAATGGATGGCCCTGGCGCAGACCTCTTTGCCCGTGCCGGTCTCGCCCGAAATCAGCACGCTCGCGTCGCACTTAGCCACCAGAGGGAATTTACGCACCTCTTTGAGGAACGCGGGGCTTTCGCCGACGAGTTGCCGCAGGCCGAGCTTTTCCTTCAACTGTAAAGTCAGAGCTTCTTCCGCGTGGCCCTGTTCAAGAAGACGCCGGATGCGCGTCAGCACGTCGGCGGCCTTGAGCGGGGGCGTGAGGAAGTCGGCCGCCCCGCGCCGCAGCAGCGTGAGCATTTCGTCCGGCTCGCAGCCTTCGGCGACGGCGATGATGGGCAGCGCCGGCCTCCCATTTTTCAGCAGTCGGAACAGCCTTTCGGCCTGTTTCAACAGGCCGCGTGCGATGATGATGATGACGACGGACGGGTCTTCCTGCTCGACGAGCTCGGGTATCTGGTTGCCGGAGAGGGCGGCCTCGACGGAGGTTGCTGATTTATGCCAGACGCGTGTGCTCACGCGGAAAGCGGGTTCGAGAATTTTACAGAGCACCGCACTCAAGCTACTCACGGGGTGAAGGTCGAGCACCAGCATCGTTGACCGTTTCATATGAGCCTTTCGCAGCCTTCGCGGCCGACAGTCCGGCGCTCCGGCTACAGCAGTCGCCAGGGGTATGAGGTCATGAATATCCGGAGCAGTTAACGCCGCGACCGTTCGGAATCAGCACGGGCCTTACTTGCGGGTTGAGAGCATCCGCGTCACGACGAATCAAGCATCGTTCGTGTGGAGCAAAAGCTGTGCCGGGTGCGGCCAAACGCGCGACGCCCGAAGCAACGCCTCGGGTCGCTCTTGGGGGCAAGAATACCGAGGATGCCGAGGTTAAAGTCGGCGAAAACGGACGGATGTATGCGCTAAGAAATCAGGCCGGCTGGCGAGGAGGTCTGTGTCGGCCAAGGATCCGAGGGCTTGAAGCGTTGGCACAATATAACCCAACGTCCGGGGCTGTCAACATCGAGAAGAGTTTTTCCACCTGTAACCGGTAGCGTTCCAAATACGGTTAGCGGGAAGTGATGCGCAGGGACAGCCGAAGTTCGTCGAGAGTCTGTTCGGGATCGCCGCTTAGCAAAAGGTATTCAACGCGAGCGATCAGGTCAGACCGCCCCTCAACAAGTCTTGCGCGGTTGATTAATTGTCAGTCATCCCTGAATGGTTCACATCCATCTACCGCCGGGTGCAAGACCCATTGGTTTTCCGGTTTTTGCTGGTTGTCGTAGGTCTCTCTTTGTTTCGGGGTTAACGGCGGCCCGGGCGCGGCTCCTTTCGGGGTAGGTCCCGGAGGCGAATCCCCTGCCGGATCAGTGTGCGGGACTTTGCCTTGCTCGTCGCACCAGCGCTTATGAAACTCCGCGAAGCCGGCAGGATCCTTCGGAACGTAGGCCACCTTCTGCACGATTCGTGTGGCGTGAAACTCGTTATATCCATCATGCCCGCCGTCGTAGGCCCAACGGCCGCCGGCTATCACCTGGTCCTTACTGCTGATTGTGCCCCCACCCTCAAGGGCATCCGCCGGGTCGCCATCTTTGGCACCGGCCCACGCTTTCGCGACCGCAATCAGGATGAGTGGCGACATCAGTATCTGAATCACTTTACACACAAACTTCGTGAACCAGTTCTTCTTGCAGAACTTACTTCCCAGGTTGAAAGTATTGGTGGCGTCGAGCACATCCCTGATGCGTGAACCTTCAAATTCACAGTGCAACACGGGTACGGAGCGTTTCTGAGGATGAAGCCACGCGTTAGCAGGATCTAACGCGTAATCGGCCCACGCTTTCTGCTGATCTGGACCGATGATGCCGGTCCAGCCATAATCACGACCGACCACTTCGGTCCACGCCCGATACTTTTGATCCGATAAAGTCACGATCATCGTCCGGAAGTAGCCGTCGAACTTGGGCATCTTTTCTTGCCGGCTCAATAGATCACCCTGTAGAGGCGGCGGTACACCGACCGTCGCAATCTCAAGATTCTTCTGCGCCGAATCTCCAAACGCCATCATGTTGAATGGGGCAAGAATCACGTTCATCGCGTAGTCGTTATCAATGTCCGCAATCGGGTTCTTGTCTTCGCCCACGGCTTCGGTATCGGCGACCTCACCGATGGCCCACACCATCTCGTGGTCGCCACACATTTTTGCCGAAGCGCGATGCAGACAGATCAGCTTGCCGTTGAGCATCCATTCAGACGTGTAGTGCAACGCCTCGACGAGGGCGGGTATCGTCACGAGCAGACCAATGCCGCCGGAAAACAATGCCGCGACCGCTCCGCCCGCGGCCGCTGCCAACAGCAGCGCGACGTACCAGTCTTTGGCGGGCTCGAAGTCCTCCTATTCGACGCACGAGGTGTATTGTGGTCCGAGTGACATGGCAGCCTCCTAACTTTCAGCATAGAGCGTGACGCCGCCGGCGAGATCATTGCCATCGAAGGCATTCACGTTGATGGCCTGTCGCCCGACGAACCCGTCAGGCGCCGTGACCTTGACGGTTATGAGTTGTTCGCCTTCCGGACCGAGGTCGATCACGTCACCGGGTCGAAATGTAATTTGCCAACCCGGGGGAATGGGATGCGCATTCAAACGATGGCGGCCGTATGGGTCATGCGTCGTACGGCCGCCCATCCAGGGACGGTCGGGGCACGGCGTCCGTGAAGGTAACGCGTAGGAGTCCGCGCGTAACACGAGCCTGCGTCTAAAGGTAGAATCGTTACGGAGCATGAATTCTAAAGTAGCGTTAGGAGAGTTGAGCTTTTTGACATTGATGTTTTCCTGGCCGAGGTTGTTATCGGGATTGGCGTCGTCGGGCCACAGCAGTTCTACCATGATGCAGTAGTGGCCGGGGGTAGCCGGTGTGGTCCACGCATGCTCGGTAATTGCGGGCAGCCCGACCGCGCCTTTGACCGGCACGTCTACGAACTTCTCGCCGATGTAGTGCTTAATTGTCCCCGCTCTGAAGCTCAAGTAATAGAACCGGACCAGCAGGTTGACGGCAGGCGCGTCAACGGACCCGTTCCAGATGTGCGCGCGGATCGTGTACTTCCTGTTTGAGCCAATGTCGTTTGCGGAGACGGGACTGACGCCGTCGAACAGTTGTATGTCCGGATTGTCCCAGGTGACTGCCAGTCCTTTCGACATCAAATAATACTGACTGTAGATCATCGTGTAGGGCCGCTTGTAGGTGTGCGGCGCTCAAGAAGCGCGGGATCACTCCGCATGAGGTACAGCGTGGTCAGGGACGACGCCCCCGTGAAGACCGAGAGGTACAGCCACGCCTGCCAGTAGCGAATCGTCCCCGCGGGCAGAAAGAGCAGTAGCCCCATCGCGGCCGCGAGGACGAAAAGGGAGAGCCAAGCCTTCGCGTTAAGCTTCATACGTCACCACCCGTGTCGCCGCTCAACTTTCAAACGCGATGACGACCTTGCCGAAGTGCGAGCCGCCCTCCATGTACTTCAGCGCCTCGCGCGCCTCCTCGAAGGAGAGGTGTTCGGGTATTGCGACGAGCGCGTCTTCGTGGAACGCGCCGTATTCGCGCAGGACGCCGCCCAGTTCTCCGTCGCCCGGCGACCGGCGAGATGTGTGTCACGTTCGCGCCTTCGAGCCAGTCCGGGTAGTAGATGGTGCAGACGCGTTCGCCGACTTTCCAACGCGTCACGACTTCGCCCACGGCGACGACCTCTCCCGCGCCGTCGGAGAGCGGCACGGCCGGGAAGCGCGCGTGCTGGTTATAGACCCCTCTGTAGAAGAGCACGTCGCGGTAGTTCAAAGACGCGGCGTGAAACTCGACGACGACTTCGCGCGCGCACGGCCGCGGCTCGTCGCGCTCGGCGAGCGACAGGTGGTTAAGTCCGAACTGTTCGTACTCGTAAACTTTCATCCTGCTCTTTACTTTCTCCGGCCCCCGGCCGGACTCAAGCGGCCAAGGCGGCCTCCTCCAATTCCCCGACCACGGCCCGCCAGCCTTCTCGCGCGCTCGGGTACTTGGGCTGCCATCCGCTTTCGGCGCGCAGCTTCCGGTTCGAGATTCGGAGCGAGCGCGCAAACATCTCCCCGAGAGACCCGGCGAGGAACGCGACCCACTTGGGCGGGATTACGGGACTCTTCACGCCGAGGGCCGCGGCGAGCGCGTCGAAGAACTCGCGCCTGCGGAGCGGCTCGTCGTCCACGACGTTGTAGACGCCCGCGCCGACGCGCAGCGCCGCGACCACGGCCGAGGCCGCGTCGTCGTGCGAGACCGAAGATATGAAGGACTCCGGCGCGCCGGGCACGGGCGCGAAGCCTCTGCGTACCGCGTCAATCAGCTCGCGCGTGAAAGGCCCGTCGGCCCCGTAGAAGAGCGCGAAGCGTAGCACGACGCCGACGCGCCCTGCGGCGGTGAAACGCCCGGCCGCGGTCTCCGCGTCGAGTACGGTTCTGTTGTAACGCACGGGCCGCACGGGCGTGCGCTCGTCTATCCAGCCGTCGCCGCAGTCCGCGTAGGTCGGCGCGAAAGACTCCTGAATAAACTTTGTGACCCCGCAGGCCACGGCGGCGTCAACCAGATTCGCGGAGGCGTCGCGGCGCAGGCGGTCGTTCTCCTTCCAAGCGCCCGGCAGAAATATCTGCCAGCCCGAAGCGGGCATGTGCGTCGCGAGGTTGATTACGGCGTCATAGCCCGCGAGCGCGCGCCGCACCGAGTCGGCGTCGAAGAGGTTCACGTCCGCGGCGACGGCGCCCGCCCGTTCGAGTTGTTGACGCTTGGCCGGCGTGCGGGCTACGCCGGTCACTCGGTGGCCCGCCGCGATTAAGAGTGGAATAGATCTGCGACCGATGACGCCGGTCGCACCTGTCATGAAGACGCGCATAAAAATTTCTCCCGTGTCAGACCTCTCCGTCGTCGTTCGTTAACTGTCGACCGGACTTTGAATCCCGACTCGCTTTAACGACCCGGTAGATTGCGTACACGCCCGGAATCATAGGCAGGACGGCCGTGTACATCCCCGCGAAGTAGTAACGCCCCGTCGTCCCGAAGTAGTAGTTCGGCATGTCGGCGATGAACGCTCTGCCCGCGACCAACTGCGACACATCGCCGCTCAACTCGGGCTGTATCGCCGGTTTGAGAATCGGGAATATGAAGTGTGTGAACTCCGCGAGCCCCGGCCCGATGAAGATGAACCACGCGAGGAAGCCGGCGAGCGGCACACGGTAGTAGAGCCCGAGCGCCGTCAGCGCGTAGAGCGCGGGGCCGATGAAGGCGAAGACGAGCAGGAAGGACTGCTCGCTCCAGTTGATGTCGAAGAGGCGGCTCATGGCGGGGCCGAATTTAGTGAAGTACTCTTCACACATGTGAACCTCAAGCGCCGCGACCGTCAGTAGAAAGGGCGGGAGGATTACCTCGGGCGCGAGCGGCCTCTTCAGGTATGTCCTGTACCACATAACCAAGCCGACGACGCCCGACCCGCCGACGATGACGACGGGCGGGAGACCTATCGCCCTGTAACCGACGGCGGCCGTGACGAGTATGAACACCACGGCGGCGATAAGGCTGAAGGTCTGCGTCGCCTTTGATGTCTGCTGAGCTTGCGTCATCGCCGAAAACCTCTCTGACGTAGACTGCCGAATCGTACGCGGGTTAAGGCGAAGAAAGGCTCGACCGCACGCCTCTTCGCCCTGCCCCGCCGACCTTCGCCCTCACGCGGCCGCGTGCCACGCCCCCGGCTTGTAACTGCCGGGTGTCGTGCGGAATGCGATGTTTAAACGGTTCCAGCCGTTGATGGCGACGACCGCGAGCGTCAGGTTCGCCAACTCCTCCTCGCCGAACTGCGCGCGCGCCTGCTCGTAGACCTCGTCGGGGACGTGCCCCTCTTTGACGAGCGTGACGGCCTCGGCCCACGCGAGCGCCGCGCGCTCCCGCTCCGTGTAGAAGGGCGACTCGCGCCACGCGTCGAGCAGGTAGAGTCGCTGCTCGGTCTCGCCCGCCGCGCGCAAGTCCTTCGAGTGCATGTCGAGGCAGTAGGCGCAGCCGTTTATCTGCGACACGCGGAAATCCAGAAGCTCCAAAAGCTGCTTCTCCAAGCCCGACTTCGACAGGTACGTGCTCAACCCGAGCATCGCCTTCAGCGCGCCCTGCCCGGCTTCCATCAAGTTAATTCTCTGCTCCATGACATTCTCCTTTGTATGAAATCATCGGCGGGGACGACTCCGCCGCCATCGCTCGTCAGCGTCGCGTCCTCCGCGAACAGCGAGAGAAGCGTCGCCTCGTCCCCCGCTCTGGCGGCCTCCGTGAACTTTTCGATGAGCCCGCGATACTCTTCTTCGCCGGCCCGGAACCGCCGCCGTTCGCTGCGCACGCGCTCCCTCGCGCGGTGTACGACCTGCCGGCAGGCGGCCTCGCTCTTTCGGAGGACGCATGCAATCTCCGGATAGTCTCGGTCGAAAACGTCGTGCAGCAGGAAGGCCGCGCGCTCGACGGGCGCGAGCCGTTCGAGAAGCACCATGAATGCCAGCGAGATGTCGGAGGCGAGTTCGAGCCGTTCCTCGGGCGAAGGGTCGCCGAAGAGCGGCTCCGGCAGCCACGGCCCCGTGTACTTCTCGCGCTCGGCGGAGGCTTTACGCAGACGGTCGATGGAGAGGCGCGTCGCCACGCTGACGAGCCAAGCCTCGGGCGAGCGGACCGCGCCGGCGTCCGCCTGATGCCAGCGGAGGTATGCCTCCTGCACGATGTCCTCGGCGTCGGCCCTCGTCCCCGTCATCCGGTAGGCGACGGCGAAGAGACGCCCCCGGAGCGGCTCGAAGCTCCCGCCGCAACTCTTCCCCCGATTTACGTCCGGCGATAAACTGCGCTCGCGAACTCTGAAACGCGACCGACTTAGTGCAACCTGCCGACCACACTCCGGCGCGCCCCGCCGACGGAACTTAAATGTTGCCGAACAAGGAGAACACGCGCGCGGCCGCGCGCGGCGTGCCGCGCCGGATGATGTTTGCCCGTTGCGAAATATCGTTTCGGATGCGACATGTCGCTTTAGAATTCAAGTCGGCCGTTTACACGGCGCCGTCGGCCGCGTCCGCGAGTTCGATAACCCTCTGAACGAATAAGTGCAGGCCCTCAAGCCTCACGCCCTTCTCTCGCCTCAACCGGGACAAGACTTCCGCGCTTTCGCTGTCGATGAAGCTGAGGTCGGCGAGGTCGAGCGTGATGGCATGTTCAGAGTCTTGCACTATGTCACGGCAGAGCCTCTCCAACACACGGGCGTCCGCCAGATAGAGCGAGCCTTCGACCCTGAGTACCGTCGAATCCCGCTCCGGCGCGTCGAACTGTGTAATGCGAGTGGGCATCAATGTCTTTCTTTGACCTGTCAGGCCGCGTGCAAGCTTGAGACCTTTCGCCAGCCGCGGGGGCCGAGTCGGCATCAAGTTTTTGTGGCGCGTGGTTTAAGTGGGGCGGGAGCTACGTGGTGGGATGAATCAGGGATCGGCCTGCGGGACGTGTGATGCGACATTTCGCACCGGCTGTGAAATGTCGCGCCGAAGATAACGGCGCGTGAGGTTTAAGACCGACTTCACAGAGCCTGTAAGAGCCGAGACCGCGTCAGGTGTCAGATTATGCCCAGCCTCTTCATGCGACTCCGGAGCGTCGAGATGGGGAGATGTAAAATCTCCGCCGCGCCGCCCTTGCCTCCGATGACGCCATTGGTGTGACGCAAGACTTCTTCGATGTGGCGTCGCTCGTTCTCTTCGAGCGACACGAGTTGCTTCTCGCCGGCCACGCTGCCGGCGTCGGCGTGAGCGGCCCCAATCCGCAACTCCGCGAGCGGCGCCTGAAGCTCAGCGCCGCGTGTGAGGATCACGGCTCGCTCGATGAAGTTTTCCAGCTCCCGAATGTTGCCCGCCCACGTGTGTCGTGTGAGCGCTTCGAGCGCTGCGGAAGTAATCGTCTCGATCCGCTTGTTCATCCGCCGGGCATGCCTCTGCGTGAAGTAACTGACGAGCAGCGGGATGTCTTCCGTGCGCTCGCGCAGCGGCGGCAGGCGCACGGGGAAGACGTTCAGCCGGTAGTAGAGGTCTGCGCGGAACGTCCCCTCGGCGACCCTCTGTTGCAGGTCGCGATTCGTCGCCGCCACGACGCGCACGTCAACCTTCGTCGTGCGCGACGAGCCGAGCCGCTCGAACTCGCCTTCCTGAAGCACGCGCAGCAGTTTTGGCTGAAGGTCTATGGGTATGTCGCCGACTTCGTCGAGGAAGAGCGTGCCCTTGTGCGCGACCTCGAAGCGCCCGACCCTCTGCGCGACGGCCCCCGTGAACGCGCCCCTCTCGTGCCCGAACAGCTCGCTTTCGAGCAGCCCCGTGGGGAGGGCCGCGCAGTTGAGCTTGACGAGCGTGCGCTCGCGGCTCGCCGAGAGGTCGTGGATAGCGCGCGCGATGAGTTCCTTGCCCGTCCCCGTCTCGCCCTGGATGAGCACGACCGAGTCGGTAGGGGCGACCGTCTCCACATCCTTCAGCACAGACTTGAGTGCGGGGCTTTGGCCGATGATCTCCGCGAAGTTGTGCTCCGTCTTGATCTCTTCTTCGAGGTACAGCTTCTCCGCGGCGAGCTTGTTCTTGAACTCTTCGAGCTCTCGGAAATGGAGGGCATTCTCGACGGCGATGGCGATCTGGTCGGCGATGTGGCCGAGCAGTTCTATGTCCGCGTCGGGGAAAGTCTCTTCGGTCATGCTCGCCACGGCCAGCGTGCCGAGCGGCCGGCCGTGGGCGATGAGCGGGAACCCGCAGCCCGACTTGATGCCCTCGCCCGAGAGGCCGCGTGCGTATTCGGAGTCGAACCGCCGCTCGATTTCGCCGATGGTCAGGGGGACGGGGCGGCGCGCCCTGAGCGCCAGCCCCGAAGGGGCGTCCTCGGCGCGCAGCGAAACTCCTTCCCGCATAAGCCCCTTGCCCTCGGCGAAGTCGAGCACGTGCACGCGCAGTTGGTCCCTCTCCGGGTCGTACAAAGAAAGACTTATGAACTCGTGGTGCAGAACCGCGCGCAGGCTTGCGTAGACGGCGGCCAGGAGCTCGTGCAGGTCGAGGTGTGTGACGACGGCGTTGTTTACTTCGAGCAGCAGGCGCAGGCGGTCGCGCTCGGCGTCGTGGAGCAGCACGCTCACGTAATCGAAGCTGATGACCGAGCTGAGCCTCTGCGCGAGGTCGCGGAACAACTCGCCGAGGTCGCGGTGGGAGATGATCACCTCCGACACGGCGAGCAGCGCGCGATACTGCTCGACGACCGACGGGTAAGTTGATTGTAGAGATTTACTCGCCATGGCCTTCCCACTGCGGTTCGGATATCACTTGGCGGAAGCCCGAACATCATTATAGCCGCCCGCCCTTGTCATCGCAGGTGCCGGGGCCGTGTGCGCCCAGTCCGTGAACCCTTTACGCTGCCGCCTCCGCGCCGCCGGATAAATTCGATAGTCTGGCCTTCTTTGTCTACTGCGCGGTATAAATACTTGCACGTCTTCCCGACCTTGATGTATGTCTCGTCGACTCGATAAGACGTGCCGCTCATCTTCAGCTGTTGGCGGATTCTCTTATTGATCTCTGGAGCCTTTCGCTGTACCCAGCGAAAGATAGTTGAGTGATCTTCGTCGAGTCGGAGTTACGATTCATGGATAGACCAAACGACGCAGTTTGAGAGACCGTGAGGGAGGTATAATAGCCTATCGGCTATTTTTGCAACACAGCCGTCGCGGGTCGGGTGCATGCCGTTGTTAGGTGCACGCGTTTGACGGCCAACTAGTTGCGAATGCCTCGTCTCCGTAGCGACAGCGCTAGGCCAACGACCGTCAAGCCGAACATTATGAGGTTTACAATGATACCCGGCGGTGTTCCGACCCTAGCGATCGGAATGAACTGGAAAATCGCCTGACCGCCCAGATAGCTCAGGCCGAGCACGACAAACATCAGCGGCACGACGCTGCGATATCGGAACAACACGACTGCACATATCAGGGAGATAATCAATCGTCTGAGCGAAGAGACCCCGAAGATCGCCAAGATTGTTTGCGCGGCGGCGGCCGGGTATGTCTCAAGTGGGATACCATCGGCGGACTGCGCGATTGAATAACCATTTACGATAACCATTACGCTTTGCAAGACATGCACGAAAACGATTAATCCAAACAACCACAGCGCGATCTTCGAACCGGAATATCTATTATCGATGGATCGGGGAAGAAGTTTATCGAACACGGCGGTTCCTTTCGTGATGACGAGCTAAAGCATCTAGCATGCGTACGAAAGGGTGAGGTCGAAGGTTTCGCGGGCACCGGTCTGCGTGGCACCTAAAGCCCGGCATCAACCGCCGCCCCAAGCGATACGTTTTACATGAGAGTGTTCGTGTCGGCGGTCGGGTGCAGGCCGTTGTTAGGTGGCCGGCGTTCGCAACCACCATGCTCCGATAACGATGAGCTGCACGGCTAAGATAGCCAGCCAGAGCAATAAAGAGCCGCGTATCTCGCGCTTTGCACGGAGGTATTCCTCATCTCCGATTTTAAACCTGCCGAACCTGATGAACCAGACGAGGATGACCAGCAGGGGGATTACGGGCCACAAGACGATGAAGTAAATGCTGCCCCCCCGGCCCGCGAACTGCACACGTATGAGCGCGACTCGCGGCCGTCGCCGAAAAGAAAAGGCGGCGCGCACGCGAGGAGCCTACCGGCGAATGGAGCCCGACCCGTAATGTCTTCAGCCCTGGCGGAGAGAAAGGAGCGCGCGGGAAGGCCCCGGTTTGAATCATTCGACGGGCCCCGCATCTACAAGCACGTCAAAAGGGAACGCCCCTGCCGCATCTGCGGGAAGACCGACTGGTGCAGCTACAGCCTCAACGAAGAGGTCTCGTGCTGCGCCCGCGAGAACAAAGGCGCGGACTACGTCAGCAGGCAGGGGTGGGGCATCGACGACGCGGCCTTCCTCGACCTCCCGCTCAGATCACTCGCCGTCGCCGAGTGGTACGCCACGCTCTCCGGCCCAACGCTCGAAGAGGTGACGAAGGTCCGGCGCGAGATGCGCTACCGGGTCGGA
>JBJMGP010000160.1:0-8064 GCA_045807865.1 Pyrinomonadaceae bacterium
AGCGGCGGCCTCGTGCTCGGCGAGCGGGTTCAGTTGGAGGAGGTCGAGCCGGCAGTCGAGCGGCGACTTGGTGTTGAGCATCATCTTCAGCAGCACGCCCTTGCCGCAGAGGATGAGGCGGCAGAAGCCGAGCTTCGCCGCCTCGCCGAGGTACTGGAACGCCTCGCCCTGACAGACCTCGTCCACCTCGTCGAGCAGCAGGTCGGGCGGCGCTCCGAACTTCCTCCCCGACTGGTAGCGCAGGAAGTTGACGAGGTCGGCGGCCTCGACGCGGTTGCTGCGGCTGGAAGGGTCGAGCTGCATGGCGAGTAGCCGTGCCGTCTTGTTCGGGAGCGGGTCGGACTTGTAGAAGCTGACGTACTTGACGCAGTGCGCGCGCGGGCTGCGTTCGAGGGTCAGCAGCGCCTTGTAGCGCAGGATGAGCGAGGTCTTGCCGATGCGCCCCGGCCCGGCGACGGCGAAGCTGTTGGTGTCCTCGTCACGCAGGCGTTCGAGCTCGTGCTCACGCCCGAAGAACATCCCGCCCTCGGCCGGGGTGAGAAAGTTGAAGGGCAGCAGCGAGCGCCGCGGCACCAGCCGTGTGAGCGTCGAGACGAGCAGAGCGCGCGCGTGCCCGCCGTCGGCCATCTCGCCCACCTGCCCCGCCGACAGGACGAGGCGCCTTTTCGAGTTGAGTGCCTTCTCCGCCTCGGCGTGGGCCGCGTCGGAGAGCGTGAGTACGAAGGGGATGTGGTTCGGCGAGTTGTACCGGCTCCAGAACTCGCGCAGCGGGTCGGCGAGGCGCGTGTGGCCGCTGACGAGGAGGCAGGGGACTTCGTGCATCGTCCGCAGGCGGATTTCGGGCAGGCGGACGATAAACTCGATGACGTTCTCATCGGTGCGCGAGATTTCGGCCTCCGTGTTAAGGGCGGAAGCCCAGCGCCGCACCAGCTCGCGCGCGTGGCCGACGTGGGACGTAGTCCAGCCGTCCACCAGCCTCTCAATCAGCGCGTTCGTCTGAATGTCAATCATGGTGCTGAACCCGCTGGCGGCAGCGGCCCTCGCGCCGCGGCTAGACGGCTTCCTCTTCGCTCTCGGCGTAGGCGGCGCGGAACACCGCCTCCGTCTCGCGCAGCTCGCGCAGCCGCGCGCCGTCGTACTCGGCCTCGACCAGCGCCAGCACCTCTTCACACTGCTCGACCTTGTCCCGGCGCCCGGGCGCGCGGTGGCGCGCGAGTAGCAGCGGCATGGGGGCACCATCGACGCCCTCGGCGAGGCTGATGCGGGCGTGCGCCAGCGCCTCGCGCAGGCTGACGCCGAGCGCGCGGGCCAGCCGCGCCGACGCGCGCGCTGCCGGGAGGTCTTCGGCCCCGAGCCAAGCCAGCAGGGCGGGGAGCCTGACGCCCGCCAGCTTACTCAGCCCCTCGACGTAGGCAGCGAAGGAGAGCGGGACGAAGCCGATCCGCTGCCGTTCGAGCCGCATCTTGCGCAGGTCGAAGGCGGCCCGGCCAGCCTCCAAGCACCTTCGCTCGAACCCCTCGGAGGGCGGCGCGGACGCGGGCGGCGGGTATTCGCCGAGCAGCGCGGAGTTGCGGAGGAGGCCGAGCGACCGCGTGAGCCAGACGGGTGGCTCGTAGTCTTGAATTTCGTTCTGTGTTTCTTCACCCATGACCTTAACGTTGACCTCGCCAGCGACCGCGCAGCGCCTCGATGTCGACGCGCGGGTCTTTCTTAAGAATTGCTTCCAGGCGCTTCAAAACCCGGAAATTACGCGTGCGCGCGGCCTCGGCTTTGATCCCGAGCGCCGCGCGCACCTCCTCATACTTCTGATCCCGTACGTAGAGCAGGGCTATGAGCTGCTTGTCTTTCTCGGAGAGCTGCATCACGGCGTCGCAGAGGGCGCGCGCATCCTCCGGGTCTAACTTTTCCGCCTCGTCCGGGGCGTCGTAGTCTCCCGGCAGTTGCGCCTCCCGCTTGCGCTTGCGCAGCCAGTCGATGTGTGCGTTGCGAGCGACGGTGTAGACCCACGCCGCGAAGCCGCTCTTCTGCGGCTTGTAGTGGTCTATCTTGCTGATGATTTTGTAGACGCACGAGGCAGAAAGTTCCTCCGCGTCCGCGTAGTTGAGCCCCTGCCAGATGAAGTAATTTCTCATGCGGCGGCCGAAAAGTTCGGAGAAGATTTCGAGGGCCTCTGCGTCCTGCGTGAGCAGGCGTCGGGCTAGGTCTTCGAAGTCGAGCCCGGCGGCGGAAGTAATCTCGCCCGTACACATGTTGTTCAGCCTCGACCCCCTGTCTCGGACGATTCCGGACGTTATCTCTCCACCTCTAATAACGCGTGAGCCGCACGGATGTTACATCCATGCGGGGCTCAGGCCGGAATTTCTTTTCGGGCGCGGGGCAGGTGAGTGTGAAAGGACCGAGGGGGCCGCTCACAAGGAGCGGCCCCCTTCGGAAATCGGCGGCGTGCAGTTGGCCCTGCTGACACCGCCTTGCCCCCCTTGTCGCACCCCGCGAGATGGCCCGCCGCTCTCCCGCGGGGTGCAGAGCGTCCGCGACCTCCTTTCCTCAGAATTAGAGGGGCTTTAAATGTAGCGACAGCTTCAGCGGCCGAAGCAGGAGCGGGATGCTGTTGGAGACCTGAATCTCCGGGCTGATGCCGAGGTCGCTCGGCTTCACGAGCCGGCGCGAGTTGATCGGCTTCTCCAAGAGGTCAGGCACGTCGGAGAGCGGGATGCAGATATCCTTCAGGCGGACGGGGCTCACGCCCTGACGCGGCTTGAGGAGGACGAGGTTGTTCGGGTAGTAGAGTTTCGGGACGGCGTCGTAGCTGAGCGACTGGTTAGGTGTGGCGCTCTTCACCGGGTTCACGAGCGACAACCGGTCTTGGAGCAGGTAGACCCTTGTGACTTGGAGCGCGCGGATCGGCCGGACGATGTTCTGCTGGCTGTCCGGGCTGATTGACTGCTGTGCCGGGAGGTTGCGCGCGCTCCCCCCGATGCTGAGCAGCTCGCCTCCGATGTTGCCCCGCAGCTCGACGTAGCCTTCGGGGATGTCGTAAGGGACGATGATCTGGTTGACGTTGAAGACCGGGTTGTTGTTCCGGACGGACGGGTTAGCCAGCACCTCGGCGCTGGGAAGGAGAGAAGCGGCGACGAAAGCCACCACGGCGAGCGCGGCTTTCAGCGCGTTGTTGACCGCCTTCTGTTCTGTGGCGGCGAAGAAGGAACGCAACATGGTCGTAATCTCCCGCCGGGTTTACAAAGGCAGTTCCGTCTGCGAACATCTCAGCCGCTTTCAGCGTGAAACCCCGTGTTAACGCTGGACGCAGGCTGGCGCAGTGGCCTCATGGCTCTCGCCGGGCCATCAAACACCTTTCGCCTCTGCGAAGGGTGGTTTGAACGGATCGGGCAGTCGTCGCTTGGGTTTGGAGACTCAGAAGCGGTGCTGCCCTTTTCGTTTGCGAAGAAAAAGTTCGGGTGATGACACACGAGTCGTCACTGCTCGACCGGAAGACATTCCCACCAACTCTGCCTCCCGTGCCGATTGGCCTTCTCTTCGACGCCTCTCAATGAACTGGGTGAAGAGCTTCATTTGCCCTTCGCCCATAGAAACGTCCGAGGTCGATTTTTATTACACGATTTTTTTGCAAGACGACGGTCGTCGGGTTGGCAGAAAGCTGACGACGCTATCCCTTGTAGAGGTCGGCACCGAGTGGGAATATTTGTACCGCACCGTGGATTCTGCCGGATGCACAATCGAGTTCATGCTCAGCGCGAAGCGGGATGTTCCCGCGGCAAAACGCTTCTTTAAGAGATTGATGAGGGTCGATCAGCGTCGCTTGCCGTTTACTATCGGCACCGATAAGCATGCTTCCTATCCGCTCGAATCCATAAACCTTTGTCGAGACTATAACGTCGCCGTGCCTCACATCCTTGAGGCCGCCGGCCAGTCCGACGAATAGAACTATTTCAGGCCGAAAGAATCCGATCCCCCGTTCTGTCTCGAACGCCGCACTGTTGTTGCCGCCCCCGATCTCGGCTACAGCGACTTCCCACCCGTCGGGGTCGGGAAACAAGCCGACTTGGTAGATGGTGCCTTCGGGGTGGGATCGCTCCTCTTCGGCAGTGAGGTGCGCGCAGACCGCTTCCCACACCACGCTTTGAGTGGTGATTATGACCGCGCGCGGTAGACTCCCGCGCTCAACCTCTAACTTCTTTTGCTGGCGCATCGCCTCTCTGAGATACTTCAAGATAAGCAAATCGCCTCGGCCGGACTATGCCCCACCTCGGGCACGAGGTGAACTAAGTCTGGCCGAATTGCGCCTATGTTAAAATGAATTACTCTATTAGGAAACTACCCTGGTTAAACTAATACGGGAAAATCTATGTCTGACCGCCGCGCTATTATCCTGACCGCCTTGCCCGTGGAATACAATGCCGTGCGGGCCCACCTGTCGGAGATCAACGAGGTAGTTCATAAAGGCTCCGTCTACGAGAAGGGCGTCTTTAAGGATGCTGGGCACCCGTGGGAAATACTGATCGCCGAAATCGGGGCCGGGAATGCCGGCGCGGCGTTTGAAGCGGAACGCGAGCGCCTTCGGGTTTGAATTACTCTCCAGGCTCTGATAGTTAAAACCGCGGCAAGCAGTCTTCTATAACAAGCTGCGTAAGTCGCGGTGGTGATTCACAACCAACCCCGTGCGCCTTGGAGCCACACCCGTATATGTAAGGGAAGTGTCCACTAACATCTACGTTGTGGACCCCATCGAATAAGCACGTAAAGAACGTTATGTGTTGTAAAACTTATAATGGATGCTAAATTCTGACGATACTCCTGACGATGAAATTGTTCTATCGGAGGGGGAGGTATCAAAGGCTTGGGACTGGGTGCTCCTTCAGGAAACCGTTAGATGGTTGCGGTACAATCGGGCGTCGTGAGCTACACCGACCAGACCCTCAAGAAGCTGTTCGCCCTCTCAGGAAACGTGTGTGCCTTCCCCGGATGCCTCGCGCCCATCGTGGACACGGATGGCGGTGTGGTAGTCGGCGACATCTGTCACATTAAGGGCAGGAGCGAGAACGGACCGCGCCACGACCCCGATCAGCCGGAAGAGGAGCGGAGCGGCTTCAGGAGTTCAAGCGCAACCACGAGGCGCGGTACGCGAGGAGCGTCATCGAGGAAGCGGCACGCGACGAGTTCCTGGAGCACTTCTCGGTGGCGGGGTCTGTCATCACAACCTATAACCAGAGTGGAGGACAGAACGCCCACACGATAACGAACATATACGCTGACCCGCCTAAGCCCAAAGCATCCCTGACGCCCATCGTGACGCCGCAGCTCGACAGGTGGACCACCAGGCCGATCTGGACTTCTACACAATCAGGCTTGAGCTACGTAACGATGGTACGAAGACCGTCCGCGAGTTCGCCATCGAGGTCGAGATTCCGGAAGCCTACATGGAGAACGCCGGGAGCTACTCCGCCAACGTGAAACCGAAGCGGCCGGGGACCAAACTGTTCAGGCATATCCAAAAGAACTCCGGCGACTTCGCGCTTTACTCCGGCGACAGCTACACAGTCTTCTCGCTCGGGTTCGTGCTCAAGAAACGCCACTACCTCTTAGGGGTACGGGAGTCCGTAAGAATCTCCGTCTACGAGAACGACGAGCCGGTGAGCGTCACGGAGCATCCGATGGCCGACATGCTGAACGCTGAGCGTATGGAGAGAATTCTCGGCCCGCGTCTTACCGCCATCAGGATGATTTGTGAGACCGCTTGGAACCGCGTCGGCCCGGACGGCAACCCGACCAGTGAGACACTGTACCTGTCGGGGGAGCCCATCCGCGAGCCGACCCCGCCGTCGCGCAGCGTCTACATCGAGAACGCCTACAACATGGGCATGACCTTGGAGGGCGCGGGGTGGATCATGTTCGAGTGCGAGGATGCTATGTCCATCCGTCTCACCGACGAGGGAGTCCGGGCAGGCTCCTAAGGTCCAAGGACACAAGTCCTATTAGACAACTCTACATGGGTTCAATTCCGGCTCCTTTGCGCACCCATAACCTGACGACAATGTGTACGCGGTGCGGGTGCGGCCCGTTGTACGACATCAATTCCAGGACAATGCCCCGATCACGCACGCGTCAAAGCTCATATCCAAAGGCGCGGCCAGACACTTTTCACACACCCTCTTTTCTGGCGCCTCCCGTGGCTGCGGTGTTACTGTATCTGCTGCTGCCGAGGTTCGGTTTGATGGGCGCCGCGATTGCCAGCGCAGTCGTTGGACTGCGGCGAAACCGGCTGGATCACACCGCGAAGTAAGGTCAATGAATCTCTCAATAGCCCTGGGCACTTATAACGGCGCTGCTTATCTAAAAGAGCAGCTTGAGAGTTTTGCTGCCCAGACACGGGCACCGGACGAGCTGGTTATTTCGGACGATCATTCAACTGACGATACGCTCAGGTTGATCGAAGAGTTTGCGGCCACCGCCGGTTTTCCGGTGCGCCTTTCAGTCAACGAATCAAACCTGGGCACCGCTAAGAACTTTGAAAAAGCCATAAGTCTTTGCCGCGGCGATGTGATCATGCTCAGCGATCAGGATGACATCTGGCACAGCGACAAGCTCGAATCGGTCGAGCGCATTTTTGAGGCAAGGCCTCAACTCTCGCTGGTCTTCTCGGACGCCGAGCTCGTCGATGAAACGCTCAGGCTTTTTGACGAGACATTGTTTGACCGCCTTCATTTCAACGGTCGAAAGCAAAGGTTGGTAAAAAGCGGGCGGGCGCTTGATGTTCAGTTGCGCGAGAACCTGGTTTGCGGTTGTACGGTGGCATTCCGCGCAAATCTTAAGGAACTGGTATTGCCGATTTCCGCCGATGGCCCGTTGGTTCACGATGGATGGATCATGTTACTCGTTGCGGCCGTCGGCGAAATCGATTTCATCAACCGGCCGCTGATTAAATACCGGCAACATTCGGCCCAACAGTGTCGCGTGACCAAGACCTGTAGCTGGCACGAGACCATGACTTCTTCCACAATCGACCACGCTTGTTGCGTTAGGCAGGCCAATCAGCTCGACGAAGCGTTCGAACGCCTTGCGGCGTACGGCCTCAGCCGGGATAAGGAGAGGCTATTGCGCGAAATGATTCTGCATTTGCATGAAAGAGCACGCCTGCCTGTCCCGTAATTTCAGCGTTCACTAGGAAGGAAGTCGTGAGCCGAGGTTGACATCCAGCCCTGTCTATCCCTCTCGGGGCTTCACACCGCCTCACGCCGCCTCTAACAACTGGAACGAGCGAAAGGGGCCGGCGGGGAGTCTGTAGTAAAAATCCTTGCAACTATTGGCAACTGTGATAGACTGCCTCCCGCTCTACGACAGCTCACACTGTTTTTCCATCTGGGTCAACTTACATCAGGCCGCAAAGGAGACCTTACGATGTCTATTTTCAAGATCACAATCAAGGCGGGTACCCCGGCGGTGTTTGACCCAAACCCGCAGATAGTGTTCGTGAACGACAGCGTCTTCTGGCACAACGACGACCAGCAGGCGCATTGGCCCGCGCCCATCCTTCCTGCAAATCCGCCCGCGCCCCTCCCCCTTTCTTCAAACCCGACGAAGTTTGACCAGAAGGGGTTTATTCCTTTCCAGATTGCGCCCAACACATCGTCGAACCAAGTCTCCTTTGGCTCGGCTCAAACGATTCACTACGGTTGCACCTTACATCTGGATAAAAACCGCAACCCCTTGGAAACCGGAGTAATAATTGTGAAGTCTGCGAAGAAAAGCGCGTTCGGCGGGAAGACGAAAAAAGGCGCATTCGCTAAGAAGACCAAAAAAGGCGCATTTGCTAAGAAGACGAAAAAAGGCGCGTTTGCTAAGCAGACCAAAAAAGGCGCGCTGGCTGAGCAGACCAAAAAAGGCGCGTTCGGTAGAGTCACCACGAAACCGCGTTAGCTTTGCAAATGCGTCGGAGACATCGTCGTAAAGCGTAACCGCGAGGAGTAGCTGTGCGACACCTTTGGTGAGGAGGATTCCTATGTTAGAAGAGAGGCCCGAGACGGAGAACGCGGGCGAAGAAGATCGCAA
>JBJMGP010000161.1:0-43626 GCA_045807865.1 Pyrinomonadaceae bacterium
CGAAGGGGTTCACGTCGGCGTAGTTGATGATGAGCCGCACCAGCATCAGCACGATGACGGCGAGCACCGCGCCGGCGACGAGGTACTTGATTAGGAGGTAAACGCTCGCGACTGCTGCTTCGAAAGGCATAGAGTTTTTATGGCCGACCCGTCCGAACTATGGCAGTGTGCAGTTGAGTGTAACCGAGAGCTTCAACACAGAGACACAGAGACACGGAGACACAGCTTGAAGAGCTATAACTCAACCAGCTGTGTCTCTGTGTCTCTGTGTCTCTGTGTTAAATGCCCGCTCCATACGCACTCGTACGCACTCGAATGAAAACTGCTTTACATCCGCTCCCGCCCGTCGAGACCGCACGGGCTCAGGCGACACTTTCACGCGCGCCGAAGAGGGCCGTGCCGACGCGGACGAGCGTCGCGCCCTCCTCGACGGCCGTCTCGTAGTCGTGGCTCATGCCCATCGAAAGCTCGCCCTCCCCCGCCCCGAACGCGCCGCGTGCGCCCCACTCGTCGCGCAGCGCGCGGAGCCTCCGGAAGTACGGCCTGACCTGCTCGACATCCTCTCGGAAGGGCGGGAGGATCATCAAGCCGCGGCAGCGCACGCGCGTGCAGTGTCCGAACATCTCGAATAACGCCGGCAGGTCGCTTTCGGTTGCGCCGCTCTTCGTGGCCTCGCCCGCGAGGTCAACCTGCGCGAGCACTTCCAGACGCTCGCGCCCCTCTTCGACGCAGATGCGTTCGAGCCGCTCCAACAGCGCGGCCGAATCGACCGTGTGGACGAGGTCGAAGAGTCTCACGGCGCGCCGCGCCTTGTTCGGCTGGAGGTGGCCGATGAGATGCCAGCGCAGGCCGGGCACCTCTTTCAGTGCGTCCGTCTTCGACTCGGCCTCCTGCACGCGGTTCTCGCCGAACTCTCTGAGCCCCGCCGCTTCGGCCGCCTCTCGGACGAGCGCGGCCGGGTGCGTCTTGCTGACGGCGACGAGTGTGACCCGCGCGGGGTCGCGCCCCGTGCGTCGCGCCGCGCGCTCGATGCGGCCCAGCACCGACGCGGCGCGCGCGCGCAAATCAGACCCGCCTGGACTCACCTCTGCACCCATTATTGCGATTCCGTTGTGAACGCCGACGACTATAACAAGCGTGCGCCGAGGCCCGCAACCGACCCGTACGCGGCCGCTTCGGACGGCGCCCCTTTTCGTACACGAAACAGGTCGCGGCGATACTTTATGGTGTGTTGGCGCTCTCCAAGTGTTAGGAGTAGGGGACTTTTTCCGCCGCTTTCGGCCGCGCGCCGGTTGGCACGGCGCTTGTTTCTCTAGTCTGCGGGCTTCCGAGCCGGAATATTAAACGGTTGGCGAAAACATGAGGAGGGTTTGAAGATGAGGAGTAAAAGTTTCATGACGAAGTCGCTGATGTTAGCGGTGGCTCTGTTTGTCATGCTGCCCGTTGTTACGAACGCGCAGAACGGGCGCAGATGGGGCAACAAGTGCGACGTTTTCGTCAACTGCCACGACGCCAGTGACGGCCGCGTGGACGGCCGCGGCCCGCGGGCCGATAGGCGCCGCCGCGACCGTGACGGCGACGGCGATTATGACCGCCGCGACGAGTACATCCGCGAGCAGCAGCGCGCGCAACGCCGCAACGGTTCCTACAACCGCGACCCGCGCGACCGCGATGGTGACGGCGATTACGACCAGCGCGACGTTTACATCGAGCAGCAGCAGCAGCGCCGCAACGGCAGCTACGGCAACAACGGCGGTTACGGGAACCGCGGCGCTTACGGGAACCGTGGCTATGGCAACAACGGCTACGGCAACTACTCGCAGTCGCAGCAGACGGCGCTGAACGCCGGCTACAACGAGGGCATCAAGGAAGGGCGCAGGGATCGCGGCCGTGGCTACCGCAACCCGACCGACTCCAGCACGTACCGCAACGCCGACAAGGACTACAACTCGCGTTACGGCGACCGCTACGAGTACCAGCAGTACTTCCGCCGCGGCTTCGAGAACGGCTACAACGACGGCCTCAACGGCTACTAAGCCGGTCGTCAGGTTCGAGCAAGGGGGGAGAAGTTAAGCCCGGACGGTTCGCCGCCCGGGCTTACTTTTTTCGCGCCCGAGGGGCCCGCTTGACACCCCTCGAACCCCGCCTTTAATATCTCAACTCCCCGCACGCGGATGTGGCGGAATTGGTAGACGCGCTAGCCTCAGGAGCTAGTGGCCGCAAGGTCGTGATGGTTCGAGTCCATTCATCCGCATAATTCTAATAACTTACGAGAAGTCCTCTAGTCTGAGAAGGCGTTCAATACGCACTAGACTGGAGGATTTTTAGTTTTGGAATTAAAGGGTCTATACGCGGAACTTGCCGAGCAGCGCGGTCGGTTCATACTGCCGGTCGGGGCGCATCTCCTTGAATGCGCTGTTGAAGACCTTGGAGGGCTGGCGCGGGGAAGTCGGGACTCCCCCGCGCGCTCGGGCAGTGTGGGTTGTAGGGTTGGCGCCCGGGCGGGGCCGGGCGGGTGGTGTTTACGTGTTGGGCGTCTGGGGCGCCGGGGGTGTTGAGTTGTTGTTGCGGCGCGTGGCGCGTTCGATGCGCCTGGCGCTGAGCCAGGCCGCGAGGGTGGCGGTGTCGTTCTGGAGTTTGTTGCGGACGATGGCGTCGAGCTGGCGCAGGGCGTCCATGCCGCGGTTGATGGCCGCGTCAATCGCGGCGGCGGCCGTCAGCGCCTCCTCCTTCGCCGTGTTCTGGGCGGTGAGCGCCGCGCCGAAAGCCTCGATGTTGGCCGCAAGCTCCTGGAAGACGCGCTCCTGCACCTCGCGCCGCAGGAACTCTGACTTGAGCGGCTCGGCCGCGGCCAGGGCCGCCCGCGCGTAGCCGAGCAGTTCCTCGTCGTCCTGCCGGTAAGGCACGCGGAACTTCTCCTCGATCCCCGCCTGGACCGAGTTCATTGTGCGCGCCGTCCGGCGCAGGATCCCGAGGTCTTCGAGGATGGCCGCGCGCGCGGCCGCCTTGCTCACGGTGCCCTGTCGCGCCGCGCCGCGCCCCCCGGATTCAGTGGCGGCGTAACCTTCCAGGTCGTTGACCACGCCGACGATGATGTTGAAGAGGTCGCGCCCCAGCGTGCCCGGGGGAAAGAGCGCCTCGTGCATGGCGTCGAAATCGCGCAGGCGCCTGAACCTGTCGAGCGTCCGTTTCTCTAAATCGTTCATTTGAGTAGCCTCCTTGGAAAGAAGTTGTGGGAGATGAGGTGCTTTGGGGCGTTCCTTCCAAACTACCCGGGCTTGCTCTTCAAACGGCGCGGAGAATGCTCACGCCAGAATGACAGTTAGAGATGAGGGACAAGAAGACTCGGCATCCGCCCGGTGCAATTCTGCGCACGCCGAAACCTTTTCAGACCGTAACGGAACCGCTTGACGTAACCGAATCCTTATACGTACGTCCACGAAATTTGGTTCACAAACTTCCGGAGCCCTCTCGGGTGTTCGACGGCTCTATTTGGCGGCCGTGCGAATCAACTCGACACGTGTGGGGGCAGATGTTGCATGAGGCGGATTTATCTCTACAGGCGCACGTATCAATTGAACATACTGACAGCCCGTCTCTACAAGTGTGGAGATCGATTTTGTATAAATGCGATTTATCTCTACGCCAGTAAATATAAATTGAACACGCACGCAGGCCGTCTCGACACGTGTGCAAGTCGATTTTGTATAAATGCGATTTATCTAAACGGGTGTGTGTATAAATTGAATTAGCAGTCAGGTCTGCTCGACGGGTGTGCGCGTCATCTCTCCGGGCTGAAAGCTCCGCTCGACACGTAGAAACGTTCCCTCGACACGCGCCGGAGTCATCTCGACGGCCGCCGGAGTCATCTCGACAGACGGAAATCGTCTCTCGACACGCGCCGGAGTCCTCTCGACGGACTCCGGCGTGCGCTGCGTACGTCTGTTTTAAGGGATGCGCCGTGTCTTGACGAGCGTCACATGCAGCGGCAGGGCATCGTCTTCGCCTCGCCGACCGGCTCGAAGCTGTTGCCGTCCCAGCGGAACTCCTGGATCAGGTTGTGTTCGCAGCGCCCGCCGCTCCCGCTGATACTTTCGACCCGCACCTTGCCTTCGTCGAGGTCTATGTAGTGGTCGAGCTCGCAGTTCATCTCGGTCGCCACGACGAAGCGCATCTCCAGCGAGGGGCGTCCGTCGCGCAGCGTGTAGACGCGCGCCTCGACGGTGTGCGGCCCGCCGACCGCGCCGTAGCTGAGGACGACGACCGCCTCGTTCCTGCCGTCGCCGGTCAGGTCTGCGTAATAGGTCGGCTCGGCCACGCGCAGCTCCCACTGCGCGTCCGGCGCGGCGGCGTTCGCGTAGTAGCCGCCGATGAGCTTGTAGGTCTTCCCCGCCAGCGCGTACGAGTAGTTCTCGAAGTCGATGGCCTCGATGCCGACGACCCGCTCCGGGGCGCGCGCCGGCACCCTGCGCCTGCTCCGCAACTGCCCCGTGACGCACGTGTGCGCCAGCGCCGTCAAGAGGATGACGATGATGAGTCTCCGTGTGCTCAACGAAAGAACCCTCCTTGTCTGCGGCGCCGGCTCCGGGGGAGCGGCCCGGCTTCAGTTGACCGCTTCGGACGAGTCGTCGGGGGCGGGGAGGCCTTGCTGGTCTACGAGGACGAGGGTGAGCTCCTGTTCGTCCGCGAGCGAGGAGTCGATGAGGGTCTGGACGCGGTAGCGGCCGGGCGCGGGGAACTCGACGTTGAAGAAGAAGCTGATGTTGTTGGCGACGCCGCCCGCGGTGACCTCGAAGGGGGAGGGCTCGGCGAGGACGACGGGGTGCTGGCCGTCCTCGGTCAGGATGCGCACCTCGGAGAGGTGGCGCCCCTCGCCGCGCCACTGCGTGACGACGGCGAACTTCATCACCGTCACGGGGACGTGCTGCACGAGTATCTGGTGGAAGACGCCCATCAGCGAGAGCTTGTTGCCGACCTCCAGCCGCACGTCGTCGCAGAAGAGCGTGTAGGCCAGTCGCAGCCCGGTTTCGTTCCCTTTTACCATCGTCACCCCTTTAACATCTCGCCGCGGATCGGAGCATGACTTTAGCCCGGCCTTTCAAGGCCGGGTCCCGTGTAGACAAGACGCCGCGTCGCGTCAGCGACGCCTGAGCCGGCGCGGCCCGTTCAAGCGTCGCTGACGCGACGCGGCGATTTATTGTGCAACCTTGCCCCGGCCTTGAAAGGCCGGGCTAAAGTCATACCGCCGCTGACGCGGCGAATCCGCACACAGAGACTCTAACAGGGGTGTCGCCCGGCCTTGAACGTCATCCCCACAGGTACCGTACATCGTATTCGATCCCGTGCCGCCGCAGAAACTCAAGGTACTCTTCCTGAAACGTCCTCTTCCGGTGGTGCTCCCGCTGGGTCCGAATGTACCGCGCCACTTCAGGCAGGTTTGACTTGCTGACCGTGAACGCGCCATAACCGTCCTGCCACGCAAACCCTCTCAAATCGGAAAACTCTTCGTGTATCCATCTGGAGGTCTCACCCTTCAGGAACTGCACGGCCCGACTCGGGGCCAAACTCGGCGGTGCGACAATCAACGCGTGGATGTGGTCTTCGTAGCCGCCGACCTGAAGCGCCGTTATCCCGTGCTTACGCGCCACGCCACCGACGTAAGCCCAGACGCGCCCTTCAATTTCGCGGTTGATGCACATCGCGCGATTCTTGGTGCTGAAGACCACGTGATAGTAAAGCGACGTGTATGTGTTCGCCATCCGCTGTCTTCCCCACTGGCGGATGGCGGCCCGCCGATGCAATCGCCGCGTCAGCGGCGGAATGAGTTTAGCCCGGCCTTTCAAGGCCGGGTTGAGGTAGAAACGACCGACACCGCGTCGCGTCAGCGACGCTTGAAAACAGCCTGACGCGTTCACGCGTCGCTGACGCGACGCGACGGCATCAACCTTACGCTTCCCCGGCCTTGAAAGGCCGGGCTAAACTCATTCCGCCGCTGACGCGGCGCATTGTGCCGGGCTACGTTTAATGCGCCGCTGACGCGGCGGATCGGGCGCGGTCTTAACTCAGTCGAGCATGGCGCGCAGCGCCGCCTCGTCGATGATGTTGAGGCCGAGCGCCTGCGCCTTGTCGAGTTTGGAGCCGGCCTCTTCGCCCGCGACGACGTAGTCCGTCTTCTTGCTCACGGTCGAGGTCACGCGCCCGCCGCGCGCCTCGATGAGCGCCCGCGCCTCGTCGCGCGTCAGGGTCTCCATCCTTCCCGTCAGCACGAACTGCTTGCCCGCGAAGGCCTCGTCGGCCCGCTCGCCGACGGCGCCCGCCGCGATCTCTGTGCGCACGCCGGCCGCGCGCAGACGTTCGCAGAGCTGGACGTTCCCCTCGTCCCCGAACCAGTCGCGCACGGACTCGGCGACCGTCAAACCTATCTCGTGAATGTCGTCCATCTGTTCGACCGAAGCGTTCTTCAAAGCCTCAAGCGATCTGAAGTGGCGCGCGAGGATGGCGGCCGTCCGCTCGCCGACGTGTCGAATCCCCAGACCGTAGACGAGCTGCGGCAGGTCGCGCGCCTTGCTCGCCTCGATCTGCGCGAGCAGGTTCGACGCGGACTTCTCCGCCATCCGTTCGAGCCCGGAGACCTCTTCGGGCTTCAGCGCGTAGAGGTCTGCCACGTCGCGCACCAGATGCTTCTGCACCAACTGTTCGACCAGGGCTTCGCCGAGCCCCTCGATCCTCATCGCGCGGCGCGAGGCGTAGTGGAGCAGGCGCCCTTTCAACTGCGCGGGGCAGTCGGCGGCGACGCAGCGCGAGACGACCTCGCCCTCCGGGCGCGAGACGACGCCGCCGCAGACCGGGCACTTAACGGGGAAGCGGAAGGAGTTCTCCACCCCCGTCCGGCGCGAGGTGACGACGTTCAAGACCTTCGGGATGACCTCGCCGCTCTTCTCGATGTTGACCCAGTCGCCGATCTTCACGCCGAGCCGCTCGATCTCGTCCTCGTTGTGGAGCGTCGCGCGCGCGACGACGGTGCCCGCGAGCTGGACGGGCGTCAGGTTGGCGACCGGCGTGAGCGCGCCGGTGCGCCCGACCTGGACGACGATGGACTCGACCTGCGTCGTCGCCTGCCGCGCCGGGTACTTGTAGGCGATGGCCCAGCGCGGCGCCTTCGCGGTCGCGCCGAACTCGTCCTGCAAGGCCGTCGAGTTGACCTTGACGACCACGCCGTCGATCTCGTATTCGAGCCGGTCGCGCTCGGCCTCCATCTCGTTACAGAACTGGATGACGCCTTCGATGTCCGTGCACTTCGCGCGGCGCGGGTTGACGGTGAAGCCGGCCGCGGCGAGCCATTCGAGCGCCTCCCAGTGCGTCGGGAAGGGCTTGCGCTCGCCGCGCAGCACGTCATAGGCGAAGAGGTCGAGCCGGCGGCGCGCGACGACCTTCGGGTCGAGCTGGCGGAGGGTGCCGGCGGCGGCGTTGCGCGGGTTGGCGAACTTCGACTCCTCCGCCTCCTCCCTCTCGGCGTTGATGCGCTCGAAGGCCCTGCGCGAAAGATATGCCTCGCCGCGGACTTCCACCTCCGCCTCGCCTTCGGCGGCGCCCTTCAGGCGCAGGGGCACGCTGCGGATGGTGCGCACGTTCGGCGTCACGTCCTCGCCCACGCGCCCGTCGCCGCGCGTCACGCCCCGCACGAGCACGCCGCCCTCGTAATGGACGGAGAGTGAGAGGCCGTCGATCTTCAGCTCGGCCACGTACTCGAAGGCGCGGCCCTCGGCGAGCCTGCGGCAGCGCTCGTCGAAGGCGCGCAGGTCTTCGATGTTGTAGCTGTTTTCGAGCGAGAGCATCGGGCGGCGGTGGACGTACTCCGCGAACCCTTCGGCGGGCCGCCCCCCGACGCGCAGGGTCGGACTGTCGGGCGTCTGGAACTCCGGGTGCTCCTCCTCCAGGGCGCGCAGGCGCGCGACCAGCGCGTCGTACTCCACGTCCGAAATCTCCGGCCGGTCGTGGAGGTAATAAAGCTCTTCGTGGCGGAGCACCTCCGCACGGAGCCTCCCGATCTCGGCTTCGATGCTCTTGGCTGCGGTCGGCAAGTCGGCAGTCACACCCTGAAGTTAAAGTTGAGTACGTTCGTACTCATCATAAGCAGAATGGCGCGGGCGCGCAACGCGGTCGGATTCAGATGAGTACACGGAAAGCCGCCGCGGAGCGGCGGTTGAATTTAGCCCGGCCTTTCAAGGCCGGGAGAGCCGACGGTTAATGTATGTTACGTCGCGTCAGCGACGCTTGAACGTGCCCATGCGGTTCAGGCGTCGCTGACGCGACGCGGAATTTCGGGACTACTCCACCCGGCCTTGAAAGGCCGGGCTAAATTCATGCGCCGCTCACGCGGCGAATGTGCGCACAGCCTTCACTTGTTGAGCAGGGCGATGGGTTCGCGGGCGCGCTTGGGGGGCTCGGGCTCCTCTTCAAGCGAGGCGAGGCGGTGGATGACGCGGCCGAAGTATTTGATGCCCTGGATGAAGTCGTCGAGGCGGATGTTCTCGTCGGGGGCGTGCGGGTTGGAGCCGGAGTAGCTGACGCCGAAGGAGACGACCGGCATCGGCGGCTGGTTCGCGCCGCAGACGGCGCCGACGGGGCCGCTCGCGGGGTCGAGCGGGTAGACGATGGGCTCGCTCCCGTAAAGCTCGCCCGCGCTCTCGATGGCCGCGCGCGCCACCATCGAGGAGGGCGAAGACTTCGCGTAAGGCGCGGAGCCCAGCTCGATGATCTCCACGTCCTGAAAGCCGCGCTTGTCGAGGTGTCTGCGCAGAAGCTCGACGATCAGCCCGGGCGTGAGGTCGGGCACGAGTCGGAAGTCGAGGCGCGCGGTGGCCGCGCCCGGCAAAACGGTCTTCGCGCCCGCCTCGGTGTGGCCCGTGCGGATGCCGCAGATGGTGCAGGTCGGGCCGAAGATGAGCTCCTTCGCCAGTTCCCTCCCCGTCATGCCGTGCAGCCAACTCCCGATGCGGAATTCGCGGCGCAGCCCCGCCTCGTCGAGCTCGATGGTCTTTAACATCTGCCGGTCTTCGGACGTGAGCGGCGCGACGTGCGAACCGAAGCCGTCGATGGTGATGACACCTTTGGGCGAGAGCACGGTGGCGAGCGCCTGGACGAGACGCCAGGCGGGATTCGGGACGATGCCGCCCCACTTCGAGTGGAGGTCCGTGCGCGCGCCGTAGGCGCGCAGCTCAAGGAACGAGATGCCCTTGAAGCCGAGGTTGATGACGAGGCGTTCGCGCGTGTCCTTGTAGCCGTCGTCCCAGATGCAGCCGTCCGCGCGCAGCAGTTCCGTGTTCTCGGCCGCGAAGCGGTAGAGCGAAGGGCTCGCCAGCCCGTCCTCGCCCTCGACGACGAAGCGGAGGCAGACGGGCAGCTTGCCGTAGGTCTTCTGGTACGCCTCGACCGCCGAGACGCGCGCGACGAAGTCGCCCTTGCTGTTCGAGGCGCCGCGCGCGCGGAGTCGGCCGTCATCGACGACGGCCGCGAAGGGGCCGGACGACCACTCGGTCAACTGCCCGACCGGCTGCACGTCGTAATGGCCGTAGACGAGGAAGCAGCGCGGCCCCGCGCCGCACTCGCCATAGATGATCGGGAAGCCGCTGCCGAGCTTGAAGGTGCGCGTGCCCGCGCCCACGCGCTGCAACAGCTGCTCGACCTTCTCGGCCACCGCGCGCATCCCCGTCCCGCGCGCCGCCACCGAAGGCATCCGACACAAATCCTGCAAGCGCTCCGTGAAGGAGCGCGCGTGCCGGTCTACGTAGCGGTCGAAGCGGGTGAAAGACATATTCTTTGGGGTGAATGGTGAATGGTCAATGGTCAATGGATGAAGGCCGTTTTCCGATCACCATTCACCGTTCACTATTGACCAATCACTATTCACCATAAAACAGGTACCGGGGGCTGGTCGGGTCGCGCTCGAAGCCGGCGCAGACGAGGCCCGCGGCTATGGCCGCCTGGAACTCTGCGCGGACGCGCAGGAGTTCGGCGCGCGCCGCGGCCGGGTCTGCGCGGACGAGCGTGCCCCAGTTCGCGGGGATGTTGACGGCCGCCTCGGGCTCGCCTAAGGGCTCGGGCGTTTCGCCACGGGCGAGCGCCTCGACCCTCGGCGAGGCGAGTTCCCACTCGGCGACGAGGCGGTCGCTGTCGAGGCCGAGCGGCTCGCCGAACTTGCCGGTCACCGTCGAGTAGTCCGTGCCGTAGTAGTTCTCGGCGTAGCGGCGCACGACGACGCCGAGGCGGTTGAGGTTGAAGTGCGCGTTGCGCGACTGCGCCGGGTCCCACGTCCAGCGTATGAAGCGCCGCCCCTCCGACAGGACGCGCGCGCGCTGCGCCCACTTCAGACGCGCGCCGACGCCGCGGTTCTGGTAGTCCTTCGCCACGGCCATCATGTGCGAGTAACCGAGGGTCTCCTCCGCGCCCGTCTCGGGGCTGCGGCGCACGGCGAGCTGGTTGAGGACGAAGCCGACCATGCGCCCCGCTTCGAACGCGCCGAGCGTGAAGCCGCCCGCGCTGCGCGCGACGATCAGGTGGCGCCGCGGCGACAGCTCAAGGTCGGGCAGCCCGAAGGCCTCGCGCTGCAAGCGCACGCACTGGTCGAACTCCTCGACCGTCGTGCACTCGCGGATCTCTATCTCGTCCTTCTCGCCCATCCCGTCTGTGTGCCCTCACACGTCTATCTGCTGGAACCAGTCTGCGGGGACGCTCTCGATTCTGCGCTCCGACGCGCGCCCGGCGATGTCCGGCGCGAAGTTGACGAGCGTCAGGCGGCCGCGCTCGCGGTAGCGCGGCTCGACCGAGTCGCGCAGCTCGCGCGTGTAGGCCGTCACTCCGCTGCCGATCTTGAAGAGCACGAGGCGCTCCGCGTCGCCGTGCTTGAGCAGCCAGGCGACCTTGCGCATCGAGACCATCCCGCATTCGCCCCAGAAGTGGAAGCGCGCCCCGGCGCGTGGACGGCCGCCCTCCCCTTCGTTCAAAGAGACGAGGTCGGGCTTGTAGCGCAGGCCCACCGGCAGCTCGATCTCAAGGTTCGGGTGACGCCCGACGAACATCGCGTACCCGAGCGCCTTCATCAGCACGTGGCCGTAAGACTCGCCCCTGCGCTGCCACAGGCGCACACGCCTTCCGGCCAGCTCGAAGTCGTAAAGCATTCAAAAGCCGTGACCCTGGCCGGGAAAGAGAGTAGATAAACCCCTGCCCCGCGAGTCCGCCTGAAACTGAGAATAGAACCGGGAAAAGGGATTGTATCTTGTCGGCCGCCGCCGTGTCATCCGGACGGGTGTCGGGTGTTGGGTTTTAGGTGTTGGGGAAGAACACGGTCTTGACCCGACACCTAAAACCCAACACCCTTCAGTCCGCGAAGGCGACGGTCAATTCGCGGAGGGTGGCGGAGTCTGTGGCGTCCTGTTGGACGGACTCCGCGCGGTTGACGTGGCGGTAGAGGATGTCGCGCTGCTGCGGGCGGAAGCCGGCCTCGCGGATGAGGTAGCGGAGCATCTTCTCGTCCGCCTCGTTGTGCGCGCCGGCCGCCGAGACGACGTTCTCCTCGATCATGATCGAGCCCATGTCGTCGGCGCCGAAGCGCAGCGCCACCTGCCCGAGCCTCAAGCCCTGCGTCAGCCAGGAGGACTGTATGTGCTCGACGTTGTCGAGGAAGAGGCGCGAGACGGCGAGCATGCGCAGGTAGTCCATGCCCGTCAGCTCCTCTTTAATCTTTCGGCCGAGCGCCGTGTTCTCGCGCTGGAACGTCCAGGGGATGAAGGCCGTGAAGCCGCCCGTCTCGTCCTGCAAGTCTCGAATCCTTTGCAGGTGGCGGACGCGGTGGACGGTGCCGTCGCCGATGCCGAACATCATCGTCGCCGTCGTCCGCAAGCCGACGTGGTGCGCCGCGCGCATCACCGCCAGCCACTCGTCGGTCGTGCACTTGGTCGAGACGCGCCTGCGCACCTCGTCGTCGAGAATCTCGCCGCCGCCGCCGGGCATGCTGTAGAGCCCCGCCTCCTTCAGGCGCCCGAGTGTCTCCTCGTAGGAGAGCTTCGAGATGAGGTGGATGTTATGTATCTCGGGCGGCGAGAAGCAGTGGAGCTGGAAGTCCGGGTAGCGCGCGTGGAGCGTGCGCAAAAGCTCTTCGTACCACTCGATGCCGAAGTCCGGGTGCAGCCCGCCCTGCATCAGCACGCCCGTGCCGCCGAGCGCGATGGTCTCGTCGATGCGCCGGCAGATGTCTTCGAGCGTGCGGACGTACGTGTCGGGCTTGCCCGGCCGCCGGTAGAAGGCGCAGAAGGTGCAGACGACGTTGCAGACGTTCGTGTAGTTGATGTTGCGGTCGATGATGTAGGTGACGACATCGCCCGGGTGCCTGCGCCGCCGGACTTCGTCGGCCGCCACGCCCATGCGCGCCACGTCGAAGGATTCGAGGAGCGTCGAACACTCCTCCGCCGTCATGCGCCCGCCCGCCGATACGCGGTCGAGGATGGGTTGAATGTCTGTCGTAGTCATTTGATTATCGCAAACTTCAAATTCGAAGTTTCAAATCCGCATTCTGCCAGCGGCGCCAGAGCCGTCGCGCCTGTTTTTCACCGCGTCATGCGCCGTCCCGCGCCCCCGCAACTTACTAAACAACCTCCGTGCCGAGGAACTTCAGCGGCCTCAAGTCCTGCGTGACGCCGTGCCTGTACGCGAGTTGGAAGAAGAGTTCGAGGCCGGCGCGCATCTCTTCGTTCAACTCGAAGGAGATGTTCTCGGTCAGGTAGCGGACGAGTTCCTCGCGGGGCCGTCCCAGCTCACTCTCGTATTCGGCGGCGATCTCCGCGACCGCGGCGAGCCCCTCGTCGCGCGCGGCGGCGAAGTCAACGGCGCGCACGACGGCGGAGGCGGACGCGCCGGCCATCCACATCGCGAAGACGAAGCCGAGCCCCGTGAACTCGCGCCACAGCGCCGCCATGTCGTAGACGCGCAGGCCCCCGCGCTCGAACGTCATCGCCGGGTCGCCGATGACGAGCGCCGCGTCGTGGCGTTCGAGCATGTTGGAGAGGTCGGGCACGAACGGTTCGAGCCGCGGCGCACGGCCCAGGAACTCGCGGAAGATGACCTCCACGAGCGCGGCCGACGTGCGCGACTCGATGCTGAGCGCGACCGACTCGACCTCCCCTAAATCTTTCCCGCGCGTGACGAGGACGACGCTGTGCACCTCGCGCCGCGCGCCGACGCAGACGCCGGGGACGACGGCCGTCTCGGGCAGGCGCTGGTACTCGATGACGGGGACGAGCGCCGCCTCGACCTGGCCGCGCGCGAGCATGTCCGCGCAGCGCGCGGGCGCCGTGTCGGTCACAAGCTCCACCTCTGCGCGACGCAGTCCCCGCGCGAAGCTCCAGACGAGCGGCGCCGTGTTCAAATAGCTCGACGCGGCCACGCGCGGCGCGCCGCCCCTTACCACATCTCTCTTCAAATCTCTCTGCAACACCTCTCCGTTATCCGCCGGCCCGATGCTAACCCACACGCGCGCGACGCCGCAACAACTCGCCCCGGACGCGACCTCGTTGACAGCCCCCGTGCCCGACCGTACCATTCATCACTAATGCCCATCTACGACATCAGCGTGGCCATTGCGCCGGGTGAGACGCCGACCTACCCGGGCGACCCGGGCATCGAGGTCGGCTCGTGGAGCGCCATCGCGCGCGGCGACCGGGCGAACGTCTCGGTGCTCAACTTCGGCGCGCACACCGCCACGCACATCGACGCGCCGTCGCACTTCATCGAGGGCGCGCCCGGCATCAGCTCAGTGCCGCTCGACGCGCTCGTCGGCCGGGCGCGCGTCGTCGAGATTCCCGCGGGCGCCGACGCGGTCAACGAGAGTCACGTGCGAGCCGAGTCGCTTCAGGGGGCCGAGCGCGTGCTCTTTAAGACGCGCAACTCCGCCTTCTGGGAAGACCCGCGCGGGCAGTTCCGCCAGGACTTCGCGTACGTCGAGCCCGGCGCGGCGCGCGCGCTCGTCGCGGCCGGCGTGAGGCTCGTCGGCTTCGACTACCTCTCGGTCGAGAAGTTCGGCTCCGAGGGCTTCGAGACACACCTCGCGCTGCTCTCGGCCGGCGTCGTCATCGTCGAGGGGCTCGACCTGCGCGCGGTCGGGGCCGGGCTCTACGAACTCTTTTGCCTGCCGCTGAAGATAGCCGCCGGCAGCGGCGACGGGGCGCCCGCGCGCGCCGTCCTCCGCACGCTCGACTGAGAAAGGTTGAGGCAGGGGGAAGCGCATGATCGAGAAGGTCAACCTGTCTGAGAAGTTCGCCCTCTTCGGCGACCACTGGAGCCCCAAAATCGCGGGCGAGGTGGGCGACGCTTACGTCAAGCTCGTCAAGCTCCACGGCGAGTTCGTCTGGCACAAGCACGACGAAGAGGACGAGATGTTCCTCGTCGTCAAAGGCGAGATCACCATCCGCCTGCGCGACGGCGACGTGCGACTCGGCGAGGGCGAGTTCCTCATCATCCCCCGCGGCGTCGAGCACAAGCCCGTCGCACACGAGGAGGCGCACGTCCTCCTCTTCGAGCCCAAGACCGTCCTCAACACCGGCGACGTGGTCAACGAGCTGACGCGCCCGGAACTCGAACGCATCTGAGCATCTTGAAACCGCGCGCCCGGCGCGACGTATATCAGCGCATGAAAGCCAGCCCGCAGCCGGTCGAGCTCACCTCGCCTGCAACTCCGCGTGCGGAGTTCGCGGCCGGGCGAGCGCGGACGGCGCGGCTCGCCGTCACGGAGTTGATCGACCTGCTCGCAAGCGAAGAGCTGAGGACACGCTTCATCGCCGAGATGTGCCTGCGCGACGCGACGGGCACCTGACTCTCTTTCCGCCCCGCGGCTCCGCGGGCAGAGCGCGAACGTGCAATCGAAGAGTGGCGCGCGTGGTGGGATGAGCGCCGCCAGACATTTAAGAAACGCTGGCAGGAGGAAGCATCGACGGATGACAGACGAACGGAGTGAGGCACAGGGCCAGGGCGAGGCTTTGGACGTTAACTCGCGCGGCTACCGCGAGCGCGTCTTCGAGATCGTGCGCCGCATCCCTTCGGGGCGCGTGATGACCTACGGGCAGCTCGCCGAAATCCTCGGCGAGGGCTACACGGCGCGCACCGTGGGCTTCGTCATGCACTCGGCCGACCAGACCGTCCCCTGGCAGCGCGTCATCAACGCGCAGGGCGCCTGCTCGACGGGGCGCGTCATCGTCCCGCCCGACCTGCAGCAGCGCATGCTCGTCTCGGAGGGCGTGGTCTTCAACGAGAAGGGGCGCTGCGACCTCTCGCGCTACCGCTGGACGCCCGAGGAGTACGAGGCCGGCGGCGAGGTCGGGGACAAAGAGCAGCCCAGCCTCTTCGGCGACTGACGCGCGACCGCGTTTCCGGCTTCGGCCGACAGGCTCCCTTCAGGCCACAGCAGCGGAGGAACATCCACAATGAGCGATGCGCAACTTCAAGCCCGCGCCCCCTACGCCGTCAGCGACCCGAAGCTCACAGTCTCCGGGCAGATGGTGACGACCACCTTCGAGCTGCCGGGCTACCGCGTCCGGCAGAATCTCGGCGTCGTGCGCGGCATCGTCGTCCGCTCGCGCAACCTCTTCGTCAACATCGGCGCCATCTTCAACCAGCTCGTCGGCGGCAACATCACCGCCTGGACTAACCTCTGCGAGCAGGCGCGGCGCGACGCCTTCGAGATCATGGTCCAGCATGCGACCGAGGTCGGCGCGAACGCCATCATCGGCGCGCGCTACGACGCGACCGAGATCGCGACGGGCGTCACCGAAGTCCTCTGCTACGGGACGGCGGTCGTCGTCGACCCGCTCGAAGGCACGGGGATTTACGGCTCGTGAGCGGTGGGGAGCAGACCTCTGAGGAGCTTCCGGCCGCGGAGCTGGCGCGTTTGCGCGAGACCTTCGCGCGCGTGCCTTACGCGAACCTGCTTGGGCTAGAGTTCGTCCGCGCCGAGCGCGGCGCCGCCACCTTCGCCCTCGACGTGCGCGAGGAGCTGACGCGGATGGGCGGCATCCTGCACGGCGGGGCCGTCGTCTCGCTCCTGGACACGGCCGCCGCCTTCGCCGTCCACACCGTCATCGAGCCCGACGCACGTACCGTCACCGTAGACCTCACGACCCACTTCCTCCGCCCCGCTTCCGCGGGTCGCATCGAGGCACACGCCCGCGTCCTGCGCCGCGGCCGCCGCGTCTGCATCCTCTCGGTCGAGGCGCGGGATGCCGGCGCAGAAATAGTTGCAACGTCCACAATGACTTACTTCATACAAACTTAAACCCGCGCCACGCCGAATCTGGCCTGAAATCCCGCTCCGCAGAGACCATAGCAGTGGTCACAAACTGCACATATATCCCCAAAAATGCGTAGACAAACACGTTTGCCCTGTGTCAAAATGCGTTTGTCACTAGACCTGCTAAAGGGTCTAACACCTTCTTTGCATCCTCGGAACCCGCATCAGTCCTTGACCCGTTCCGGCTGGGATTCTCAATGCTCTCGCTCTACAGCGCCCTGCTCGCACAACACTCACGCCAACTGACACCCGTCCGTTGCGCGGAGCCCACCATTGTGCAGCTCCACCGGTACTTCGAGGACGTGGTGCTGGAGAACAACCTCGCCGCGCTCGTGGTCGAGAGTCTACTGCCGGAGACGCAGCGCTCTCTGCGCGACGTGGCGCGCGTGCGCGAGGTGGGCCGCCTCGCCCGCTACTCCTTCTTCTTCACCGCCCCCGAGGACGCGCTCTGCACGGCCCAATTCTCCGGCGGCGTCGAGCGCGAGCCGATCCTTTTGAACAAGACCGCCGAGGCGAACTTCAGGGAGCGCTTCGTCGTCATCGCCGACGCGCGCTTCTCTGCGCTGATGGCCTCGGTGCGCGCCGAGGACGCGGAGGGGCAGGAGGAGGGCGGCGACGAGGTCATCTGGTCGTTCGAGCCCGACATCGTCTACTCGGCGCTCGAATACCTGATGGCGCGGGTTACGGCGGAGCTTCCGGATCGCGCGCACCTCTTCTCGAAGGCCGTCCGCACCTGCGTGCCGAAGACGACCTCGCTCCAACTGACCGTCTCGGTGACGACCAAGCTCGCGCGCCTCCTCCAGGAGCAGGCCGTGCGCGAGATCGCCGTCAACCGCATCTCGACCGCCATCCGGAGCACGCTGGAGTTGCCGAGCGTCCTCCAGACGACCGTCAACGAGGTGGGGCGCGCGCTCGCCTCGCAGTCGAGCGCGCTCAACATCGAGGGCGAGCACGGGCAGCCCTCTCTGACCACCTGGTACTTCCGCGACGGCGAGGAGGACGAAGAGGACAAGCGCGCCGAGTTGCTCGGCGATATCGAGGCGCTCGGCGTGCGCCTGCGCGGGCGCATCAAGACCTACGTGCACGACGGCTCCATCTCAGCGGGCGAGTCGGACGCGTCCCCCGTCGCGGCCGTGCCGGTCATCTACCGCGACCGCACGATGGGCATCCTGATGGTCACGTCGGACGACCCGCAACGCCTCTGGCAGGAGAACGAGCTCATGCTCCTGCGCACGGTGGCCGACCAGGTGGCCGTCGCCGTCAACCACGCGCGCCTCTTCGAGCAGATGCAGCACCAGGCTTTGACCGACGCCCTCACCGGCTGCTTCAACCGACGCTTCTTCGAGATCCAACTGGAGCGCGACCTGCACCTCGCGACCAGGATGCGCCAGCCCGTCTCGCTCATCCTCCTCGACATCGACCACTTCAAGCGCGTCAACGACACGCACGGGCACGACGCGGGCGACGCCGCGCTGCGCATCCTCGCCAACGCCCTGCGCGAGGAGCTGCGCGGCGTGGACACGGCCGCGCGCTACGGCGGCGAGGAGTTCGCCATCATTCTCCCGCAGGCGGGCGCCGAGGGGGCGCGCGTCGTCGCCGAGCGCCTCCGCTCGCGCATCGAGCGGACGGAAGTGCCGGGCGTCGGTTGCATCACGGCCTCGCTGGGCGTCGCGACCTTCCCCAACGACGCCAGCTCGCGCGAGCTTCTGGTGACGACCGCCGACCGCGCCGTCTACTTAGCCAAGCGCTCCAATCGTAACTGCGTCTGCACGGCCGCCGACCTGCCTCCCGAAGACATCTTCGGCACGCCCCACGAGCACCCCCTCCCCACGCAAGAGACCTGCGAGGTCTACGACCGTTTGAAGACGGAACCGCCGGTGCCCGCCGAAGTGCTTGAGGCCTGCAACCCTTCGTAACAAGTAGACAGCAGTCAGTAGAAAAACCGGCGGCGTGATTCTCATCAATCAGTGATGAGAACATGCCGCCTTTACTCTTCCCTACTGGCTACTGACTACTGTCTACTGTCTACTACCGCGTGGGGCGTTTGGCTTTGGGGGCTAAAATCGCGCATCATAGGCGGCGAAGGAAACGTACAGGACAGGCGTAGGCTTTTTATACCCCGGCGGCCCTTGAGGCGGCCGGCACCGTTCTCATGGATGACCTGCGAAAATTCGCTCTCTACTTCCGCCCGTACAAGTGGTCGCTCGTCATCGGGGTCTTCTGCATCCTCGTCTACGTGGTCATCGGGCTGCTTGAGCCGGTCTACGTCGGGCGGGCGGTGGACGTGCTCGGCCAGCGCCCGACGTGGGGGACGATCACCTTCTACGCCCTCTCCATCGTCGGCGTCCGCGTCGTCAGCGGGGTCTTCCTCTACCTCCAGCGCAACATCCTCATCGGCATGTCGCGCCACGTCGAGTACGACCTGCGCCAGGACTTCTACGCGCACCTCCAGAAGCAGCCCCTTACCTTCTTCCAGGGGCACCGCACGGGCGACCTGATGGCGCGCGCCACGAACGACCTCGCGGCCGTCCGGCAGCTCGCCGGGCCGATGGTGATGTACACGCTCCAGACGGTCTTCGTCGTCCTCATCATCCTCCCCCTGATGCTGCGCATCAGCGTGCGCCTGACCCTGCTCCTCTTCGTGACGATGCCGCTCGTCTCCCTCACGGTGAAGTTCTTCGGGCAGCAGGTGCACACGCGCTTCGAGAAGATCCAGGAGTTCTTCTCGCACATCACGGCGCGCGCGCAGGAGAACATCTCGGGCGTCCGCGTGGTGCGCGCCTACGCGCAGGAGGACGCCGAGATCGAGGCTTTCAAGACGCTCAACCGCGAGTACGCCGACCGCAACCTGGGACTGGTGCGCATCTCGGCGCTCATGCGGCCGCTCATCCAGTTCGTCATCGGACTCGGGATGGTCCTGATCGTCTGGTACGGCGGCATCCTCGCCGTGCGCGACCAGATCACGCCCGGCCAGTTCGTCGAGTTCACGATGTTCCTGATGCGGCTCGTCTGGCCGCTCATCGCGCTCGGCTACGTCGCCAACCTCTACCAGCGCGGCACGGCGAGCCTCAAGCGCATGAACGCCATCTTCGCCGCCGAGCCGGCCATCAAAGACGAGCCGGCGGTCAAAGAGCAGCCGCCCGTCCGCGGCCGCATCGAGTTCCGCCGCCTGACCTACGCCTACGGCGAACACTCGCCGGCCGTCCTCAAAGAGATAGACCTGACCGTCGAGGCCGGGCAGACGGTCGCCTTCGTCGGGCGGACGGGCTCGGGCAAGTCCACCCTGATGAACCTTCTGCCGCGCGTGGTCGAGCCGCCGCCCGGCACGGTCTTTCTGGACGGCGTGGACGTGCGCGACTACCCCCTCGCGCAGTTGCGCGCCGCCTTCGGCTACGTCCCGCAGGAGACGTTCCTCTTTAGCGAAACGCTCGCTGAGAACGTCGCCTTCGGCGTCCGGAAGGCCGAGCGCGCCGAGGTGGAGTGGGCGGCCGAAATCGCGGGCCTCGCCGACGACGTGCGCGAGTTCCCCGAGGGCTTCGACACGATGGTCGGCGAACGCGGCATCACGCTCTCGGGCGGGCAGAAGCAGCGCACGGCCATCGCGCGCGCCGTCATGCGCCAGCCGCGCATCCTCATCCTCGACGACGCGCTCTCGGCCGTGGACACATACACCGAGGAGAAGATTCTGGGGCGCCTGCGCGGCGTGATGCGCGAGCGCACCTCGCTCATCGTCTCGCACCGCATCTCGACCGTGCGCGATGCGGATTTGATCTGCGTCCTCGACGAGGGGCGCATCGTCGAGCGCGGCACGCACCAGGAACTGCTCGCCGCGGGCGGCGAGTACGCAGACCTCTACGAGCGCCAGTTGCTCGAAGAGGAGCTGGCGGCGAGTTGAGACCGGACGACTTTGGAAAGGGTGACGGGAGATGATGAATCAGTCGGCGGCCAAGGCGGGGACTGAAGCTTTCCTCCGCACGATGCGGGTACTGTGGGTCTCCTTCCTGATTTGCGTGGGACTGTTTGTCCTCGTCACTAGACTCACCCGGCCGGCGGACTTGCCGGCGAAGGTCAGCGGAGGCATAGACCCTCTGCTCTACGTGCTGGGGGTCGCGGCGCTCGCGCTCGTCGCCGCGTCCTTCTTCCTGAAGGGGGTTATTTACAGGCACGCGGCCGAGCAGCAACAGCCCGCGCTGGTGCAGGTCGGCTTCATCCTCGCGATGGCGCTCTGCGAGGCGGGCGTCCTGATGGGGCTGGTAGGCATCTTCGTCACACGGAACGACGCCGCCTACCTGCTCTTCGCGCTCGGCGCGCTTGGCATGCTGCTGCACTTCCCACGCCGCGAGCAGGTGGAGGCGGCCTATCACAAAGGCTTGAGATGAGCCGTAGTTGTCAGACCATGGAAGGGTTTTAGACGAGAGATGTCGGCGACAGTCCAACAATTTCACGAGGAGGAGGCGCTCAAGAAGTTCGACCGCGGGAGCGCGTGGCGTCTGCTGCGCTACCTGCGGCCGTACCGGCGCATGATCGTGCCGGCGCTCGTGCTGACGCTCTTCGTCAACGCGCTCGGCGTGGTCGAGCCGAAGTTCTTCCAGTACGCCATCGACTGGCACATCCTCCCGAAGAACCTCTCGGGCCTGCAGTGGCTCGCGCTCGCCTTCCTCGGCGTCAAGCTCTTGCAGATGCTCGTCTCGTACCTGCAGGCTGTCCTCCTCCAGTCGGTCGGCCAGCACGTCATGTACGACCTGCGCGCCGAACTCTACGCCAAGCTCCAGCATCAGGAGGTCGCCTACTTCGACCGCAACCCCGTCGGCCGCATCATGACGCGCCTCACGTCGGACGTGGACGCCCTCAACGAACTCTTCACCTCGGGCGTCATCGAGGGATTGGGCGACGTTTTGATGGTCTTCGCCATCATCGGCTTCATGGCGTGGATGGACTGGCGCCTGACGCTCGTCGCCCTCGTCACCGTGCCGCTCCTCTTCGCGGCGACGACCTGGTTCCGCAAGCACGCGCGGCGCGGCTACGACCTCGTGCGGACGAAGCTCGCGCGCATCAACTCCTTCCTGCAGGAGCACATCTCGGGCGCGCAGACCGTCCAGATTTTCAACCGCGAGGCGAAGTCACTCCGGCAGTTCCACGACGCCAACGACGACTACCGCCAGGCGAACATCGACACCATCTACTACTACGCGGTCTTCTTCCCGCTCGTCGATCTCATCGGCTCGCTCGGCGTCGCGCTCATCGTCTGGTACGGCGGCTGGCGCGTGATGCAGAACACGCCCGCCCGCGATGTGCTCTCCATCGGCGCGCTCGTCGCCTTCATCCAGTACTCGCAGCGCCTCTTCCAGCCCATCCGCGACATCTCGGACAAGTACAACGTCTTCCAGGCGGCGCTCGTCGCCTCGCAGCGCATCTTCCGCACGCTCGACCTGCCCATCGCCATCACGACGCCGGAGAGCCCCGGGATGAAAGGGCGCGCTCGCGGCCGCGTCGAGTTCCGCCACGTCTGGTTCGCCTACAAGGGCGAGGACTGGGTCTTGAAGGACGTGTCGTTCGTGGCCGAGCCCGGCGAGACGGTCGCCCTCGTCGGCCACACCGGCTCGGGGAAGACGACGATCACGAACCTCCTCATGCGCTTCTACGACGTGCAGCGCGGGCAGGTCTTGCTCGACGGCGTGGACGTGCGCGAGTGGGACTTGAAATCTTTAAGGGAGAACTTCGCGGTCGTCTTGCAGGACGTGTTCCTCTTCAGCGGGACGGTCGAGGGCAACATCCGCCTCGGCCGCGAGGACGTGCCGGACGAGCGCGTCCGCTGGGCCGCGCGCGAGGTGCACGCCGACGGCTTCATCGAGCGCCTGCCCGAGGGCTACCGGTCAGAGGTGCGCGAGCGCGGAGCGGGGCTCTCGGTCGGCCAGAAGCAGCTCATCTCCTTCGCCCGCGCTCTGGCCTTCGACCCGGCGCTCCTCATCCTCGACGAGGCGACCAGCTCCATCGACACGGAGACCGAGCAGCTCATCCAGCAGGCCATCGAGCGCGTCCTGCGCGACCGCACCTCCGTCGTCGTCGCGCACCGCCTCTCGACCGTCCAGCGTGCCGACCAGATACTCGTCCTCCACCACGGCGAGCTGCGCGAGCGCGGCACGCACCAGCAGCTCCTCGCCCGCCGCGACCTCTACTGGCGCCTCTACAAACTCCAGTACGCCGACGACTCGCGCACCGAGGCGCTGCCCGACCCGACGCTCAACGAGCGTCTACAGTACGGTGATTAAGTTGACCAATGACAGGAGCGACCCGATGACTTTCCCCGACTCGAACGGCTCCGCCGAGACCTGGCCGAGCCTGCCTTACGGAGAGTGGAGCGCGACGCTGGCGACGCTGCACATGTGGACCCAAATCGTCGGCAAGGTGCGTTTGGCGCAGGCGCCGCACGTGAATCACTGGTGGCAGGTGCCGCTCTACGTGACCGCGAGAGGGTTGACGACCTCGCCCGTGCCGCACGGGCAGAGGACGTTCCAGGTGGACTTCGACTTCATAGACCACCGCCTCCGCGTCGCGACAAGCGACGGCAACTCACGCGGACTCGCGCTCGCGCCGCGCACGGTCGCGGACTTCTACGGCGAGTTTACGTCTTTGATGAAAGAGCTCGGGTTGGACGTGAAGATCTGGACGACGCCCGTCGAAGTCCCTGACCCGATACCATTCGAGCGGGACGCGGAGCATAAGTCTTACGACCCGGAGTACGCGACCCGCTTCTGGCGCGCCCTGGTGCAGGCCGAGCGCGTCTTCCAGCAGTTCCGCTCGGGCTTCGCGGGCAAGTGCAGCCCCGTCCACTTCTTCTGGGGCAGCTTCGACCTTGCCGTGACGCGCTTCTCCGGCCGCCGCGCGCCCGAGCACCCCGGCGCGCCCGGCGTCGCCGACTCAATCACGCGCGAGGCATACTCGCACGAGGTCTCCAGCGCGGGCTTCTGGCCCGGCGGGCCGGCGCTGCCCGAGCCGATCTTCTACTCCTACGCCTACCCCGAGCCTGAAGGCTTCAAGGAGTTTCAAATCGGCCCCGAAGCGGCTTACTACAACAACGACTTCAAAGAGTTCGTCCTCCCCTACGACTCCGTCCGCACGTCCGAAGACCCGGACGAAGCGCTCCTCCACTTCCTGCAAACCACCTACGAAGCGGCCGCCACCCAAGCCCACTGGGACCGCGCCTCGCTCGAACGATAGAGTCAGAACCGCCTGCGGTAGCGGTCGGCCCTTTGTGATACGGCTCTGCCGGTTTACAAAGGGCCGACCGCTACCGCAGGCGGTTCTGACCTTCTTCTACTCCTGCGACGTTCCCACCGCGGGCCGCGGCGGGGTGGGCTGGGCGGAATCACTGCCGCGGTTCTTGAACTGCATCAGCGCTTCGACCGAAGAGTAGATCGACAGGTACATCTGCGTCTCGCGCGGGATGAGCGCGCGCCAGGCCGTGCCGCCGCGGCGGAGGTATTGCGGCAGGCGAGCCGGGTTCGAGTTGTAGCCGGCGGCGGCCAGCTCTGCCCGCGTCGCCGTCTTGTTCGCCAGCGCGTCGAGCACGTCCTGTTGGAGCGCGAGGCCGTTCCAGGTGTCCTGCATGTAGAGCAGCATCGCTTCGAGCGCGTTGCCGTGGTTGCGCATCCCCGCGACGAAGTCCGGGTTCAAACCGACGCCCGGGTGCGCGCTCCGAACCATCTGGTACGTCGAAGGAATCATCTGCACCATGCCACCCGCGCCGGCCGTGCTGACCGAGTAGCGGTAGGTGTCCAGCTCGTTCAGAGAGTAGAGCGCGTAGACCTCTTCGTAGAGCCGCTTGCGGTCTTCGCGGCGGAAGCGGTCGTGATCCACGTGCTCGACGAGACAGAGGCGCTCCGCGATGTCCACAGTCTCGGGCGAGATGGTCTTGCCCTTGGCCTTGAGGCGCTGCGCGGCAAGGTCGAGCATGTTGCGGACGTAAGTCTGCCCGTGCTTCGACACCTCCGGCGAGACGAGCGCCGGGTGCACGGAGGTGTAGTAGGCCATCTCGCGGAAGCGCCCGAACTTCTCGATGGGGTACTCGACGACGAGCGGCGTCAACTGTTTTCCGTTCGCGGCGTCGGAGACGACGACCGCCGTGTTGACGTAATTCGAGCGGACGACCTGCAAGCGCACGTTCAACCCCTGCGTCGTCGTCAGCACCACGTCGGCCCCGAGTTTGAGGAAGGTCTCCTTCGGCAGGCTCAGCGTATGAATCTTCGACGAGCCCTCTTCGAGCGCGGCGAGCGTCACGAAGGCCGTGTTCGGCGTCGAGGACGTAAGCGTCAGGCGCGACTTGAGAAGCTTCTGCGCCTCGGCCACGCGCTCGCGGAACTTTGTGAGTGAAGGCGGGTGCGCCGGCTGCAAAGGCACGGCCGGCGGCACGTACTGCGGCGCGACCGTCTGCGCGGGCGGCGTCGAGTAAGGCACGGGCGAAGTTGTCGGCGCGGGCGTCGTGCCCTGTTGACTCGTGCCGGCAGTCGGCTGTTGCGGCACACGCACCGGCGCGGGCGTCTGCGTCACGACGGGCGCGGCCGGCGTCGCGGCCTGCTGCGAGGCGTTGACGACGCGCGGGCGCGTGTAGGCCGGCGATGGCTCAGACTGCTGCGCGCGTGCGCCGAGCGCGGGCGCAAACACTGCGGCCGTCAGACTCAAGAGAATAAAAGAGCGTTTGTTCATCTTCTTAACTTCAGGGCTGAATGGTTACACCGCACTGGGGGGCGGCGCTAACTGCCTTAAGATTCTCGCGACGGCGGGACGGTTGTCAATACCACATTCGGCCTTCGCGTCAAATTGGCAGCGATGGACGGTAATGGGTCAAGGCGAAAGCTCTCCCTGACGGTCGGGCTTCCGCCTCTTATTAAAACTCGTGCAGGCTGCCCGCGAGGGCACCGGCGGCAGAGGCGGCGAGGTCCTGGAGGTTGCCGTCGCGACGTTGCTGCGCGAGGCGGAAACGCGCTGCGAGCGCGTAGCCCACATCGAAGCCGGCGTCCGCGTCCAGCTCATACAACTCACGCGTGAGCGCGTCCTGCGCGACGCGCTCGACCAGCGGGCGCAGCTCATCCGCCGCCGTGTCGAGCCCTTCGACAAAGACGACTTCGGTTTCGCTGCCCGCCCGTGCTCTGCGCCGCGCGTGCTCGCGCAGACGTGCGCGCGCCTCGTCGTGCACCTTACCCGCGGCGACCACGACCATGCGCGTGGCCTGCGCCTCGGACTCGTCCTCGATGGCGCGCCGCGCGTGCGCGCCGTTGAAGTCTCCGTCACGCAGCACGAAGAGGAAGGGCTCGCCCGAGACGTGCGCGACCAAACGCGCCTCGCCTTCGGCCTGCGCCGTCCGCGGCGCGGTCTGTCCCTCGGGCACGCCCAGGGACGCCAGTATTGCGCGCAGGCTGCTCACGAGCCATGCGCCATCCTTCAGCAGGGACGTGGCGAGCGGAGTCGGCGTCACAAGCTCCTCCGCGCGCTCGTCGGCCACGGCCAAGCCGCACACGCTGCACACGGCATTGCTTGCCGTGACGATAGAGAGCGCCTCCGTCGAAGGCAGGCGGAAGAGCGAGTGCCCGTCCTTGCGGCAACTGACCTGCACCTCCCGTCGCACGAGCCCCGCGCCCGCGAGCGTCGAGACCAGAGACTCCTGCTCCGGCCCGCGCCCTCCCGCGACGAACTCTGTGGCGCGGCCGTCGGCGTGCGCTTCGCTTAAACCCTGAAGGAAACCGCGCGCCGCCGCGTCCTCAAGAATCTCGACCCCGCGCGCACGCTCCGGCGTGACGGCCGGGGGCCGCGCCGACGCATCGGCAGAATCCTCTGCACTCTTCTGACCGAAGGCACTCGATGCCTGTCCCTCGCGCGCGCGCCACTCGAAACTCTGCGCCGCCTCCACATCCGCGCCCGCCCCCGCGGACGCGCGTGCGGCCTCTTCGTACGCCTCGCTGATGTTTTGACAGAAGCCTTCGAGACGCTCGGCCGGCGCGACCGTCTCGGCGTCGTAAACGACGCCGGCCCGCAGCCCCGTGCCCACGCCGAAGCCGTCGCCGAAGATGATGTAATGGACGAAATCTTCGAAGCAGAAGAGATCGCCATGCACGTAAGGCTCCTCGCCCTCGGCCGCGGCACGCTCTTCGAGGGCGCGTTCAAGCTCCCGCGCGTGCTCCGCGCCGGCCGCGGCCTGTTCGAAGAAGTGCAGCCGAGCCGAGCGGATCAGAGGGACGTGCCCGCGCCGCCGGAGGGCTTCGAGGAGGGGTGTGCGTAACTGTTTCTCGACGTTGAGGTCGGCCGTCCTGCTCTCGACGAAAAGCATAAAAGCGGTCTCCTTATATGGCGGCGCATGCTATCACGCCGCGCCCGGAAATTTCCACGGCAAAAGAGTTTATGTGAGGCAGGTCACCTGCTTGCGTACCGAACTCGTCCTTCTGCCTTCAGGATGAACGAAGTCACGTCCCCTTTCCGTCCAAATTTTGAGGAGGTCTCACTGCGTCGTCACGAAACAGTCACATTGGTTGTGGTCGCGCCCGTAACTATTGTGTAGGATGGATTTTAGGCGTTGAACCTGAAGGGTGACGCCATCACCTCAAGCAAAGCAATACCCCAGAGCAATTCAGTAGACTTTGGCAGAGGAGACCGTTCCCCTAGATGTCTTTTTGCAGACCGTTCCCCCGGCCGCTCGCGGCCACGTTCGCCCTGGCCCTGCTCGCGCTCTCCGCACAGGCGCAGACGGCCACGCGCCCGCGGCAGACCGACGCCGCCGCGCCGCCCACGACCACCAACGACACGGAGGGGCGCCCGCGCCTCGAAAATGACATCTTCGTGGTCGAGGCCGAGCCGGAGGGCGAGGCCGAGCCCGCGGAGGAGGCGCCCCGTTTCGGCGTGCCGGCGGCAAAGATGGGCTTTGTCGAGCGTTCGATGTTGACGGCGATTGAGGAGCGTTTAGGGACGCCTTACAGGCTGGGCGCGACGGGGCCGAACCGCTACGACTGCTCGGGCTTCGTGTGGAGCGTCTTCCAGCAGGCGGGCGTGGCGTTCGAGCGCACCCCCGTGCGGAGCCTGTGGGCCGAGTTCACGCCGCCGACCGAGGATGAGCAGTACAAGTTCGGCACGCTGGTCTTCTTCAACCACCTGCACCACGTCGGCATCGTCGTCGACGAGAAGGGCTTCTACCACGCTTCGACGAGCCACGGCGTCGTCTACTCGCGCTTCGACGACTACTGGACGAAGCGCATCAACGGCTTCCGGCGCGTGCCGATGGCGACAGTCATCGCCTCCGCCGGCAGATAAAAGTTTCGGGACAGCCTTCCGAACACACGTCAGGCCGACGCCCTCCGAAGAGGGGTCGGCCTGAAACTTTTTACGGCCGTGCCTTCACTTACCGCGGAAGCCGACGGCCTTAAAGCCGGCGCGCTGATCGCCCGACTTGGTCTCGCTGAAGACGACGATGCGCTCGATGGAGACGTAGAACATCTGGTCGTCCTCGTCCACCAAGTGCGCCACGCCCTCGTCCACCTTGACGAGCTTGCCCCTCAGGCTCGACGTGCCGCCGCAGAAGAGGTCGATCTTCTTCCCCACCATCTTCGTCAAAATCTCTCGCATCTTCTAAACACCTCCGGAAGGGTGATAAGTGACAGCTGATATTTGATAAGAAAAAGCCCGGCGCCCTTTCGCGCACATCTTATCACTTCTCACCCGCCGCCCATCACTTCTCGGGCTGCCACTCCCAGACCTTCTCGCACTTGTCGTCAACTTCCGGCCCTTTCTTGACCTCGCGGAAGGTGATCTGGACGAGCGGGACGACGGTCTCGTCGGCCTGCTGGCGGCGCTCGAACTGAAGCACGTCGTAGTAGACACAGCGCACGCGGTCGGGGTACTCGCGGCAGACGGCGGGGCGCGCGTGGTAGATGGTACAGCCGCGCTTCTCCTGGTCGAGGAACATGCAGGTCTCGGGGAAGATCGTGTCCTTGACTCTTTTGAGGACGCGCTCGTCTTCCCACCGCTTCGTGTAGCGGCGGCGCGCCACTTCGAAGGTCACGCCGAAGTGCTTGGCGAGGCGCGTGATGTCCCGCTTGGTCACCTGCACACGCTCGTAGATCGAGCAGCAGAAGGCCGGGCACTTCGTGCAGTCGAAGTACGTGCGCGGCTGGTCGTCCTTGATCGTTTTAACCATTTGAATACCGTGAACCGTGAACCGTCCACCGTGACAGGATAAATCAAGACCTTCTGGTCACGGTTGACGGTTCACGGTTCACGCCTTATCTTCTCTCAGATTTTTCGTACTCGGAAAGCAGCAACTCCATCAGCTCGGCGCGGCGGTCGTAGAGGCGCTTGAGCGGGCGCGGCTCGTGGCGCGCGAGCGCGTAGGAGGTGACGACCGGCAGGGCGATGGTCGAGTCCACGTAGCAGACGACCGCGTCGGGCAGGCGCTCGGGGTCAACCTTGCCCCACGAGACGGCCTCGCCCGGCGTCGCGCCCGAGAGGCCGCCGGTGTCGGGGCGCGCGTCGGTGATCTGCAGGAAATAGTCGTGCCCGCGCTCGTCGATGCCGAGCACCTCCTGAATCTGCGGCTCGGTCTGGAGCATGAAGTTCTTGGGGCTGCCGCCGCCGAGGATGAAGACCGCCGACTTGCCGCCGTGCTTCTTACCCCTGTCGCCCCGGCCGTGGATGGCACCGCGCTTGGCGGCGAGGACGAGCGCGGCCGTCTCGTTCACGTCGGCCGAAGGGTCGAAGGCGAGCTTGTTCCCTTGCAGCACCTTGGCCGCGACGTTCATGCCGATGGACGAGTCGCCGGGGCTCGAAGTGTAGAGCGGCACGCCGTACTCGTAGGCGGCGGCGAGGAAAGACTTGTTCTGAATCCCGAGCTTGCGCTCGCGCTCAAGCACGTACTTGCCGCAGAGGTTGTGGAACTCGGCCGTGGACATCGGCCGCTGAAACTCCTCGCCCTCGATGAGTCGCCGGAAGAAGGCGTCGGTGTCCAGGAGCACCGTGTAGTCGAAGAAGATGTCGTAGATGCGCACGACCTCCTCTTCCCTGAGCGTCACGTCCGAGATGGCCGTCGAGCCCTGATGCAGCGCGAGGCCGATGCCGAAGTGCGTGTCGTGGTAGAGGTTCGCGCCCGTCGTGATGACCCAGTCCACAAAGCCCGCGCGCATGAGCGGGATGAGCGCCGAAATTCCCAACCCCGCGGGCGTGAGCGCGCCCGTGAGGGAGAGCCCGACGGTCACGTCCGGCTCCAACATCTTCCGCGAGAAGAGCTGGCACGCCTCGCGCAGACGCGCCGCGTTGTACGCGAGAAAGGTCTCGTCCACGAGGTCGGCCACCGTCTCGCCGCCCTCAATAGCCCGCGGGTCGATCCGCCGCCCAGACAAGTATTTGCTCTTCTTCTTCGCCATGCTTCCCCTGTGGAACGTGTTTACCGGTGGAACTATTCGGCCGCGGCCGCCTGCTCGCCGTCCTCCTGCGTGCGGCGCAGGCGCAGCCGGTTGATGCGCCGCTCGTCGGCCTCTAACACTTCGACATCCAGACCGCGGAAGTTGAGGCGCGTGCCCGACTGCGGCACCGTGCCCGACTCGTTGATGACGAGGCCGGCGATGGTCGTGAAGTCGTCGTCCTCGATCTCAAGGTCTAACAGCCGCTCGATCTTGCCGACCTCGGTCGAGCCGAGCACGTCGTAGTAGCCGTCGTCCGACTCGACTATTTCGACGATCTCCTCGCTCTCGATGTCCTCGTCCTCGATCTCGCCGACGATCTCTTCGAGGATGTCTTCGACGGTGAGCAGCCCGGCGAGCCCGCCGTACTCGTCGATGACGAGGGCGAGCTGGACGTGCGTCTTCTGCATCTCTTCGAGCAGTTCGTCCACCGACTTCGTCTCGGGGACGAAGTAGGCGGGGCGGAGCAGAGGCTCGATGCTCTCGTCCTCGCGCCCCTCGGCCCAGTACGTGAGCAGGTCGCGGACGTAGATGAGGCCGACCATGTCCTCGATCTGCTCGCGGTAGACGGGCAGGCGCGAGTACTTCGACTCGACCATCACGTCGCGCGCCTCGCGCACGGTGGCCGAGAGCGGCAGCGCGACGATGTCCGTCCGCGGCGTCATCACCTCGCCGGCGCGCGTCTCGCCGAACTCGATGATGGACTGGATGAGCTCGCCCTCCTCCTCTTCGAGGATGCCCTCCTCCTCGCCCACGTCGATGAGCGCCTGAAGGTCTTTGCCTTCGTCGCCGTTCCCCTCCGTGTCGGCGTCCGGGGTTTCCGCGCCGGTTCGCGTGAGATGGATGTCGTCGCCGCCGCGCCGCGAGCGCTCGGCCGCGACCTGGCGCGGCGTGGCGACGAGCGAGAGCACACCGTAGAAGGGCCGGTAGAGCGGCAGCAGCGTGAGGAGCGTCCGCTCCGGGTTCCCGGCCGCGAGCAGCCGCGGGATGACCTGCCGGAAGAGGATGGTCAGCGCCAGCGCGATGAAGAAGGCGACGAGCAGGAACCGCCGCTCCTCCCCGAGCAACTGATAGCAGACCGAGGTGACGAGCACGACCTCGGCCACCAGCACGACCTGGATCGCCGCGTTCAGCGTGAAGCGGAAGCGCGGCCGGTTCTCCAGGACCTCGCCGAGGAACTGGATGGAGCGGCCCGGCCGCTCCTCGCGCTCGCCCGTCAGGCGCCGCAGCCCCACGTCGCTCAACTGGCCGAACGCCACGTCCACCGTCGAGAGGAAGGTCAGCACGAGCAGCAGCGCCAGGCCCGCCCCGATTTCTATCTGAGTCTCCATAAAGACCCTGAACAGTAAACGGTAACCCGCGACAAGTGAAAAGCTGTCTTTATCTCGTCACGGTTTACGGTTTACGAAATTATATCCCGAGCCGGCGGCGTAGTCTTAGTTCGAGCGCGTTCATCTCGCCGCCGTCCCGTTCGTGGTCGTAGCCGCACAGGTGCAGGAGCCCGTGCAGGATGAGCTGCTCAATCTCATTCTCAAAATCCAACCCGTGCTCCGCCGCCTGCCGCGCCGCCTGCTCGACGGAGATGACCACGTCCCCCAGACTCACCCCCTCGCCCTTCTCAAACTCCTCCTGCCCCGACGGGAAAGAGAGCACGTCCGTCGTCCCCCGCTTGCCCCTCCACTTACGATTCAACTCCCGCATCGCCCTGTCCGACACGAACGCCACGGTCACCCCGGCGCCGTCCGCCGGCACGACTTTGAGAGCCTTCTCCGCGAACGCATGCCAGCGCCCGCCATCCATCGGCATCCTGCGCTGGCGGTTAACGACTTCAATCATGATAGGCAAGAGGTGAGTGTTGAGTGAGAAGCAAGCGAGGCCGCACGCCTCCCTCTTCCCACTCGACACTCAACACCGATCACTCTTTAGAACTGGCCGACTGCGACTCGTAGGCTTTGATGATCTGTTGGACGAGGCGGTGGCGGACGACGTCCTTGTCGGTGAAGTAGACGAACTCGATGCCCTCGACCTTCGAGAGGATGCGCTCGGCCTCGACCAGCCCGCTGCGCTTGCCGGTCGGCAGGTCGATCTGCGTCACGTCGCCCGTGATGACCGCCTTCGACCCGAACCCGATGCGCGTCAAAGCCATCTTCATCTGCTCGCTCGTCGTGTTCTGCGCCTCGTCGAGGATGACGAAAGCATCTCCCAACGTCCTTCCGCGCATGAATGCCAGAGGCGCCACTTCGATGATGCGCTTCTCTAACATCTTGGCGACGCGCTCGGCGTCCATGAGGTCGAAGAGAGCGTCGTAGAGGGGGCGGAGGTATGGGTCAACTTTCTCTTGCAGGTCGCCGGGGAGGAAGCCGAGGCGCTCGCCGGCCTCGACGGCGGGGCGGGCGAGGACGATGCGGGTGACCTGCTTCTGGGTCAAAGCCTGGACGGCCATCGCGACGGCGAGATAGCTCTTACCGGTGCCGGCGGGGCCGATGCCGAAGACGATGTCGTTGGACTGGATGGCCTCGATGTAGCGGCGCTGGTTGGCCGACTTGGGCGCGACCTGCTTCTTGCCGGCGGGGTTGAAGCGCGCCTTGGTGAAGTAGTCGCGTAAGGAATAGGTGCGGTCTTCAGCGATCTGCGCGAAGGCTTCGCGGAGTTCCTTGTCGGTGAAGGTCTTGCCCTCACGGAAGAGCGCGGCGAAGTCCTCGATGATGTGCCCGGCGGTCTCCACGTCCCCAGGGTCGCCGTCGAGCGTCAGGTCTGACCCGCGCGCGTCCACGCGCACGTCGAAGAGCGATTCCAGGTGCTTGATGTTCTGGTCGTGGACGCCGAAGAGCGTCTCGACGGCTCGCGGCGGAAGCTCGATCTTCTTCAAGAGGCGCTCTCTTCTCCTTCTCGCGGCGGAAGCTCGGCGTGGCGACGCGGGGGGCGGATGAGGGACGAAGAAACGGTCGCGTTCATTGCAGAAACGACGCTACAACACGGCGGGCGGGGGTGTCAACGGAAGTGTGTCCGGGGGCGCTGCGGGCGGGCACTCCCGGGCGGCGCCAGCGGTTTTCGCGCCCGCCGCCGCGCCTTGACAGTGGTGCGCCGGCTCCCTATACTTTGGGCTTTGCTCTGGCGGGCAGATTCTCGACAGTGTGCCCCGGCGAGCTTTTCAGACGAGGAATAAGGACAGACGGAGTTAATTGAGAGATGCCTAATCACAAGTCAGCCGAGAAGCGCGTGCGCCAGAACGAGAAGCGGAACGAGATCAACCGCGGCAACCGCGGGCGCCTGCGCACGGGGATCAAGAAGCTGCGCGCCGCGCTGGAGTCGGGCGAGGCGGGGTCGGCGCAGGAGCTTCTGCCCGCTACGGTCTCGCTCATCGACAAGGCCGTGCAGAAGGGCGTGCTCCACCGCAACGCGGCCGCGCGCTACAAGTCGCGCCTCACGGTGCGCGTGAACGAATCGGGCAAGTAAGCCGCCCGCGCCTTTGCATCGAAGCGAGGCAGGCCGTCGCCGAGGCGGCCTGCCTCGCTTTTTGCTGCCCGGAAGTCGGGCGACGGAGGCCGAAGGATGCCGAATCAAGTTGCGCCTTACGGAAGCGACGAAGAGGTCTCAGAGGTGGTGCGCAGGTTCGAGTCGTGCGAGTTCGCCCCGGACGAGTTCAAGCACCGCCTCCACCTTGCGGTCGCACTGGTCTACCTCCTCGACGCTCCTTATCACGTGGCGCTCGAACGTATGCGGCAAGGGCTGCACCGCTTCGTCGCGCACCATAAACTCTCCGGCGTCTACCACGAGACGCTGACGGTCTTCTGGCTGCGCCGGGTGCTGTCGTTCGTGGAGCGGGCGGACAGGGCGCGCGGCCTCGCGCAGCTCGCCAACGAGTTGTCGGACGCATGCGCCGACCCGCGCGTCGTCTTCGACTACTACAGCAAAGCGCGCCTCGAATCGGACAAGGCGCGCTCCTACTGGCTCGACTCCGACCTGAAGCCATTCGACTTTTAAAGGGTCGTTACGCGGAGAGTTCGCAGACGAGCATTTCGAGTTGGAGGCGAGAGCCGCGTTCGCCGCCGCCGCCGAGCGAGGTCTTGATGGCGAGGTCGGCCTCGGCGATGCGATTGATGCGGCGCGCGAGTTCGTAAGCGTCGGCGCGGCGGGCCGTGGCGAGGAACTCCTTGCGCTGGCTGAAGGGCATGTTGACGACGCGGAAGACCTCCTGCTCGGGCGCGCCGCGCGTCATCAACTCCTTGGCCAGCGCGAGCCGGTGGAAGTTGCTCGCCAGAAGGCCGAGCAGCATGACGGGCTCGGCGCCGTCGTCGAGGAGTTTTCGTAAAGTCTCCAACGCGCGTCTTCGGTCGCGCGCGATGAGGTGGTCGGAGAGCTCGAAGTTCGAAAGCTCGCGCGAGCGCCCGACCAGCTCGTCCACCAGCTCCACGGTCACCTGCCCGCCGGGGAGCGCGGCCGTCGCGAGCTTCTCCAACTCGGTCGCGACCCTTCGCACGCTCGGGCCGGCGAGAGCGATGGTCTGGCGCAGTGCGCGCTCTTCGGCTTGCGCGCCGAGGTGCTTCAACCTGTCGCGCGCCCATCCGGCCAGCTCCGCGTCCTTCAGCCCCGCGAACTCGACGCTCTGGCAGACTTCGAGCAGCGTCTTGCTCAGCTTGAGCCGCTTGTCGAGGCTGTCGGCAATGAAGATGACGACGGAAGTATCGACAGGGCGCGTGACGTAGCGTTCCAACACCGCCGCGTCCTCCTCGCGCAGAGGCGCACGAGGAGGCTTCCGCGAGAATCCCGTCACGAGCACGACACGCCGCTCGGCCATCATCGGCATCTGCTCGGCCGCGGCAATCGCGTGCTGCACGTCCGCAGTAATGAGGTCAAACGAAGACTCGTTGAACTCGCGCAGCTGGGAGCCCTTCAGCGCCGTGTCCGTGATGTAGCGCACCCATGCGTCGCGCAGGTAATCCTCCGGCCCGAAGAGCAGGTAGAGCGGCCGGATCTTTCCGGCCTTCACTTCCTCCTTTAATTCTTCGCGCGTGAGAGGAGGCATCAGGGTTCTTCATTCACTCCGAAGCCGTTGACGAGGGTGGAGACGAGGCTCTCGGCGAAGCTGCGCGAGAGGCGTTCGACCGCCGGGTCTTCCTCGTTGAAGAAGGAGCGCGGGTCGTCCGTGAACTCGAACTCGCCGCGGAAGACGTAGTCCTGGTTGTCGTAGAGGACGCGGTTGGTCACCTGGTCGCGGATGGTGACGGCGGCCGTGATCGTCACCTCGAAGATGCGCGCCCGGCCCCGCGAGTCGAGCAGCACGCCGTAGAAGGCGAAGCTCTTGACGGTGCCCTCCACGACCGCGTCGGCGCCCTTCGTCTCGCTCTGCACGCGCAGCCCCTTGCCGCGCCGCAGAATCTCGCGCATGACGGCCTCGGTGAAGCGCGACTCGATCTTGTAGCGCAGCGCCTGGTTCTGGAACGCGGGCACGGCGACCGTCTTGATGTGGCCCGGCAGCCCGGACTTCGTGACCGGCTTGTAGCAGCCGCGCCAGGCCGAAGCGAACAGGACGAGCCCGACGAGCGCACTCGCGCGCAAAAGTCTCTTACTCAGCAGCATCGATTTGACCGTAACATATGAAGCAAAAGCCGTAAACCGTGAACCGCAAACCGTGACAAGAAAAAACCGTCCTTCTCTGGTCACGGTTTACGGTTCACGGTTTACGGCTTTTATCGCGTCTATCACCTTCAAAGTCTCGACGGCGGCGCGCACCTCGTGGACGCGGACGATGTGTGCACCGCGGAGGGCGGCGGCGGCGACCGTCGCCGACGTGCCGTGCAGCCTCTCTCCGACGGGCGCGCCGCCGAGCAGTGTGCCGACGAAGCGTTTGCGGGAGGTGCCGACGAGCACAGGAAAATCCGGGAAGGCGGCGGCGATGCGTTCGAGGCGCGCTAACAGCTCGACGTTCTGCTCGTGGCTCTTGCCAAAGCCGAAGCCGGGGTCTACCGCAAGGCTCTCGCGCGCGACGCCGCGCCGGACGGCCTCCGCGACGCTCGCGCGCAGCGAGTTCGTGACCTCGCCCAGAATGTCTTCGACCGGCGGGAGCGTGTGCAGCGTCTCGCGCGTGCCGAGCGAGTGCATGAGGACGAGCCCGGCGCCGACGCGCGCGGTCTCTTCGGCGAGCGTGGGGTCGAAACGCAGGCCCGAGATGTCGTTGACTATCTCCGCCCCCGCGGCGAGCGCGGCGCGCGCGACGAAAGCCTTCGTCGTGTCCACCGAGACGGGTATACGGACGCGCCCCGCCAGCGCCTCGACGACCGGCACGACGCGCCGCGTCTCCTCTTCCGTTTCAATGTCGGCACTGCCCGGCCGCGTGGACTCGCCGCCGATGTCGAGGATGTCAGCGCCTTCGGCGACCAGGCGCTCCGCGTGTTCGAGGGCGAGGGCGCGGTCGAAGAAACGCCCCCCGTCGCTGAAACTGTCGGGCGTCACGTTCAGCACGCCCATCACGAGCGTGCGCGCCCCCCACGGCAGGCTCCTCCGCGCGAGCCTCCACTCGCGCGCCCCGACGTTCGTTTTCAACGAAGAGTTCTCCATGCTCAGGGCTGTCGGAAGAGAAGGCTCATGCAGGTCAGCCCGCCCTCGGCCTTCGCGAACTCGGAGACCTCGACGACGCGCACGTCGTAACCGCGGCGTAAGAGCATCTCCGCCGTGCGCGGGAAGGCTGTACCGACGCAGACCGAGCCGTTGACGTTCAAGACGTTCGCGGCCCACGGCTCGGCCGGGTCGACGGGCACGACCTCGCGCCCGCGGAAGACGGCGGCGTCCACCCACTCGGGGTTGACGAGCACGGTCTCGTCATCGAGCCCCGAACATCCGGTCTTCAGGTGCAGGCAGCCGCGCGGCGAGACCCCCACGACCTCATAACCGTGCGGGGCGGCGAGCCGGCGCAGGGCGGCCGCGCCCTCCGCGTTCGTCCGCGGCGAGAGCCCGACGTAGAGCGTCCGACCGAGGCGCAGCACGTCGCCGCCTTCGAGCGTCGCGGGCGCTTCGACCCGCACGACCTTTCGGAGCCGCGCCACTTCCGGCTCGATCAAACTCACCTCGCCCCGCCGCGACTCGACGCCGGGGCGCGTCAGCACCGCGACCTCTTCGAGCACTATCGCCGTGTCCTCCACGAAGACGCTGTCCGGCAGCCCATCGACGGCGGGCAGCGTGACGACATGCGCGCCGCAGTCCCGCAGCGCTTCGCAATAGCCCCGATGTTGTTCCGCGGCGACACGCGCGTCAATCGACTCGCGCTCCCTGTACGTCAACTCGCACGCATCCAACGCGCGCGCGGGCTCCCTCGTCAACGCGACAAACATGTGTGCTCACCCGTCACGGCCGCCGTCCCTTCGACCGCTCAAACTCTCTGACGGCCGCCTCATATTTGCCCAGCCAACTTCGTATGTAACCGATGACGTTCTTATCGCTCTCCTTCGGACAGCTCTCGTACCTGGAGACGTACTCCTTGCCTACCTCATAGGCGACCTTTTGCTGTTCGGCGTTGCTCCGATTGAAGTCGAGAAATCTCTGGTAGAGCTTCGTCTTCTCCTCCTCGTCATCGCACGACCCGGGGCAGGTGTCTACGGGTTTGATCCTCTTGAAGACGAAGTCGCCGCTTTCGTGGCCGGAGTTGCGGAGGGGGTTGTAGACGGGTATCCGGCCGGTGCGGCCGGCGACGGGACCCAGAACGTAGTCGGCGAACAGCTCGGAGGCGGTGAACCGCGGCCCCTCCATCTCGCGCAGGCCGCGCAGGAGTGCGGCGGCGAAGACGGAGCGGCTGCTGTCGCCGTCGTTTGCCACGGGCTCGTCGCCGCCCGAGGCGATCAGCGTGCGCGAGCGCCCCGCGGCCATCTTTTGCAGGAACCGCTCGCGCTCATCCGGCCGCGACGGCGAGGCGCTGAGCGCTCTCGGCAGAGTGCCCGAGTAGCAACTGTCCGAGACGACGAGGACGTGGCGGGCCGGGATGAGGCGGACGGCGGTCGTAATCTCGTCCGCGCCGAGCCAGTTGGACACGTCTTCGAGCGGCGTGTCCACCGGCAGCCAGTAAGCCCTGTCTGCCTTGTCGTCCTTGTAACCGTGCCCCGCGTAATAGATGAGCAGACTCGCGTCCGCGCTCGACTCGCGCCGGTAGCCCGAGAGCGCCGCGACGATCTGCGAACGCGTGGCGTCGATGAGCAGTTTCGTCTGAAAGCCGTAAGTCTCGCGCAGCACTCGCTCGACCGTGCGCGCGTCCTTCGCGGCAGTCCCGACCTTCGGCAGGAAGATGTATTCGTCGTTGCCGATGACCAGCGCGTAGTAGAGGTCGCCGGCCGCGGGCGCCGCCTGGCCGGCGCCGAGGCCGGGCTGCTGCGAGCGCGCCGTCCCCGGCGTCAAGGCTAACGCCAGCAATCCGACGACCAACAGCGGGAGGGTCAGTCTTACTTTCATCTCGGGAATAATGAAAAGGGGAAGGGGCTTTAAAACCCCCTTCCCCTTTAACTTCAGGAACTCCCGAACGCTTAGGCCGGCGCAGGGTTGCCGCCCGTAATCGGGGGCAGGATCGGCTTGAGCGGGTTGGTCGCGGGCTCCTTGAGCTGCGGCCGATCCGAGTCGTCCTTGTGCGGCGTGGAGTCGTCGTCGTCGAGCGACAGCCCCGCGATGATGCGGCGAATCTGCACGGCGTCGAGCGTCTCGCGGTCGAGCAGCGTCTCGGCCAGCCGAATCATCGTGTCGCGGTTCTCCTCGACGATGTTGCGCGCGCGCTCGTACTGGTCGCCGATGAGCTTCTTGACCTCCTGGTCGATCTTGATCGCCGTGTCCTCGGAGAAGTCACGGTGCTGAGAGATCTCACGACCGAGGAAGATCTGCTCCTCCTTCTTGCCGAAGGTGAGCGGCCCGAGGTTCGACATGCCGTACTCGCAGACCATCGCCCGCGCGAGTTCCGTGGCGCGCTCGATGTCGTTGGACGCGCCCGTCGTGATGCTGCCGAGGAAGACCTCTTCGGCGATGCGGCCGCCCATCAGGATGGCGATCTGACCGAGCAGGTACTCCTTCGTGTAGTTGTGGCGGTCGCCCTCGGGCAACTGCTGCGTGACGCCGAGCGCCATCCCGCGCGGGATGATGGTCACCTTGTGGACGGGGTCGGCGTTCGGCACCTTCAGGCCCACGAGCGTGTGGCCGGCCTCGTGGTAGGCGGTGACGCGCTTCTCCTCGTTGGTGATGACCATCGACTTGCGCTCGGCGCCCATCAAGACCTTGTCCTTCGCCAACTCGAAGTCCGCCATGTTGACGATCTTCTTGTTGTAGCGCGCCGCGTTGAGCGCCGCTTCGTTGACGAGGTTGGCGAGGTCGGCGCCGGTGAAGCCCGGCGTGCCGCGCGCGATGACGCTGATCTCAACGTCCTCGCCCAGGGGAATCTTGCGCGTGTGAACTTTCAGGATGCCCTCGCGCCCGCGCACGTCGGGACGCGGCACGACGACGCGGCGGTCGAAGCGGCCGGGCCGCAGCAACGCCGGGTCGAGCACGTCCGGGCGGTTGGTCGAGGCCATGATGATGACGCCGTCGTTCGACTCGAAGCCGTCCATCTCGACGAGCAACTGGTTCAAGGTCTGCTCGCGCTCGTCGTGACCGCCGCCGAGACCCGCGCCGCGGTGACGGCCGACCGCGTCGATCTCGTCGATGAAGATGATGCACGGCGCGTTCTTCTTGCCCTGCTCGAAGAGGTCGCGCACGCGCGAGGCGCCGACGCCGACGAACATCTCGACGAAGTCGGAGCCGGAGATGGAGAAGAATGGGACGTTGGCCTCGCCCGCCACGGCCCGAGCCATCAGGGTCTTGCCCGTGCCCGGGGGGCCGACGAGCAGGACGCCCTTCGGGATGCGCCCGCCGAGCTTCTGAAACTTCTGCGGCTCCTTGAGGAACTCGATGATCTCCTGGAGTTCCTCCTTGGCCTCGTCCACGCCGGCCACGTCCTTGAACGTGACGCGCTTCTGCTGGTTGTTCAGGAGCTTCGCGCGCGACTTGCCGAAGGAGAGCGCCTTGTTGCCGCCCGACTGCATCTGCCGCAGCATGAAGATCCAGAAGCCGACCAGCAGGAGGACGGGTCCCCACCACATCAGGATCGACCAGAAGGCGCCGTTGCCCGCGGCGGTCTTGTCGAAGACGGCGATGCCCTTCGCCGTGGCGAGGTTCATCAGCTCGTTCTGCTGGTTCGTGTTGCCCAGCTCGGTGTGAATCTCGGCCTTCGTGCCCTTTTCGACGGCGACGGCCTCGGTCGGCTTGATCGTCAGGTTCTCGACCTTGCCTTCGTTGATGGCCGTCTTCAGTTCGGTGATGTTCTTCTCCAGCGCGTTCTTCGCCGCCCTGTTCGTCACGAACGAGTAGAGCATCACGGCGCCGACCAGGATGAGCACCCAGAAAATCAGTTGTCTCGCAGTGGAACTCAAAATCTTCTACGCCTCCGACGCCGATGATAAACCATCCGGCGTCTTTTGTCGCTCCCCGCCGAACCCCTCGAATCTCCGCCCGGCCGCCAACTTAAGGGAGCGAGCCGCTGTTTTTATACGGCAGTCGGGCTTCGTTTGGATGCCCACGGCGCGCGAGCCGTTGCGCCTTTTGCCGGCCGCGAGGACGCCTCTCCGATTGTAGGTTCGGCCGACGCCATTTTCAACCTAATTCCCTGAACAGGCCGCCCGCCGACCTTAGATAAACAGAGCGGCGGCCAGGTTCTTACGTTTCATCGACGGCGCCAGTTTCAGTGGCGGCGCGGAAGTGTAAGAGGCCGCGGCGGCGCTCGACGCGCGCGCCGCCGGGGAGTTCGGCGACGCGGCCACCGCGCGAGCCTGCGAGGAGGCGCTCGACGCCGAGCAGGTGCGCGTGCGAGAGGCGGCGCAGGTCGCCCCGCGCCTGCGCGAGCCACAGGCGCAAGGCGCGGCGCCTGAGCGCGGGCGCCGCGCGTGTGAGTGCTTCGGCCTTGAGCGGACGGACGAGAGTCGCCGTGCCCTTCGTCCCTTCCCCAACGTCGGGCGGGGCTTCGGCACGCGCCTCTTTGAGCAGCGCGGCGGCGAGTTCTTCGAGCGCGGCGGAGTCTACGCGCAGGAGCGAGGCCGCGCGCGCAAGGGCCTCGGCCGCGCGCGGGTTGAGGGTTTCGAGCAGAGGCAGGAGCCTGCGCCGCACGCGCACGCGCGCGTAGCGCTCGTCGTCGTTCATCGCGTCGGAGCGGAACTCGACGCCGCGCTCGCGGCAGTAGCCTTCCGTGTCCGCGCGCCGCGCCCAGTTTAAGAGCGGCCGGCGCAACAAGACCTCACCTCCGGCTTCGAGCGTGCGCTCGTGCGTCATCCCGCTCAACCCTTCCGCGCCGCTCCCGCGCAGCAGGCGGAGCAGGACGGTCTCTGCCTGGTCGTCGAGCGTGTGCGCCGCGAGCACCGCGCGGGCGCCGCGCTCGCGGGCCGCCCCCGCGAGGAACTCGTAGCGCGCGCGGCGGGCCGCCTGCTCAAGGTTCTCGCGCGCCGCGCGCGCCATCTCCGACACGGACGCACGCCCCACGACGCACTCGAAGCCGTGCTCATGCGCCAGCCCTTCCACCCAGCGCGCGTCGGCGGCGGCGGCCTCGCCGCGGAGCCCGTGGTCGAGGTGCGCCGCCGTCAGCTCCACCCCGAGCAGGCCCAGACGCTTCAACTCTTCGAGCGCGAGCAGCAGCGCCGTCGAGTCGGCGCCGCCCGAGACGGCGACCAGCACGCGCTCGCCACGCAGAGGCCAGCCCATCTGCCGCCACTCGCGCAGCAGCCGCCGCGTGAAACGGCCCGGCACGCCCTTCAAGCCTCTCTCCACCAGACTCATGCTCTCTGTTCGAGTCCGCCCCGGTTTGGTTTAGAATTCCCCCACCCAAAATTCCGGCACCGGCCGCCGCGCCGCGCGTGTTGAATGAGACGACGCGATAGATTCTCTCATCCGAAAGGGGTGCAACCGAAATGAAAGCAAGTCACGGCATGAAGGCGCTCGTCCTCGCGCTCGCCCTCGCGCCCGCCGCCTACACGCAGACACAGCAGCCCGACCCGCCGCGCCGGCCGCAAGGCCCCGCCGCCGGCCCCATCATCAAGCTCCCGCACGGCGCGGGCGCCGTCGAAGAGCGCGCGCCAACCCCGGGCGCAAAGGAGGAGGCCGCACCCGCCGCGCCGACCCTGCCGCAGAAGTGGGAGTACTGCCTCATCAACGGCGTCCGCACCCGCCAGAAGAGCTTCGGCATCGGCTCGTCCGTGCAGGTGATGGCCGCCCACGTGCGCTATCTCCCTGAGGGCTCCGAGGAGTTCGAGGGCGCGAACGAGGAGGAGGCGCTCGGCAACGCGCTCGCCAGGCTGGGCGAGGACGGCTGGGAGTTGACCGCCATCCAGACCAGCCTCCAGCTTCGTGACGGCAACGGCATGACGGCCTCCGTCTACTTCTTCAAGCGCCCGAAGAGGCAGGAGTGAGGCGGGAGTGAGGACGCGCGCCCTCGAAAAAAACTGAAACCTGCCCCGGCTTTCTGCCACAAACAGGTGCGCGGCGGTGTATCCCCTTCAAACGGCCGGGAGAGTGTGCCCGGCCGCCGCCGACGAATCCGTCCGAACAGGAGAGACCAGCATGAAGTGGCAGACCCTTCGCGCCGCGCGCGCCCGCGCGGTTCGGCTCGCGTTCCTGACCTGTGCGCTCGCCGCGCTCGCCCTCTCCGCGCCGCTCGCGAGCCGGCTCGCGCCCGCCGTTTCGCCCGGCGTCTCCGCGCAGGCCGAGCGCTTCGAGGGGCAGTGGCTCGTCGAGTACAGGACGGACGTGGGCAAGAGTTCGCTGACGCTGCGTTTCAACGAGTCCCGCACGGGCGACGACGGCCGCCGGCACGAGAGCAACTGGAACTCGACCCGCGAGGTCGCGCCCGAATCTCTTAAAGGGCTGACGCGCGAGCAGGCGTTCTCCGCCGAGGGCACCAACGTCCGCTTCGACCTCCGGCGCGAGGCGGGCACGTTCGCCTGCGAAGGCTGGTTCCGGCAGGGGAACGGCTCGGGCCACTTCAGCTTCCTCCCAGACGCGGGCTTCGCCGCCGAGCTGGCGCGCCGCGGCGTCGGCACGCCTGACGCGCGGCAACTCTTCCGGCTCGCGCTGGCCGAGGTCGGCCTCGCGCTGCTCGACGAGCTGAAGTCGGCCGGCTACGGGCAGCCGACCATCGACCAGCTTGTCCGCATGGGCGAGCACGGCGTGCGCGAGGACTACGTGCGCGGCCTGAAGGAGCTGGGCTACCGGCTCGGGACGGTCGATGCGCTCGTGCGGATGCGCGACCACGGCGTGAGCCTCCAGTACATCGGCGAGCTGCGCGAGGCGGGCTTCCGCGACCTACAGGCCGAGGAGCTGGTGCGCACGCGCGACCACGGCGTCAACGCCTCGTTCATCCGCGAGCTGCGGGCCGCCGGCTTCGAGACGCCCACGCTCGACGGCCTCGTCCGCGTCCGCGACCACGGCGTCACGTCCGACTTCATCAAGGAGCTGCGCGCCGAAGGCTACGACTCGCTCTCGCTCGAACAGCTCGTCCACACCCGCGACCACGGCGTCACGGTCGAGTTCATCCGCGAGCTGCAAGACCTCGGCTACTCGCACCTCCAGCTCGAACAGCTCATCCGCATGCGCGACCACGGCGTCACCCCCGACTTCATCCGCCGCGTCAAGTCGGGCGGCACCGCGCCCAACGTCGAAGAGCTGATTCGCCTGAGGGACAGGGGGAGCTACTGAGGCAGGCAGTTCGCCGGGAGCGCGGGCATCCCTGCCCGCCATGAAAGCGAAACAGAACGGCGAGCGGCAGCGGGCGGGTGCGTCTGACTTCAGACACTTCTGATGAAGTCAGACGCA
>JBJMGP010000162.1:0-35088 GCA_045807865.1 Pyrinomonadaceae bacterium
AGAGGCCGACCCACTCGATGCCAGCCACCTCTTCTTCGAGGAACTAAGGATGATCTCGCGGGCGCTCAGGGAGATCGGGCCAGAAGAGGTGACGGATGAGGATCTCTCAGAGATCATGCCGGCCGTAGATCAGATCACGCTGACTTTGCAGAAGATCGCGAGGAGGAGGGAGCGGGAACAGGCGAAGAGACTAGCGATCTAGCCGGCCCACCACTCCCGCCGGTCTGAGGTGTAGCGGCGACGACCGCGGCGCAGCCTGCGCATGATTATTCCGGCCACTATAAAGCAGACGACTGACCCGACCAGTAAAGGCAGAAACTGGCGCATCCCACCAGTCTAGCAGAGTCGATTCCGCGTCCTTCATATCATTTTGCGCGGCAATGTAAAAGATTGATAGAATTAGACTTTCCTTCTCTTTGCAAGGTGGTGTCCTATCCATTATCGGAATTGCCGTAAAGCCTTGCGAAAAAAGTTTTTTAACTCGAAAATGTAATTGAATTAATGAGCGTGAAACGTTATGTGAAACGCATTTTGAAACTACTACGTGCTATTGCTATAGCGGCTTGCGCATGAGTGCGACCGCGGATGAGTCAGTACCGCCTGCGGTAGCGGGCGGGTAGCGCGCACGAGACCCGCCCGCTACCGCAGGCGGTACTGACTTGCCGCCTTCCGCACCAGTCGCATCCAAGTGCAAATCGCTATAGTGGGACAAGTTAGTTGATTCGTGTTTGATAGAGGCTTGAATCAGGACCCTGGTACATTTGCCTTCAAATGAGGACTATAGTGTTATTTTCGTTGCCAAATGAGCCTAAGCATGATATATCGAAGCTCCATGAGTACCGAAGTCGGACTTTCGGCCACCATGCGACTCATCGAACGCTACGGCCTGACCGAGGCTCCCTTCTCTCTCTCGCCTGATCCGCGTTACCTGTACATGACGCCTCAGCACACGCGGGCGCTGGCGCATCTCCGATTCACAATCGATGACCGCGCTGGCTTAGCGGTACTCTACGGCGACGTGGGACACGGTAAATCCACGATAGTCCGCCGCCTTTATGACCTTTATCGCGACGCACCTGGCTACAGCGCCGTATTGCTCACCAACCCTGATCAGTCCACCGCGCTCCAGCTTCTTAAGCGGGTCACCGACCTCTGCGGCCTCGACCGGCGCGCCACAAAGCTGGACCAGATGCGGGAACTGGAAGATCATCTAGTAGAACAGTTTAAGGACGGGAGAAATGTGGTACTGCTGGTCGACGAAGCGCAACTCCTTCACGGCCCGCAGTTCGAGTTGATCCGTCAACTCACTAACTTCGAGAGCGCCCGCTCAAAACTCGTCCAGATCATTCTGGTCGGACAGAATAACCTGCGGAACAAACTTCGGCTTAAAAAGGCGCTGCTCTCTCGGGCTGCCGCCGTGAGTACGCTCGACCCACTAACACCGGACGAAACGCGCGAGATGATCGAATTCCGCCTGCGCATCGCCGGCCGCACAGCACTTCTCTTCGAGCCTGAGACAATTGCAGAGGTACATCGTTTGACCAAAGGGGTGCCACGCGAAATCGTAAAGCGCTGCCGGACCGCCCTGATCGTCGCCGCCATGAATCAACTGGATACGATTCCCCCGGAGGCATTAGAGGATGGAGCATCAGAAACGTAAGCTAAAGGGGATCGCCGACCTCTATAACATAGAGGACGAACGTCAGAGACGACAGCCTATACCTACAGAAGATATACCCCAACAGAATATACCCCGTGAGGTTATAACAGAACAGGTCATATCTAGTATAAACACCTCATCTGACATACCCCAAGAGGATATACCCCAAGAGACTACATCAAAAACCTTAGAAAATATTTCTATCCAGCCGTCAGATGTTGTTGAAGAACAACGAATCATTGACCCTCCACAGAATATAACCAGCCAGAATACATCCAATCAAAATATATTCCGACAGGATATATCCATACCGGCTACGTGGGTACCAGAGCTGGTAGATACAGGACGTGGCTACTTCCCCGTCTATAATGATGTTACTGACAGACTGATTCGGGAACTGAAACTCGACGTCTATGAACAATCGGTTCTGCTGAAGATGTACCGGGAGAGTCGGGGCTGGAAGTCGGACGAGTGCGAGATCAGCCACGCCGAGATCGTTCGTTCGTGCAACATTAGTAAGAGTCAGTCACAGCGCACATTGGCAAAACTCTCCGCGAGGGGTCTCATAGTCAATCTCGGCAGGTCGAAGAGTGGACCAGAGAGGAATCGTTTCAGGGTACTGCCGGGTGTCCCGGTTATACCCCATAAGAATATATTCAGAGAGGATATATCCCGTGAGGGAGATGATGTATCGCCAGAGAATATGGTAGTCGGACAGGATATATTCTCCGGGGATACCAATAAAAACAATAATAAGGAATCTTTAAATACACACACACAGCCAAGTGTGGGTGTGGGTTCTAAGTTCTCGCTTGAGGAATGTAAGCGCTTCGCGGATTACCTTCAAAAGACCGGGCAGGGAATTAGCAACCCCGGCGGCTACGCCACCGCCATCTTCCGGTCCGGGGAGGCAGACGCGCAGATTGAAGCCTTCCTGAGCGCACCCGCCGCTGTTGCCCCTTTTAAAGCCGACGGCTGCCCCGACTGTGGCGGCTCAGGCTATTTCTACCCAGAGGGTGTGGATAAGGGCGTGAAGATTTGCAAACACGAGAAGCTGAAAGGCACCGGGCAAAGGTAAGGCCGCCGTCAGGCGAGACCCATCAACATCACCGGAAGAATCTTCGTAATGCAGACGCCCCTTCTGTTCAGACACACCGAAACCTCCGCGCCGGCCAGGGCACCGGAGAAGAGGGGCGCCGTCTACACGAAGCCATGGGTGACCGAACTCATCTTAGACATGGCCGGTTACGACGCGAGTAGCGATTTGGCAAAGAAGTTTGCCGTCGAGCCCGCTGCTGGCGAAGGCGCTTTCCTGGCACCGATGGCCGTAAGGCTCATCCGGTCGGCGCTGTCGAAAGGACGTGAGCCTCTAGAGTGTCAGGGCTCGCTCCTCGCTTACGAGCTCGATCAAGAGAGCGCCGACGTAGCGCGCACTAGGGTTTCGCGCGCCCTAATCGAAGAGGGAATACCTGAGGCTGATACGCTGGCCGCCGGGTGGGTGAGGGTAGGCGATTACCTGGCGGAGGCGGCCGGGCTGCCGCGCGCGGACTTCGTCGTCGGTAACCCGCCCTACATCCGTCTGGAAGACGTGCCGGCCGACCTCGCGGGCTACTACCGCACGGCCTACCGGACGATGAAGGGGCGGGCGGATCTGTACGTCGCCTTCTTCGAGGCCGCGTTGAACCAGCTCGCCGATGGCGGGGTGTGCGCTTTCATCTGCGCCGACCGCTGGATGCTCAACCACTACGGCGGGGAGTTACGGCGACTCGTCACCTCGAAGTTCGCCGTCGAAGCCGTCGTCGAGATGCACGAGGCCGACGTCTTCGCCTCGGAGGTAAGCGCCTACCCGGCGGTGACGATCATCCGCAGGGGCTCTCAGCGCGCGGCCGTGGTCGCCAGCGTCGGCCGCGACGCGGTCGAAGACGGGGGCGCGCTCGCGAAATGCCTGCGGTTGACGGCGGACGGAGAAGCAGGCCGTCTGCCCGAAGGCGCGTCGGCCGCGCGCGTAAATTCGTGGTTCGTGGGAGACGAGCCGTGGCCCTGTACGTCGCCCGAAAGGCTGGCGCTGCTCAAAAAGCTCGAAGAGCGGTTTCTGCCCCTTGAGTCGAAGGACACGGGCACGAGAGTCGGCATCGGGGTCGCGACGGGCGCCGACAACATATTCATCACGAAGGATGAGACGCTCGTCGAGCAGTCTCGGCTCCTGCCGCTCGCCATGGCGTCGGACATCTCTTCGGGGCGATTGAAGTGGGCGGGGAATTATCTGGTAAACCCTTGGGACGAGGACGGGCTGGTCGACCTGAGGCAATACCCGCAGCTGAAGGCTTACCTTGAGAGGCACAGGGAGGCGCTTGCTCGGCGCCACGTCGCGCAAAAGAACGGGCGGTCGTGGGCGCGCACGATAGACAGGGTGAACTCCGCGCTGACAGGCAGGCCGAAGCTTTACGTCGCTGATATCAAAGACAGGCTCAACCCTGTCCTTGACCGCGGCGAGACCTACCCGCACCACAACCTGTACTTCGTCCGGTCCCACGGCTGGAACCTTGAAGTACTCGGGGGGCTACTACTCTCAGATGTGGCGCAGTTCTTCGTCGAGTGCTACGGGGTGAGGATGAGGGGCGGGTACCTCCGCTTCCAGGCGCAGTACTTGCGCCGCATCCGCGTGCCCAAGCCTGGTGAAGTGACGGCCGAACAGGCCGAGCATCTGAGGAGGGCGTTCCGCACGCGCGACGCGGCAGAGGCGACCGCGGCCACGCTGGAGGTCTACGGGATAGAGTCTATCCCTCCGGAGGTGCGGGGTGGATATTGATAAGCGCCTTCAGGAGGCTGTGCAGAGTTTCTGGACCGGCCGCGACGCGCAGGCCGACAGGCAGAAGGAGGCGGGGAAGGTAGACGCCGGAATCCGAGGCGCAGTCACTGGCGGCCAGCACATGGGGGCGCTGGAAACACTCGTCGTAGACATCCTGATTGCGGCTGGACTCACCGAGCTGGACATCAAGGTCAAGAGTAAGCTCGAACTGCCGGGCTATTACCGTGCGGAGAAGAAGTGGGACCTGCTGGTAGTCTCCAAAGGGCATTTAGTCGCAGCCATCGAGTTCAAGTCACAGGCGGGCGAGTCGATCGGCAACAACGTCAACAACCGTTCGGAGGAGGCAATTGGCACGGCGACCGATCTGTGGGTGGCGTTCAGGGAAGATAGATTTCAGGACAGTCGCGCCCCTTTTCTCGGGTACTTTTTCCTGCTGGAGGATTTCCCCAAGGTTCGTCGCCCTGTAGGCAATAAGGAGCCATATTTCCCGGTTGACCCTGTCTTCAAAGGCGCCTCATACACAGATAGGTACGAAATCCTCTGCAAGCGGCTGGTGCTAGAGCGTCTTTATACGGCGGTCTGTCTCACGTTAGCCACAAGGCCGACTGCCGAGCGACCGCAAACTGAAGTTTCTCACCCTTCTACGGACGTGTCTTTCAGGAGGTTTGTGGCTGCGCTGGAAGGGCATGTACACACCTTCCTCAAGAGTTAGATGGCGCGCTTGGTTGGCACTACCACCTATGAGGTTTGCATAACACAAAGAGCGATTATGTTATATAACTTTCTCCGAGTCGAAGAGCTATTAGTAGTCCGTCAGTCTGAAGCTGAAGGGTAGAGCCGATGCAGCTTGCGCCGCGCATCCTCGGTCGTAAAGCGCCACTCGATCTCGGCGAGGTTGAGCCAACTGCCGTGCTTCGGCGTGTAGTGGAACTTCAGCTTCCGCAGTATCCGCCGCGCCTCTTCCGGCGCGAAGGTCTCGTACAACGACGCCGCGCGGTGGGCGTTCAAGTTGTCGAGCACCACCCGGATGCGTTCGGCTCGCGGGTCGCCCTCATCCACCAGCCACTTCATCCGGTGCGCGAAGTCCTGCATCGTCCGCCGCTCCGTCACCTCGACGCGTGCCGCCAGCCGCGTTGCGGCTCGCAGAAGAGGAAGCGGTTACTCACACCTCGGCGGCTGTACTCAGAGTCGTAACGCTCAACCTGCCCGGCCCTCGCCGGCAGCGGTGCGCGCGTCACCTTGCGCGAAGAATACTTGCCGCGGCGGACGAGTCGGCGCAACTCTTCGCGCTCATCGGCCGATAAAGCAACGAGGTGTTTTTTCTTGGTGATGGGTGGTTCGCCTCCGTTCGCTGGACTGAACCAAACTATACCCGTTCAAAGAACTAATCCTCAAAACTAGACTGACAGAGTACTAGCACCACGGCATGTGATTGTGTTGTAACTCCCTGATTAAGCCACTCGGCCGGTGTGTCCAGCCTTATTAGCTCACCACTTCAACCACTCTTTAACCCAGCCCGCATCGCAGGCAACCCTGACCTGCCAGAGGTAGAGAGCTGGCGCAGGGGGAGACCTATGATCGAGTCAAGCGCCTCGATGCTTTAGCTTCCGCCACCCGCCGCGGCTGCTCGATCTCCCGCACGAACCCGATGACCGCCGCCCTTTGCAACGCCTGCCTCTCGCCCGCTGGCAACTCGGCCAGCCGCTTCGCCGGTGGCAACCCCTCGGCCTCAAGCACCTGTGATAATGCAGGCACAGTCGCCCGCGTGAGGCTGCCCCGCGCTCTACCCCCTTCGGCATCCCGGTAGGCCGCCGCTCCCCGCCGCCCCGACAGCGCAGCCGCGCCAGCTTGGCCCGCGTCACCCGCGGCTGAGCGTAGCGATACGGCTCGCTCGTAGCAAGCATCTGCCAGGCGATGCAGACCAGCTTGCGTGCCGTCGCCACCACCGCCACGTTGCGGCTCTTGCGCCGGGCGATGCGCCGGAAGAAGGCACCCAGCGGCCCCGGGTGCGCGCCGACGTGTTGCGCCGCCTGCACCAGCATGGCGCGGGCGTGCCCGCTGCCGCACTTCGTGATCGGGCCGTGATAGCAGCGCGCGGCCGACTGCCGCGTCCGAGGCACCAGCCCCAGGGAGCTGGCCGCGCGGTCGCCGTCCGAGAAGCGGCTCGCGTCGCCGAGCGCGGCTAAGAGCGTCTGCGCCACCATCAGGTCAACGCCCGGCAAAGTCATCAGCAGTCTGACGCGCGGGTCGGCGTAGCCCCGCCGCGTCAGGAGTTGATCCTGGCGCGCGACCTCTTCCTCCAGTCTCGCCAGTAGCCCTAGATCGCTGTCGAGCGCCTCGCGCCCCTCCTCGTCGAGCACGAGCGAGGCGAGCCACCGCCGCCCCGCTCCGCAGAAGAGGTCTTTCACCGGGGCAGAGACGAGGCGCTGGTGGAGTAGCGAGTGGATGCGGTTCTTGACCGCTGTCTTATCCAGCACTAAGCTGGCGCGCCTCGCCGTCAGCCGCCGCAGGCGCTGCACCTCGGGGCCAGGCTCCCAGACCCGCGGCAGGAAGTCACAGCGCAGGAGTTGTGCCAGGATGAGGGCGTCCACCTTATCCGTCTTGACCCGCGCCTCGGCGACGAGCCTGGTCTTGAGCGGGTTGGAGACGACTACCTCGGCGACGAACGGCTTGAGGCGGGCGACCAGCTCCCAGGTGTTAGTAGTCGCCTCCAAGGCCAGCTTGTCAGTCGCGTGAAGGTGGCGGCGGGCGAAGCTCTCCAGTTCGACGTGAGTGCAGGCGAAGCTCTGGCGGAGGAGGATGTGGCCGCGGGCGTCGATGCTGCAGGCGACGATGAGTTGCCTCTGCACGTCGAGGCCGACGTAGCGGGCGGATGAGCGTGAGCGAGTCATGTGACCTCCTCTGAAGGAGCGACGCACGAGGGCGGGGCCAACCGGCAGACACCTATCCGAGTTCGAGACTCAACCGGGCAGGTCGCACGGGCGGTCAGCTACCATGGCGGGCTCAGAGCCCATCTCTCCCAACGACCAGCCCCGAGGTGGTCAGCCCTGTGCGCCGCGAAAGTGTCGAAGCACTCACCTCGTCCCACACCCGGTGGCGGAAGCAAACCACAGGGGCGGCTCGAAATCCAAGGCGGGCTTAACACTCAACGCGGCTGAGGACTCGATCATACCCGTTACCATGTTTGTTCCGCCTCCCACACATCAGCTCACCTTTTTATTGACGGGGTGCGGATAAAGTCCTATTATGCCTGGCCTAGAGGCCGGTATCGCATTGGTTGAGATTTGGCGAAAATACTTTGCTCATTCCTTACAAGCGGCTGTCTGCGATCCGATAGTGTAATTCCATTTCGGCAACTCACAATGCGTCTTCAAGTTGATTAGCCCCTCGTGCTCTTGGGTTATCTTGATGCTTGTCGGGTCATCAGTAGCATTCAAGCACGTACGATAGCGAAAGCCATTCTCTGTTCTGGATGCGCGGATGAACTCAGCCTGGGCGCGTAATTTACCGAGAGCGTCCAACCTGGTTTAGACCTCTGTCACAGAAAATCCGATGCTCAATCGGACTACATCTTGCAGTGCACGTCGGAAGATGTCTCACAGTGCTGCTCAGCTCGTAATCCTCAGCCAGCCGTTGCGACCCGGTTCCCACATCGCGCAGCGGTCTCCTTTAGCGCCTCCACCGGCTGCTTCAATCAACAATCTCAGATGGTCCGCGGAGAACCGTCGTCCCACTATTCTTCGCCCCGCGCCGGCAGATGTGAAGTTAGTGTGCTCGCCGCGCAAACGCTCGGTTTTCATCCGCATCCTTAGGTTCTTTGTTCCCAAGGTCCAAGTTCAGGCGGGCCGAATTTCCCCCTCGCATTTCGCTTGTAATCCCGTTGTTTGATTTGTCCTTAGGTCTATAGATGACCTGGACGAATTGGACCGGTTGGTGCTCCAAAGGCGAAGGCGCAGTTATCCCTTTCGTCTCCGCGGAGGCCTTGCGATGCCATCCTTCGGCACGCGTAGAGAAGCATCCAGCGTGCCGAAGGACTCTCAAGCGGCAAAAACAGCATGCTTCTTGAAGGAGAAGAGTCAATGGACCTGCGAGAGCTATTTCAGAACGTCAAGTCGCTGACTGATTCATTCGGGGTCAAGGCGGTTTACGGTGAACCTGTCACCATTGAGGGCAAGACCATAGTGCCAGTAGCCAGGGTGACTTATGGCTTCATCGGAGGCTTTAACACCCGGTCGGAGTCAACTCCAAGTCAGGCTCACGGGGCGGCGGGCTGTCTTGGTTCGCCCGCGGGGTACATTGAAAACACCCCGGCGGGAACCCGATTCGTCGTCTATCCTCAAAGGAATAAAGTCATCGGCGCATTGATGCTCGGTACTTTCATTGGGTTCGTCGCCACCCGGGGCCGGCGTCCAAGGACCCGTTGAAAAGATTGTCAGGAGTGAGTCGTTATAGGCCGGGCTGCGGTTGAAGCGGCACGACCGGCGCCACAGCTTGCGCTGTACCAGACAGGTCTCAAGGTGTCGGAGCAGTTGTCGCCTGACGATAAGTATTCGGAGTATGAACTAAGTTGCGCCGGGGCACGCGCCTTGTCGGAGGTGCCGGGAATGACTATCGAGCATGAGCTGCTTCCCAATGCGGAGCTAATTGCTGATCGAATGCTTTTACAATACAAACGTCTTGTCGAAGTTTCTTTGCACCTGGCGTGGTTCGCCGCACAGTTTTTGATTCATTACGTTTTCCTGCGCCGCGGCCCGGCGGCTCTGGGCCGTCTCGCCGGCCAGCATTTCCGAGCCCTCGGGGGCGGGTACATTAAACTGGCGCAAGCTTTGGCGCTTCGCCGCGATGTCTTCACCGAAGGATTTTGCCACGAGTTAGCCCAGGCGCGCGATGAAGTCGTCCCGTTTGATAATCAGATTGCCCAGGACATCATCAAAAAGGAATTTGGTCGGCCTTCAGAGGAGCTTTTTTTCTGTCTTGATAAACTGCCGACCGTCGCTGATTCATTTGCGCAACGCTATAACGGCGTCTTGAAAACCGGCGAGCCCGTCATCATCAAAGTGCAGCGGCCAGGGTCGAAGCGGTTGGCGGAAGCTGACCTCCTTGGGATTCGCTTTCTACTCAAGGTGATTGATTTTAGCGGCATTCACGGTCGGGTCGGATTGAGCCGCGACTATCAGGCCTTTCGCACGAACATGCTGGAAGGACTTTCCTACTTAGCAGAAGCTCGTTACGTCGAACGATTTGCGGCGCAGACGAGAAACAATTCAAGGGAGCTTATCCCGCAGGTCTATTGGTCGCACACTACTGACGCCGTGCTCACGATAGAACGATTAGAGGGGATATCGCTATCAAAAGTCTTGGACGTGATCGCTAGTGCGCAAGACCCGCTGGTCATCAGCGAGTCGTTCGAAGGGGAAGGGATAGATCTACTACAGGCGGCCGAGAATCTCATTTACGGCTTTCTGAATCAGTTATTCAACGGCAAATATTTCCACCGTGACCTTCGGCCCGCGGACTTAATCATCATGGAAGGTAACGTGATCGGTTATCTGGACTTCGTCAGTGTGGGCAGAATGGATCAAAAATTTGCTCAGCATCAGTTAGACTTTTTATACGCGGCGCGCGGCGGCGACGTTGACGCGTTATACGAAGTGGTGTTGGAGTATTTTGAGCCGCCTTTTGATACTGACCTCGTCACCCTGGAAGATGTTTTCAAATCACGCATTTCACGGTGGCTTGAAGCCAGCGATGATGAATATTCTCCCGTCGAGGAAAGCAGTTTTGTGGCGCACATGAAGCTCTGCATGGACGATTTCCGCCGCCTGCAAATCCCCGTGCCGGGCACTATTCTAGCCTGCTATAAAGCCTTCGCCGCCGTTGATGAGGTCATCTTAACGATGGCGCCGGAACTTGATGTGAAAGTTGCGTGGGCAGGATTCTTCCGCGAAACGCTCACTGCGCGCGTCCAGAAACAGATTAATTTCGATACTCTGTCGGAAGTGTTTCTCGAATACGAAGCGCTGATGCTTACCCTTCCTCGCCAACTCAGAGCGTCCATGCGCCAGCTACGCCGTGGCCATTACCCGGTCGTCAGGATTGTAAGTAAAGGGGACCTACGCGGGTGGAAGTTCATGCGCGCGCTGGCGACCTCCCTGATTCTGGCTATGGTGGTGGCCCGCGTCTGGCTCTCTTTTTACCCGACCGCACGACTGCGCGAGTTGTCTGTCCTTCTATCGCCAGCCGCTTTCTGGGGGTCTCTGGTGGGCCTGATTTTCTTGCGCCGCATTTTCAGCATTCGTTATGAGTCCGCAGCGCGGGGGAACTATCGAATGAGGCTGCCCTGACGAATGCTGCTGGTGCTCCTCGGCCTGAACAGGTGGCACCTGGAACGAAGAGCACCTGGCTCTTCTTGTGAGTCGTTGGCAGGGGGGCGGGTCTGCGGCGATGGGTGGAGGTTATCGTAACCGATCTCATGCGGCGTAAAGGGAGATGAGGGATGAAAGAAGAAAGACCTGACAAACTGCAACGTCTCAAACCGCAAGAACCCGCGACTGACCCGCTCGACCTTATGTACGCCGGCCTTGGCTATCTGGGAGTGTGGTATGAAAGTCAGTTGGTCTTCATTAAGCATGAAATGGAAAAGGAAGAACTCTCCGAGCGCGACGAAGAGCTGGTCCAGTCTCTTCAGGCTGTGCATGTCCTCGGTGTGGAGCTATTCTCTCGATTGTTTGCGCGGCAGCCGCCGAGCGAGAATGTTTTGCGGGCCTTCCATCAAAGCACTGCGCAAGCCATGAAGCACTTGGCCCACGAAGGCAAAAGATTTGTGGAGCAGATTGAAGAGGGGAGAAACAAACCGTGAGCCGAGATCGAATTTTGTTCGTCACCGCATACATCGAAGATCGGCTCTACGATTATGTAGGTCAATATAGCCCTGATACACGGTTCCGAGACGCGTTTCCCCGGGACATCGCCTTCGGACTGAGGTTTATCAAACAGAACATTCCCTCGATTGAGATTCTTGAATATCCTTCCGCCGCAGAATACAAGGAAGTCCTCAAACAGGGCTGGGATGTGGTCGGGTTTTCGTTTTACATGAACGAAACCGACCGCGTCCTGCGGATGATCGAATGGGCAAGGGAGGCCGGAGTACAGGAGATTTGGGGCGGAAACTACGGGGTCGTCAACAAGGATATCGAACATCTTTTCGACCGGCGCTTCGTTGGCTATGCCGAGGGTCAATTACAAAATATCCTTGGATTGCCGCAGACTGAGATCATCCACCCGCCGCTGTCTATGCGCGTGGGTTGGCCCGCCCAGGGAAACCGCTACTTGACTTCCTACCGGGTCGGGGTGTTGTTCACAACCCGTGGGTGCAGTTTCAAATGCACTTTCTGCCAATCGCCTGCCTTTGCGCCCAAGCCGATTGCCATCCCCTTTGAGAACATCAATCGAGTTCTGGAATTCTACAAGTCCGAAGGCATCGACGAAGTTATGGTGCTTGACGAGAATTTCGGTAACATCCCAAAACAAGCGCAAATGGTCATCAACAGGATGGGCGAGTTGAAGCTCAACTGGACGCCCATGACCCGCGGCGACCTTCTCACCCGTAATTTCGACTCGTGGTCCGCGAATGGTCTGGCCGGCGCGCTCATGGGAGTCGAAAGCATGAACCAGGAGGTGCTCAACGAGATTAAGAAGAAGAGCTTGATTGAAACCATGACCAATCTGGTCTCGAAGATGAATCGAAAAAATCTTCTGACAATCGGGTTCTACATCATTGGTTTCGAGACAGACACGGCGGAATCATTGAGGCGCGACCTGAAGGCCGTGGCGGAATTGAATCTTGATATAACCCAGGTGTGCATCCTGACGCCGCTGCCCGGGACTCCGCTGTGGGATGAAATAGACACCAAGTATGGAATCTTTGAAAAAGATTACGAAAAATATGATGCCGGTCATCTGGTTTGGAACCATCCTCATCTGACACCGGCGGAAGCTCGCGAGATTGTCGACTGGAGCCTCGATTTTCTACAGTCGCCGCGCACATTTTTCCGTCGGTTCGCTAAGTGGCAACTGTTTCGAGTGGAAAAATACGGCCGGATGATGGCGCCCTTTTTGATCAACCGCAACTTTGTGCGCTCGAACCTCAATGGCTTGCAGCAACTCAATATGCCACAACCGCTTGTGCTCTTTCCGAATGATCGGCTCGGAAAGGGAACACCGTTACCCGTGCCCTTCGCAAATGGCAATTCGCTCAAGATAATTAAGGTTTAATCAGCACTGCGCCGACACCGCCGATAGGGCTCGGAGTTGGTCCGCACGGTCAATGTATTGTTTATTGACAGCGTGCCATGTCGGGCGTATCATCAATTTCAATCTCGCATCATTTCCTAATTGGGAGTGAATATATGGCTAGCACTAGAGAGAATGTCAGGGGAGTCAATGAAGCCATAGGGGAGCTTGAAAAAGCTATCGTCCCCGTCGCTCACCAGGTCTTCAGCATCATCCAGAAGAGCGTGGCAGAAATCGGCTCTGCCGTGCAGTTAATGGATAGCAACGTCGACCGTATTGCCAGCGCAGCCGTCCGCCTGGGTGTTGCGAACAGCGAGTTGACAGCATCCACTGCGCCTGCCACTAACAAGGTAAAGGCCCGCGCTAAGACGGCGAAAAAGCGTCAGCGAGTCTGATAGATTCAGTCGGGTTTCAGTCACCGCCTCGCCATTCTATTTCTGAGGGTCTGGGCAGACCTTGCCAGTGACCGCTGCTGCCTCGCGAGCCGGTAGCACCCCTCTTTCCCCTTTTTCAAGCTTAGGCAACTAGTCCGGGAAATCTATTAAACGCATCGACCGCAGTCCGAACGTTGGATTATGAGAGCAGAATAGATGACCTCACGAAAGGAGGCCTACGATGGCTGAGAATAGGGTTGAAAGAGACCGCGAGAAAGTCCAAGAGGAACGGGAGAGTTATGAGCGCGCCAGCGAACGGCAGCAGAAAAACTTACGGCAAAGAGAACTCGACAGGGAGGAAGAACGAGAGCGTGATCTAAAGGAGTTTCGTGCGCGGGAGCGCCGCCGGGCCGAAGAAGCGGCGCGTGACGAGAGGACGGCTAGCCCAAGGGCCCGTTACGGCCCCCGCGACACGGCGCCCGGTCCCGGCCCGAGCATCGTGATGCAGGACTTGGGCCGCCTCGCTTACGCCTGGACACGGACCAGCGCGGAGGCGATCAACGGCATCACCCAGACTATGGGAGACCTCGTCCTGAATTTAACCGACTCCATTTGGGGTCGCCGACCAGATGAAACCACCTCCAGCGCCCGCGCCAGATACAGCGGCCGTGCCCGCTATGATGAGCGCGACTATTTCAGCGGCAGGTCTACGTACGACAATCGCCGTGACGCCCGTACTCGGAGCGATGAGTATGCTGACCGTTCCTGGAATGCCGGCCCTGCCGTTGTCTCGGACATCTCCGTTGATGTGAGCAAAGCGGTCAGGCAGACCGCCGATGTGTTGAGCCGGTCCGCGGAAAACTTCTCACGCGTTTTCGAGCGGGAGACGGAGCGTGATGACTTCGTGAACGAAACCGAGCGCGATGACTTCGTGGACGAACATGACGAGCCGCCGCCGGCGGCTTCCGCGTCAACCGTGGCGGATGATTCTAAAGAGCCCAAGAAGCCGATTACAGATAGGCCGAACAGGTAGAGCATCCCGGTGGCGGGATTTGCACGCCTTCTTGTGGGCGAACGGGCTCGGTTACTTAGAATTGCACGGCCCGGGGGTGATCTGATTCCCCAGTACCTCGTGGGGGGCGCGCCGCGCGCCAGTCAGAGCACGATGTCGGTTGAAGGACTGTTGGCATCGCGCACTGCGCACAATGCGATGGCGCGTCCCAGAGTGTTCGCCGACAACGTGTTCTGTTGTCCTTGAGTCGGCGCGGGCCCTCCCCGACGAGAGAAGCTTCGGAATTCATCGCCAGCCGCTAATCTACCAGCGTACACCTGCCCCTTTCCCTCAAGCTGCGTAGACCGATTCTCATTTGGTCAGTGCTGCGGGTGCTCCGGTACTCCTAAGAGCTATGCGCATAGGTCTAACCGAGACTCACATGCGTATGACCTCGCCTGTACTCATATCACGCCCGTAAACGTCCACCGGCCTCCGATAGCGCATATAAGAAACCGGATTGGTGCGGCGCCGACGTGTCGCACTTCTGTTAAATGGCGGCCGACATATGGCCGGAGGCATGGCGGCGCGGCTATTTCTATGACGTCTACCATCCTCGACATCCAACGCGTCCTGACTCTTCTGCGGGTCGTCCTGAAATACGGAGCTAAACCGCTTCTGCGCCGCATCTTCCTCGCCCCACAACTTCCGCATGCCGGTGCAGGCTTGCGGCTCGCGCTTGAGGAACTGGGTCTCACCTATCTGAAGCTTGGACAGTTTCTGGCGCTGCGGTTCGACATTTTACCGGCCGAAGTTTGCCGCGAACTGAACAGGCTTTTCGAAGCCGTCCCCCCCATGAGTTTCGAAGAAGTCCAGACGCGCGTCGAATCTGAACTCAACGCCCCGCTTGGCGTAGCGTTTTCTGTTTTCAACCGGGTTCCCATCGCCGCTGCTTCCGTCGCGCAGGTCCACGAAGCATATACACATGGCAACGAGAAGGTGGCGGTCAAGGTCCAGCGCCCCGGTATCGAGCGTCTTTTCGCGGCTGACATGCGCAACTTGCGCCGGCTGGCGAAGCTCATAGATTTTATTGGAATCGCCGGAGCCTTCTCGGCGCAGGAGATCGCCGATCAATTCGCCGGATGGACTGAGCGCGAGATGGATTTCATCGCCGAGGGGCGCACCGCCGAGCGGTTGCGGAAAAATGCCGCGCCCTATGAAGCAGTCCCGCAAATCCACTGGGGGCTGACCACCAAAAAAGTGCTGACGATGGAGTTTATCGAGGGCGTCAGTGTTGCCAGAATCGCCGACATGATGGATGCGGGCCGCACTGAGGAACTGGCCGCGCTGCTCCCCAACCTGGACTTATCCGTGACAGGCGGACACATTGCGTTCGCCGTGTTGAGGCAGTTATTTGTATTCGGGTTCTTTCAAGGAGACCCGCACCCTGGGAACATCTTGATTCGCGCTGACAACACCATCGCATTCGTGGACTTCGGGATTTTCGGAGAGTTGACCAACCAACAGCGTGAAAATCTGGCGGGGTTCTTCGAGAACATCGCCCTGGGGAATATCGAACAGGCTTTTCGGTACTACGCGAAACAACATACGCCGACCGTCGACACTGATCTCAAAGCGTTTGAGCGCGACGGTAAAGCCATTCTGCGCCGCTGGTATCAAACCTCCGTGAACCCCCACACAACTCCGGAGGAGCGCCATATGGGCAGATACGCCATGCAGATGATCGAAGCTGTGCGGCAGCATCGGCTCCGGACCGACCCGGACACTGTGCTCCTCTGGCGTGCCCTCTATGCCCTGGACGCCAGCTCCGAGCGCTTGTCCGACTACTTCGATATGATGGCCCAGATTCGCGCGTTTTTCCTGGGGTTCCGTCCCGGGCCTCTGGAGCGTGTGGCACAGATGCTGGCCGACCGGAACCGCACCTCGTCATTGTTTCGGCTCAAGCGGGAAGGCCCGGAACGCGTGGGCCGCGTGCTCGGCGATATGCCCCGTGGCAAATTGCGTTTGACGGCGCAGGCCGACGAGTCCAAAGCCTCAGGACGAGCTTCTGACTGGCGGTCGAAGTCGGTAACTCAGGGCGTGGTGGGAATCTCGCTCGCGACGCTGGCGGTGGCGGTGCCGATGAGTGTTCCTTATAGAGTGGTCGCCTCCGTCTTAGCGATCATCGTCTTCACCCTTCTGGCCGTGCAGACAAAGGCCCCGTGAGCAGCGTGAACCAACGATTCAGGGCCAATCTCGGAAAACGGATCATCAAAGGACCCGAGGATTTCCGCTTGTTCCTGGAGCGGATGGGCCCGACATTCATCAAGATCGGTCAGTTCCTCGCGTTGCGCCCGGACCTCCTGCCGCAGGAATACTGCGACGAACTGATGCTGCTTCTTGACCGCGTTCCACCCTTCCCCTGGGCCGAGGCCCGCGCCGTCCTCGAAACCGAACTCGGGTCCGACCGGCTGGACGCTTATTCCTTCATCGACCCGGAACCTGTAGCCGCGGGGTCTTTGGCGCAGACCCATTTCGCGCGGCTGCGCGATGCCACGGAGGTGGCGGTCAAGGTTCAGCGTCCTAACATCAAGGCGAGAGTCCAACGAGATTTGAGGCGTGCGCGCTTGCTGGTGCGCGTGCTCGAACTCTCCCGAACCGAACTCATCATTTCACCCCGCGAGGTCTTGCGGGAGGTGAGCGATTGGATGATGCAGGAGTTGGACTTCACGCTGGAACTGGCGAACATGACTCGGTTGTACCACCTGACCCACGAATCTCCGAATGAGGTGGTGCCGCGCCCTTACCCTGACCTCAGCACCGGGAAAGTTTTGACCGCGGAATATTTGCACGGCACGCGATTCACCACTTTGCTGGGGCTGGTGCGCTCCGGGCCTGAGGGCAAAAGACGTCTCGCCGAGATGGGGCTTGACCGAGAAGCGCTCGCAGGGAATCTATTGTTCGCGTGTTTGACACAGATCTTCCGCTACCAGTTCTTCCACGCCGACCTGCACCCTGGAAATTTGATCGCCCTTTCCGGTGACGCAATCGGCTTCGTGGATTTCGGCCTCTGCGACGAGCTTGACCCGGTCGTCCGCGAGCGGCAGATGCGCTATCTGCAAGCCGTCTATACCGACGACTTGGAGTTAATGTTCCGGTCGCTTGTAGACATCCTCATCCCCACCGAGAAAACGAATTTCGAGGCGTTTCGCCGGGACTTTTTTGATGTCACCGGCACATGGCAAAGTCGGTCGAAGCCTGAGGCTCTAGAGTTCGGGGAATATTCCGCGGCCCAGGGGCGTTCGCCGACCGGCGAATGGATGGTCAACGTCATGCGTGCGGCGCGGGAAAATGGTCTGCAAGTGCCGAGCAGAATTTTGTCTATGTATCGAGCCTTGCTAACCGCTGAAGCGGTGGCCAACCGGCTCGAAGCCAGGCTCGACCTGGGATCAGTAGGGCGGCGCTTCTTCCAACTGCTGCAAACGCAGGAACTCTTGAAGTCCCTCGAACCCGAAGCCGTCCAGGCTTTCCAGCTCAACTTGTTCAATCTCATCCGCGACTCGCCGGTACAACTACAGCAGCTTCTCGAAGATCTTTCGAATGGGCATTTTTCGATCAACGTAAATAGGCTCGAATCGCCCAAGCTGGCTCGGACAGTTAATCGCCGAACAAAATTACTCGCCACCGCAGTTATCTCGGTCGGCGTAGCTTTGCTGTTAGCCCACCCTGCGCTACCCGCCTTCGGCGGAATCAGTGCGGCGTGGCCGCTCGGCGTTGGGTTAGCTCTTCTTTATCTGTCGATTGCCCTCCAGTGGTATAGATTGAGATAGGGGGCAACAGGTTCATGATGGACTGACGAATTTAGAGCGGGTTCGTCTGCCGGCCGCCGGCGGGCGTCATGCTTTTCGTTTGCTCAGACCGTAATCTTCAGGGCCCTCCGACTCGCATATCAACTGCGGCAGACTCGGGCTCATCACCCCGCCTTAACCCTCCCATAAATCTTGACGTAAGAAGTACAAGGTGATAGGCTCCGCCCGCCGTTCCGCGGCGAAACTACCCGAGCGAAGAAGCCCTTCGGTAGTTTATCCCTGCCCCGTAACTCAGGCTTCCCGCATTGATGTAGGGTGTAGGCAGGAACTCTTTAGGTCGAGACCTCTTCCTCGCAAGCGAACAAACAACTGACCTTATAATCAGTTTCCACGCTCGCTCGTCTAAAGTACTCCCTATCCACCAACCGGTCCGAGGAGTAGCTATGACCGCCAATCCGAATAAGCATGTCTCGCCCGTGCTGCAAACCCCGGAGACACAAGAGCCAATCGCTATTATCGGCATCGGCTGCCGGTTCCCCGGAAACGTCAACAGTCCCGACGACTTTTGGAAATTGTTGTGTGACGGCACCGACCCGATCCGGGAGGTGCCTGCGGACCGCTGGGACCTACGCACCTTCTACGATGCGGACCACTCCAAGCCCGGGAAGGTACACTCACGCTGGGGCGGCTATATCGAGAATATAGACCAGTTCGATGCTGATTTTTTTGGCATCTCTCCGAGAGAGGCGGCGCGAGTTGATCCGCAGCACAGGCTGCTGCTCGAAGTTTCCTACGAAGCACTGGAAGATGCCGGGCAATCGCCGGAACGTACTGCCGGTTTCAAGACCGGCGTGTTCATCGGAATTTCGACCTGCGACTACGGCGGCATACAGGTTTGCGTAACCGAACGCCAGACGATAGACGCCTACACGAACATCGGCCTCGGTCTCTGCATCGCGGCCAACCGCATTTCTCACCAGTTCGATTTCCACGGCCCGAGCATTGCCATCGATACGGCGTGTTCCTCTTCGCTGGTCGCCATTCACCTGGCCTGCCAGGCCATCCGGGCAAGAGAGTGCGAGGTTGCTCTCGCGGGCGGGGTGAATGCGCTGCTGAGGCCGGAAGGCAATATTGGATTCAGCAAAGCCTCCATGCTCGCTCCGGACGGACGTTGTAAGAGCTTCGATGCGCGGGCCAATGGTTATGTCCGTTCAGAGGGCGCCGGCATCATCGTCTTGAAACCCCTCTCCCAGGCCCTTGCCGATGGCGACCCGGTCTATGCCGTTGTGCTCGGCACGCTGGTGAACCAGGACGGGCGGACGCCCGGCCTGGCACTTCCCAACCGCGCGGCCCAAGAACTCATGCTGCGCGAAGCATACCAACGTGCGCAGGTTCCGCCCGAGCAAATCCACTTCATCGAAGCGCACGGCACGGGCACGGTCGTCGGCGATCCGATTGAACTCAACGCCATTGGCAGCGTGCTCGGCAGCAATCGGGCTCCGGGGAACGAGTGCGTCGTCGGTTCCGTGAAGAGCAACATCGGGCATCTGGAAGCCGCCTCCGGCGTCGCCGGGCTCATCAAAGCGGCGCTCTGCATCAAGTACGGCGCGATTCCGCCGAACCTGCATTTCGAGCAGCCCAACCCGGACATCAACTTCGAGAGTATGAAGCTGCGCGTGGCGCAGACCTTCGAGCCGTGGTCGGCTAGCGGCTCGACTGCGCGCCTGGCCGGAGTCAACTCGTTCGGGTTTGGCGGCACCAACGCACACGTCATACTGGGGAACGCTCCGTCGGTTGCCGAGATCGGACTCGCCGCCGCCGCCCCGGCAGAGGACCCGGCCGCGGGCCAGGCCGTTATCTTGCCCATCTCCGCCCGCAGTCCACAGGCGCTCGAAGACTTCGCCAAATCATATAGCGCGTTCCTTGACGACGAGGGCAATAGCGAGCCCCGGTTGCGGGACATCTGCTACAGTGCCGCGCTACGTCGCGGCCACGGCGACTATCGCTTGACCGTCGTTGGCAATTCCAAGAGGGAGTTGATTCAGCAACTGGATGCGTTCGCCGCGGGCGAGAGCCGGCTGTCTATGGCCTCGGGCCGGAGAGTCACCAAGCCATCCCCGAAGCTGGCTTTCGTGTTCTCCGGCATGGGCCCGCAGTGGTGGGGCATGGGACGACAGCTCCTCGACGAGGAGCCGGTATTCCGCGAGATCGTCACCCGCTGCGACGCGCTCTTAGGAAAGCTGACGGACTGGTCGCTTCTCGAAGAACTCTCGGCCGACGACGAGCACTCCCGAATCAACGAAACGCAAATCTCACAGCCCGCGATCTTCGCCCTCCAGGTCGGACTCGCCGCGCTCTGGCAATCCTGGGGCGTCGAGCCGGAAGCCATCGTCGGGCACAGCGTCGGTGAAGTCGCGGCCGCATACGTCTCCGGGGCGCTGGGTCTGGAAGACGCTGTCAGCCTAATCTTCCACCGCAGCCGTTTGCAGCGGCGTACTGCCGGGCAGGGAGAGATGCTAGCCGTCGGACTCCCTTGGCGCGAAGCAGAGAATCTGTTGAATGGGCACGACCACAGCGTCTCGATTGCCGCCATCAACAGCCCGGGAGACGTGACCCTCTCGGGTGACGCCGAGGTGTTGAGAGGGATCGCCGCGGCACTCGACGAAAAACAGATCTTCTGCCGCTTTCTGCAAGTTGAAGTCCCGTACCACAGCCCGAGGATGGAGCCGCTTAAGGAAGAGCTGTACGAGTCTTTGTCAGGGCTCAGACCTCAGCCCACGAAAATCCCGATGTACTCGACGGCCAGCGGTCAGCCGGTGGCCGGGCCCGAACTCGACGCCAGCTACTGGTGGCAGAACATTCGAAATCCCGTTCAGTTCGCCGCGGCCGTTGGTGGATTGATTGAGGCTGACTGCAACTTGTTCCTGGAAATTAGCGCGCAACCTGTTCTGGCCGGGGCGATTTCAAAGTGCCTCGCCGAAAGGAAGAGGGAAGGGACGGTCGTCACGACGCTCCGGCGCCAGGAGCCGGAACGCACGATGCTGTTAAGTTCCCTTGGCAAGCTCTACACGCTCGGTTATCCGGTCGATTGGGACCGGCAATTCCCGCGGGGCGGGCGTCTGGTGCATCTGCCCTCATACCCCTGGCAGCGAGAGCGACACTGGCACGAGTCCGACGAGACCCTTCGTGACCGCGTCGGCGTGCTCGTCCATCCGCTGCTCGGGCAGCAGTTGGATTCGGCCTCACCGGCGTGGACTGTCGAGATCGACAAAGCGCGCCTCAAGTATTTGACAGACCACCGTGTGCAGGATGCGGTAGTGTATCCGGCCGCGGCGTACGTGGAAATGGCCTTGGCGGCCGCTAGAGAATCGTTCGGCCCGGGCCCGGCCGTCGTCGAGGAACTCTCGCTCCTGAGGGCGATTTTCCTGCCGGGGAACGATTCGCTGTCATTACAATTCGTCAAGGCACCGGGCCAGCCGACGTTCGACATCTACAGCCACCCCAAGGGCGCGGATCAACCGTGGATACTGCACGCCAGTGGAAAGTTACGCCGCCGCCAGGACAATGAAGTTCCGAGGCAGCTTCCGTTGCGGGAAATAGAGGAGCGCTGCACACTGGAGATTCCCAAAACCGAGTTCTACCGTCAGTTACACAAGGCGGGTATTCAATACGGCGACTTCTTTCAAGGGGTCGAGAAGCTCTCGTGCGGCGAGGGGGAGGCGCTGGCGCGAATTAAAGTCCATCCCCGGCTGGAATCGGAGCTTGATGAATACCTGCTGCACCCCAGTATCCTGGACGCCTGTTTCCAGGTCATGTTGGGCGCGCTCGCGCTCAAGGCTTTGAAGGAGTCGGCCGCCGGCCGCGCCGAAGGCATTTTCCTGCCGGTCCGCATCGGCCGCATACGCTATTACGGTCGCTGCGGAAAGAACCTGCACAGTTACGCGCGCCTGGTCGAGTACACCGCCGATCACTTCACCGGGGACATTCAGCTCTTAGACGACGCGGGCAACGTCCTCGCCGACATTCGTGGATTCGAATGCCGTGCGATTGAGCGTCCGTCGGAGAAGTTAGACAGCTACCTCTACGAATATCAGTGGAAGTTGCAGGCGCGCCCCGGTCAGGCTTTCGTCCAAAGATCGGCCGACTACATCCCCCCTCCGACGCAGATGGCCGCGCGCCTTCAGCCCGAAGGCACACGCCTGGCTGAGGAGTTCGGGCTTGCGCGGTATAACGTGATGGAGCCCCAGATCAAGGGGCTGGCTAATGCCTACCTGCTCACAGCACTGCGTCAGCTCGGCTGGACGTTTGACCTCGGCCAGCGTATCTCCATCGATTCCCTGATAGATAATCTCGGCATAACGGCGCAGCACCGTCGTCTGCTGGAAAGAATGCTCGACGTCTTAGCCCAGGACGGCGTTGTGGCGAAGGACGGGAACGAGTGGAAGATCGAGCAATTAATTGAGGATAAGGACCCGAACGAAGTCTGGAGTTCCCTGTGGGCTCAGTTCCCGGCTTTGCAGGCCGAGCTGATGCTCGTCCGCCAGTGCGGAGAACGGCTCGCCGAAGTACTCAAGGGAGAACTCGATCCGCTCGAAGCGATCTTCCCGCAAGGCTCTCTGACAACCGCAGAACATCTTTATCAGGACGCGCCCAGCTATCGCATCTACAACATTCTCGCGCAAAAGGCCGTCGCCATGGCATTAGAGGCACTGCCCGAAGACAAGACCGTGCGGATTCTCGAAGTGGGCGGCGGGACGGGCGGGATGACGGCGTATGTGCTGCGGAAGCTCCCGCCCAGCCGCACCGAGTATGTCTTCAGCGATGTGACTCAACTACTCACCGCTCAGGCCGAGCAGAAGTTCCACGAGTTCCCCTTCGTCCAGTATCGGCTCCTGGATATTGAGGCCGATCCGCTCGCACAGGGCTATGAGCCCCATTCCTTCGACATGATACTGGCTTCGGACGTGTTGCATGCCACGCGCGATCTCCGCGACACACTCGGCCACGTCAAGCAGTTGCTCGCGTCGAATGGCCTGCTCATCCTGCTGGAACTCACTAACACGCCGCGCTGGGTAGTCTTCGTGTTCGGTCTGCTTAAAGGGTGGTGGCGATTCACCGACGTGGAGCTGCGCGGGGCTGACCCTTGGATTCCGCAGCGGAAGTGGAAGGCGTTGCTCGAAGAGGTCGGGTTCACCGACGTAGCCAGCGTCGCGGACACCGACATCCCAGAGAACGCGCTGCACAGCGTGATTCTGGCCCAGGGCCCCGTCATCGCCCGGGAGCCGACGCCGGTGGAGGCGCCCGCCGCGGCGGCTGAAAAAACCAGGAAGGCGGGGACGTGGCTGATTTTCGCCGATAAGCGCGGCGTCGGCCCCGCGCTCGCCGCGAGGCTAAAGGAGCGCGGCGAGCGCCCCGTCCTTGTTTACCCGGGGGAAATGTACGGGCGCGAGGAGGACGGAGTCAGCTTCCGTATCAACCCCCGCCGCCTGGAAGATATGCAGCAACTCATCGAAGCCGCTATCGAAGGACGGACCGAGTGCCGGGGTGTTGTCCACCTCTGGAGCTTGGACACTGCTTCACCCGACGAAACCACCCTCTCCTCGATTGATGCCGCTCAAATTGCGGGCTGCTTCAACGTGCTGCAATTAGTTCAGGTGTTGGCCAAGATAAACTGGACAACCGTTCCCGGCGTCTGGCTGGTGACCGGCGGGACCCAGGCCATGTCACGCTCGGTGACATCGGTCTCCGTCGCGCAGGCCCCCATGTGGGGTTTGAGTCGGACCATCACCAACGAACATCCCAATCTTCGCTCGACTGTGATAGACCTCAGCACGGAACCGACACCGGAGGAGATCGATTCGCTCTTCGACGAATTAATGGCGGATGACAAAGAGGACGAGCTCGCACTGCGCGGCCCGTCGCGTTACATCCACAGGCTGATGCGAGTTTCGCTGGCCAAGATTCAGGAGGCGGCGCATCAGACCGCATCCACAGAAGCCAGCCAGCCGTACACGGTCGAGATCACCACCCCGGGCATCCTGGACAATCTCACCATGAGGGCGAGTGACCGGCCCGCCCCCGGCGTCGGAGAGGTCGAGATACAGGTCCATGCGGCAGCACTTAATTTCAAAGACGTGATGATCGCGATGGGGCTCCTGCCCGACGAAGCCTTGGAGGGCGGTTACACGGGACGCGCGCTGGGGATGGAGTGCTCGGGCCGAATCTCCGCCATCGGAGAGGGCGTCGAGGGCTTCCGGCTGGGCGACGAGGTCGTCACCTCAGGGCCGGGCGCACTACGCAGCCACATGATTATGGATGCGACCTCGGTGGTACATAAACCTTCCCACATCAGTTTCGAGGAAGCGACGACAATCCCCATCGCGTTTTCGACCGCCTACTACTCGCTGCACTACATGGCGCGGATGGAGAGAGGCGAGTGCGTGTTGATCCATGCCGCAGCCGGCGGCGTGGGGCTCGCCGCAATTCAGTTGGCCCTCAAAGCAGGGGCCGAGGTCTACGCCACCGCGGGCAGCCAGTCAAAACGTAACCTCCTCCGCGCCCTCGGCGTCCGTCACGTCTTTGATTCTCGCTCGCTCGCATTCGCGGACGAGATCATGGAGCTGACCGGCGGTCAGGGCGTCGATATAGTTCTCAACTCCCTGGCCGGAGAGGCCATAGCCAAGAGCATCTCCGTGCTCAGCCCGTACGGCAGGTTTATCGAGATCGGCAAGCGCGACATCTACGAGAACAGTAAGCTGGAACTGCGGCCGTTCCGCAACAACCTGTCGTACTTCGCCGTCGACCTCGACAAACTCTGCGCGCAGCGCCCTGAGTTCGTCCGGTCTCTGATGCGCGACGTGATGCAGAATTTCGAGGACAAGGAACTCCGCCCGTTGTCCTACAGGGTGTTCCCCGTCTCCGAAATCGTGAGCGCGTTTCGCTACATGGGGCAAGGGAAACATATCGGCAAAGTCGTCGTCTCCTTGCGCAACTCCGAAGTGGTCGTCACCCCTCCGGCCAAGGGCAAAGCTGCGTTCCGCGCCGACGCCACTTACCTGATAACCGGCGGTCTGGGCGGATTCGGCATGGCCGTGGCGCAATGGCTCGTCGACCACGGCGCGCGGCATCTGGTGCTCATGGGCCGGAGTGCCCCCGCGGAGCAGGCCGCCGCTGCAATCGAAGCGATGAGGGAGGCGGGGGCCGAAGTCGTGATCGCCAGGGCCGACGTGACCTCGGAGCGCGACGTCGAAGCCGTGCTAGCGGACATCGTCCGCTCGATGCCGCCTCTGCGCGGCGTGATTCACGGGGCGATGGTGCTCGACGACGCGCTACTGCATCAGTTGAACGAAGAGCGCATGAGGAAGGCGATGGGTCCGAAGGCCGTCGGGGCCTGGCTCCTGCACAGTCTGACGCTGAACCTGCCGCTCGATATGTTTGTGATGTTTTCCTCGTTCAGCTCGATCATCGGGACGACTCGTCAGGGTAATTACGTGGCCGGCAATGCCTTCCTCGACGCGCTGGCCTACCACAGGCGCGCGCAGGGCTTACCCGCCTTAACCATCAACTGGGGCGTGGTGGCCGGTGTGGGTTATGTGGCGCAGAATGCCGATTTGGGCCAGAAGCTAGAGCAGTTCGGGTTCAAATCTTTGCCCGTTCAGCAGATGCTCAACATCCTCGGGGTCTTGCTCCAGGAGCAGGGGATTCAAGTCGGGGTGGGACACTTGAACTGGCAACAACTGGCGAAGATGCACATGATCGGCAGCTCGTCACGGTTTACCTATCTCGTCAAGCCTGTCCTCACCGACGACGTCGGGGGCGCGGGCGCATGGCTCATCGACGCGATCATGGCAGTTGAGCCCGGCGGGCGTCAGAAGTTCCTCGAAGCGCACATTCGGGAACAACTGGCGCGGGTGCTCGGCACCTCCCCGTCCAGGGTGGAGGTCGACAAGCCGCTCATTAATCTCGGGCTCGATTCTTTAATGGCTGTCGAGATCGGCACGCGGATGCAAGCCGAGCTTGGAGTGTCCATCCCGCCGGTCAAATTCATGGAAGGACTGACGACAGCCGGGATGGCCCAGTATCTGATCGAGCAACTGGCAGGCGACCAATCCCCGGCTCCGGCCGCCACGATCAGGGAAGAGGCGATATCAGCCGAGGTCGCACCAGCCGCGGCCGGGAATGGCAACGGGGCAGGGTCGAAGCAGGTCGCCCCACCGTCGGTGGCCCCCGGTGGGACGCCCGCGCCAGCCGGTGGCAACGGCCGGACTTCCGCCGCGGCGGCGCAGGCGGAAGCGGAACAGTTGTTGGCGGCCGTCGACAACCTGTCAGATGTCGAAGTGGATTCGCTGCTGCGGCGCATCGCGGATGAAGAGGCCATCACGCTGACTGATGTCGAAGAAACACCCGGCTTCCAAGCCGGGCCAGAGGAAGAGAGATGAAGCCGGTGGAGAAGCTTCCGCCCGCAGAAAAGCGGAAGCTCTTGGTCAGACTGTTGGAGGAAAGAGTGCGGAAGGTCGCCCCCGTCCTCGTGCCGGGGCCAGACCAGCCGCAGGACTTCGACCGGTTCGCCATCCCGGTCAGGGACCTGAAACCGGAGGTCGTACTTGATCCCGGCATCCGTTTCGACGCGCCGCCGGTTGAGCAGAACGGCGAACCGGCAGACATCCTGCTCACAGGAGCCACGGGCTTCCTCGGAGCCTTTCTGCTCTACGACCTGTTGAATCAGACAGAGGCCCGGATACACTGCCTGATCCGCTGCTCCGATCCTGAGCAAGGACGTAAAAGAATCTGTAAGACCCTGGAAACCTACTTCCCTGCTCGCGGATGGCAAAGCGACAGGATCATTGCCGTCCCCGGAGACTTGTCGAAGCCCTTATTCGGTCTCCCCGCGCGAGAGTTCGAGAGGCTGGCCACGGGCATTGACCTGATCTACCACAACGCCGCGCTCGTAAATTTACTCTACAGCTACAACTACCTTAAGCCTACGAACGTGCTCGGGACTCATGAAGCCATCCGCTTCGCGGCCTCGGGTAAAATGAAACCCCTCCATTACGTTTCCTCGGTCTCGGCTTGCCCGCTCGAAGAGTCTCCCGGAGTCCAGGTCGTGCGTGAGATCGCACTGGGTGATGCGGACGGCGTTCTCTATGGTGGTTATTCGCAAAGCAAGTGGGTCGCCGAGCAACTGGTTATCCAGGCCCGCTCACGCAACCTGCCGGCGTGCATTTACCGGCCCGGCATCATCATCGGGGATAGCCGCACGGGCGCTTGGAGTACTAGCGACGCGACCAGCCGGATGATCAAGTTGTCGGTCGAATCCGGCATCACCCCGGACATCGACGCGGCCATGGACATGACGCCGATTGACTACGTGAGCCGCGCGATAGTGCATCTTTCGAAAGCGCCGCAGGCGATGGGCAAAATCTACCACCTCGCGAATCCGCGGCCGGTGCACGTCCGGGAACTTGTCTCATGGATCCGCTCCTTCGGGTATCCGATCCGCCGTATCCCGTACGAGGCGTGGCGCTCCGAAATGGTCGCCCTGTCCGGGCATTTCTCGATTGCGCAGCTATTCTCGATGCCCATCCTGGATAAAATGCCGGCACGGATGACGAGTATGCTGGCGGCGAATTACCAGAGCGGGGTGGACAGCGTGATCAGCGCGGTCGGCGCCCGTTACGCTGCGCAGGCCGTGCGACTCGACTGCGAGAACACCGCGCGTGACCTCGACGGCACACCCATCGCCTGTCCGGTGGTTGACGACCAGTTGATGAATACCTATTTATCCTATTTCATTCGCGTCGGTTTCCTGAAGGCTCAGACACATTGACGGGGCCGGACAGGCGTTCCGCATGTTACGCGGCCTTTAATAGCTGACCATGTCGCGCGTATACGGAAAGTACGGGCCGGCTCATCCCTGGCTGGGCGGAATCGCATACGGCGTCACCCGTCCGCCGGTCACAGCCTTCTTCGCCGCCCGCAATTTCTACCGTGAGGACAGCCGTTACGCGCGCGTGCGCGCCGCTTCCATGCGGGAGAAGCTCGCCGCGGGGGACACCGTCTACCTCCTCGGCATCGGCCCGGCGGGTCATAATTCCGGCGTCGCGCTGGTCGAGGCCAGTCTGGCCGAGGGACTCCGCCTCATCTGTAACGAGGAAGAGGAACGCTACGCCAGCGTCAAACACTACACCGGTTATCCGCAGCACAGTGTCGAAGCGGTGCGCGAGCGATTAGCTTCCCTCGGCCTTACGCCGGACGACATTTATGCGTGCCTCGCGAGTTGGAATTATCCGGATTTCATACCCTTCGGCGCGCGCACCGTGTTCGAGCACGCGCCTCTGAGCTTCGCACTCTCGCTGCCGGGCAGCTCGCCCAAATTCAACGTCACACACGTCCTGAGGGCCTCGGGCGCTCCCGCGCGGTTGTCGAAGCAGCTCGGGTTGAAGCGGCCCCTGCCCATCATCGGCATGCGCCATCATGATAATCACGCGTATTTCGCCTACGGCATATCTCCTTTCAATCAGGTGAAAGACCGGGTGATGGTGAGCGTGCTGGACAGCGTCGGCGATGACGCCTCGATCTCGCTCTACGTGGCGAAAGAGGGCAAGCTCGAACGCATCCGATGCAACCGCAGCCTGATGGACTCTCTGGGCGCGCTTTACACCATCATCAGCTCGACGCAGGGCGGATGGACGAGCCTGAGCAGCGAGGGCCGCTACATGGGGGCGTCCGCCTGGGGTAACGACGAGCGCCTCACCAACCCTTATTACCGCCAGCTCCGACAACTCTTCTACTTCGCCCACGACGGCCAGGTGTATCTGAACCGCGCCATGGTCAACTGGCACAAGTGGGGCGAGTTGCGCCCCTACAATCGCGTGCTCAAGGGGCTGCTGGGTGAGCCCGTGGCGCGCAAGGACATGTGGAGTCCGGACCACGTGATGCGTGTCGAGGACATCCGACACGCCCCCATCACTCACGAGCGCGTGGATAAGGCCGCCGCCACCCAGATGCTCTTCGAAGACGTGTTGTTCCACGTCATCGAGCACCTGATTCTTGTGACGGGCAGCGATAAGCTGGTGATGTCGGGCGGCACCGCCCTGAACTGCATCGCCAACATGAAGATGCTCGAACTGTTCGATACAGATTTTTATGAGCGCTATCTAGGGAAGAAGACGCGGCTCCATCTCTGGGTGCCGCCTACTCCGAGCGATCCGGGCGTGGTGACAGGCGCGGCGTTCAACTTCGCGCTCTCGAATGGCGTCCCGCCGGGAGCGCCCATGCAACACGCTTTCTACTGCGGCACCCCGCCGCCCACCGCCAGCATTCGCGAAGCGCTGGCGCAGGCGAGCGAGATAGACAGCATGTCCGTGGGCAACATCTCGGACGCGCAGCAGATGGAGCGGCTTGCCGACTTTGCGGCCTACGTCGTCAGTCGGGACGGCATCATCGGTCTCTTTCAGGGTGCGGCGGAAACCGGCCCGCGCGCTCTCGGCCACCGCAGCATTTTAGCCAACCCGTGTAACCCCCACACGCTGGATAACATCAACAAGCTGGTCAAGTTTCGTGAGATCATTCGCCCTCTCGCCCCGATGGCGACGCTCCAAGCGGCGCACCGCTTCTTCGAGCTTTCTCCCGGCGCTTCCGATGACGACTACAATGCCTATAACTACATGGTGCTCACCGCTCGCGCCCGTCCGGAGAGTCACGCGCTCATCCCCGCCGTCATACACCGCGATGGTACGGCCAGGCTTCAAATTGTCCGCAGCGAGACTGACCCTTTCACCTACGTCTACCTCAAGAGGATGGGCCGCAGGGTGGGCGTCGAGGTCTCGGTCAACACCTCTCTTAACGTGGGCAGTCCGATAGCGCAAACTCCTGTTCAGGCTCTCAAAGTACTTAAGCGGTCGAGGGGGATGACCGGGCTCATCATGATTGGATCCGAGGGAGACGCATTCGTCGCCTGGCACAACGTTTCGGACCCTCCTAAAGACGCGGGCCGCCAACTACTCGCTTGGCATCGGGCCTGGCAGGTTGAGACAGCAACCGGGGCGCTGATTTTGACGCCAACTTAGCGGCGCGGCTTATGGTTCCGTTCCCGGCGGCAGGGCCTCGACGGACAGGTCATGCCGCCGGTGGGGGCGCATCCATGGGACGGGATCGGCGAACGTGTCAGCAGATTGAGTCTGAAACCGGAGCGGCTCGGGGTATTGTTCCTACCCGCCGCGGCGCTTGAGGTACACCACCGGCTCGCGCGCCGCCGCGAGCCGGAATACACAAAAGGATGATAGCTGGCTCGAAGTGGCGCCACTTGAACGGGGATTTTGTCTGCTTCAAGTGTAGGATTCCGGGTGAGGTGGGTCGTCAAAAGTGGACGCCATGTGACGTTCACGCGGCGGCTCGCTGCCGCGTGAACCGTTGCGTGTAAGCCGCAGGCGACAAGTAACCCAGGCGGGCTTGCCGCCGTTGCCGGTTGTAGAACAAGTCGATGTACTCGGCGATCTCACGCGCGGCCTCAGCGCGAGTTCAATACTGGCGGTGATGCACCAACTCTGTCTTCAGCGTCCCCCAGAAGCTCTCAATGGGCGCGTTGTCGTAACAGTTGCCCTTCCGGCTCATTGAGACCCGCAGGCCATGACGCGCTAACAGCCCCCGATACTCGTGGATGCAATACTGCGACCCGCGATCAGAATGATGAATCAGCCCCTCTGCGGGGCGGCGCGCGGCGACCGCCTGCTCGAAGGCGCGCACGACCAACTCGGTCGTCATCCGCGCCCCGAAAGCGCACCCGACGATCTCGCCGGCGAAGAGGTCTTTGAGCGCCGTCACATAGAGCCAGCCCGCTGCGGTCGGCACGTAGGTGATGTCGGTGACCCAGACCTCGTCGGGGTGTTTCACCGTGAACTCCTGCGCCAACAGGTTCGGGGCGACCGGCAGGGCGTGGCCGGAGTCGGTCGTCTGCACCCGGAAGCGCCGCTTCCGCTGCACGCAGCGCAGACCCAACTCGCGCCGCACCCGCTTGAGGGTGCCGAGGCTACAATGAAAGCCGTCCGCGGCGAGTTCGTGCTGCAAGCGTGCGGCGCCGTAAGTGGCGCGCGTTCTCTGATGCGCCGCCAGAACTGCCAACTTCAACCGCGCGCGTGCCGTGGCACGCGGTGACGGCTCTCTGCACAGCCAGGCGTGGTAGCCGCTGCTGGAGACTGAGAGCACCCGGCATAACACACGCAGCGGGTACCGGCCACGCAACTCTTTGATCATCTGGTAGCGCGCAGCGACTCCTGCGCAAAGTACGCGCTCGCTTTTTTTAAGATGTCGCGCTCCATCCGCAACTCGGCGTTCTCCCTGCGCAGTCGTGATAACTCGGCTTGCTCCTCGGTCGCCGCGTCGGCTGCAAGCGAGTGACCGCCCTTGGCACGCCTCGCCCAGTTGGTCAAAGTCTTCGGCGAGATCGCCAAGCGCCGGGACGCTTCGGCGAGGCCGAGGCCGTCACGAGTAACCAGCTCGACGGCCTGCTGGCGGAACTCGGCGGTGTAGACCCGCCGGGGTAATTTCTCCATCGTAGATGCCTCCCAACTTGAATGCTAAAACCTTCAGTTGATGGCGTCCACTTTTTCTAGCCTACCTCAGTGAGAGGTAGCCTTTGGCAAAGGTGTCCCTCGAATCACTTCCTCCTTCAGGAGTGCTTCGGTTTAGCGGGCAGCTTGGCGGGAAGGTCTAGCCGATCATCAATGAGAATGTCCGTGCTGACGCCCGCCGCCTGCGCGTACCGCAAGAGAATCGGCAGCGGCGGCTCCCGCCTCCCTAACTCATACGTCGAGATCTGCTTGAACACGATGAGGTCTTCCAGCCCGAGGTGCCGCCACATCTCGGACTGAGAAAGCCCTAACGCCTCCCGAATCCGGCGCAACTTTTCCGCCAGACGCTCCGGCTTGATACGCGGCTTCGTCCCCATCAGGAGCGGCCTCCTGACGAGACGGGCAGCATATGGATCTTGCCATTACCACCATATGGTGGTAATGTGTGATTGCGTAACTGTTCTGCCGTGAGTAGGAACCTTCCTTGCTCAACGGCGATGCTCATCTCTGAGGGTGAGCAGGCTATTACGCATCCGACCCGTTGCCTCTGATTTTCAAAGACTAGACCGCACCGGAATATAGCACATGGGAATTTACATTCGCGATCAATGCCGGCACCGTCTCGGGGCGAGACGGTGCCGCCGCCCCGTCCTCACTGACCGGGGGCAGGGGGCGCCTGTGAAAGGGCATGCGGGCGCCCCCTCCGACTTTTCGTACAGCCCCTGGACTTTCTCTACCAGTCCGACTATTCGGGCACAGCCTGTTCGTTCGGTCCGACACAAAAATCCGGCTGCCAGCCCGCACTTAGTATTAAGCACCGTTGCTGACGAGTTATTGATATCGCGGATTTCGAAGTTTGTGCAGGGCCGTGCTCTGCGGCGGTGAGTTTTACGTAAGAGGCGATGAGGCATCTATGTTGAGCGCAGGCGCTCACTCAGACCCCGACTCATTCCCGGCGCGGGCCGCCGGCCTTTCGACTTCTTGGCTTAGGGGTTCTCCTGACCCCTTCGCACTTGGGCTTGCACGGCATCCGGTCGGGCAGCAGCAGGTCATCGTCGGCCAGCACTTCGAGGTGCAGGCCGGCGAGCTCCGCGTACCTGAGCAGTACCCTCAGCGGCGGCTCCAGGGTGCCGGCCTCGTAGCGGCTGATGTATGTCCGATCAATCTCGCCGACGAGGCCGAGGCGGTTGACCATCTCCTCTTGTGACAGGCCGCCGTCGATGGCCTGTCTGATTCGGCGTAATTTCTGCCCCAGGAACTCGGGGCTCTGTCGCGGCAGTGAACCCATGTCAGGAATGGCCTCCTGACAGGTCGGCGCGCGGCTCACACGAATCCCTTTGACATGCACCCGACGCTTTTCTATTATCTGCCGTAACAATTGTTACGGTCCGCGTCCCGGATTTCCGCGCCGCAAGAGGTCTGTACGACTTAGACCCGGCGGCGGCTCCCATCATCCCAGGGACTTTGGACCCGCATCAGGCATGGGCTTCTACCGAAGAGTTGTCAAACACACCGGCGAGAGAAGATAGCAGAAGCGGGCGGCTTCGTCACTGCTCACCGACTGTTGCCGTAAAGCGTTATAGCTGAAGCAGGGTGGTTAGGGTTCACGAGCTGTTGCCGAACGGCAGTCATGATCATTTGAGTTAGACCTCGGAATCACATGACCATGCGACCAGACGAATATCATAATCCGACAGGACGTGATACACGCCGCGGTAGCCGGTTCGAGCTGTTCTTCTACGAGCAGGTCGGGACGCGCTACTACTTGCGCTTCACGCGGCTGGCGCTGCTCCTCATCGTCTGCCTGACGGTCATCCCGATGGTGGCGATCTGCGCCCTCTTCTTCACTGAGAGTCACGCCGACCTGGAGAACGTCAACATCAATATCAGGTCTCAGTCGCAGCAATCCCCGGGGAATGACGTGAGGCTGATTATCCAGCAGCCGCCGCCGGCGCCGATGCCCACCCTGCCGAAGGCCGGCAGAAGTCAAAGAGGTGGGGAACCTACACGGCAGACGCCCGCCACGCCTGGTGTGAACGCCAACGGGCTACCTACCCCGAGCCCGACGCCGTCACCCACGCCGCCAAAGCCACCGACCTGAGCCGGACAGCATCTATAGCCGACGGCTAAGCCAAACCTTCTTACATCATCGGAAGTCTTCGCGTTGGTACTGTCCCGTTCTTAGCCGATGCCGGCATCGCCCGGCACGACCTTCAGAGGTCAGGCCGGCACGCACCTGCGAAGGAGGACGGAGGGCCGCAACCCCTCCAGAGAAGGTGACGCCGGAGGGCGTCCGATTGATGAGTCAGTAATACTTAACCCAACTTAGCACTACCCTAAGGAATGATGTTCACCCGCAACACATCATCCGAAGCGGGCAGAAGAATCTGTTCGAGTGACGCGACCGCCTACCTTGGCGGCCCCGCGTCTCAGACTTCCCGCCTCGTCGACACATCCCGCCGACAGCTTTCCCAGGTTGATTTACGTTGCCGGCGACTCGCCGGGCGCTCAAGCGCCCCGGCCACGCGCACGCAAGTCCGACCCTCACTTGAAGGGATCGAGGGCGCTCGACCGGGTCCCTTCGGTCGAGCGCCCTGCGGTGGCGTCCGCGGATTTCTAAATGGAGTTAATTAGCGACCGGTCTCTTCCGGACCGTGTCCCTCTCAGGGGGAGGTGGCGGCAGGCCAATATGCTGGAGAAGCGACTCAGGCTGACGGTGGACTTCATGCTCCTGATTGCTGCTATAGAGCAGGACGACATCGAGAAGTACTATCGCGACCGGACGGAGGCGGGTAGAGTGGCGCCGCCCCTCACACCGCGCGAGGCCGCCGAGCGGCTGCTGCTACTGCTCGAGGCACTGCTGCGCGACGAGGAGGCGTGGTGCAAGTATCTGACCCTCGTGATGCTAACAGAGCTGGATCCGGAGGGCGCCACCCCGCTGTGGGCGGTACTGGGCGTCAAGAGTGAGAAGGAGGTGCTAGGGCCGGTGATCCGGTCGCTGGGCGGAGGCGTGGCGGGCTCCGGCGCGCCGGCGGGCGGCGCGGTGGAGTTTGACGAGCTGGTCGACTTACTACGTCGCAGCAGGAAGTTGTGGGTGAAGGGGGCGCGCCTGGAGGAGTGGAGCACGCTGGCGGCGGGAAATAGGTAGGAGGAGGTAAGCCGGTGGCGGGAGGTGGCAGAGTACTACGAGTGTGTGAAGGAAGGAGTGATGTTCGCGGAGAACATTGGATTGATGATCTTCAGCACGCCGGTGAGGTGTCTGGGGGTGGGGTGGCGGGTGGTAGAGATGGAGGTGGAGTGCGGCGTGTCCGATAACGCCAACGGCACTCAGGCTCTTCCGCACATTTGGTGCTACGAGCATGGTTCTTCGCCGAGGCTGCACTTCAGTCTTTATCAGGCCGCTTGCAGCACCCGCGCACGCAACAGGTCAAGCTTGCCGCGGCCATACATCTGCCGCTTGACCAGCTTCAACCGATGCACCTGCCCCTCCACCTGCCCGTTGCTCCACTCATATTCCAGCGCCGCCCGCACGGCTTGGAAGTCGGAGGTGATCCCGTTGGCAAAGCTGACGAACTCCGCTACCCC
>JBJMGP010000163.1:0-71122 GCA_045807865.1 Pyrinomonadaceae bacterium
GAGAGGCCGTGCCGCACCGCCCTTTCGCTTCGGCGGACACGCTCCGGGTAGAATAGCCTCTATGACCCCGCTGTTCTTAAATCGCCGCTTCGCCCGCCGGGTGAGGCGTAGGAGACTCGCGCTCGCCGTCGCGTGCGCGGTGCTCTCCTGCTGCGCGCCGCTGGTCTGTTCGGCGCGGCAGGCGGAGCCGCCGCACCTGCGCAGGCAGGGCACCGCGACGCAGCTCGTCGTGGGCGGGCGCCCCTTCCTCGTCCGCGGCGGCGAGCTGGGCAACTCCTCCTCTTCGAGCCTCGAATACATGAGCCCCATCTGGCCCAAGCTTGAAGCGCACAAGCTCAACACGGTCGTCATCCCCGTCTATTGGGAGTTGCTTGAACCGGCTGAGGGAAAGTTTGACTTCAAGCTGGTTGACGGACTGATTCAGGCGGCGCGCAGTCACGGGCTCAAGCTCGTCCCCCTGTGGTTCGGCACCTGGAAGAACAGCATGTCCACCTACGTGCCGGCGTGGGTGAAGAACGACCAGCGGCGCTTTCCACGCTCGCAGGACAGGGCGGGGCGCGGCATCGAAATTCTCTCGACCTTCAGCAAAGAGAACATGGAGGCGGACGGGCACGCCTTCGCCGCCTTCATGCGCCACCTGCGCGAGGTGGACGCGCGCGACCAGACTGTCATCATGGTGCAGGTCGAGAACGAGATCGGGATGATTCCGGACTCGCGCGACCGCAGCCCCGTCGCCGAAAAGCTCTTCAACGGGCCGGTGCCGGCGGAGTTGATCTCTTACCTTGAAAAGAATAAGGAGACCCTGACGCCGGAGTTGCGGGCCGCGTGGGGGGCCGCCGGCTGGAAGACGCGCGGCACTTGGGAGGAGGTCTTCGGGCGCGGGCCGGCGACGGACGAGATTTTTATGGCGTGGTACTTTGCGCGCTTCACGGGTCGCGTCGCCGAACTCGGCAAGGCGGAATATAAGATACCGATGTACGTCAACGCGGCGCTCATCCGCCCCGGCTATCAGCCGGGCCAGTACCCGAGCGCCGGCCCTTTGCCGCACCTCCTGGACGTGTGGCGCGCCGCCGCGCCGCAGATAGACTTCCTCTCGCCCGACATCTACTTTCCAAACTTCATCGAGTGGACGGGCAAGTACCAGCGCTCGGGTAACCCCTTGTTCATCCCGGAGGTGCAGCTCGGGCCGCTCAACGCGGTGCAGGCGCTCTACGTCTTCGGCCAGCACGACGCCATCGGCTTCAGCCCCTTCAGCATCGAGTCGGTCGAGGGTCAGGTGAGCACCCTGCTCGGCGCCGGCTACGACCTCGTCGAGCAGTTGACGCCGCTCATCGTCGAGCATCAGGGCAAGGGCGAGATGGTCGGGCTGCTCGCCGAAGGCTCGGAGCCGCAGCGTGTGCCGAGGCAGGTTCGGCTCGGCGGGTATAAGCTGAACGTGACTTACGAGCGGCCGAGTTCGGCAACGCCCGTGCAGGCGAACCCGGGCGCGGCACCGCCCGCGCCGGCGAGCGACACGCCGTCGGGCGGGCTGGTCATCGCCACGGGGCCGGACGAGTTCGTCGTCGCCGGCACGGGCTTCGTCGTCGTCTTCGAGCCGGACTCGCCCGGTGACCCGCTGGTCGGCATCCTTTCCGCGCAGGAAGGGAAATATGCCGACGGGCAGTGGCAACCGGGGCGCTGGCTGAACGGCGACCAGACGCACCAGGGCCGACACATACGCCTGCCGTCGGGCAGGTTCGACATCCAGCGCGTCAAGCTCTACCGTTATCGTTAAAGGTCGCGGGGTTGAAATGAAGAAGACCTATCAGGGATGCAAACGAACTTACACGAGGCGACTCGTCTGCCTCGGCTTTGCCCTTCACTTACTCGTCGGTGTGACGGCGAAGGCCGAAGACGGCTACCGCCTCTGGCTGCGTTACGAACGGCTGCCCGACGGCGTCGTTAAGGACTACCGCAAGCTCGTCAACTCCGTCGTCATAGAGCGGAACGACGAGACCTTCGCCGCCATCCGCGACGAACTGATCGAGGGCTGCTCCGACCTGATGGGCGCATCCATGACGTTTATGCCCGATGCCGTGCGCGACGGGGCCATCGTCGTAGGCACGCCCGATGGGTCGCCTCTCATCAAAAAACTCGGCTGGCAGCGACAACTCGCCACGCTCGGCCCCGAAGGATTCCGCATCCGCTCGACCCGCATCGGCGGCCACACGGTCACGGTCATCGCATCCCAGGGCGAGACGGGGGCGCTCTACGGCGCGTTCCACTTCCTGCGTTTGATGCAGACCCAGCAACCGATAAACAACCTGGACATAAGTCAGAAGCCGCGGCTGCAAATACGCGTGCTCAACCACTGGGACAACCTCGACGGCACTATCGAGCGCGGCTACGCCGGCCATTCCCTATGGGACTGGGGCACGCTGCCCGTCGAGTGGAACTGGGGGGAGTTGCCCTACAAGGTCGACCCTCGCCTGCGCGACTACGCGCGCGCCAACGCCTCCGTCGGCATCAACGGCGCGGTGCTCAACAACGTCAACGCCAACTCGAAGAGCCTGAGCGCCGAGTATCTGCAAAAGACCAGGGCCATCGCCGACACGCTGCGCCCCTACGGCGTGCGCGTCTACCTGTCGGCGCGCTTCTCCGCGCCCATCGAGCTTGACGGTTTGAAGACGGCCGACCCGCTCGACCCGGAGGTCGCCGCCTGGTGGCGGAAGAAGGCCGACGAGATTTATCAGCTCATCCCCGACTTCGGCGGCTTCCTCGTCAAGGCCAACAGCGAGGGGCAGCCGGGGCCGCGCACGTACGGCCGCAACCATCTCGACGGCGCGAACATGTTGGCTGCGGCCCTCGCGCCGCACAACGGAGTCGTCATCTGGCGCGCCTTCGTCTACGACGCCAAGCCCGGCTACGACCGCGCGGCCGCCGCCTACGAACAGTTGCAACCCTTCGACGGCAAGTTCGCGCCGAACGTCCTGCTGCAAGTCAAGAACGGCCCCATCGACTTCCAGCCGCGCGAGCCCTTCCACCCGCTCTTCGGCGCGATGCCGAAGACGCAGATGATGCTCGAAGCGCAGATCACGCAGGAGTACCTCGGCCACTCGAACCACCTCGTCTTCCTCGCCCCGATGTGGCGCGAGGTGCTCGACTCCGACACGCGCGCCAAAGGCCCCGGCTCGACCGTGACGAAGGTCCTGGACGGCACGCTCTTCGGCCAGCGCCTGACGGGCATGGCCGGCGTCGCCAACACGGGCACCGACCGCAACTGGACGGGTCATCACTTCGGACAGGCGAACTGGTACGCCTTCGGCCGCCTCGCGTGGAACCCCGACACGCCCTCGCGCCAGATCGCCGACGAGTGGGTACAGATGACTTTCACGCACGAGCCGAAGGCCGCGGCCTCCATCACGCGCATCATGTTAGAGTCGCACGAGGCGGTCGTCGATTACATGACGCCGCTCGGGCTGCATCACATCATGTGGGGCGGGCATCATTACGGGCCGGCGCCTTGGGAGAACAAGTTCGAGCGCGCCGACTGGAACCCCGTCTACTACCACAAGGCCGACGCCGCAGGGCTCGGCTTCGACCGCACAGCTTCGGGCAGCAACGCCGTCGCGCTGTACGGCCCCGCGGTGCGCGCACTCTTCTCCGACCCGGCCGCCACGCCGGAGAAGTACCTGCTCTGGTTCCATCACGTCCCCTGGGACAGAAAGATGCGCTCGGGGCGGACGCTGTGGAACGAGCTGGCTCTGCATTATCAGAGGGGTGTGGACTGGGTGCGCGCCACGCGGAAGGAGTGGGCCGCGCTCGCGGGCGTCATCGACCCCGAGCGGCACGCGGCCGTGAGCCGGAAGCTTGAGATACAGGAGCGCGACGCCGTCGCGTGGCGCGACGCCTGCCTGCTCTACTTCCAGACCTTCTCGAAGCGCCCGCTGCCCGCCGGCGTCGAGCCGCCACGGAAGACGCTCGAAGAGTACAAGGCGAAGAGCATCCTGAACGTTGAAACGTCGTCTCGTTGAGATAGCGGTCAGTACCACCCGCGGTAGCGGGTGGGTCAGGCTTACACATCAGCGACTCTCAGAGTTGGACATACCCACCCGCTACCGCGGGTGGTACTGACCTGCTTTCGTAAGATGAAGATTACTGACATCAGGGCCACGACCGTCACGGTGCCTCTGGAGGCGCCGCTCAGGCACGCGAACGGGTGCCACTGGGGGCGCTTCGTGCGCACGGTCATCGAGGTCGAGACGGACGAGGGGCTGGTCGGTCTGGGCGAGATGGGCGGCGGCGGCGAGTCGGCCGAAGCCGTCTTCCGCGCGATGAAGTCTTATCTCGTCGGACACGACCCGGCGCGCATCGAGGAGATGCGCTTCCTCATCGCCAACCCGACCGCCTCGCTCTACAACAACCGCACGCAGGTGCTCGCGGCGCTTGAGTTCGCCTGCCTCGACCTGCTCGGGCAGAAGTGGGGCGTGCCCGTCTGCGACATCCTCGGCGGCCGCCTGCAAGACCGCGTGCCGTTTGCCTCCTATCTCTTCTTCCGCTACCCGAACCCGAAGAGCGGCGCGGGCGAGGTCAGGACGGCCGACCAGCTCGTCGCGCTCGCGCGAGAGTTGAAAGAGAGGTACGGCTTCACCTCGCACAAGCTGAAGGGCGGCGTCTTCCATCCGGACTACGAGCTTGGGTGCTACCGCGCGCTCGCCGAAGAGCTGGGTGAAGGCCCCGCGCGCGGCGACAGCTTCCGCTTCGACCCGAACGGCGTCTGGTCAACCGAGCAGGCCATACGCTTCGGCCAGGCCATCGAAGACCTGCGCAACGACTACCTCGAAGACCCCGTCTACGGATTGAACGGCATGCGCCGCGTGCGCGGGAAGGTGCGCATGCCCTTAGCGACGAACACCGTCGTCGTCAACTTCGAGCAGTTGGCCGCCAACGTCCTCGACACGGCGGTCGATGTGATCCTCCTCGACACGACGTTCTGGGGCGGCATCCGCCCGTGCGTGAAAGCCGCCAACGTCTGCGAGACGTTTCAGCTCGGCGTCGCCGTCCACTCCTCGGGCGAGCTGGGCGTGCAACTGGCGACGATGCTCCACCTCGGCGCGGTCATCCCCAACCTTTCGTTCGCGGCCGACGCGCATTATCATCACTTGACCGACGACATCATCGAGGGCGGCCCGCTCAAGTACGAGGGGGGCTCGATTGCCGTGCCGACAGGGCCGGGCCTGGGCGTGCGGCTCAACCGCGGCAAGCTGGCCGAGTACGCAGAGCTTTACAGACGCCTCGGCGGCTACCCGTACGACCAGGACCCTCTGAGACCGGGATGGACGCCGACCATCCCGAACAATCGCTGGGCCGACCCGAACGACTCGCGCGTGCCGAACGGCATGGGCTTCTGACTTATCCGAAGGAGGAAAGAGATGACGATCAGCAGTCTCGACACACGGGCCGCACGGCACGCACGCCTCGACGACCGTGCGGCCCTGCGGCGGCACGTCGAAGAGGTTATCAAGCGGACTCCGGTCATCGACCTGCACACGCACCTCTACGCGCCGGAGTTCGGCGACCTCGGCCTGTCCGGCATCGACGAGCTGCTGACGTATCACTACCTCGTCGCCGAGACCTTCCGCTCGGCGAAGGTCAGTTACGAAAGCTTCTGGCGCATGTCCAGGACGGAGCAGGCCGACCTCGTGTGGCGGACGCTCTTCGTCGAGCAGACGCCGGTCTCGGAGGCCGCGCGCGGCGTCATCACCGTGCTCGACTCGTTCGGGTTGGACACGGCCGCCGAGGACTTGCGCGAGGCGCGCGAATTCTTCCGCGAGCGGAACCCGGCCGAACACCTGGAACGCATCCTCGGGCTGGCGTGCGTGAGCGAAGTGGTGATGACCAACGACCCATTCGACGCGCGCGAGGCGGGCGTCTGGGAGGGCGGCGCCGAAGTTGACCGGCGCTTCCGGGCGGCGCTCCGCATGGACAGAATTTTAAACGACTGGGAGAACGCGGCGGCCGAACTTGCAAGGCAGGGCTATCGCGTGGAGGCAGGGTTCGGCGGCGCGACCGCCGCGGAGGTACGGCGCTTCTTAGACATTTGGGTCGAGCGCATGCGGCCGCTCTACATGGCCGTCTCCCTGCCGGACGACTTCCGACACCCGGCCGCGGACGCGCGCGAACGCCTCATCCGCGAGGTCGTGCTGCCGACGGCCCGAGAGCACGACCTGCCGTTCGCTTTGATGGTCGGGGTGCGGCGCGGCGTCAACCCGGCTCTGCGGGCGGCGGGCGACGGCGTGGGGCGCGCCGACGTGTCGGCCGTCGAGCGCCTCTGCGCGGAGAACCCGGAGGTGCGCTTCCTGGCGACTTTCCTCTCGCGGGAGAACCAGCACGAGCTGTGCGTCTCGGCGCGGAAGTTCTCGAACCTGATGCCGTTCGGCTGCTGGTGGTTCCTCAACAACCCTTCGATAGTCTCGGAGATTACGACGGAGCGGCTCGAACTACTCGGGACGAGCTTCATCCCGCAGCACTCGGACGCGCGCATCCTTGAGCAGCTGGTCTACAAGTGGAAGCACTCGCGCCGCGTCATCGCCGACGTGCTCTCGACGGCCTACGAGCGCCTGCTTGAGAGCGGGCGCGCCGTGACGCGCGCCGAGGTCGAGCGCGATGTCGAGCGCATGTTCTCCGGCAACTTCCGCGCGTGGGTGGGTGAGGGGAGTGAGCGGCGGGCCGAAGAGGTCGTGGCCGCCGAGGGATTTTAAAGCGTGGCGACTGCGCGCGCCCCGGCCGCCGCAGCCCGCACGCGGAGTAGGTAAAGAGCATGGCTGAGAACATCACCGATTTGACAGGGCGCGTGGCCGTCGTCGTCGGCGGAACGTCGGGGCTGGGCCGGGCCGTCGCGTTGGGGCTCGCGCGCGCGGGCGCCAAGACCGTCCCGACGGGTCGGCGCGGCGAGCTTGTAGACGAAGTCTGCGAAGAGATCACGCGGGGTGGGGGCAAAGCCTTCGCGCAGACGGCGGACGTGTGCGAACGCGGGTCAGTCGAAGCGCTGCGCGATGCGGTGCTTGAGCGCTTCGGCGCGGTGGAGATCCTCGTCAACGCGGCGGGGCGCACCGCGCGTAAGCCCACCGCGGAAGTCTCCGAGGAGGAGTGGGACTCGATCATAGACACGAACCTGACGGGGATGCTGCGCGCCTGTCAGGCTTTCTACGCGCCGCTGAAAGAGTGCGGGCGCGGGCGCGTCATCAACATCGCCTCGCTCTCCTCGTACGTGGCCTTTCATGAAGTCGCCGCGTACGGTGCGTCGAAGGCGGGCGTGGTGGCTTTAACCAAAAGCCTCGGGTGCGAGTGGGCACGCGACCACGTCAACGTCAACGCCATCGCGCCGGGCGTCTTCCGCACGTCGCTCAACGCGAAGTTCCTCGACGACACCGAGCGCGGGCGAGAGCTTCTGATGCGGACGCCGATGGGCCGCTTCGGCCGCCCCGAAGAGGTGGCGGGCGCGGCGGTCTTCCTCGCCTCGGACGCGGCCTCCTTCATCACGGGGCAGACCATCGTCGTGGACGGCGGGATGCTCGTCTCCGGCGTGAACTCCTGAAACATCGGACAGGTAGGGAGATCAAGACAATGGCAGAAGAGAAATACACGCCGAAGCCGGAACATAAATTCACCTTCGGCCTCTGGACGGTCGGCAACCGCGGCCGCGACCCCTTCGGCGACGCCGTCCGCCCGACGCTGCCCCCAAACGACGCCGTGCGGATGCTGGCCGAGGTAGGGGCGTGGGGCGTCAACTTTCACGACAACGATCTGGTTCCCATCGACGCGACCCCTTCGGAGCGTGACCGCATCGTCAGGGAGTTCCGCGCGGCCTGTGAGGAGACAGGCATCGTTGTGCCGATGGCGACGGTGAACCTTTTCTACGACCCGGCCTTTCGCGACGGCGCCTTTACCGCCAACGACGCGCGGGTGCGCTCCTACGCCTTGCAGAAGACGATGCGCGCGATGGACTTGGGCGCGGAGTTCGGCTCGAAGATCTTCGTGCTCTGGGGCGGGAGAGAGGGCGTCGAGACGGACGCCTGCCGGCGGGCCGACGAGGCGGTGAAGAGACTGCGTGAGGCGCTGAACTACCTCTGCGAGTATTCCGTGTCGCAGGGCTACGGCTACCGGTTCGCGTTGGAGGCCAAGCCGAACGAGCCGCGGGCCGATATCTACATGCCGACGACCGGCGCCTATCTGGCACTCATCTCCACGCTCGACCATCCCGACCTGGTCGGCGTCAATCCGGAAGTCGCGCATGAGCACATGCCCGGCTTAAATATGACGCACGCGGTGGCGCAGGCTTGGGAGGCGGGCAAGCTCTTCCACATCGACCTCAACGACCAGGTGCCCGGGAGGTACGACCAGGACTTGCGGTTCGGCTCGGCCAACCCGAAGACCGCCTTCTTCCTCGTCAAGTTCCTCGAAGACGTGGGCTACGACGGGCCGCGCCACTTCGACAGCCACGCCTACCGGACAGAGGACTATGACGGCGTCAGGGACTTCGCGCGCGGGTCGATGCGCACCTACCTCATCCTGAAGGAGAAGGCCGCGGCGTGGAACCGTGACCCCGAGATCAAGGAGATACTCGCCGGCATCGCCGCGCTCGACGGCAACGGCGTCGCCGGCAAGTTCGAGAAGGGGCGCAACGAGCAACTGCTCTCGCAGAACTTCGACCGGGCGGAGCTGGCGGCGAAGGGCCTCCGGTACGAGCGGCTCGACCAGCTCACCATCGACATTCTCTTAGGCGTCAGGTAGCAGCGTCAGTCCGTCCGGCCGGAAGTCTCTCGAAAATTTTTATGAGGCGGTACGCGCGAGTGCATATCTCGAAGGGATGCTTGCGCCTGCTCGGCGCGCTCCTGTGTGCGCTCGTCTGCGCGCCTCCCGCACACGCGCTCGGGCGGGAGCGCTACGTGGAGTTCACGCCCGCGCGGGGCTCGTTCCGGCTCTTTACGGCCGGCGTCGCCGCGCCGATATATTTAGACTCGCGGGACTACCCCGGCGTCCTCCGCGCCGCGCACGACCTGCGGGCGGACATCGAACGCGTGACGAAGACGCGGCCCGGTCTGTTCATCGACCAGACGGTCAGGGCCGCGGACGACATCGTCGTCGTCGGGACTCTCGGCAAGAGTCGTCTGATAGACGAACTCGTGCGCGCGGGTAAGCTCGAAGCGTCGGGCCTGGGCAGGCTGTGGGAGGCCGGAGTCACGCAGGTCGTGGAGCGGCCGTGGCCCGGCGTCGAGCGCGCCCTGGTCATCGTCGGCAGCGACAAGCGCGGGACGATCTATGGCGTCTATGAACTGTCCGAACAGATAGGAGTGTCGCCGTGGTACTGGTGGGCCGACGTGCCCGTGAGACCGCGCACGGAACTCTTCGTCAAGCCCGGCCGCTATGTGCAGAACGAGCCGGCCGTGAAGTACCGCGGCATCTTCATCAACGACGAGGCGCCCGCGCTCACCGGCTGGGTGCGCGAGAAGTTCGGCGGCTACAACCACGAGTTCTACGCGAAGGTCTTCGAGCTGCTGCTGCGCCTGAAGGGTAACTACCTCTGGCCCGCGATGTGGGGCAGCGCCTTTGGCGACGACGACCCCTCGAACGCGAAGCTCGCGGACGAGTACGGCGTCGTGATGGGCACGTCGCACCACGAGCCGATGCTGCGCGCGCAGCAGGAGTGGAAGCGCTACGGCCGCGGTCCCTGGGACTACGCAGCCAACGGCGAGGTGCTGCGCGCCTTCTGGGCGGAGGGGATCAGGCGGAACCGTGGTTACGAAAGCATCGTCACGCTCGGGATGCGCGGCGACGGCGACGTGCCTATGTCCGAGGAGGCCAACGTCGCGCTGCTTGAGCGAATCGTCTCCGACCAGCGCAAGATTCTCTCAGAGCAACAGAGCCAGAACCTCTCTTCCGTCCCGCAACTGTGGGCGCTCTACAAGGAGGTGCAGGAGTATTACGAGCGCGGGATGCGCGTGCCCGAGGACGTGACGCTGCTCTGGTGCGACGACAACTGGGGCAACATCCGCCGCCTGCCGACGCCCGAAGAGCGCAGCCGCCCGGGCGGCGCCGGCATCTACTACCACTTCGACTACGTGGGCGGCCCGCGTTCTTACAAGTGGCTCAACACCATCCCCATTACCAAAGTGTGGGAGCAGATGCACCTCGCCTACCGACACGGCGCGGACCGCATCTGGATCGTCAACGTCGGCGACATCAAGCCGCTCGAATTCCCCACCGAGTTCTTCCTGACCTACGCCTGGGATCCGAGCGCCTGGCCCGCCGAGCGCGTCGGCGACTACACGCGCCTGTGGGCCGAGCGCGAGTTCGGCCCCGAGCACGCGGCCGAGATCGCGGAGGTAGTCGCGAAGTACACGAAGTACAACGGCCGCCGCAAGCCGGAGCTGTTGGAGCCCGGCACGTATAGCCTCGTCAACTACCGCGAAGCGGAGACGGTCGTCTCCTCCTACCAGACCCTCGCGCGCGAGGCCGAGCGACTTTATGACCTGATGCCGGCGGAGAAGAGGGACGCCTTCTTCCAACTCGTGCTCTACCCTGTGAAAGCCTGCGCGGTCGTGAACGAGATGTACGTCACGGTTGGCCGGAACCGCATGTACGCCGTGCAGGGCCGCGCCTCGACCAACGAGCTGGCCGAACGCGCGCGCGAACTGTTCCGCGAGGACGAGCGGCTGGCGCGCTACTACAACGAACAGCTCGCGGGCGGGAAGTGGAGCCACCTGATGGATCAGACGCACATCGGCTACACCTCCTGGCAGCAGCCGGTGCGGAACGCGATGCCCGCCGTGCAGGTGATACAGGTGCCCGCGCCCGCCGAGCTGGGCGTGTCGGTTGAAGGCTCGGAGGCGAGTTGGCCCGAGAGCCCGAGGGAGGCGGCACTGCCTCCGCTCAGTCCTTACGAACGGCCGCGCTACTTCGAAATCTTCAACCGCGGCCGGACGCCTTTCGCGTACACCGTCGAGACGAACGAACCCTGGCTGCGCGTGAGTATGAAGGGGGGCACGTTGACGCGCGACGAGAGGGTCTGGGTCAGTGCCGACTGGAGACAGGTTCCGGCGGGCGCGAGCCGCGGCACGATCACGGTCGAGGGGCCGGACGGACGGAAGGTGTCGCTGGCCGTGCCGGTCTCGAACCCCGCGGGGCAGAAGCGCGAGGGGGCCGAGGGGTTCGTCGAATCGGACGGCTACGTCTCAGTCGAGGCCGAGCACTACGCGCGCGCCGTCGCGCCGGAAGGGACGAGCTGGCAACTCATCCCCGACTTCGGCCGCACCCTGTCGGGTCTGACGCCCTTCCCCGTGACGATGCCGAGCCGCAACCCTTCGACCGACGGCATGAGGCTCGAATACAAGTTATACCTCTACACCGAGGGGCCGGTCAGCGTGGACGCGTACCTCGCGCCGACTTTGAAGTTTCTGCCGGGAGCGGGGCTGCGCTACGCCGTCTCGTTCGACGACGAAGCTCCCCAGGTCGTGGGCGTCCACGCGAACGAGACGCAGGCCGTCTGGGAGCGTTCGGTCAAAGACGGCGTGCGCGTCGTCACGTCGAAGCACGTGCTCAAGCGGCCCGGCCCGCACGTGCTCAAGTTCTGGGCGGTTGACCCGGGGCTCGTCGTCGAGCGGCTCGTGGTCAACACCGGCGGCGTGCGGTCGAGCTACCTCGGCCCGCCGGAGAGTTTTCGACGCGGGCTGCCGCCGCAGAGGGGACGAAGTGAACTGTGGCCGCCGTGGCCAACTCCTTGATTAAGCTCTTCCGACGGTTGTAAGCTTCGCGCATCGGCAACTGACAGGAAGGCGGCGAGGCATGAAGTTCAGGTTTGAGCCCGCGCTACGGCTCTTGACAGCGCTCGCGCTGGCGAACGGAGTCGCGCCTCTCTGCATGGGTCGGCAGAGCACCGCGGGGCAGAGGAGTCCGCGCCCCGACACTACGCAGCGCGAGTTGCAGCGCACGCTGGAACGCGACCTGCTCTTCCGGGAGATGCAGGAGATGGCGGCGCGCGGCCCCACCCCGCAGCCCACACGCCGCCCGCCCGTCGAGCAGATCAACGAAGACTTCACGCGCCTCCAGGTTGTCAACAACGCGCTGGCGCGGGCGTCGGCCTCGGGCGAAGAACTCGACCCCGGGCTCGTCGCGCAGGCGTTGACCGAGATCAGGAAGCGCGCCGGCCGTCTGAAAGAGAACCTGTTACTTCCAGAGAAGGTTGAAGAGCGCCCGAAGGCTTCGGACGTGTTCGAGCCGGGTCAACTGAAAGAGTCGCTCGCCGCGCTCGACCGGCTGGTCGTCAGCTTCGTGGGTAACCCGGGCTTCCAGAGCGTCAGGGTGATTGACCCGCAGTGGGGGGCCGCGGCGCGGCGCGACCTGGAGGGGATTATCGAGCTGAGCGGCCAGCTCAAGAAGAGCTGCGAGCAGTCGCACAGGACGGCGAGCAAGTCACACTGAAGAAGCCATACTGAAAAAGTCACACTGAATCGGGCCGGCGTTAACCGGAACGTCCGGCGTAAGACCTGACGATTAAATCCATCTCGTCACGGAGCGACTCGTCCACGCGCCTCGGTTGCTCGTCTGCTTCAAACCACGCGAGCGTCCGCCGTATCCCTTCGTGGAAGGGGATGGCGGCGCGGAACCCCGGCACGAACCTCTTGATCTTGCCGTTGTCGAAGACGGCGCTCCACTTCTTGTCCCCGTGCAGAGTCCCCGCGAGCCTCGGCACGACGCGCGCGATGAAGTCGGACGGGACATAGAGGACGTTCGCCTCCACGCCGAGCGCCCCCGCGATGGTTTGGTAGATCTGCTCCCACGTCTGCACCTCATCCGAGGTGATGTGGAAGGCCTGACCTATCGCCTCGCTGTTCCCGAGCAGTCCGAGGAAGCCGCGCGCGAAGTCTTCCGCATGCGTCAGCGTCCACAGTGAGGTGCCGTCGCCGTGGACGATGATCGGCTCTCCCTTCTTCATTCTGTCCGCGAGCGTGTAGGTGCCGCCGCCCCCGATGGCGGCGGGGAAGTTCGTCTCGTACGTGTGCGAGGGGCGGACTATCGTCGCGGGAAATCCTTCCTCGGCGTGAGCCCTCCACAACCTTTCTTCACAGGCGATCTTGCCGCGCGCGTAGTCCCAGAAGGGGTTGACGAGCGGCGTCTCCTCCCTGATGACGTAGTGCGCGGGCGGCTTCTGGTAAGCGGCGGCGGAGCTAATGAAGAGGTATTGCCCGACCCGACCTTTAAAAAGCGAGAGGTCACGCTCGATGTCTGCGGGTGTGTACGCGATCCAGTTGACGACCACGTCGAACCGCAGTTCGCGCAGGGCCGCGCGAACCTCTTCGGGCTCGTCGATGTCTGCGGTCAGGCCGCGTGCGCCGGGAGGCGGGGCGCCCCTCAGCCCTCGGTTGAGCAGGTACAACTCGACCCCTTCGACGACCGCCTGCCGGCTGACCGCCGTGCTGATGAAGCCCGTCCCGCCGATAAACAGTACTCTCATGATCGTTCGACGTTTCTGAGGTTGATTCTCTGCGCCTGCTTCTGCGCCTTGAGCGCCAGCTCGGTGGCGAGGAAGCAGTGCTCCTGCGACATCGCGGTCTCGGTGCGGTTGAGGATGTCTTCGACGAGCTGCTCGCCGTAAGGGAGGTGGACGCCGCGGCAGTCGATGTGGCGAGTCTCCTTCTTGTCCACGAGGAACAGGTGGTCCCCGCCGGGGCGGCCCGCGATGTCCACGTTCTTACGAAGCTCGATGAAGCCGTCCGTGCCGAGGATCGTCAGGCGGCCGTCGCCCCAGGTGCTCAGCCCGTCGGGCGTGAACCAATCGACGCGAACGTAGCCGGTGCCGCCGTCGCCGCGCAGCAACATGTCGCCGAAGTCTTCAAAGTTCGGATACTGCGGGTGCTGCACGTTCCCCACCTGCGCGGCGACCACCTCAGCCTTAGTCGAGCCGGTGAAGAAGAGGAACTGGTCGGCCTGGTGCGAGCCGATGTCGCAGATGATGCCGCCGAAGCGTCTGCGGTCATAGAACCAAGGGTCGCGCCGCCCGTTGTTGATGCGGTGCGGGCCGAGTCCCACGGTCTGGATGACCCGGCCGATGGCGCCGGCTTTAACCAACTCGCCGGCCCTGACGGTCGCCTCGCTCTCGAAGCGCTCGCTGTACATGATGGAGTAGATGCGCCGGGTCTCCTTCTGCACGCGGCGCACTTCGGCGAGCTGTTCGAGCGTGGTGATGCCCGGCTTGTCGGACATGTAGTCTTTGCCGTGGCGCATCACGCGGACGCCGAGCGGCGCGCGCTCTTCGGGTATCGCGGCGCTCAGGACGAGTTGGAGAGAGGTCTCCTCAAGAATCTCCCGCTCGTCGCGCGCCGCCCTGGCCTGCGGATAGCGCTTGGCGAAGTCGGCGGCGAGGTCGGGCTCCTTCGCGTAGAAGGAGACGAGTCGGCCGCCGCCCCTCGTCACGGCGCTGATCTGGCCGTGGATGTGTCCGTGGTTGATGCCGATGACGGAGAAGAGGAGGCGCGGCTCCTTCAAAGGTTCCGCCCTCCGCTCCTGAACGTTCGCCGCCGAGGCGCCCCGCGCGTTGTGCAGAACGGCGCCGGCCGCCACGGTGAGTGAACCCTTAATGAAGCTGCGCCGGTCGGCGCGCGTCCCTTTCATCTCTCTTCCTCCGTTCAAGCCTACGGCCGCGCCTTCTGCGTCCCCGGCGAGCGCCAGTTGATGACGTGATAGGTCGCGGGCGTCGTCCCGACGTTCCTGAGCGCGTGCAGCTCGTTCGAGGCGTTGAAGATGACGGAACCGGGCCCGGCCCTCCTCCACTCCCCGTTCACGAGCGCCTCGACCGTGCCCTCCTTGATAATGACCAGCTCCTCGTTGGGGTGCTTGTGCGGCGGGTGAGAAGAGAGGCCCGGGTTGAGGGTCGTCACGTGCAGCTCCAACTCGTCGAGCGTCGCCGTCGGCGAGCGGAAGAACTGGCGCGCGGCCCCGACCTCCGTCTGTTTCGGGGTCACGTTGTTCCATTCGAAGAGCGCCGAATGCATGACGGGCGTTTGCGAATGGGCCGCGACGGCGCCGAGTGTAACGGCGACCGCGAAGAGTGCCACGAACAGGTCTCGACGTTTAATCATGCTGTGTCTCCTGAGTTTAGACGGTATCTTACACCGGCCGAAAATTTTTATTGACACGACTAATCGTAGCATGTTACTTTGCAATATATTGTTGTGCCCGCGAACTATCCTAGGACGTGGGATGTCTTAATTCCTTCTCCTGTACTTTTCTTTCCAGGGGCGTCGGGAGTCTAAAGCACCTTTCAAACGGCGCCGAGATGTCGATTTATAGGCCCTCGGCGGGCTCCCTGCTCTCTTAAAGAGCCAATCGCGCCCTTCAATGCCCGGGCGAGTTAGCCGTCTGCGACAAAAAAAGCTAGCAAAAGATACGTCCATATTGTTGCCTACCCGAACTATATGGCGCGCCGGAGTCTCTCCCGATCATTTGAACTCCAAGCGCATTCGAAGTGACGGCGTCACAGCGCGGAACGCCAAACCAAGAGACGGTAAACAGGAGAAGGAGAAGATGATGAGACCCCCTGCTTCAAAGCGCAGCCGAGCCATCTCCGCCATAGTCGCGGGCTCTCTGCTGCTGTCCAGTATCTTTGTGTCGAGCGTTCCGGTGCGTGCACAGAACTGCGCCGGCCTCCCGGCCTTCCCGACCGCCGGCATCACGGCCGTGCAGGATCGTGACCAGATGATGTGCCAGCAGGGTCTGACCTACCCGACGCTGCCCGTCCGCTCGGGGACGGCCTGGCCCTGGAACGACCCGACCGCCCCCACGAACGCGCGCCCCACAACCCTCTCGCAGCCCGAGGGCAACTGGACAGACCCGCAGGGGCACGTCGTCGTGAGGACGGCCTGGGGCATGTGGCACACCTACGACGCCGACCCGATGTACGAGCCGAGCCCGACGCAGCACTACAACGCGGGCAGCACCGTCTGGCCGTTCCCGGCCCTCAACGGCGGCGCGCTGAGCGGCGCGGGCGACTACGGCCCCGAGTCGAACCCGCGCTACACGGACATCGACCCCTTAAGGATGAAGGACGGCACGCCGGTCTCAAGCCCCGAGGACTGGTGGATCAAGCGGCGCCCCGAAATCTTCAACCTCACCCAGCAGGAACTCTACGGCAAGTCCATCGACCCGACCTTCAACATCACCTGGGTGGTGAGCGCCGTCACGACCGGGAGCACGGTCGTGAGCGGCGTGACTTACCAGTGGCGGCAGAAGACCTTCACGGGGACGGTCGATAAGTCGAGCTACCCCGCGCTGCGGAACACGCCGAGCATCACGGCGCAGTGCCGCTACCCGGCGGCCACGGGGCGTAAGTACCCGGTCGTCGTCACCTACGGCGAGGGCACGGGCATCTTCCAGTTCACGGCGCCTTTCGGCTACGGCACGTGCTCTTATACGCCGACGAACGTGCAGCCCGACAGCGGCGGCGCCGCGCTCTCCAGCTACATCATCGGCCTCGGCAACAAGGGCAGCTGGCGCAAGCCGGACGACCCGGGCTCTCTGGTCGCTTGGGGCTGGGGCATCAGCCGCCTCATCGACCGCTTCGCGTCCGACGCCGACATCGACTCGGACAAGGTCGCCGTCGAGGGGCACTCGCGCTACGGCAAGGCGACGCTGGTGACCGCGGCTTACGACGACCGCGTCGTGGTCGCCTGGCCGAGTGACGGCGGCGCCCTGGGCACGGCACTGGCCCGCAGGCACTACGGCGAGTCGCTCGAATTCGTCTCCAGCAGCAGCTCGGAGTACCACTGGGTCAACGGCGCGATCATGAACTACGGCGGGCGCCTCAACCCGGGTCAGCAGTTCCCTCGCAGGGTGGAGCTGCTCGACGTAGACGCACACACGACCGCGTCGCTCATCGCCCCGCGCGCGCTCTTCATCACGAACGGCACCGACACGCCGGCCGGCGTGGGCGACGCCTGGGCCGACCCGCGCGGCTGTTACCTGACGGCCAAGCTGACTTCTCCCGTGTGGGCACACCTCGGTTGGACGGGTCTCATCGTCCCGCCGGGCACGCCTTTCACCTGGCCGGGGACACCGGGCAACGGCGTCTTCGCCGGGCCGGCCGAGTCCACCGGCGGCACGCCCGCCTTCGACCTCGCGCTCGTTCAAGGTACGGTCGGGTGGAGGCGGCAGAAGGAGGGGCACACGCCGACGCCGAACTGGCCCACGTTCGCGAACTTCGCTTCGAGGTACTTGAACGACAAGCGCCCTGTGATTGCGACGGGTCAGACGTTCAGCGTCCCCGACTGGCCGGGCACTTCGGTCGGCACGGCGGCGGCCTCCGACGGCGACGCCTCCGACACCTTGCGGAACTGGCAGGTGACGGGCGGCACCGGCGCATACAAGTTCCACATCAACCCTTCGACCGGCGAGCTTACGTTCGACCGTTCGATCCTCGACGGCGCCGCGCATACCTACACGCTTTCGCTTCTGGTCGGCGACGGGAAACTCCCCAGCCACGTCGAGAACGTGACGATTAACGTGCCGGCCGACACGGCCGCGCCCGTGCCCGACGCGGCCTCTCTGCCGGACGTGACGGGCGAGTGCTCGGCCGCCATCACGGGGCCGGCGCCGACGGCGACCGACGCCTACGTCGGTGCGGTCACGGGCACCACGACCGACCCGCTCAGCTACACGGAGCAGGGCGAGCACATCGTCACGTGGCACTTCGACGACGGCCACGGCAACGTCAGCACGCAGACGCAGAAGGTCATCGTCAAGGACGTGACGGCGCCGACGATCATGAGCCTGTCCGCGTCGCCAAACGTGCTCGGGCCGCCGAATCACCAGTTGATTCCCGTCAACGTCAGCGTCGCGACCGCGGACAACTGCGACCCGGCGCCCGTCGCGCGCATCATCTCCGTGTCGAGCAGCGAGGCCGTCAACGGGCTCGGAGACGGCGACACGGCGCCCGACTGGCAGATTACCGACAACCTGACGCTCAACCTGCGCGCCGAGCGCTCGGGCAAGGGCGACGGGCGCACCTACACGATTACCGTCGAGAGCCGCGACGCCTCCGGCAACGCCAGCGTCCGGACTGTGACTGTTTTCGTCCCGCACAACCAGTGAAGCAGAGGAGGTAGAGATGAGGAAAAGGATGAACGTCTTGAACGCGGCGGCCCGCGGAATTCTCCCGCTTGCGCTGGGCCTGGTCGTTTTGCAGTTGACCTACGCGGCCAGCGCGCACGGAGACGAGTCCGACTCGCGGCCGATTGTGATGAGTCAGGAGCAGCTCGACGGCGCTGCGGTCGGGCCGGACGCGGCTCTGCTTCACGTGCAGGGAGACGTGAGGGCTCCGGCCGGTTCCGAGGGCGAGGGCGTCTACGAAGAACTCTTCGGCATCAACGCCGACGCGGCCGACTCGGTGGCCCCTGCGAGCGCGCTCGCGGCCATCGGGATCGTGCCCGCGGGGCAGACCGCGTGCGTGCTGGCGGACGGCTCGGCGGGCGAGTGCGAGTACGGCATCGCGCGCATCGAGTTCATGGGCGAGATGAAGGAGGGCCGGATCGTCTTCGGCCCCGAAGGCGTCAGCCCCGCGCTCGGCAGGTCGGCGCTGGAGGCCATCGGCTTCTCGGTCGATCCCTCGACGCAGACCCTCCGGCGCATCGTCCCCGTGGGCCAGTAGTAAGCTCTCTGAGGTATTCACCACAGAGACACAGAGGCACAGCTTGAAGAGATGTTGTCTTCAAAGCTGTGCCTCTGTGTCTCTGTGGTTTAATCTTAACTGAAATTCCAGTCCGTGGAGGTCACCCGCCGAGATGCCTGAAGTAGACGGAGACGAGACGGCGCCGACGCGCGGGAGTGTGTTCGAGACGGACTCGCCCGACGTGTACCGGGTCGTCTCTTCCGGGGCGGGGCCGGCGGGGAGCCTGCCCGTCACGGAGCAAGACCTGTTGGAGCGGCCGAGCGGCGACCTCTTCGGGTGGACGCAGGACGTGGGGATGGGCTGGAACCCCTCGGAGCTGCGCCGCCCGGAAGTCCTCATCCTCAGCACGCAGGGCGGCATCCGCCTGCCCGACGGGAGACCTCTGGCGCTCGGCTATCACACGGGGCATTTCGAGGTCGGGCTGTTGATGCAGGCCGCGGCCGAAGAGCTACGCGGGAAGGGTTGCATCCCCTTCGCGGGCTATTGCACAGACCCCTGCGACGGGCGGACGCAGGGGACGACCGGCATGCTCGACAGTCTGCCCTACCGCAACGACGCGGCGATGGTGCTGCGGCGTCTGATCCGCTCGCTGCCGACGCGGCAGGCGGTAATCGGGGTGGCGACGTGCGACAAGGGCCTGCCCGCAATGTTGATGGCGCTCGCGGGCTCGCCTGACCTGCCCGCGGTGCTCGTGCCCGGCGGCGTGACCCTGCCGGCGAGCGACGGCGAGGACGCGGGGCGCGCGCAGACCATCGGCGCGCGCTTCGCCAACAAACTGATAACGCTCGAAGAGGCGGCCGACATCGGCTGCCGCGCGTGCGCTTCGCCGGGCGGCGGCTGCCAGTTCCTGGGGACGGCGGCGACTTCGCAAGTCGTCTCCGAAGCGCTCGGCCTCTCCGTCCCGCACAGCGCGCTCGCGCCCTCGGGCCAGCCCGTGTGGCTCGACGCGGCGCGGAGGTCTGCGCGGGCGGTGCTGCGTCAGAGGGAGGCCGGCTTGAGCGTGCGCGACATCGTGACCGACGTGTCGGTGCGCAACGCGATGGTGGCACACGCGGCGTTCGGCGGCTCGACCAATCTGCTGCTGCACCTGCCCGCGGTGGCGCACGCGGCGGGCTTGAGGCCGCCGACGGTCGAAGACTGGATAGAGGTTAACCGCCGCGTGCCGCGACTCGTGGACGCTCTGCCGAACGGGCCGCACCCGACCGTGCGCGTCTTCCTCGCGGGCGGCGTGCCGGAAGTCATGCTGCACTTGAGAGCGCTCGGGTTGATCGACGGGAGTGCTTTGACCGCCGCCGGGAAGTCTCTTGACGAGGTGTTGGACGACTGGTCTGCGTCGGAACGCCGGCAGGTCTTTCGCGCGCGCCTCGCCGAAGATGAAGGCATCGACCCGGACGAGGTCATCATGCCGCCCGCGAGGGCGCGCGCGCGCGGACTGACGAGCACGATCTCTTACATCAAAGGGAACCTCGCGCCGCAGGGCGCCATCGTCAAGAGCACGGCCATCGACCGTTCGATGGTCGGGCCGGACGGGGTCTACCGCCTGACGGGGCCGGCGCGCGTCTTCACCAGCGAGCGCGCCACCATCGCCGCCATCAAGAGCCGCGGCGCAGACCGCCTCAAGGGCGGCGAGGTCATCGTGCTCATCTGCCGCGGCGCGCTGGGCGCGGGGATGGAAGAGGTCTACCAGATCACCTCGGCGCTCAAGTACATGCCCTACGCGAACTCGGTCGCGCTCATCACGGACGCGCGCTTCTCCGGCGTCTCAAGCGGCCCCTGCATCGGGCACGTCGGCCCGGAGGCGCTCGCGGGCGGCCCCGTCGGTAAAGTGCTCGACGGCGATCTGATTCGCGTCACCGTGGACACGTTGAACCTGCGAGGAAGTATCGACCTGTTGAAAGAGCTGGCGCCGGGCGTCTATGAGCCGGCTGACGAAGAGCTGGCGCGTCGTCAACCGCGCGCAGACCTGCACGCAGACCCGGCGCTGCCCGCCGACACGAGGCTCTGGGCCGCCTTGCAGAACGCGAGCGGCGGCCCCTGGAGCGGCGGCGTCTACGACGTTGAACGCATCGTCCGCGTCATCGAAGCCGGCATGAAAGTGTTAGAGGCTGAAAGCGAGTGACGGCAGTGAAACTTTATCGAGTCGATGAGGGCGTCATCGTCGAAGACAGTGGCGGCGCCTATCTCTGTGAAGACGAGTGGGACGAGTTGCTCAACCGCGACGACCTGTTCGGGTACTTGAAGACTCTGCTGGACGAGTCGGAGCTGCCGACGGTCGGCGATGAATTCGCGGGGAGGGTTCTCTCTCCGGTCGTGCGCCAGGAAGTGTGGGCGGCGGGCGTCACCTATCAGCGCAGCCGCGCGGCGCGCATCGAGGAGTCGCAGACGGCGGGCGGCGGAGACTTCTACGACCGCGTCTACACGGCCGAGCGCCCGGAGCTCTTCTTCAAGGCGACGCCGCACCGCGTCGCGGGGCCGGGTCAGAAGGTGCGCATCCGCCGCGACTCACACTGGAACGTGCCCGAGCCCGAGCTGGCTCTCGCCGTCACGCGCTCGGGCCGCACCGTCGGCTACACCGTCGGCAATGACATGAGCTCGCGCGACATCGAGGGCGAGAATCCGCTCTACCTCCCGCAGGCCAAGGTCTATGACCGCTCTTGCGCGCTCGGGCCGTGCGTCTGGGTGACCGAGGAGGCGCCGCCCCCTTCGACCGCGATTGAGATGGGGATAGTGCGCGGGGGAGAGAACGTCTTTCAAGGCGCGACGACGCTCGCGCAGCTCAGGCGGACGCCCGAGTCGCTCGTGGAATTTCTCTTCCGCGACAACTCTTTCCCGCAGGGCTGCTTCCTGCTGACGGGCACCGGCATCGTCCCGCCCGACGATTTCACGCTGAGGTCGGGGGACGAAGTACGCATCAACATCGAACCCATCGGCACGCTCGTCAACACCGTCGAATAGTTAATCGAGCAAGAGGCATGGAAGGTTAAGAGTGATGGAGCTACACGGCAGAAGCATCGTCGAGGGCGAGCCGGACTTTGCAGACGGCGGCGAGAGGTTCCGCGCCTTCAACCCTTCGGAGGGGCGCGAGTTCGGGCCGGAGTTTTACGAGGCGACACCCGCCACCGTCGCGCGCGCTCTTGCCGCCGCGGCGCGTGACTTCACGCAGTACAGGGAGAAGAGTGCGGAGGAGGTCGCGGACTTTCTCGAAGCCATCGCGCGGAACGTCGAGGCGCTCGGCGACGAGTTGATCGAGACGGCCCGGGCCGAGACGGCGCTCCCGGCCGAGAGGCTGAAGGGCGAGCGCGGGCGGACGTTGGGACAGTTGCGTATGTTCGCGGGGGTCGTGCGCCAAGGCTCCTGGGTCGAGGCCGTGATCGACCACGCCGAGCCCGAGCGCCAGCCACAGCCCAAGCCAGACCTGCGGCGGATGCTCATCCCTCTTGGCCCCGTGGCCGTCTTCGGCGCGAGCAACTTCCCGCTCGCCTTCTCGGTCGCGGGCGGCGACACGGCCTCGGCGCTTGCCGCCGGCAACCCCGTCGTCGTGAAGGCGCACCCCGCGCACCCTTGCACGTCGGAGCTGGTCGCGCGCGCCGTCGTCGAAGGGGCGCGAGAGACGGGGATGCCGGCGGGCGTCTTCTCGCTCGTGCAGGGTCGGAGTCCGTCGGTGAGCCTCGCCGTCGTCGAACATCCACAGACTAAGGCCGTCGGGTTCACGGGTTCGCTCCGCGTCGGGCGCGCGCTCTTCGACGCGGCCGCGCGGCGGCCCGAGCCGATACCGGTCTACGCGGAGATGGGGAGCGTCAACCCGGTCTTCGTCCTGCCGGGCGCCCTGCGCGAGCGCGGCGCGGAGTTCGCCGAAGGCTTGAAGCAGTCGGTGACGATGGGCACGGGGCAGTTCTGCACCAACCCCGGCCTCGTCGTCGGCCTGCGCGGCGAGCCGTTCGAACAGTTCCTCGATAAGAGTGATGAGCTGTTCGCCGCCGCGGCGCCGGGTACGATGCTGAATGCGGGCATCCTGCGTGGTTATAAGGAAGGGGTGGAGAGGCTCCGCCGTTTGACGAGACCGGGGACGCAGGCTTCGTCAACTGCGGACGAGTCGCGCACGCAGGCCGCGGCCTACGTCTTCTCGACTGACGCGGGCACGTTCCTCGACAACCACGAACTCGGCGAAGAGGTCTTCGGCCCTTCGACCTTAATCGTCGCGTGTGAGGAGCTGGAAGAGTTGCGGCGCGTGGTCGAGCGTTTGGAGGGCGCGCTGACGGCGACGATTCACGGCACGCCCGAAGACCTGCGCGAGTACGCCTGGTTGATCTCCGCGTTGGAGCTGAAGGCCGGGCGCCTGGTCTTCAACGGCTTCCCCACGGGCGTCGAGGTCTGCGCCGCGATGCAGCACGGCGGCCCATACCCCGCGACGACCGACGCGCGCACGACCTCGGTCGGTACGGCCGCCATCAAACGTTTCGCACGCCCGGTCTGCTACCAGAACTTTCCGCAGGAGGCTCTGCCCGTCGAACTCCGCGACGAGAACACGCGCGGTATTTGGCGCCTCGTCGATAACCGTTGGTCGAAGGATTAACCCGACCTTGCGTCGGTGGGGTCGGGAAGAAAATCGCGCTCGAAGTATTCGAAGTAGTCGAAGTCGGCGGGCAGAGCAGTCCCGGCCGTGTCCTGGCAACACATCCCGACGAAGGCGCCGGTGAAGTTTGGGCTTCCCGGTGCGGCGGCCTCGTCGGAGAGGATGCTGGCGTCGAACTGTTCGGGGAGCCAGTTCCAGTCCTGACCCTCAACTCTATAAGCGAAGCGGAGCCGCTCGTAGTCCACCTCGACGCGGAGCTGGACGGGCACGTTTGCAGGGATGGGGCCGGGCGTCGTGAAGGCGTCGGTCTGGAGCTGGTCGGGCAGGGCGGACATGACGCGGAGATGCTTGCCCATCGCTTCGTCGTGCGAGACGTAGAGGTAGTGGAACTTGGAGCCGTTGTAGTAGCAGATGAGCCCGGCCGACTGCTGATAGTGCTCCGGCTCGAAGTCGACCGAAGTCGCGGCGCGATAGCAGTGCGCTTGTTGACGGCGCGCGACGAGCGCCTGACGGAAGAGGCTCCCCGGCGTCTCGCGGCCGTAGAGACGCAGGTGGCCGGGTCGCTCCGTGAGGCTGAACAGCTCTTCGGGGTAGGGCGAACGGAGCCATTGAAAATCTATCGGGAGCGTCGGCGCGTCGAACTCCTCGCGCACGGGCCGCGCGGGGAAAGGGTGGGAAGGTAAGTCGGGTGCTTCGACCTCAAGGTACGGCAGCCCCTCGCCGTCCTTCGTCCGCAGCCAGCCGTCCTCGCACCACTTCATCTTTTGGATCGCGGTCTCGCGGCCGAGCGTGCAGCGTCCGCGGTTGCGCAGAGGGCGTCCGCAGAGGTGCACCATGTAGGTCTCGCCGTCCTGCGTCTCGACGAGGTCGCCGTGGCCGGCGCGTTGCAGCTCGATGTCGGGGCGGTGGCGCGAAGTCAGGATGTACTTGTCCGGGTGTAGCTCGTACGGCCCCCACAACTCGCGCGCGCGCGCGAAGGTGACGGCGTGCCCCCAGCCCGTCCCGCCTTCGGCCGTCAGCAGGTGGTAGTAGCCGCCGCGCTTGTAGAGGTGCGGGCCTTCCGTTAAGCCGAGCGGCGTCCCCTCGAAGATGACGCGACGAGTGCCGACGAGCCCCCGCGCTTCGACCGAATACTCCTGCATGACGATGCCCGCGAAACGGTTGCGCCCCGGGCGGTGATCCCAGAGCATGTTGAGCAGATACTTCCGGCCGTCGTCGTCGTGAAAGAGCGACGGGTCGAAGCCGCTGCTGTTAAGGTAGACGGGGTCTGACCACTCGCCTTCAATCGCGGGGCTCGTCACGAGGTAGTTGTGCAGGTCTCGGAGCGAAGCGCCCGCGGCGCCGGCCTGCGTCGTGCGGCCGTAGCGCTTCACGTCGGTATAGATTAAATAGAAGAGCCCGGCGTCGTGGGTGAGACACGGCGCCCAGATACCACAGGAGTCGGGGTCGCCGCGCATGTCGAGCTGGCTCGCGCGCTTGAGCGGGCGCGTCAGCAAACGCCAGTGGACGAGGTCGCGCGAGTGGTGTATCTGGACGCCGGGGAACCACTCGAAGGTAGAGGTGGCGACGTAGTAGTCCTCCCCGACGCGGACGATGGAAGGGTCGGGGTTGAAGCCCGGTAGGATCGGGTTACGGATTTTCATATATGACGAAGAGTGTGCTGACGATCTGGTGCAACAACGATTTCACGCCCGCGCAAGCCGCCGAACGAGAGCTGCTGGTCGAAGGCGCCGCCGCGCACCGCCTGCTCTTCTTCGAGCCTCAGGAGGACGGCAGCGACGGCGCATCCCGCGAGGCCCTGAGGGGCGCCGACATCGCCTTCGGCTCGCCCGACGCACGCGCGGCGAGCGACTGCGCGGGTCTGCGCTGGATTCAACTGAACACCGCGGGCTACACGAGCTACGACCACGAAGACATTAAAGAGAGGTTGCAGGCGCGCGGCACGCGTTTGACCAACAGCTCGGCCGTCTACGACGAGCCGTGCGCGCAGCACCTTCTGGCGATGATGCTCGGTCTGGCGCGCGGTCTTCCCCACGCGCTCGACGCACAGCGCGGAGACAGGGCCTGGCGCATGTGGGACATGCGGCCCGGGTTGCGCCTGCTGAACGGGCAGACGGTTCTGCTGCTGGGCTACGGCGCGATTGCCCGCCGGCTCGCCGAGCTGCTCGGCCCGCTCGGCATGAATCTCGTCGCCGTCCGCCGCGAGATCAAGGGCGACGAGAACGTGCGGGTTTTGAAGTCGGAAGAGGTGGACGAGCTTCTGCCGCTCGCCGACCACGTCGTCAACATCCTGCCGGCGAACGAGCAGACTCAAAACTTTCTGAACGCCGCGCGTCTCGCGTCGCTCAAACGCGGCGCCGTCGTCTACAACATCGGGCGCGGGACGACGCTCGACCAAGACGCCTTAATCAAAGAGCTGAACGAGGAACATATCTCCGCCGCTTATCTTGACGTGACTGACCCGGAGCCTCTGCCGCCGGAGCATCCCCTCTGGGAGGCGCCGAACTGCTTCATCACGCCGCACATCGGCGGCGGGCACGCGACGGAGAAGGAGCGGCAGGTCGAACACTTCCTCGACAACCTGCGTCGCTTTGAAGCGGGCGAAGATTTACGCAACCGTCTCCTGTGAGCCCGGAAGGTTCAGCAGCCCGGACGAATCGTCCGCGGGCTCTGCGCGGCGCTCGCGGACGACCGTCCAGAGGATGAGCGCGCCGATTAGATCGAGCACGCCGAGGCAGACGAAGAACGGCGTGTAGCCGATGGTCGCGACCAGCGAACCAATGAGCAGCGAGAAGATGAGCAGGCCGGCGTTGCCGAACGTGCCGGCCATTCCCGCGACCGTCGCCACCTCGTTCTTCTTAAAGAGGTCGGACGACATCGTGATGACGGTCACCGACAGAGTCTGGTGCGCGAAGCCCGCGAGGCTCAGGAGCGCGATGGCCGCGTAAGGGCTCTCGACGACGCCGACGAAGGAGACGCCCATCATCAGAAACGCGCCGAGCGTGAACGCACAGCGGCGCGCGTAGATGAGCCCCACCTCGGCGTGCTTCTGGAGCCACATGCTGACCAGCCCGCCGAAGATGCAGCCGAGGTCAGCGGCCAGGAACGGCAGCCACGCGGTCATCGCGATCTGCTTTAAGTCCATGTGGCGGACGCTGCTCAGGTAGAGCGGCAGCCAGAAGGTGAGCGTGCCCCACGTCGGGTCTGCAAGGAAGCGCGGCAGCGCGATGCCCCAGAAGTTGCGCTGCTTTAAGATGTGCCTCACCGAAGGGCGCGTCCCGTCGCTTTGCAGAAACTTCTCCTGCCCCGCGGCGATGTACTCACGCTCCTCCGCGGAGAGTGACGTGTGCCTGTCGGGCGACTGGTAGAACAGGAGCCACAGAGCGACCCAGACCAGCCCCAGCCCGCCCGTGATGACGAACGCCGACTGCCAGTTGTAGCTCAGGATGGCCCACGCCACGAGCGGCGGCGCGAGCATCGAGCCGAACGAGGCTCCGATGTTGTAGACGCCGCCCGCCAGGCCCCGCTCCTTCGCCGGGAACCACTCGGAGGTCGCCTTCATCCCCGCGGGGTTGGCCGAGCCTTCGGCCAGTCCCAGCAGCCCGCGCAAGCCCGCCAGCGCCTGCCAACTGTGGGCCAGCCCGTGCGACATGCTGATGAGAGACCAGAGGACTGCGAAGATGGCGAAGCCCTTCTTGAGCCCGAGCACGTCCAGCACGTAGCCGCAGATGGGCTGGAGCATGATCGCGCCCTGGAAGGCCCCGAGGATCCAGGAGTACTCCTGCTGACTGATGTGCAAGTCCTGAAGCAGGGTCGGCGCGGCGACCGCGAGCGTGCTCCGCGTCAGGTAGTTGAGGATCGAGCCGAGCATGACCAGCCCCATCATCCACCACCTGACTCCTCTGAACCGCGGCATCCAATATTCCTTTGCAGGGCTGCGTAAAAGGCGGGTAAAACTGCGACTCGCCCTCTTTAATTCGAGGGCGCAACAAATTCTAGCCGAAATGAAATTTGAATGGAAGTTTTATCGCCCGCCATCCTTGAAGAAGAGACGTGACGCTGCAAAAGTTGTGTGAAGGGGAGGGCTTTTAAAGCTTCCGCCTGAGCGTGAGGGGGTTGAAGTGCGGGCTGCGCGTCTGGCGCAGGTCGGGCGGGGCGAGCGCGCGGCCGAGCTTCCAGATGAAGTCCATCTCGGCGTTGAGAGACTCCTGCGCGATGCGCGACTCGTGTATGAGGAGGACGCTGCCGTAGAAGAGTCCGCAGGCGCCGGAGAGCCCGAGCACGACGGGGAACCATGCGTACGAAGGGTGACCGACGGCGGCGACGAGACCGATGGCGACGCTGGTGGCGACGAAGACGCCCAGCGCGAGATAGAAGACGCGCATGCTCCTCTGAAGCAGGCGCGTGCGCGTCGTCAGCTTGTCGAGCTGGTTGAAGAGGAACGAGCGGCGCTCCTCAAACATCTCGACGCCCTCCTCCTGCGTCTTCATCGTCTCTTCGAAGCGTTCGATGAGCAGGCGGACGCGGTCGACGACGCGCCCGAGCCGCGTCGAGGTCGAGAGGATGAGCGCGCCGCAGGCCGAGATGAGCACGGCCGGCGTAATCATCGCCGTCAGGACGGCCACCGCTGAAGAGAGCGCTTCCATCAGTCGTTTCGAGTTGACCCTTCAAGTACATTATGTAGGCACCCGCGCGCGCGGGCAAACTTTCGCATGCTAAAGGGTTCGATACCGGGCACAGTGACGTTGAAAGTTATGCTATCCTCCGCCGCAAACGAGACAACGGTCTGCGAGTCGTACTTATCTTGCGTCGCACTTATCGCAAAGACACGGCCCCGTCCATCCGGCGGGGCTCGGACACTTCTCTTCAAAGGAGTAGCACGACAGATGTCAAGTGAAAGAGACGACAGAGACGACGCGGCCGGCGGCGGTACTGAAGGCGGCGGCGAAGAAGGCGGCGGCACGCACGGCGGCGCGGCCATCGGGCGCACGACGGGCATGGGTGCGGGCGTTGCCGGCGGAGGCACGCCGGGGCCCGACGAAGGCTCGGGCGGCGAAGGCGGGGGCATCTCCGGCGGTGGCGATGCCGGCGGCAGTGGTGCCACGGGCGGAGGGTCGGCCGGTGCCGGCGGCGGCCTGACGGGCGGTGGCACCTCGAACCGTGGGGCTTCGGCGCGCGCGGGCGCGGGCGGCACTTCGAAGAGCGGCGCCGCCGCGGGCGCAAGTAGAACCGACCGCGGCGGCGGGGCCAAAGGCGGCGCCGCTCAGGGCGGAGGAGGAAGCTCTGCTGCTAAGAAGGGTGGCGGTGCTGCTGCTAAAGGTGGCGGCGTAGGCAGAGGCAGCGCGGCCGCAGGCTCTGAGAAGGGCGGAGCCAACAAGGGCGCCTCGACCAAAGGCGCGGCAAAGGGCGGCGGCGCTGCGAAGGCCGGTGCGAAAGGCGGCGGCGCGGCCGGGAAGGGCGGTGCCAAAGGCGGCGGTAAGGGCGGCGTGAAGAGTACCGGCAAGGGCGGCGGAGGCGGTAAGCCCGGTGCCGGCGCGAAGGGCGCGACCAAAGGCGGCGCGAAGGCAGGCGCGAAGAAGTCGGGCGGTGGCGCCAAGTCGGGAGCTAAGGGCGCGACGAAGGGCGGCGCGAGTAAAGGCGCGGCCAAAGGTGCTGCGAAGGGTGGGGCCAAAGGCGGAGCCGCCAAAGGCGGGGGCGCGAAGGGCGCCGCGAAGAAGGGCGGCGGCAAGGGCGGAGCGAAGGGCAGCGGCAAGAAAGGGGGAGGCAGTAGGTAGCCCCGAGGGCCTGCTCAACTCGGTCGCCGAGACCGCCGGGCGCGCGGCCGCGAAGGTCGTCAGCGTCCTCGAAAACCTGACCGGCGCGTCGCGCAAGCGCTCGCGCTAAAAATAAGCGCTGTCTATCCATCCGTGTGGTCGCGTGCTAGCATCACACGCAGGATGGCAGGCGACACAAGTAAAAAGGTAGAAAGCAAAAGGCAGAAGTTGAAGATGAAGGCCGGCGTGTCTCTCGTCCTTACTTTTGCCTTTTGCCTTTTGTCTTTTGCCTTCGCTGCTTCGGCACAGGTCGGGCGCAGGTTCCCCGGCAGCGAGCCTGTGAAAAAGAAGCAGGAGACTCCGAGCGAGGCGAAGCCCGCCGAGACGCCTAAGCCCCAGACGCAGAAGGCGGACGAGCAGCAGGAGGTTGACGACGGCGAGGCGGTCAAGGTCGAGACGAACCTCGTCACCGTGCCTGTCATCGCGAGCGACCAGGGCGGGCGCTACGTCCCCGACCTCAAGGCCGAAGAGTTCAACCTCTCCGAGGATAACGCCGAGCAGCAGGTCGCCTTCTTCGCCACCGTCACCGAGCCCTTCAACGTCGTCCTCATGCTCGACACGAGCGCCAGCGCCTCAATCGAAAAACTCCGGCAGGTGCAGGAGGCGGCCGTCGCCTTCACCGAGCAACTGCGCGAGGGCGACCGCGTCAAGGTCATCTCCTTCGACGACGAGGTGCGCGACCTCTGCGACTTCACCTCCGAGCGCGGCGCGCTCGCCTCGGCCATACGCTCGACGCGGCCGGGCAAAGGGACGAAACTCTACGACGCCTTCGACCAGGCTTACCGTGCGCTGCGCCGTCTCAAAGGGCGCAAGGCCGTCATCATGCTCACCGACGGCGTTGACTATCACAGCGACCGGCGCACCTTTGATGACAACCGCCGCGCGGTCGAGGAGTCGGACGTGATCGTCTACCCGGTGCGCTTCGACACGCGGGCCGAGACCGAGCGGCTCGCGCGCTCGCAGGCGCGCGGCGGGAGCGGCCCCGTAGACCTCGGCGGCGTCCTCGGTCGCATTCCGGGGATGCCGCCCGGCTCGGTCGTCATCGACCCGCGCGGCGGCGGCGGGCGCCGCCCCGAGGACGACCGCCGCGACCCCAACGGCGCTCCCGACGCGACCTCGCGCCGCCCCGGCGACGGCCCCGGCACGAACCCGCCGCGAGACAGAGACGAGGCGAGCAACGAGTCCATCGCACGCATGCTCGACATGCTCTACCGGACGGCCGACGACTACCTCCGCGAGATGGCGCGCACGACGGGCGGCCGCCTCGTGCCCGCCGACAACTCGCTCCTGCTCCGGCAATCCTTCCAGCAGATCGCCGACGAACTGCGCACGCAGTACAGCTTAGGCTACTACCCGACCAACTCCGCGCGTACCGGCAAGTTCCGCAAGATCCGCGTCCGCACCACGCGCAAAGGCGTCGCCCTCCGCACCCGCCCGGGATACAGAAAGTAAGTTCGAAGTTGAAAGCCGAATGAAGGGAAGCGATACCCTGAAGAAAAAGCTTTCAACTTTTGACTTCGGACTTTAAACTCTGAACCCTTCTTATGCGCCTGTGGCTCTCGAAGAACAGCAGCGTGCCCCTGCGCGAGCAGCTCGTGCGGCAGATCATGTTCGGCGTGGTGAGCGGCGACCTCAAGCCGGGGCAGCGCCTGCCCTCGACGCGCGAGCTGGCGCGACGCTTCCGCATCCACTCGAACACGGTGAGCGCCGCCTTCCGCGACCTTGAGCAGGCCGGCTGGCTCGAAGTGCGCAAGGGGAGCGGCGTCTACGTCCGGCAGCTCGGCGACGACCCGACGGAGGCGCCGCTCGACTCAAGCCTCGAACTCGACCGGCTCATCAACGCCTTCCTCACGCTCGCACGCAGTCAGGGGCACACGCTCGCGGACGTGCAGGCGCGGGTCAAACACTGGCTGAGCCTTGAGCCGCCCGACCACTTCCTCGTCGTCGAGCCCGACGAGGGGCTGCGCGAAATCCTGATGGCCGAGATCGCCGACGCAACCTCCTTCCGCGTTGAGGGCTGCGGCTACGAGGAGTGCGCCGAGGCGTCGCGGCTGGCGGGCGGGACGGTCGTCGCGCTCTACAGCAAAGCCGAGGAGGTGCGGCGCGTGCTCCCGCCGGAGGCGTCCCCGATCTTTCTGCACACGCGTTCCATCCCCGAGTCGCTCGCGGGCGAGAAGGTGCCGCCGCGCGATGCACTCGTCTCGGTCGTCTCGCGCTGGCCGGTCTTCCTGGAGTGGGCGCGGGTCTTTCTCGTCGCCGCCGGGGTCGAAGCGGATGCGCTCGACCTGCGCGACGCGCGCGAGCCGGGTTGGGAGCGCGGCCTACGTTCCAGCGCCCACGTCATCACCGACGCGCTCACCGCGCCACAGCTCCCCGACGGCCTGCGGCCACGTGTCTATCGCATCATCGCCGACTCCTCACTCGAAGAGCTGCGCGCCTTCGTCGAGCGCTTCCTGACAAAAGCAGTAGACAGTAGTCGGTAGGGCTCCGCCCTGCGGAGGTTGGGGCTGACAGTCAAGCAACTCGATTGAAGAATGTCTTGCTACTGACTACTGGCTACTGACTACTGCTTTTTACCCGCTCCTGCACTATCATTAACCCCGCCGGGAGGGCTTATGGCCGAAGACCAGACCTCGCGAGAAATACTGGAACAGCTCGCCGCGCGGATCGAGCACCTGGAGCGCATGATGCAGGCGCAGACGACGCGCCTCTATGCCGTCGAGCGGCGGATGGGCATCGAGCCGATGCTGCGCCGCCGCCCGCTCTACGATTCGCTCAAAGACGAGCGCGAAGAGGAGCGCGGCCAGTCTCCCACAGCCGCCCTGCGCGAGGCCGCGCAACCACCAGACGCCGGCGAGGCTCGCGAAGGGGCTGCGACCACGACGCCGAACGGAGGCCAGACTCAAACACGTCCCGAGGCAGGGTACGGCGCCGGCGCAAGCTACCGGCCGCGGGCCGAAGCACCAAAGCCCGCGGCTTCGCCCGCCGCGAAGCCGCGCGACTTGGAGTCGCTCATCGGCGGAAGCATCTTCAGTTGGGCGGGCATCATCCTGGTCGCCTTCGCTGCCGCCTTCGCGCTCAAGTACGCCTTCGACAACGACTGGATCAGCCCTGCGGTGCGCGTCTCGCTCGGCGCGGTCGCGGGGTCGGCGTTGCTCGTCGTGGCCGAGCGCCTGCGGCGCAAGGGCTTGAGGCCGTACGCCTACGTCCTCTCGGGCGGAGGCGTCCTCATCCTCTACCTCTCTGTCTACGCCGCGTACGATTTCTACAAACTGCTCTCGCAGCCGGGCGCGTTCCTGCTGATGACCGCGGTCACGGCCCTCGCCGTGCTGCTCTCGGTGCGTTTGAACGCCCTGCCGGTGGCGGTGCTGGGCTTAGTCGGCGGCTTCCTGACGCCGGTGCTCCTCGCGACCGGGCAGGACAACCAGATCGGGCTCTTCACCTACGTCTCGCTGCTCGACGCGGGCGTGCTCGCCGTCGCCTACTTCAAGCGCTGGCGCGTGCTCGACTTCCTCTCGTTCGCAGCGACGACGTTGATGACGCTCGGCTGGGCGTTCAAGTATTACGACAAGGGGAAGCTCTGGACGACGCTCCTCTTCGTGAGCCTCTACTTCGTCGTCTACTCGCTGCTCTCCTTCTTCCACAACGTCCTGCCGCGCCGCCGCTCGCGCTGGTTCGACGTGGCTCTGCTCGTGACGAACGCGACCGTCTACTTCGGCTTCTGCTACGCGATGTGGACGGACGCGGGCTACCTCGAAGCCGCGCCGGCGACGCAGGCGATGCTCGTCGCCGCCTTCTTCGCCGCGCTCTTCTACGCCGCCCGGACGCGCAGCCGCGACGACCGCCTGCTCGTGTACGCGTACGTGGGCGCGGCCGTGACGTTTCTGACGGCGGCCGTGGCGATTCGACTCGAACTACAGTGGGTGACCATCGTCTGGGCGGTCGAGGGGTTGATGCTGACCTGGGCGGGCCTGCGCGCGGGCGAGCCCGCGGCGCGCCGCGCGGCCTTCGCCGTCTTCGTCGTGGCCTTTGTGCACTGGTTGGGCTTCGACGCGATGCGCTTCGGCTTCGACCCGCAGACGCTCGCCGCGGGCGGCGACAGCTTCGTCCCGCTCCTCAACGCGCGCGCGCTGTCATGCCTCGCGCTCGTCTCGGCGCTCGCCGGGGCGAGTTGGCTCTACCGCGGCCACGCCGTGGCAGGTGAGGCCGAAGGCGAGGGGCGCGGCGTGTTGGACGAGAGCGAACGTGCGGCGGCCGTCTCACTCTACACGCTGGCGGCCAACGGGCTGGCGCTGACGCTTCTGACACTCGACTTGAGCGACTACTTCGGCCGTCAGAAGGCCCTGTCCGAGGGGCTCGCGCGCGACCGCGCGGAGGGCGCGCGGCAGTTCTCTCTGACGGCGCTGTGGTCGATCTACGGCGCGGGGCTCATCACCTACGGCGCGCGGCGCGGGCTGCGCGCCGCGCGCTACGCGGGGGTCGCACTGCTCACACTGGCGACGGCGAAGGCGCTCGCGCTCGACCTCCGAGACTACGACGCGGTCTGGCACGTGCCGCTCCTTAACCATACGTTCATGGCCTTTGCGCTGCTCGTCGCCGCCTACGCCGTGGCCGTGCGCCTCTTCGTGCGCGACGGGAGTCCTGAAGAGGAGCGCGCCAGCGCCCTCGTAATGGTCGCGGTTGCAAACGGTCTGGCGCTCGTCGCGCTGAGCGCGGAGGCGGTCGGCTACTTCGACCGCATGGCGCCGGCGATGACGGGCGCCGGCGTGCTCGACGAGTGGAAGGCTTTCTCGCTCACGGTCGTCTGGACGCTCTACGGTGCGGGCGCGTTTCTGTACGGCGCGCGGCGGCGCGCGCGCGGCTGGCGCTTCGGGGGGCTGCTGCTCCTCGTGTTGACGGTCATGAAGGTCTTCGTGTGGGACGTGCGCTACTACGACGCGCCCTGGCACGCGCCGGTCTTGAACCAGACGCTGGCCTCCTTCGCGCTGCTCGTCGCGGCGCTGTGGCTCGTCGCGCACGAGTACGCGCGCGCGCTGCCGGAACTTGACGAGGGCGAGAAGGTGCTCCCCGTCGTCACCGTCGTCGCCAACGTCCTCGCGCTCGCGGGGCTGAGCCTGGAGGCGGTGGGCTACTTCCGTTCGCGGATGGGGGGAGAGCAGGACGCGATACGGCTGCGCGACCTGGAGCTGGCGAAGCAGTTGTCGCTCTCTGTCATCTGGGCCGTGTACGGGGCGGGGCTGCTGCTGGCGGGTCGCGTGCGGCGCGTGCGTTTGCTGCGCCTGATGGCACTCGCGCTGCTCGGGCTGACGACGCTCAAGGTCTTCTTACTAGACCTCTCGGCGCTCGACCGCGCCTACCGCATCGTCTCCTTCATCGTGCTCGGCGCGATCCTGCTGGCCGTCTCCTACCTCTACCAGAAGAGCCAGCAGCGCGCGGCCGCCGAGGCGGCGGAGGCCGAGGACGTGCCGCCCGCGCCCGACACGAGCGAGGCGGTGGGGTGAGTGTCGCCGTCCGAGAGGGGTCGGGCGCGCGCGTGCGACGCGACGGCTTCACGGTCGTCGGCCGCGCGCTGGACGAACGCGCCCTCTCTGCTTTCGAGGAGAGTCTCGAAGGAGTCGCGCACGGCGAGGGCGTGCTGCGGCGCGGCGGCGTCTACGCGATTCGCAACCTGCTGGAAGTCTTGCCGGCGGCGCGCGAGTTGGCGAACTCTACGGCGGTGCGCGCGCTGGTCGAACCCGTCTTAGGCGCCGGCTGCTTCGCCGTGTTCGGCGTCCTCTTCGACAAGACGCCGGCCGCGCCCTGGAAGGTCGCCTGGCATCAAGACCTGACGGTCGCCGTGCGCGAGCGTGTTGAGGTCGAAGGGTTCGGGCCGTGGTCAATCAAGGCGGGCGTCGTGCACGTACAGCCGCCCGCGCGCGTGCTCGAAGGCGTGCTCGCCGTGCGCCTGCACCTCGACGACTGCGACGAGTCGAACGGCCCGCTCAGGGTGCTGCCCGGCTCGCACCTCTCGGGGCGGCTGAGTGCCGAAGAGATAGCCCGCTGGCGCGAAGGGGTGCGGCCCGTGACCTGCATCGTGCCGCGCGGCGGCGCCGTCCTGATGAGACCGCTGCTCCTCCACTCCTCGCCCGCCCCGCGGCTCCCGCGCCGACGCCGCGTCGTTCACCTCGAATTCGCCAGCGCGCCGCTGCCTTGCGGGCTTGAATGGCCGGCGTGAGCGCGCTCGACCTCCGCTCCCATGCGGCCGGCGAGCATGAGGGCGACCATCTTGTAGTCGCCGGCGAGCGACCAGAGCGGGTGCTTGAAGGTGGCCGGGCGGTTGTGCTCGACGAAGAAGTGGCCGACCCACGCGGCGGCGTAGCCGGGCACGAGCGCGAGGGGGAGCCAGCGCCAGCGACCCGTCGCGGCCAGCCCAACGAGCAGCGCCGTGCCCGTCAAAGTCCCCGCCAGGTGCAGCGCGCGTGTCCACGGCCGGCTGTGCTCGCGCACGTAGAAGGGCCAGAACTCCGCGAACGACTTCATCTCACTTTCAGGCATTTGAGTTCACTCTCCCTTCGAGGTGCTCGATCTCGGAAGGATGAATTAACATGGATGGACAGGATAAGGGTTAAGATTTCAGATTCTTAATTGCTCATCCTATTCATCCTGTCCGTCCATGTTAATTCATTCTCACAACGTCACCCTCCCGCCGTGAACAGGCGGCCGTAGTCTTCCGCCGAGGCGGGCGGGACGCGTGCGAGTTGCAGGTTCTCTTCGACGTGCGCGCGGCGGCTCATGCCGACCAGGGCGGTGGTGACGCCGGGCGTGGAGCGGGCGAACTGGATGGCCGTCTGCGCGTCGGTCGCGAGCGAGCCGAGGGGCTCGCGGATGCGCTCGGGGAGGCCGCGCGCGACCTCGCCCTGCTTGATGGATGCGCTGGCGACGACCGTCACGCCGAGCGCCTGCGCCGCTTCGAGCAGGGAGACCTGCGCGCCTTCGTGCGTGTGGTTCTCGGCGACGAGCGCCTCGGGCATGGCGAGGTTGAAGGGGAGTTGGATGAAGCGGAAGCCGTGCTGGTCTCCGCCCGCCGCGCGCGCCAGTCGCCAGATGTCTTCGAGCCCGTGATACCCGCCTGTACCCTGCTTCGCGCGGAAGCCGTTCCACGTGGCGACGCCATAGAAGCGTATCCGTCCCGCCGCGCGCTCAAGCTCCAGGTGGCGGAAGGCGAAAGTGAGACGCGCGTAGAACTCCTGCTGCGGGACGACCGAGAGCTGCGTCTCGGGGTTGTGGACGTAGTAAACGTCTATCGTCTCCAACTCCATGTTGCGGAGCGACTGCGCGATCTGATGCGCGAGGTAAGGCGGCGTCATGCAGTGGCTCCCGGCCACGATGTCCGAGGGCTGGATGACGCCGGGCTTGACGAAAGTCTCTTCGACGTAGGCGCGCACGCCGGCCTGCCCCGCGGGCGGGTGCGTGTCGAAGGGGAGGTAGCCACCCTTCGTGCAGACGACCAGTTCTTCACGCCCGAACCCTGCGGCCGTCAAATTCCTGAGCGCCGCGCCGACCGAGCGCTCGCTGCGCTGGAAGCGGTAGTTGGCCGCGGTGTCGATGACGTTGGCACCCAGCTCGACGGCGCGCGTGATGGCGTCGGCGTACGAGCGGTCGGTCTCTTCGTCGGCGCCGCCGAGATACGTCCCGATGCCGACGGAGGTGAGCCAGAGGTTCTGCTCGAAACGGAAGTGCCCCTCGGCCGCCGTCCCGCGGAAGCGCTCGCGGTAGTGTTCGGTGCCCTCGGTCGTGGCGTGGCCCGGCAGAGTCATGAGCCCCAAAGTCCCCCTCGCCTTGTCTGGTTAAGTTCGCGCGCGAGTTTAGCACAGCTTCAACTAGAGGGAGGCTGTGTGTTAGGGTTGGGGCACACCCATGAGCACGGAGATGCAAGACGAAAAGCGCGCCTCGACGCTCGACCTGCCGCCGGAAGAGTTGGAAGAGTTGGGCCGCGCATTCGGCCGCTTGGCGCTCGAATACCTGGGCCGGCCGGAGGCGCTGCCGGTCTTCCCCGAGACCTCTGCCGAGAGGCTGGCGGGCCTCTTCGGCGGCGGGCTGCCGGCGGAGGGCGCGGGGCTCGAAGCGTTGACGCGGGCGTGTGCGGAGGTCTTCAGGCAGAGCCGGCAGAACGGGCACCCGCGGATGTTCGGCTACGTGGCTTCGCCCGCGACGCCCGTCGGCGCGTTCGCGTCGCTCGCGGCGGCGGCGCTCAACTCGAACGTTACGTCCTGGCGTTCGGCGCCGGGGCCGACCGAGGTCGAGCGGACGGTCGTCCGCTGGCTCGCGGAGTTGATAGGCTTCAAGGGGGAGGGGTTGAACGAAACCTGCGGCGGGCTGCTGACGAGCGGCGGCTCGATGGCGAACCTCAACGCCCTCTTCGTCGCGCACCGGAGTTCCGCACACGACGCTTCACGCACAGGGCTGTGGGGCGAGCGCGCGCCCGCGACCCTCTACGCTTCGGACCAGATACATCTCTCCATTCCGAAGGCGGCAGACCTCCTCGGCCTCGGGCGCGAGCAGGTGCGCGTCGTGCCTGCCGACGAGAACTTCCGCATCGACGTGCGCGCCTTGCGCGAGCGCATCGAAGCCGACAGGCAGAATGGTCTTCGTCCCTTCTGCGTCGTGGCGAGCGCGGGCACGGTCTCGACCGGCGCGGTGGATGATTTAAGAGAAGTCGCGTCCGTCGCGCGTGAGCACTCGCTCTGGTTCCATGTTGACGGCGCGTACGGGGTGCTCGCCGCGAGCACCGGTGCGAAGCGCGTGCTCTTCGACGGTCTCGAACAAGCCGACTCGGTCTCGCTCGACCCGCACAAGTGGCTCTACACGCCGCTCGGCGCGGGCTGCCTCCTCTTCCGCGAGCCCGCCCACGCGCGCGCGGCGTTCGCCGGGACGGAAGAGGGCTACATCAAGGTCTTCGAGCGCGAGGAGGCGGAAGCGTTCGCCTTCTGGGACTACGGCACGGAGTTGTCCCGGCCGTTTCGCGCGCTCAAAGTCTGGGCGACGCTTTCGTACTACGGCGCGCGGCGAATCGCGGCCGCGATTGAAGAGGACTGCGCGACGGCCTCTTACCTGGCCGAGCGCGTCAGCGCCGCGGAGGAGTTCGAGCTGTTGGCGCCGGCCACGCTCGGCATCTGCTGCTTCCGCTACGCGCCCGGGGCCATGCGGCTTGAACTGGCAGACGAGGGGCGGCGGGAAGCGGTCAACGCGCGGCTCGATAACTTGAACGAGCGCGTCATGCACCGCGTCCAGCGCGGCGGCGAGGCTTACGTCTCGAACGCAGTCCTGCGCGGCCGCTTCGCCCTGCGCGCCTCGATCACGAACTACCGCACGACGCGACGCGATATTGATTTGACTCTTGAAGTCATCCGACGCGCCGCGCGCGAACTAGAGAAGGAATGAAATAAGTTGACGGCGGCATTGATGGAAATAACAAGGGGCGAGTTCGAGCGGGAGTTAAGCGTCGGGTTGGAGCTGGCGCGGCGCGCGGGCGAGGCGGCGCTCGCCTACTACGGGAAGCCTTTGCGCGTGGAGCACAAGGAGGAGTTCGACGAGCCGGTGACGCAGGCCGACCGCGCCGTCAACGAGCTGATCGTGCGCGCGCTGCGCGAGCGGTTCCCCGAGGACGGCGTCCTCGCCGAAGAGTCCGTCGATACGGATCGACGCATCGGGCGCGCGCGCGTGTGGATGATCGACCCCATCGACGGCACGAAGGGCTTCATCGCGGGCACGGGCGACTTCTGCGTGCAGATCGGGCTGGCCGTCGAGGGCCGGGCCGCGCTCGGCATCCTCTACGCGCCCGCGACCGACGTGCTCTACTGGGCCGCCCGCGGCCACGGCGCCTGGGTCGTGCGGCCCACGTCGGAGGCGGAGAAGAGTTTGCAGGCCGAGCGGCTGAGCGTGACGGGCGAGTCGGAGCTGAGCCGGATGCGTCTGGCCGAGAGCCGCTCGCACCGCGGGCCGCGGATGGAGTCGGTGGTGAATGCGCTCGGCGTCCGCGCGGAGGTGCGGAGCCACTCGGTCGGCATCAAGGTGGGGCTCTTAGTCGAGAAACAGGCCGACCTCTACATCCACATGTCGCCGAAGACCAAGCAGTGGGACACGTGCGCGCCCGAGGCCGTGCTCGCCGAGGCGGGCGGGCGCATGACCGACATCTTCGGCGGCCCGATGCTTTACAACACGCCCGACGTGCTCAACCGCAACGGGCTCGTTGCCTCGAACGGCGCGGCGCACGAAGAGGTCATCACTCGGCTCGGCCCGCTGCTCGCCGGGTGGGGGCGCGAGCGGGCGTGAGTTTAGTCAGTTCTTAAATTCAAACCGTTAGCAGAAGGAGAAGAGAAGGGAATGAAGCGTACAGGTTCAGCCGTGTGGCAGGGTGGCATCAGGGACGGCAAGGGGACGGTCTCGACCGAGAGCGGCGTGCTCGACGGCGCGCAGTATTCATTCGCGACGCGCTTCGAGGACGGCAAGGGCACGAACCCCGAAGAGTTGCTGGCCGCGGCCCACGCCGGCTGCTTCTCGATGGCGCTCTCGAAGCAGTTGGGTGACGCGGGGCTCACGGCCGACTCCATCAACACGACCGCCTCCGTCCGCCTTGAGAAGACCGACGCCGGCTTCAGCATCACCAAGGTTCACCTCGACGTGACGGCGCGCGTGCCCGGCGCCGACGCCGCGGCCTTCGAGACGGCCGCCAACAACGCCAAGGCCGGCTGCCCCGTCTCGCGCCTCTTCAACGCCGAGATAACGTTGGACGCGAAGCTCGCGGAGTGAGGTGGGAGATTTTTAACACAGAGACACAAAGACACAGAGACACAGCTTGTTGAGTTTTAGCTGTGTCTCTGTGTCTTTGTGTCTCTGTGTTTAATTGCCCAAGCTCGATAAGCACGTTGGAGGAGCTATGTCGGACTCACGGCTTAGAGTTTCGAGCGGCTCGCCTTACGAATCAATCATAGGCATCTCGCGGGCGGTGCGCGCGGGTGGCTTCATCTGTGTCGCGGGCACGGCGCCGCTCGACGCCGAAGGGAGGACGGTCGCGCCGGGGGACGCCGCCGCGCAGGCGCGCCGCTGCTTCGAGATCGTGGCGCGAGCGCTCGAAGCACTGGGCGCGGGACTGCCCGACGTGGTGCGCACGCGCATCCTGCTCACGCGCATCGAGGACTGGGAGGCGGTCGCGCGCGTCCACGGCGAGTTCTTCCGCGACGTGCGCCCCGCCAACACCGTCATGCAGGTCTCGCGTTTCATCGACCCCGACTGGCTCGTCGAGGTCGAGGCCGACGCCGTCGTCGAATAAGCAGGGGAAGGGGTCAAGGGGAGGGAAGAACGACAACCCTTCACCCTTTACCCCTTCCCCCTTCCCCTTTATACTGGCCGCCCTGCGCCGGGGCGCGCGCCGCGCGTCTCACCCTGTACGCCTTCAGAAGTGGTGGCAGCCGTGAACCTCAGAACCAAGCTGATCGTCGTCTTCGCCGCGCTCGCGCTCTTGCCTCTGGCGGTCGTCTGCCTGCTTCAGTACCGCGCGGGCCGAGGCGCCGTCGAGTCTCTGCTGCGCGACCGCGCCACGGCCCGCGCCGCGCGCGTCGCGCGCAATGTCGAAGAGATCCTCTCGGCGGAGAAGTCGCGGCTGCTCGAACTCGCGCAGGCGGGGCCGGTGCGTGACTACGCCGACCGTTCCACGGGCGCGGGCCTGCCGGCACCGGCGGCGGGCGGCGCGGCGTCGGTTGCGAACGGGGGAGGCGTGCCGGAGGCGGTGCGCCTCCGCGTCGCGGATTACTTCGAAGGCGGGCGCGACCACCTGTGGTCGGTCACGCTCCTCGGCAGGGGGGGCACGCCGCTGCTCCGCGTGAAGGCGCGTGAGGGCGGCAACGGCCTCCTCTTCCAGACCTCCGACTTCATGACCAACGAGGTGCGCTACGAACAGCGCGTCTGGAGTAACGGTTCCGCGGACGCGCTTCAGTCCGCCATCACGCAGGAGCAGTACGGCGCCGCGCTCCGCATCACCGCCCCGGCCGGCGACCCCAAGCCGCTCACGCTCGATAACTACCCGGCCGCGGCTGTCGTCGCGGAGTTCAAGCTCGGGGAGGTTCTGAAGGGGGCCGATGGGGCCGAGTCGGCCGCGGGCACGTCCCCGCCGCGGCGCAGCGTCGTCGCGCTCGACAACGCGAGCGACATGGTCGTCTACCACACGAACGAGGCGTTAAGGCACCAGGCCGCTTCGGACTCGATGCCCTACTTCGCCGGGGTCGCGGCGCGGATGAAGGGCGGCGGGGCCGGCTCCGCCTTCTACGAGACGGCCGAGCGCGGGACACAGTTCGCCGCGTTCCGCCAGGTGGACGGCCTCAACCTCTCGGTGGCCGCGTCCGAAGACTACGCGGGGGCGCTCCAGCCCGTGCGCCGCGAGGCGCTCGTCGTCGGCGGGCTGGCGTTGCTCGCCGCGGCGGCGGGCTGCGTCCTGCTCTTCTTCATCGCCGCGCGCGAGACGCGCGGCATCGGCCTCGTCGCGCGCGGCGCCTCGGCCCTCGCCGCCGGCAACCTCGACCAACGCATCGAGGTCAGCCACAGCGGCGAGACGCGCGAACTGGCCGAGAACTTCAACGCCATGACCGAGCGGCTGCGCGAGCTGATCGCGCGCGAGGCGGAGTCGCGCCAGTTCCAGTCGTTCCTGCGCATCTCGGCGATGATCTCGCACGACTTGAAGAACGCCATCGCGGGACTGTCGATGCTCGTCTCGAACATGGAGAAGCAGTTCCACCGCGAGGAGTTTCGCGCCGACGCCATCGAGTCTCTGCGCGAGGCGACCGAGAAGTTGAAGCGCACGGTCGCGCGCCTGAGCGAGCCGGCGAAGTCTTTGAGCGGCGAGTACCGCATCGCCTCGCGGCCGACCGACCTCGTCCCCGTCATCCGCCGCGTGCTCGCCACCAACGCCGAGCCCACGCGCCCGCTCAACGAGATCGAGGCGCGTCTGCCCGACAGGCTCGTCGCCACGGTCGAGCCCGAGCGGGTCGAGAACGTCGTCGAGAACCTCGTCATCAACGCGCTCGAAGCGATGGGCGCAAGGGGCGGGCGCCTCACGGTCGAGGCCGGGAGCCTCGACGGCGACTACGTCTTCTTCAGTGTCGCCGACACGGGCGTCGGGATGACGCCGGAGTTCATCAAGACGAAGCTCTACCGCCCCTTCTCAACGACGAAGAGCAAGGGCATCGGCCTCGGGCTCTTCACCTGCAAGGAGGTGGTCGAGTCGCACGGCGGCCGGCTCGAAGTGGAGTCGAGCCCCGGGGCTGGCACGCGCTTCCGCGTCGTGCTACCATCCCGCCTGTTCCAATCTGGCGAGAGGCGCGAACGGCCGGAGAAGGTGACGGCCGCCACCAATTCATAACGCGCCCAGCCCGACTCGTTCAGTTTGCCCCTTTCTGCTTTTCCAGACAGCTAAGCCTTATTAGGCCGGGAGCCCCCTTGCGCCCTTGGCCGTGGCGTCGCCCTATATTCGGAAACTCCCCCTAACCATGACCGAACAGGCGGAACAGAAGACGACGGTGCTGGTCGTGGACGACGACCGCCTCCTGCGCCGGCAACTCCACTGGGCGCTGGTCGAGCGCCACCGCGTGCTCGAAGCCGAGACGCGCGCCGACGCCGTCGAACTCCTCCAGCACGAGCGGGTGGACGTGGTCATCTGCGACCTGCACCTGCCGCCCGACCTCGACGGCATCGAGGAGGGGCTGGCCGTCGTCGAGGCCGCGCGCGGCGAGCGCCCCTCCGTCCCCGTCGTCGTCATCACCGGGAGCGACAACAAGCAGGCCGCGCTCGAAGCCGTGCGCCGCGGCGCCTACGGCTTCTTCGAGAAGCCCTTCGACGAGGAGGAGGTCTCGCACATCGTCACGCAGGCGGCGCGCGTCCGCTGCCTCGAAACCGAGGTGCTGAAGCTCCGCTCGGAGCTGAAGATGCACCGCGGCTTCGGCCGCTTCGTCGGCACGAGCGCGGCGCTGGAGCGCACGCTCAAGCAGGCGCGCGCCGTCGCCGACACCTCGGCCACCGTCCTCATCACCGGCGAGAACGGCACGGGCAAGGAGGTCTTAGCCCGCGCCATCCACGAGGAGAGCGGCCGGCGCGACCGCCCCTTCGTCGCCGTCTCCTGCGCGGCCCTGCCCGAGGCGCTCATCGAATCGGAGCTGTTCGGCCACGTCCGCGGCGCCTTCACCGACGCCAAGGCCGACCGCGTGGGGCGCTTCGAGCTGGCCAACGGCGGCACGCTCTTCCTCGACGAGATCGGCGAGCTGCAACAGTCGGTGCAGGTCAAGCTCCTGCGCGTGCTCCAGGAGCGCACCTTCGAGCGCGTGGGCAGCAACCGCCCCGTCGGCGTGGATATCCGCCTCATCGCCGCGACGAACCGCGACCTCGAACAGGAGGTCTCGACGGGGCGCTTCCGCGAAGACCTCTTCTACCGACTCAACGTCGTGCCGCTCCACATGCCCGCGTTGAAGGAGAGGCGCGAGGACGTGCCGCTGCTGGCCGCGCACTTCGCCGCCAAGGTCGCCGAGAAGCACGACCGCCCGCCGTCCGACCTCGACCCCGCGCTCCTCGAAGCCTTGCAGGATTACGACTGGCCGGGGAACGTCCGCGAGCTTGAGAACCTCGTGGAGCGGCTCGTCGTGCTGACGAAAAGCTCTCAGCTCGGCGTCGAGTTCCTGCCCGAGAAGATGCAGCGCCTGTCCCCGGGCGCGCGCACACCCGCGGGCGTGGCGGGCGGCGACGAGACGACGCTCGAAGGCGCGACGCTCGCCCTGCGCCGCCGCATGGTCATCTCCGCGCTTCAGGCGGAGGGCGGCAACCGCGTCGCCGCCGCCCGCCGCCTCGACATCAGCCGCTCCTACCTGCACCGCCTCATCAGCGAACTCTCTATCACGGGAGTCTGAAAGGAAGTAGTCAGGAGACAGTAGTCAGTAGAAAAAGAGGCGGCGCGTCCGAAGCCTTCGGGCCGGGCGCGCCGCTTCTGTTTTTCCTACTGTCTCCTGACTGCCTCCCCCAACTGCCTACTGCTGTACACACAAGCACCCCCGCGGATGTCTACTCGTGTCTACACGCAAATCCTTTGTTAAAGGCCGGGGCGCGTTTTTGGCGGGAAATTCGCTTTACCGGCTGCGCTTGAGGTGTTGGCACCGGCTTTGCAATAGGGGCGGGTGAGGTTTTAAACCTGGCATCCGCCGGAAGGGTGATGGACGTAGATGAGATTTGAATACATCGCCGGAGCCATTTTGGTGAATGACGGGGAAGAAGATGATGACGAAGCCGAAAGTTCTCATAGTTGACGACGACGTGGCGATCACGCAGCAGCTCTTCTGGACGCTGTGCGACGAGTTCGAGGTGATGACGGCCAACAACCTCTCGTCGGCCATCCGCCGCGCGACCATCTACGAGCCGGACGTGGCCATCCTCGACCTGCACCTGCCGCCGACGCTCGACGCGCCCGACACGGGGCTCCGTATCCTCGACTACGTGAAGAGCCACCTCCCGGCGTCGAATGTCTTCGTGGCCAGCTCAGACCCCTCGGGCGAGATGCGGCGCGAGTGCGTCCGCCGCGGCGCCGACGGGTTCTTCGACAAGCCGCTCGACGTGGAGCGACTCGTCGCCACCGTCCGCCGCACCGCAGTCGCCCGCCGGCTGGCCGCGGCCTGAAGAGGCGGAGCACAAGTTTCACCCCGGCAGGCGGTGCTGTTCGACCGTCGTTGGCAAAGCGAGGGCATACTTCATACGCCCTGCCTCGCTTGGTTCTCATGCTCTTTGAATTTAAAAGATTCGGCCCTCGCCTACCCCAATATTCGAGAGGCCGTGACGGCGCCCGCGCGTGAAGGCAACCCTTCTGCCTTGTGTGGTCGCCAAAGCCCCCGTGTCCAAACAAGACTCTTGCCCAGAGTCGCGGGGGCTTTATTTTACCCCGGGAAGCAAAGCTTTCCGTCCCCCACCTCATTCGAAATAAAGAGGCGGGGCCTGAAGTGATTCAGGCCCCGCCTCTTTGTTTGAATTAATCAACCCGCCTGCTTACTTCTGCTTACTTTGCCCGCGCCTCTTTGATCTTCTCGATGAAGGCGCGCGCCGTCCTGGTGACGGAGTCGAAGTCGCCGGACTTGGCCCCGCCGGTGAGACTCCCGCCCGCGCCCACGGCCACCGCGCCGGCCCCTATCCACTCCGCGACGTTCGAGAGATCGACGCCGCCCGTCGGCATCAAAGGGGCCTGCGGCAGAGGCCCCTTGATGGCCTTGATGATCGAGGGGCCGAACGCCTCGCCCGGGAAGAGCTTCACCACGTCCGCGCCCAGCTCCAACGCCTCTAACACGTCACGAATCGTCATCGCGCCCGGCATGACCGGCACCTGGTAGCGGTTGCACAGACGCACCGTCTCCGGGTTGAGCGAGGGCGAGACGACGTAGGACGCGCCCGAGAGGATCGCTATCCGCGCGGTCTCGGGGTCGAGCACGGTGCCGGCGCCGAGGATCAGCTCGGAAGGCTGGTAGGCTTTGGCCATCTCTTCGATGACGCGGTGCGCGCCGGGCACGGTGAAGGTCATCTCGACGGCGGGGCAGCCGCCCGCCAGCACCGCGTCCGCGACGCGCCGCGCCTGTTCGCCCGACTCGGCGCGCACGACCGCCACCAGCCCCGCCTCCGTGATGCGCCGCAGTATGTCCAGTTTGGGAATCATTCGGTCGCAGCCCTCCCGCTGCCTTCAGCGTACGCCGAGCAGGATGTCCATCGTGAGCTGGTCGAGCCGCTCGTACTTGAGCCCCTGCGAAGAAAGCTCAGCCCGGTCGAAGCTCTGCGAGAGCAGTTGCTCGTTACGCCCCTTCTCGAACTTGGTGCCGCCGCCGTTGCCGTCCGCCGCCGCAATCTCCGAGAGGATGGACTTGATCTCGGGGTCGCGGTTCCAACGCTCGCCCTTCTCCTTGAGGATGAGGTACGTCCTCATGCACCCGCGCGCGAAGTCCTTGACGCCCTCGTAGTCTTCGGTGCGGTACGCGTGCGCGTCGAACGCCCGCGGCCCGTCGTAGCCCACGTCCTCCAGGAACTTCACCAGCCAGAACGCGGTCTTCGGGTTAGCCGAGCCGAACCGCAAGTCCTGGTCGTATCGGCCGGGCACCTGGTCGTTGAGGTCGATGTGGAAAAGCTTGCCCGCCTCCCAAGCCTGCGCGACGGCGTGCGTCATGTTCAAGCCCGCCATGTGCTCGTGCGCGACCTCGGGGTTGACGCCGACCAGTTCCGGGTGTTCGAGCGTCGCAATCAGCCCGAGGTATGCGCCGGTCGTCGGCATGTAGATGTCTGCCCGGGGCTCGTTCGGCTTGGCCTCCAGCGCGAAGCGGTAATCGTAGCCCTGTTCAATCGAGTATTCGCACAGATAGTTGAGCGCCTCGCGCAGCCGCTTCACCGCCTCGTCGGCCCGCCGGCAGGCGTCCGTCTCGACGCCCTCTCGGCCGCCCCACAGCACGAAGATCTTGGCCCCGAACTCGGCGCCCAAATCCATCGCGCGCATCGTCTTCTGCAAGGCGTAGGAGCGCACCCGCGCGTCGTTGGCCGTGAACGCCCCGTCGCGGAAGACCGCCTCGTAGAACAGGTTGACCGTCGCCATCGGCACGACCAGCCCGGCCGCCTCACAGGCCGCGCGGAACTCTCTGACGATGCGGTCGCGCTCCGAAGGGGTCGCGTCAATCGGCACCAGATCGTTGTCGTGAAAGTTGACGCCCCAGGCGCCGACCTCGCCCAAGAGCTGCGCCGCGTCGTTAGGCGGCAAGGAAGGGCGCACCGCGTCGCCGAACGGGTCGCGGCCGCGGTTGCCGACCGTCCAGAGGCCGAAGGTGAATTTATGTTCCGGCTTCGGCGTGTATTTCTCTTCTGCCATTGTCTTGATCTCCCTTTCTCCTTGAAGTCCTCAGCCCGCGCCCGGCGCCTACGCCTCGGCGATGCGGCGCAGCGCCGGGTAGATTGCCCGAAAGATTTTATAACTCTCGTCCATGACGCGCTTCCCTTCGGCGTCCGGCCGCGTCCGCTCGCGCACCCGCACCGCGGCCGCGCAGGCGTCGTCCACGGAAGTCCACGCGCCGCCGCCCACGCCCGCGAGCAGGGCCGCGCCGTAGGCCGCGCCCTCGTCCGCCTCGACCAACTCGACCTCGCGCCCGTACACGTCCGCCTGTATCTGCCGCCACACGCGAGACCGTGCGCCGCCGCCGCCGAGCCGTATCGACTCGACCGGCACGCCCATCTCCTCGAAGATGGTGAAGGTGTCCCGCAGGCTGAACGCGACACCTTCGAGGATGGCGCGGACGACATGCGCGCGTCTGTGGCTCGCGTTCAGTCCGACCAGCGCGGCGCGCGCGTGCGGGTCGAGGTGCGGCGTGCGCTCGCCCATCAGGTAAGGCGCCCACAGTACGCCGTCCGCGCCGGGCGGCACCGTATCGGCCTCCTCGCCCAGACGCTCGTAAGGGTCGCGCCCGTCGTCCGCGCCCGCGCCGAACTGGTCGCGGAACCAACGTAGGCTCAGACCCGCGCCCTGCGACACGCCCAAGACGTGCCAGCGCTCGGGGACTGCGTGGCAGAAGGTGTGGACGCGCCCCTTGGGGTCGAGCGCCGGCCGGTCGGTCGCGGCGAAGACGACGCCCGAGGTGCCGATGGTCGCGCTCACCGCGCCGGGGCGCACGATCCCCATGCCGACCGCGCCCGCCGCCTGGTCGCCCGCGCCCGCGACGACCGGCGTCCCTTCAAGCAGTCCCGTCGCCTTCGCACCTTCGGCCGAGACGCGCCCGGTTATTTCTGAAGACTCGAAAGCGCGCGGCAGCAGGCTCCGGTCTAGCCCGGCGAGTTCCAGCATCTCGTCCGACCACTTGCGATGGGTCACGTCGAAGAGGAGCGTGCCCGAGGCGTCGGCCACGTCGGTCGCCTTCTCGCCCGTCAGGCGCAGCCGCACGTAGTCCTTCGGCAAAAGCACCGAGCGCACGCGCCCCCACACCTCTGGCTCGCGCTCGCGCACCCAGAGCATCTTCGGCAGCGTGAAGCCTTCAAGCGCCGGGTTCGAGACGAGTTGGATCAGGCGCTCGGCGCCGACCTGTTCCGTCAAAGCGCGACACTGCTCGTGCGTCCGCACGTCGCACCAGATGATGGACGGACGCAACGGCTCGTCCCTCTCGTCGAGCAGCACCGCGCCGTGCATCTGACCCGTCAACCCGACGCAGGCGATTTCCTCCGCGCTCACGCCGTCCGCTTGAAGAACTTCACGCACGGCCGCCTCGCTCGCGCGCCACCAGTCGCGCGCGTCCTGCTCGGCCCAGCCCGTCCGCGGCGAGGCGAACGGCTCGTGCTCCACGGTCGCGGAGGCGACTACCCGGCCGCTCTCGTCAACCACAAGGGCGCGGCTCCCGCCCGTGCCAACGTCAATCCCGAGTAGCTTCATAAGACGCTTTGTGCTCACTCTGTTCGCGTGAACCGTGAACCATAAACCGTGACAAGAAAAACCGGTCTTAACTTGTCACGGTTTATGGTTCACGGTTCACGGCCCTATTACCAGATGCCCGAAGGCGGCCGCGCCCGGCGAAGAGCCGGAGATGATGAGCGGGGCGTGGCCGGTGCGGCGCTCGTACTCTTGTGCGATTGCTTCTACGCTCTGGCGTGCGCCCTTGCGGCCGAGGACGGCGACCGTGCCGCCGCTGCCGCCGCCCGTGATCTTCGCGCCGTAGAGACCCGACTCCGCCCCTGCCTCGCGCACCAGCCTGACCAGCTCGTCCGTGCCCGGCGAGCCGAGGCAGCAGGCCGAGTAGCTCTTGTGCGACTTGTACATCAGCTCGCCCAGCTCGGCGGCGCGCGCGGCCGAATCCGGCCCCGAGAGTATCTCCGCGAAGCGCGTGACCCGCGCGTGCTCTTTGACTGGGTGCTGGGTCGCCTGCCGGACGTGATAGTGGCGCGCGGGGTCAACCGTCGTCACCGTGTCGGTGATGCCCCAGTACCTCTCCAGAAACTCCGCGCCCGACATGCGCGCCGGCAGGGAGGAGGCGTAGTGTGCCTCGAACTCCGCGGGCGTGATGTTGGCGAGGTAGCCGCCCCACTGCGGGTCTTCGACCACAACGTGCCCGTGCCTTTCGCCCTCGCTCACGCGGAGGCCGGCCATCTCGGCGATCATGCGGTAGCCCATGAAGGCCGCCGTGCGCACCGTGCCGTAGTCGGCGCCGCCGACCGAGTGGCGGATGCCGGAATCGACGCCCCACACCTCAAGCTCTTGGGAGAGCGCCACCGTGCCCTGCGACTCGCCGGGCTGGCAGAGCAGGGCGAGCAGCTTCTCCTGTTCGCCGCAGGCCGAGGTCATCTGATCCATCACGCCGCAGGGCGCGCAGGCCACGAGGTTCTCGACCTTCTGGCAGAGGAAGGCCAGCTCGCGCGGGTCGAGTTCGATCCGGTAAGCCGCGCAGACCGCCTGCATCGTCGCCACTTCGAGCGCGGCCGAGGAGCTGACGCCCTTGCCCTCGGGCACCTCGGAGCGGAGGAGGATGCGCGCGCCGCGCTCGAAGCGAATCCCTCGCTCGCGCGCCAGCACGTGGAAGACTCCGGCGACGTACGCGGCCCAGTCCCGCCCGCCGCGTTTGAAGTAGCGCGCGGCCTCGGCGTATTCGAGCGGATGACCCGCGGCGTCGTACAGGTCTGCGAGCGGCATCTCGAACATGCGCGCGCGCCCCGCGTCGGTCGGCGGGAGGCTGACGACGACCAGCATCCGCTCCGTCCTCAGTTGCAGCGCGGCGTGCGTGGCGGAGGCGATGGGCAGCTCCAGGACGAGCGAGCCGGAGTAGTCGGCGATGCCGCCCATCAGGTCGAGCCTCCCGGGCGCGCGCGTGACGTAGACCGGGCCTCCGCCCTCAAAGAGCACGCCCGTCGAGCGCGACTCGCCCGCGAGCAGGCGCCTGACCATGCGGACGAAGTCGTCCGTGTCCGCCAGTCCGTGTGTCGAGCCCTGTTCGATGCCGTCCATCTTCACGTCCGTCTTTATTACTTCAAGGCCCCGGCGCGTAGTAGGACTTGCGCCCGATGACCGTGTACTCGGGGTGACCGCGCACCTCAACCTGTACGCGGCGGCGCTTGCCGTCGCGCTCCTTGTTCGTCGGGTAGAAGCCGACGACGTAGCGGCTGCCGATGTCGGAGAAGATGTTCGCGTAGATGCCCGCGGCCTGCGAAGGCTCTTCGAGAAAGCTCGTCCACCCGCCCGACAGCTTCGAGAGCTCGTAGAGCGCGGTCTGCTGCGGCGGCACCTCCTTGAACACGAAGGAGAGCGTCGCCTCGCGCCCCTCGGGCGAGAAGGTGCGGCGCCCGTAGAATTCGTCGAGCGAGTCGCTGAGCAGCTGCCGTTTCACGGCGTCCTCGCCGGGCTTGAGCCCGATGAGCTGGATGCCGGGGACGACCGTGTAGACGGTGGCGCGCGACCGCTCGGCCTCCTTGAAAACGTCCGCGATGCTGAACTGCGCGCGCGGGCCTGGGCGCGGCAGGGGGCGCTGCTTCATTAAATCCGGGGGCGGGGGCGGGGGAAACGCGCGACGCACGCGTGGCGGCACGGGCGCGTCGCGCAGGGAGAGCAGCTCGTCGCCGTCGGTCTGGAAGATGATGATGGGGCGCGTGTCCTCCTCGTCGAACATCTCGCGCAGGGTCGCCATCAACGCGCTGTACTGCAAGCTGCGGCCGAGCTTTCCGTCGAGCGCCTTCCGCTCAAGGCCGTCCAGCTTCTTTTTGAGCAGCGCCTTGTCGCGCGTGAAGTTGACGAGCAGCTCCACGTCGTCGGTGACGATGGCCATGCGGTCGCGCGGGTTGAGTTGATCGACGAGGGTCTTGGCGGCCGCGACGCTGTTCTCGATGAAGGGGCGCATGCTGCCGCTGTAGTCGATGATGAGGGCGATGGAGCGCGGCACGTTCGCGCTGTCGCCGAGCGAGAACATGCCGACCTCCTGCGGCTGATTGTCTTCCGTGATGAGGAAGTCTTCGCGCGCCAGCCCGCGAATCACGTGCCCCTTCGGGTCGAGCACCAGCACGTCGCAGACGACTAGTGAAGTCTCGACCCGCACGACCTCTTCCTCTTCGTCGCCCTCCTCGCCCCGCCTGGCGCCTTTGGGCGCGACCTCGACCGCCTTCTTCTCCTCCGCGTCCCACTTCAGTCGTTTGAGGCTCGACCCGAAGTCGCGCTTGAGTCGCGGCGGCGCCTCCGCGGGCTGACCTTGCGTCTGCGCGCGCGCCGCGCCCGGCGCCAGGAGCAGCAGGCACAGCGCCGACTTCAAGAGCTTCGAGCGCGAGCCGCGCTCAGACATCTTCCGCCTCCACTCGTCGCAGCAGACCGCGCCGTTCGAGCGCCGCGCGAAGCAGCGGCTCGATCTGCTCTCTGATTGCGGCGTTGGCGTAGCCGACCCACGCCACGTCCGGCTCGACCGCGAGCGGCGCGCGCAGAGGCCAGCCGTCCAGCCCCGTGACGACGACGCCCGCCTCGCGCGCGACGAGTTCGGTGCAGAGGTCGTACGGGTGGCAGCAGATGCCGAGGGCCAGCCCGCGCGCGCGCATCGACTCTTCCATCAGAGGCCGCAGGTCGGCCGTGAAGCGGTCGTGCCCCGCCGCCAGCTCGTAGAGCTGTCCGCCGCTCGACGTGTACTGGTCTTCGAAGCAGTGCGCCTTGCCCGGCTGGACGGGGCCGAGCGCGCCCAACACTATCTCTTCGTCAATCGCCGCCAACTCCTCGCGCGCGCCGGGGAAGAAGCGCGCCACCTGCGCGTAGCCGTGCGCAATGGTCGGCGTCTGCGAAGGTCTTAATTTAATCAGAGTACTCTCGCCCGTCAGGCGGTCGAAGCGCTCGGCGTGCGCGCCCTCGCCTTTAATCGCCCAGGCCACGTCGGAGAGGTGCTGTTTGACGAGCGGGATCTCGGTCTGGACGGCCAGCTCGATGTCGGCGAGCGAGGTCTCGGCGCCGCGGTTGGGCGCGACGCCGGTCAGAATCCAGCCGCTGCGCTTCTGGTACATCAGGCCGCGCGTGCCGTCGATGGGGTCGACGACGACACGCCAGACGGCGTCGGCCTCCAGAGCCCCGTGCGGCAGGACGACCTGCCCGCCGGCGGGGAGCCCTTCGGCGACGAGGACGATGGGGGTGAGGTGCGCCACCTCGCGCTCGAAGAACTCGACGATCAGCTCCTCGCTCACGCGGTCTACGGCGTAGATGGTGTCGCCCTCCTCCTCGCGCTCGATCTCGGCCAGAGACTCCACGGCCGAGCGCTCGCACGCATCCACCACCGCCGCCCGTATCCGCTCGTGCAGGCGGCGGATAGGTTCGAGCAGCCAGCGCGGGTCGTCCGTCGAAGGGTTGAGTGTCATCGTCTACCGCCTATAGGTTCGTTGCAGTTGACTCTTATCCTTCCGCGAGGCAGCGCTCGAACTCTTCCATCTCGGCGGGGCCGCCGACGACGAGCGGCGTGCGTTGATGAACGTCGCGCGGCTGGATGTCGAGAATCTTCTGCCGGCCGTCGCTGGCCGAGCCGCCGGCCTGCTCGGCGAGGAAGGCGACCGGGTTGGCCTCGTACAGAAGTCGCAGCTTCCCCTCCGGGTGGTCTGTGTTCGGCGGGTAGATGAAGACGCCGCCGCGCAGCAGCGTCCGGTGGAAGTCCGCGACCATCGAGCCGACGAAGCGCGAGGAGTAGCGGCGCCCCGTCTCGCCCGACTTCAGACGGTTCAGATACTTCACGTAGACCCCGGGCCAGCGGTCGCAGTAGGACTCGTTGATCGAGTAGTAGCTGCCGCGCTCGGGCATGCGCAGGTGCTCTTTGGTCAGGATGTAGGAGCCGACCAGAGGGTCGAGCGTGAAGGCGTGGACGCCGTTGCCCGCGCTGTAGACGAGCACGGTCGAGGAGCCGTAGACGACGTAGCCGGCGGCGACCTGCTTGCGGCCGGGCTGGAGCACCCACTCCAAGGGGTCGCCGGCCTTGTCGCCGTCGGGGCGGCGGAAGATGGCGAAGGTCGTCCCGATGGTGACGGCCACGTCGATGTTCGAGGAGCCGTCCAGGGGGTCGAAGACGATGGCGTACTTGGCCGCGGGCGAGTCGTGACGAAGGACGAGCGGCTCCTCGTTCTCTTCGGAGGCGATGATGCCGATGCTCTCGCGCAAAGAGAGGCAGTGGATGAGCGCCTCGTTGGCGTAGACGTCGAGCTTCTGCTGCACCTCGCCCTGCACGTTGACCTCGCCGTGCGAGCCGAGGATGTTGGTGAGGCCCGCCCGCCTCACCTGCGACTCGATCATCTTCGTGGCGAGCGTGATGCCGGAGACGAGCCAGGAGAATTCGGTCGTCGCGCCGGGAAAGCGCTGCTGCTCGTGCAGGACGTGCTGTTGGAAGGTCGTGATCATAGTCTTCCTTCGTCCGCGCCGGTTCCGGGGATGTTAGAGCAAGGGGGTGCGCCGGCGATTATACAGGCAAGCCGGGGATTAGACTCGCGCCCCGCGGCGCGTGGGGACGGAGGCGCGCAGCAGCCTCGCGCCGCCCCCTTCAGCGCGCACCTGGTATGCGCCCGCGCCGCCCGCGACGAGCGCCGTCTCGTACCTGTCCAGCCTGACGGCTTCGCCGTCGCGCGAGAGTTCGGCGCTCCCTTCCGTCAACGTCAGGAGGTGGAAGGTCTCGCCCCGCGTGTCTCCGCCGAGCGGGTCTTCGCCGAGGCTTATCACCTCAAGGTCGAAGTACGGGCAGGCGAGAGCCGCGGCGGCGGCCGTCCCCGAAAGCTCCGGCGCGGGGCGGACGGCGGCGCCCTTGCGCGGGTCTGTGACGGCGACCGATTCTTCGACATGCAGCCTGCGCCCCGCGGAGGCCGGCCTGTCCCAGTCGTAGATGCGGTAGGTCGTGTCGCTCGACTGCTGCACCTCGTACAGCAACAGCCCCGGCCCGAGCGCGTGCAGGGTGCCCGCAGGGATGTAGACCGTCTCGCCCGCCTTCACCTCCAACTGCTCGGCGACATCGAGGACACGCCCCGTCCGGATCGCCGCCTCCAACTCCTCTGCACTCGTCCCGGGCTTGATGCCGGCGTAGATGGTCGCGCCCGGCTCGGCCTCGATGAAGTGCCAGGCTTCCGACTTGCCGAACTCGCCGGGGCCGACCAGACGCCGGGCCTGCTCGTCGTTCGGGTGGACTTGAACCGAGAGCCAGTCGGCGCAGTCGAGCAGCTTGACGAGCAGCGGGAAGCGACTCCCATAAGCCTTGAACACCTCACGGCCGAGCAAGTCTTCGCCGTACTCCGAAGACAACTCCGCGACGGTGCGTCCTGCGTGGTTGCCTTCGACGACGCGGCTCTCCTCGAAGGCGACCCAGGCCTCGCCCACCGGCGGGTCGGCCGCCTTCAACCTCTGCCCGCCCCACACGCGCTCGCGGTACTGCGGTTCGAGTAAGAAAAGCCTCTGCGTCAGCGCCGTCATCCTTACCTGCCCAGCCAGCCGCCGTCCACTACCAGCACATGCCCGTTGACGTAGTCGCTCGCTGGTGAGGCGAGGAAGACGGCCGCGCCCGCCAGGTCGTCGGGCACGCCCCAACGGCCGGCGGGGATGCGTTCGAGTATCTGCCGGTTGCGCGTCTCGTCCTTCTGCAAGGCCGCCGTGTTGTCGGTGCGCATGTAGCCGGGCGCGATGGCGTTGACGTTGACGCCTTTCGACGCCCACTCGTTGGCGAGTGCCTTGGTCAACTGCGCCACGCCGCCCTTCGACGCCGCGTAGGCGGGGACGGTTAAGCCGCCCTGAAAGGAGAGGAGGGAAGCGACGTTGACGATCTTGCCCGAGCCCCTTTCGACCATGTGGCGGCCGGCCAACTGCGAAAGGCGAAAGACGGCGTTGAGGTTGACCTCGATGACGGCGGCCCAGTCCTCCTCCGAGTACTCGACCGAAGGCGAGCGGCGGATGATGCCGGCGTTGTTGACGAGAATGTCGAGCCGGCCGAACTCGTTCAAAGTCTGCCCGACCAGTCGGCGCGGCGCGTCTTTGTCAGAGAGGTCACCGACCACGGCCAGCGCCCGGCGGCCCGCGCGGCCGACCGCCTCGCACGTCGCCTCGGGGCTGCGCGAGTTGCCGTGGCAGGCCACGTCCGCGCCCGCCTCGGCGAGCGCCGTCGCGACCGCCGCGCCCAGCCCTGCGGACGCGCCCGTGACAAGCGCCGCCTTGCCCTCCAGCCTGAATGCGTCAAGAATCATCCGTCTGCCTCCGTAGCCCCGCGCGAGTGAGAAGCCCGACCCCTCACCTTAAAGTCCCAACTCGCCGGAGGTTTTTCCACGGACTCTAATATTTTATCGCCCCGACCGCAAATAGAATCGCGCGCGCCTTCACGTCTACGGCGGCGATGGTAGAATCCCACCCGGCACAGCACCTCCAACGGACGCAAAGGACGAGAGCAGATGATGGAGCGCGAGGCGGTCGGCAGGGCCTTCCGGGAGCGTTACGGGCGCGCGCCGCGCCTCTTCCGCGCGCCCGGTCGCGTCAACCTCATCGGCGAACACACAGACTATAACGGCGGCTTCGTGCTCCCGATGGCCATCGAGCGCGAGACGGTCGTCGCCGCCGCGCCGCGCGGAGACCGGACGGTGCGCGCATACTCCGCCAGCCTCGGCGAAGAGTTGAGCTTCGACCTCGGCCGCCCCGGCCCGGCGCGCCGAGGCGTCTGGCTCGACTACGTCGAGGGTGTGGCGCAGGCTCTTCAGACACGCGGCGTGAGCCTCTCCGGCGCGGATATTCTCATTGACTCGGACGTGCCGGCCGGCGCCGGGCTCTCTTCGTCGGCGGCGCTGGAAATCTCGGTGGGGCTGGCGCTGGCGCGCGTCTCGGGGCAGGAGGTGGACGGCGTCACGCTCGCGCTCGCCGGCCAGCAGGCCGAGCACACGTACGTCGGCACGCTCTGCGGCATCATGGATCAGTTCGTCGCCGCGCTCGCCCGCGAGCGGCACGCGCTCCTCATCGACTGCCGAAGTTTAGAGGCCGAGCCCGTCCCGCTCGACACCACCGAGGCCGCCTTCGTCGTCTCCGACACGCGCGTCAAGCACGAGCTATCTTCCTCCGAGTACAACGTCCGCCGCGCCGAGTGTGCCCGCGGCGTCGAGCTGTTGCAGGAGCGTCTGCCCGGCATCACGCAACTGCGCGACGTGAGCGTCGCAGACTTTCAAAAACATGCCGACGTACTCCCCGACCCCATCCTCCGGCGCTGCCGCCACATCGTCACCGAGAACGAGCGCACGCTCGAAGCCGCACGCGCCCTGCGCGCCGGCGACCTCGCCGGGATGGGGCGGCTCATGTACGAGTCGCACGATTCGCTGCGCGACGACTACGAGGTGAGCAGCCCGGAGCTGGATGTGCTCGTCGAAATTGCGCGCGGCCTGCCCGGGGTGCTGGGCGCGCGCATGACCGGCGGAGGCTTCGGCGGCTCCACCGTCAGCCTCGTCCGCCGCGCAGCCCTGGAAGATTTCGAGCGCGCCCTCTCCGCGGGCTACGAGCGCGAGACCGGCAAGCGCCCCGCCATCCTCGTCTCCGAGGCCGGCGCGGGTGCCGCGGAAGTAGGGCAGTAAGCAGTCGCCGCGTCAGCGGCGTTCGACGCACACGTTCCATAACTGCCTACTGCCATCTGCCTACTGCCTACTGTATAATGTCCCTTACCAGAGCGACTTTTAAGAGCTATTCGTTAGTTAGAGCTTTATAGGATGATTAAGTTTTTACACATGTCGGACGTGCACCTCGGGTGCCGTCGGTACAACATCGAAGAGCGGACGAAGGACTTCTTCCGGAGCTGGTACGACGTGATTAACAATCACGCGATACCTAACGAGGTGGACTTCGTCCTCATCGCGGGCGACTTCTTCGACCGCCGCAACATCGACCCGCAGACGATGAACCACGCCCTCGCGGGACTCCAAATCTTAAAGGACAACGGCATCCCCGTCGTCGCCATCGAGGGCAACCACGACCGCCGCGACGCCGTCTCTGACTACAGCTGGATGCGCTCGTTCTCGCAGGCCGGTTTCTTCATCCTGCTCGAACCTGCGCGCGCCGATGAGACGGTTGAGAACGCTCTGCCGTGGCAGATGGTGCCCTGGGACGAGGAGTCGAAGACCGGCTCTTACATCGACATCAAGGGCGCGCGCATCTTCGGCACGCACTGGTATGGCACCTCGGCCAACGCCGCGATGCCGATGCTCGCCGAATCCTTACGCGCCGCGCGCGGCGAAGGGCTCTTCCACATCCTCCTGCTGCACACGGACGTTGAAGGCCAGCTCAACCGGCCCATCCCCGCGCTCTCGGTCGAGAGGTTGAAGGAGCTGCGGACGCTCGTCGATTACGTCGCGCTCGGCCACACCCACAAAAAGTTTGAGATCGACAACTGGGCCTTCAACCCCGGCTCGCTCGAAGCCTGCTCCATCGACGAGTACCGCGAGCAGCGCGGCCTCTACCTCGTCGAGGTGGACGACGAGCGCGCGGTCAAAGCGACCTTCATCAACGACTACGTCCAGCGCCCCTTCGACCGTTTGACTGTCGATGTCTCCGGCGCCGAAGACCAGAACGAAGTCCACGAACGCTTGATGGAGAAAGTTAGGAACGAGGTGACCCCGCACGACCCCGAGTCCGACGGGCCCGCGCCCATCGTCGAGATCAACCTGCGCGGCCACCTCGGCTTCAAGAACTCGCTGCTCGACATGCGCCGGATGCGCGAGGAGGCTTTGGCCCACACGGGCGCGCTGCACGTCATGCTCAAGAATCAGAGCGTCCCCGTCGAGTACGCCGTCGCCGCGGGGCTGGACGCGGACACCTCGCGCGCGCACCGCGAGCGCCGCATCGTCGAAGACCTCATCGCGCGCGACAACCGTTTCCGCGACCGCGCGGGGGAGATGGCCGACCTCGTCCTCGAAGCCAAGCGCCGCGCCCTCGGCGGCGAGCCCCCCGAGGCCATCCTTGAACTCATCGAGCAGAAGGTCGAGCCGCGCGCGCGGCCCGAAGAGAGTGAGCCGGCTCCCTCCCCCGCGGCCCTCGGCGCGCTCGAACGCAGCGCGACACAGAGCGTAAACCGTGAACCGTGAACCGTGACAAGAAGGAGCATGCCTCTCCTTGTCACGGTTCACGGTTCACGGTTCACGGTTCACGGCTTTTATGTCCGAAGCCCTCGACAAGGTGCGCGGCGTGCGGGAGTTGCCAATCTTCCCGCTGCCGCTCGTACTCTTCCCGGGCGTGCCGCTGCCGCTCCACATCTTCGAGGAGCGCTACCGCCGCATGCTGGCCGACGTGCGCGCCTCGAACAACCTCTTCGGCCTCTCCTACTTCGTCCCCGACGCCGGCCTGGAAGACCGCCCGCCCGCGGGGCACGTCGGCTGCGCGACCGAGGTCGTAGAGGTGCAGCCGCTCCCCGACGGCCGGTCCAACATCCTGACGTTGGGTGTCGCGCGGTATCGAGTGGTCGAGTACGTCGAGCGCGGCGACCTCTACCATGTCGCGCGCGTCGAGTTCTTTGAAGATGAGGAGGAGGACGCGCAGGTCGTCGGCCGCCGCGCCGAGGAGGTGGCCGAGTTGTTCATGCGCATCGCGCGCGCGATGCGCACCGCCAACGAGGAGCGCGGTGCGCTCCCCGATCTCCCGCAGGACGACCCCGAGCGCCTCTCCTTCCTCGTCGCGGCCGTCGTCGAGATGGACGCCGAGACGAAGCAGCGCCTGCTTGAGACGCGCTCGACCTCCGAGCGGCTGCGCCGCCTCCACACGATGCTCGCGCAGGCCGTCGATGCCTACGAGGAGCGGGCGCGCACGCACGAGCTGGCGCGCGGCAACGGCCACGCCGGCAAGCAGATCGACCTCGAAGAATGAAGGAAGCCACTGAAGAGAGGCGTGCGCGCGTGCGCGTGCTCTTCTTCGGCGCGGCGCGCGAGGCCGCGGCCGACGAGGCGGAGCTGACTGTAGAAGAAGGCGCGCCGGCGCGCGCGGCGTTCGCGCGTCTGCTCGAAGAGTACCCCGCCTTACGCCGCTTCCGTTCCTCGCTCCTCGTCGCCGTCAACCAGGAGTACGCGCGCGACCTCGACGTTCCGCTCAAGGACGGCGACGAGCTGGCCCTCTTCCCGCCCGTCAGCGGCGGCGGCGAGGCGGCCGGGACGGAAGAGGGCGCGCAGGACTTCTTTGAACTCACGACCGCGCCCATCGACGTCAGCTCGGTCGCCCGCCGCGTCGTCCCCCGCCGTAGCGGCGCGACCGTCACGCTCGACGGCTATGCGCGCGAATGGACGAAGGGGCGGCGCACACTCTACCTGGTCTACGAAGCCTACGCCCCGATGGCGCTCGCGGAGATGCAACGCCTCGGGGCAGAGGCACACCGGCGTTTCGACATCGCACACGTCGGCATCGTCCACCGGACGGGGCGCACCGAGATCGGCGAGACCTCCGTCGTCATCGCCGTCAGCGCCCCGCACCGCCGCGCCGCCTTCGCAGCCTGCGAGTGGGCCATCCGCGAACTCAAACGCACCGTCCCCATCTGGAAGAAAGAGTTCTTCGAGGACGGCGAGGTCTGGGTCGAAGGCGAAGGCGCGCCTGAGGGCTTGCGAGGCGTCGGTGATGGCGATGAAGGGTAAGGACGAAACCACTCCTCCGCCGCGTGCTCCGGCACGTGTCCTGTGGCGCTGGGTGCTGGCGGCGCTGACGGCGGCCGTCTACGTGCCGGCGCGCTGCTACCTGGAGTTCGGCTATGTCCCGCCGCTCGGGTGGGGCGCGACCGTCTTCCTCGTGGCGCTCTGCCTTCTCGTAGGGGTCGGGATGTACTATGCGGGGCGCACCGAGTATCACACGCGGGTTGCGCCGCGCGGCGACTGGGCCGACCGCGTGGGCGCCTTCTGGCTGGTAGCGTGCGGGCTGGGGCCTTTCTTCGGCTGGGTGCTCACCTCCGTCTTCACGCTGACGGAAGCCAACTGGCGCTGGTTGTATTGGGGGCGCGTGGGGTTGAGCGTGGACTTGCCCATTCTGACGGCCCTGCCGCTGCTGCGTTACGTCGGCGGCCGCGGCGCGCCTTTGATGCTGGCGCTGCTCGTCGGCGTAACGGCGTTGCCCATTTGGAGCGCGTGGGCAACGATGCAAGACCTTCGGGAGGGGCCAGCGAGACTGCTCATAAGGTCGCCTAGGCCGGGCGTGCCCGATGCCGAGTACAAGCACCTGGCACACACGAACCGCGTGCTGGCCGAGCGTTAGAATTTCAGACTGACTGGGACGTAACTGTCATTTAACAAATGGGACTCTGGACTGTCGCTCTCCTCGTCTTTCTCATCAACCTGCCGTTCGGCTACTGGCGCGCGAGCGTGCGGAAGATGTCGCGCCAGTGGTTTCTGGCCGTGCACATCCCCGTGCCGCTGGTCATCGCTTTGAGAATCTACTCGGGGCTCGGCTTCAAGTTGATAAGCTTCCCCGTCATCGTCGGCGCCTTCTTCCTCGGGCAGTTCGTCGGGGGGAGGCTGCGCAACATCATTCAGGGGCGCGGCCCCGGCCGTGCGCACCACTGAAGTTTCGTCAAACGCGACTCTCATGTTCGAGCGTCTAGACTTCAAGCGGCTCCACCCGGAGGCGCGGCTCCCCACTCGCGGGAGCGCGCACGCGGCGGGGCTCGACCTCTACGCGGTCGAGCGTTTGCTGATCGAGCCGGGCGGGCGCGCCGCCGTCCGCACGGGTGTCGCCGTGGCCGTGCCCCGAGGGTTCTACGGCCGCGTCGCGCCGCGCTCGGGGCTCGCCGTCCGGCACGGGATAGACGTGCTCGCAGGAGTCATCGACTCCGACTACCGCGGCGAGATTCTCTGCGCGCTCGTCAACCACGGCCGGGAGCCGTTCGAGGTCGAGCCCGGCTCGCGCGTCGCGCAGCTCGTCGTCGAAGCCATTGCCACACCCGAGCCCGCCTGGGCCGAAGAGCTCGAAGAGACCGAGCGCGGCGCGGGCGGCTTCGGCAGCACAGGCTGAAAGGCCGTGAACCGTAAACCGTGACAAGAGGAAGAACCCGCTTTCTCTTGTCACGGTTTACGGTTCACGGCCTTTCTACGGTGACGGGCACGTCGCGGTTGGCGTCGGCCTCGTTGCCGGCGAAGTCCGCGGCGAGGATGCGCAGGGTGTAGTCGCCGGGCGGGAGCGTGCTCGTGTCCCAGACTCCGCGCTCGGCGCGGCCGTGGCGGACGGTGTTCGTCACTTCGTAGAGGAAGCGCGTCTCGCTGCTCCCGTAGACGGTGATGCCGCTCTCGTCGGCGTAGGCGATCTTCGGCGCCTCTCGGTCGGGCGGCAGGCGGTCGAACTCTATCTGGACGCGCGGCTGTTCAAAGCCGGGCGCGGGCGTCCCGTCGGGTTGCAGGAGTTGATAGCCGAGCCTGTATAACCCGAGACGGCGGCGCGGCTGATTGCCGTCCACCTGGTCGAGGGCGTCCACGACGATACGGACGCGCCCGCGCAGGACGAGACGGCCGCCGCGCTTTTCGGTGAAGCGCGCACCCGACTCGTCGAAGAGCTGCACGCCGTCGCGCGCGATGCGCGGCGCGGAGTGGTCTTCAAAGCCCTTGAACGGGAGCGCGAGCGGATTCAACTCGGCGCCGGGCGGGCCGAGGTTCAGGTGGACGTGGTACATGCGGTTGATGGTGCCGAGCGCCTGCCCGACGCGCAGCCGCGTGCCGCGCCTGACGCGCACACGCGCGACCTTGCCCGCGGCGTCGCGGACGGGGATGAAGATGTTCGGGTCGAGCATCTCGTCGCGCTCGCTGCGCCCGACGCGCAGGTGGACGTAGGTCATCAGTCCCGCGCGGAAGCCCTCGTTCAAAGTGCCGAAGCCCCAGTTGGAGAGCGGGCTCGTGACCTTCTCTTCGCGCACCGCACGCACGGTCTGGCCGTAGACGCCGAACACGTCCACGCCGCTGTGCAGGTGGTGGCGGCTGTCGTTCGTGTCGTAGGAGCCGCGCGCCTCGCCCATCGTGGCCGTCACCTCGTGCCAAGCGCCCTGCGGGTCGAGCGGCCATGGGAAGGGCGCGCCGAGGCTCCCCGCGTCGATGCGCGGGAGAACGTCCGTTTGAGGCGTGTCGGGTTGGGCCGCGGCCACGACTCCTTCCTTCTTCTTCTCGTCCTCCTTCTTCAGCTCGAAAGGGCTGACGCGGCGCAGCAGGTAGTTTGCGCCGTCGGCGACGACGAGCGAGCCGTCGGGCGCTAAGGCCACACCGGCAGGCTGGTTGAAGCGCGCCTCCGTGCGCCCTTCGCCGTCGGCGAAGCCCGGCCCGCCGCGCCCCGCGATGACGTGCGCCGCGCCGTCGGGCGCGACTTGAATCACACGGCCCCGGCCCAATTCAGTCACATAAAGAAAACCGTCGCGCGTGAGGGCCAGCCCGGCCGGGCTCGACAACTCAAAGGGCGTGACGTTGGGAGCCGGCGAGTTTGACTCTCCGGTCGTGGGGGTCGGGGTCGTGCCGTTAGCGCCGTGTGTCCCGGGCTGCGTGGGCGGAGGCTCGAAGAGGTTGAGCGTGGAGACCTGGCCGTCCTTCGAAATCTTCCGCAGGCGGTCGTTGCCCGTGTCGGCGACGTAGATGTCGCCCGCCTCGGAGACGGCGACGGCGCAGGGCGTGTCGAAGAGCGCGCCGTCGAGCGCCCCGCCGTCGGCGTAGCCGGGAGCCCCTGCGCCCGCGACCGTCCTGACCTGCCCGTCCTTCGTCAAGACGCTGACGCGGTCGTTGTAAGTGTCGGCGACGTAGACATTGCCCTCCTTGTCCAAGGCCACGCCGACGGGCGCGTTGAACTGCCCCTCGCCCGCGAGCGTCGTCACCACGCCTTCCTTCGAAACCTTCCGCACGCGATTGTTGCCCGTGTCCGCGACGTAGAGATTCCCCTCACCGTCGAGCGCCAATCCCGAAGGCGTGTTGAACTCACCGCCCGCAAGCGTCGAGACCTGTCCCTCCGGCGTCAGTTTGCGGAGAGAGTTCGACTCGCCCGCGTCCGTCGCGTACACGCTGCCGTCGGCGCCGACGGCCACGCCGAACGGGTCTTGAAACCGTGCCTGAAGCGCCGCGCCGTCCTGCAAGCCCGGCGCGCCCGCCCCGGCCAGCGTCTCCACGCGCGCACGCCAGCCCGCGCTCGTCCGCCGCGCCGCCTCCGGCCGCACATGCAGGAAAAGGTAGAGCCCGGCCGCGGCCAGCAGCAGCGCCGTGAGCAGGAGGAGCAGGGGGGAGCGCACCGCGCCCCTTTGCCTAAGAGTCTTTGCCAAATGGTTTCTCCGCCGGCCGGGCAGGTCGGCAGCCCTTCACGAACTGTTTTCGCGCCTGCGCCCGCACGTGTCAAATCCGCCAGAGGGGAAGGCGAAAAGTAGTCGCCGGCCAAAAAAATGGCTTGAAGTTCACTTAATCAGACTTCGCACTAAAAAAATGGATTGAAATTCAGGAAGATGGACATTACAATCCCGCCGCGCTCTAAAAGCGGGGATTTGGCGGGACGGCCGGGGGCCGGCCATTCCCGATTTCCGCGGGTGCTGCCGGCGACGAGCACCGAGCGCGATCCTCTCGCAGTCATTCCATTCATCCGTCAAGCAGGCATTTTGGAAGTCTGGGCGTCGAAGCCCGCTTCATCTTCGTGGCCGCTGCCCGTGAGCGGTGACCCTGCTACAGCTTTCAGAAGGAGCCCACACATGAGATTTACTGATTGCGAGAAGTCGCCCAAGACCCCCGCCGCTTTGAGGAGCACGGCCAAGTCTCTCTCCGCAGCGTTGATTTCGTTCCTCTTCCTGCTGAGCGTGTCGTTGACCGCCTCCGGGCAGAGCACCACCGGCAGCATCAGCGGAGTGATCAACGACCCGAGCGGCGCGACCGTGGTAGGTGCAAACGTCTCGATCAGAAACAACGAGACGGGCATCACCCGCGACACCACCAGCAACGAGGCCGGCGAGTACAGCTTCCCGCAGCTGGAGCCCGGCAAGTATACGCTGACCATCGAGGCGCCGGGCTTCAAGAAGTCCGTCGCGCCCGACATCGTCGTCGCGGTCGGCGTCCCCGCGCGGACGACGATCTCGCTCGAAGTCGGCGCCGTCAGCGAGGTCGTCACCGTCACGGCCGTGCAGGAGATCATCAACCAGAGCAGCCCGACGCTGACGAACGTCATCAACACGCGCCAGGTGCAGGACCTGCCGCTCGGCGGGCGCAACCCGCTCGAACTGGCCGGACTCCAGCCGGGCGTCGCCGTCGTCGGCACCGGCACCCGCACCTCTTCCATCAGCGGCCTCCGCGGCTCGGCGACCAACGTCACGCAGGACGGCATCAACGCGATGGACAACTTCGTCAAGACCGACTCGCTCTTCGCACAGTCGGCGCCGACGCTCGGCTCGACCGAGGAGATCAGCGTCACGACGGGCACGACCTCGTCGGACGCCGGCCGCGGCGTCGCGCAGGTGCGCGTCACCACCAAGGGCGGCACCAACGACTTCCACGGCGAGGTCTTCTACCTCATCCGCAACGACTGGCTCGAAGCCAACAGCTTCTTCAACAACCTTCAGGGCACGCCGCGCCCGCGCGAGCATCAGCACTTCTTCGGCTTCTCGGCCGGCGGCCCCGTGTACGCGCCGCACTTCGGCGAGGGCGGGCCGAAGCTCTGGGACGGCCACGACAAGGCGTTCTGGTTCTTCTCCTACGAGGGCTTCCGCGAGAACTTCGCCGCGACGCGCACCCGCACCGTCCTGACGCCCGAGGCGCGCAACGGCGTCTTCCGCTACACCGGCTCGAACGGGCAGGTGCAGACGCTCAACCTGCTGACCATCGGCAACCCGGCGGCGCGCCAGCTCAACCCGATCACCGCGGCGCAGCTCAACGCCATGCCGCTGCCGAACTCGACGCTCGCCGGCGACGGACTCAACACCTCCGGTTTCAGCTACAACGTCACCGGCGCCGACCCGAGCGACAAGTACGTCGCGCGCTACGACCACCAGCTCGTCGAACACTCGCCCGTCGGCTCGCACAAGCTGGAGTTCGTCTTCAGCAAGTTCGTCACCAGCCTCTTCCCCGACACCTTCAACGCCATCGAGGCGCCGTTCCCCGGCGGCATCGACGCCGGGCAGGGCTCGACGCGGTGGCTCATCACCGCGGCCGACCACTCGACCTTCGGCAACAACGTCACCAACGAATTCCGCTACGGCCGCCAGTGGTCGCCGGTCAGCTTCCTGCGCAACTCCGCGCCGACCAACCCTTTCTTCATCACCTTCCTGTCGGTGACTAACTACGACAACCAGTTCATGTCGCAGGGGCGCGAGACGACCGTCAACCAGATCCTCGACAACGTGGCGATGCCGAAGGGCAACCACACGTTCCGCGCCGGCGCCGACTTCCAGCAGGTGCTCGCCGACACCTTCAACGACGCGGGCATCCAGCCCGTCGTCACGCTCGGCAGCAACACGGCCAACTCGAACGGGATCACGGCCGCCAACTTCCCCAACCTGCCCGCGGGCGCGACCGGCACGGCCATCGTCACCCGCGCGCAGAACGTCTTCTCCGACATCACGGGCCTCCTCGGCTCGGCCACGGCGACCTTCAACGTCACCAGCCCGGAGTCCGGGTTCGTGCAGGGCGCCACGCGCTCGCGCATCTTCAAGGAGCGCGACCTCGCGCTCTACGCCCAGGATCAGTGGCGCGCGCGTGACAACCTGAGCCTCAGCTACGGCGTGCGCTGGGACTACATGGGCGTGCCGACGCTGCCCAACGGCCTCGGCATCCAGATCACCAACGTCGCCGACCTCTTCGGCGTTTCGGGCTTCGGCAACCTCTTCAACCCGAACGCGGCGCCGGGGTCGCAGGTGACGGGGACGAAGGCCACGCTCGACTTCGTGAGCGGCGACACGGGCAGGGGGCTCTACAAAAACGACTGGAACAACTTCGCGCCCTTCTTCGGCTTCGCCTACTCGCCGGCCTTCAAGGGCGGGTTCCTGGGCAAGGTCTTCGGCGGCGCGGGGACGAGCGCGATTCGCGGCGGCTACTCGATCAGCTACCTGCACGACGGGTTCACCGTCGTCAGCAACGCGCTCGGCACGGGGACGACCAACCCCGGCCTGATTCAGGCTTCGGCCAACACGACGCCCGTGGGCGTGCTGAACGGCGGGGGCGTCGCGCTCTCGACGCCGACCTTCACGATGCCGATCACCGACCGGCAGAACTTCCTGCTCAACCCGAACAACGCCCTCTGGGCCATCGACCCGAACCTCCGCACCCCGTACGTCCAGCAGTGGTCGCTCGGCTACGAGCGCGAGATCACGCGCAACATGGCCTTCGAGGTGCGCTACGTCGGGAACCACGCGCTCAAGGTCTGGCGCGCGAACAACTACAACGAGGTGAACATCTACGAGAACGGGTTCCTGAACGAGTTCCTGAACGCGCAGAAGAACCTCACGGCCCGCGGCGGCACCAGCTTCGCGCCGGGCTGCACGGGCTGCGTCGCGCTCCCCATCTTCGACAAGTTCTTCGCCGGGCTGGCGGCCACGAGCGGCTACACCAACGCCACCTTCATCTCCAACCTGGCGAACAACAACATCGGCACGCTGGCCAACTCGCTGGCCTTCTCGACCACCTACCGCCCCAACCGCGAGAACGTGGCGAACGGCATCCCGGCGAACTACTTCGTCGCCAACCCGAACGCCGCCGGCATCACGTTGCTGACCAACAACTCGATGTCGAACTACCACTCGCTCCAGATGGAGTTCCGCCGCCGGTACTCGAAGGGGTTGCAGTTCCAGGCCGACTACACCTTCAGCAAGACGCTGACGGACGCGCGCGGCGCCTACGGCAGCCAGAGCGATTTGACCTCGTTCCGCACCCTGCGCGACACGAGCCTCGACTACGCGCGCTCGGACTTCGACCAGACGCACCGCTTCGTCGCCAACGGCATCTACGACCTTCCGTTCGGCCACAGCCGCGCCTACTTGAACGGCGCGAACGGCGTCGTGGATCGGCTGGTCGGCGGCTGGTCGGTCGGCACCATTATGGTCTGGCAGTCGCGGCCGCCCGTCTTCGTGGCCTCGAACCGCGCCACCGTCAACCAGTTCAACCCCGGCTCCAACCCGATTGACCTCGTCGGGATGAGCTTCGCGGAGTTCAAGAAGCACGTCGGTATCTACCGCACTTCGACGGGCGTCTACTTCATCGACCCGGCGCTGCTCGACATCACGACCAACGCGGCCGGGCAGTTCGTCAGCTCCACCATCAAGCCGGGCATCTTCGGCGTGCCCAAGCCGGGCTTCTTCGGCAACTTCCCCGTCAACTCGCTCAACGGGCCGGCCTACTTCAACATCGACGGGAGCCTCGTCAAGCGGCTGCCCATCACCGAGCGGGTCAAGCTCGAACTGAAGACGACGCTCATCAACATGCTCAACCACCCGAACTTCATCTACGCCACGCAGAACTTCGACTCGACCAGCTTCGGCCGCATCACCTCGCAGAGCGGTAACACGCGCATCATCCACTTCACCTTCAAGGCGACGTGGTAGCCGGGGGCTCGGTCTAAACCCACCACCCTTCCGGACGGGAGGGGCGACCCGCTCAGGGTCGCCCCTCCCGCTTTTTATGCGCCGGTATGGACGCGCGGCCCGCCGCCGGGTTATGCTGCCGCCCCAACCGCTCTACCGAAACCAGTCGCAAACGCAGAACCGGAGTCCGAACATGCCCAGACTGAAGTCGCCCTTCGTACGTGCGGCCGCCGCGCTCGCCTGCGCCGCCTGGCTCGCGCTCGCCGCGTACGCGCAGCAGGCCACGCCGACGCCTTTGCCCGAACACCCCGAGGACGCGACGACCGAGACGAAGTCTTTCGAGCGCCTGGAGTGGCGCAGCATCGGCCCGGCCAACATGGGCGGGCGCGTCGCGGACATCGAGGGCGTCGCCGGCGACCCGAACGTCGTCTACGTCGCCACGGCCTCGGGCGGTCTGTTCAAGACGACGAACGGCGGCGTCCGCTGGACTCCGCTCTTCGAGCGGCAGGGCACCATCTCCATCGGCGACATCGCGCTTGAGCCCGGCAACCCCGAGGTCATCTGGCTCGGCGCGGGCGAGTCGGCCGTGCGCAACTCGGTCTCTTACGGCGACGGCGTCTACAAGTCCACGGACGGCGGCCGGACGTGGCAGCACATGGGCTTGCGCGACTCGCTGCACGTCTCGAAGATTCTCATCCACCCGCGCAACCCCGACGTGGTCTACGTCGGCGCGCTCGGTCACGCCTATGGCCCGAACGAGGAGCGCGGCGTCTTCATGACGACCGACGGCGGGAAGACCTGGAATAAGACTCTGTACCTCGACCCCGAGCACGGCGTCGCGGACATGGACATCGACCCCGCGAACCCGAACATCGTCTACGCCGTGATGTGGAAGTTCCGGCGCACGCCCTGGGGGCACACGTCGGGCGACGAGAAGGGAGGGCTCTTCCGCTCCATCGACGGCGGGCGGACCTGGAAGAAGTTGGAGGGCGGCCTGCCGAAGGTGATGGGCCGAATCGGCGTCGCGGTCGCCCAGTCGAGCCCGAACGTCGTCTACGCCATCACCGAGGCGAAGGAGGGGACGCTCTGGCGCTCGGACGACCGCGGCGAGACGTGGCGCAACGTCTCGAAGCAGACCAACATCGTCGCGCGTGGCTTCTACTACACGCACGTCCGCGTTGACCCGACGAACGAGAACCGCGTCTACGCCGTCGCCTCGACGCTGTTCATGTCGGTGGACGGCGGGCGCACCTTCCGCAGCATCACGGGGCGCCAGCACATCGACTTCCACGCGCTCTGGATCGACCCGCGCCAGCCGCGCCGCCTCTGGGCCGGGCAGGACGGCGGCGCCACCGTCACCTACGACGGCGGCGAGAACTGGGAGTACGTCAACAACGCGGCGTGGGGCCAGTTCTACCAGATACACGCAGACAACCGGCAGCCCTTCTACTACGTGATGGGCGGGTTGCAGGACAACGGCACGTGGACGGGGCCGAGCCGCACGCGCGAGCCCGTCGGCATCCAGAATGACGACTGGCGGATGATAAGTTTCGGCGACGGCTTCTACGTCCTCAACCACCCGGACGACCCCGAGGTCTATCTCTCGGAGTCGCAGGGCGCGAACGTCGTCCGCACCGACATGCGCACGCGCGAGCAGCAGCTCGTCGTCCCTTACATGGGCGACGACGGCGGCCCGGCCGAGTCGGCCAAGTACCGCTTCAACTGGAACTCTCCCCTGGTCCCGAGCCCGCACGACAAGAACACCGTCTACCTCGGCGGCAGCGTGCTCTTTAAATCGACCGACTTCGGCAAGACCTGGGCGGCCATCAGCCCCGACCTGACGACCAACGACAAGGCCAAGCAGAAGTCTGCGGGCGGCCCCGTCGCCTACGAGAACACGGGGGCCGAGTACCACACGACCATCATCAGCATCGCCGAGTCGCCGCTGCGGGCCGGGGTCATTTGGGCCGGCACCGACGACGGCAACCTCCAGTTGACGACCGACGGCGGGAAGAGCTGGCGCAACCTGATTAAGAACGTGCCGAACCTCGGCGACTTCTCGGCCGTCTCGCACGTCGAGCCCTCGCGCGTCGATGCCGACCTCGTCTACGTCGCCTTCGACCGGCACCAGTTGGACGACCGGCGCCCGTACGTCTACAAGACGACGGACGGCGGGCGCACCTTCCAGAACATCACGGGGAACCTGCCCGCGGGCGCGCACGTCTGGGTCGTCAAGGAAGACCCGAAGAACCCGAAGCTCGTCTACGCGGGAACCGAACTCGGTCTTTACGCCTCCTACACGGGCGGCGGCAACTGGACGAGCCTCGCCTTGAAGAACCTCCCGAAGGTCGCCGTCCACGACATCATCGTCCACCCGCGCGACAACGACCTCATCCTCGCCACGCACGGTCGCAGCATCTACATCCTCGACGACGCGACGCCCGTCCAGCAGATGACACCGGAGGTGGCGCGCGCCGACGCATACCTCTTCGAGCCGCGCCCGGCGCTGCGCTACACGACGCGCATGACACGCTACGGCGTCGCCGAGAAGGCTTTCGCCGGACAGAACCCGCCCTACGGCGCGCTACTCAGCTACTACTTGAAGACGAAGCCGGACGAGAAGACGAAGGTCAGATTCCAGGTACTCGACTCGGCGGGGAAGATGATCTCCGAGATAGAGAACGTGGCGAAGGAGCAGGGCTTGAACCGGGTCAACTGGAACCTGCGCTACGGCGGGCCGCAGGTGCGTCGGCCCGCGACCGACGAGGAGACGCAGTTCACGGGCGGGCCGCGCGGGCCGCAGGTCTTGCCCGGCACCTACACCGTGCGGCTGCTGGTCGGCGACAAGTCTTACGAGCGGAAGGTCGAGGTGCGTTTAGACCCGACGGTCAGCGTGCCGGCCGCCGACCTGAAAGAGACGCTCGACATGATGCTGCGCCTGCGCGACATGCAGACGGCGACGAACAACGCCCTGCGCACGCTCGACAGCTTGAAGTCGCAGATCGAGTTCGTCGAGCGGACGGTGAAGGACAGGCTCGGCGCCGCGGACGTGCCGAAGGATTTGACCGACCGGCTCGCCGCGCAGAAGAAGCGGGTCGAGGAGTTGCAGAACAGACTCGCACAGCCCGAGGGCGGTCTGGGGTTTGAGGGTCGCGCGCAGCTGGTTGACCGCATCGGCGGGCTCTTCTTCACGCTCGACGCGACGAACGCCGGGCCGACGCCGGCCGCACGCGAGCTGTACGGCGACCTCCAGAAGGAGTTCGGCGAGAAGATCGGCGAAGTCAACACCTTCCTCTCGGACGTCGTGCCGCAGCTCAACGAAGCGCTCCGCCGCACGGGCGCGCCCACGCTCATGACCGGCAAGCCCATCGAGCTGCCGAAGCCGTAAATCGGCAGGAAAACATTAACCACGGAGGCACAGCTTGAAGCGTTATCGTCCTCAAAGCTGTGCCTCTGTGTCTCTGTGGTTAATTGCCTCAAAGAAGCAGACCGGGATGAAGAGACAAACGTTAACGAGCACACTCCTCCTGCTCGCGCTCTGCGCGTGCGCCGCGCCCGA